>BBSC01000003.1:0-605861 GCA_000830475.1 Vibrio ishigakensis | reverse complement strand
CTATTGGGGGTCAGTTCATTGAGAGTCGGGATTTTTCACTTTTAACACTTAGAAGGTGTAACGCATACCAAGCATGATCTCGTCTTGGTCGTTATCACCGATACCACCCTGACCTTCGTCAAGCAGGTTGATCTTATAGCTTCCAAAGAATGCCATGTCACCGATGTAGCGAGCATACTCAAGACCAATAAAGTTGATGTCTAGCTCTTTGATGTCATCTGCGGAGAAGTAGCTGTAGGTCAGGTTTACGTTGTTATCACCAAACGCGTAGCCAAGGTAAGCATCTGCTGCGTTATAGTCAGAACCTTCACGCCTTCTTTAGAGATACTACCGCCTTGATAAAGTGCCGCTAACCAAAGACCGTTGTCATTGGTGTATTTTGCTGCCGCCATATAAGCATCAGAGCGGTCAGTTTTGTTGCCAGCACCATAGGTTTCATCGCTCGATGCGTAACCAATACCCACTTCAACACCCATAGGTAGAGCATAAGCCACTACTGCGCCGTAGCCATCGCTCTGAGCACTCTCGCTGTCTGAGTTGAAGTTGCCGTCAACGTGCACGCTTAGACCATTATTAAACGTCATCTCATACTTGAGCACGTTTTTCGCACGGTCAGCGGTCGCTACTGTGTATTCATTGATGTAACCACTGTAGGTTTCCGCCATATCCGTCCAATCGGTAAGATAGGTAACCGCATTGTTTGATGACCGTAGTAGAAGTTACCGTAGGTAGATTGAACACCGGCAAATAGGTGACGAGTATTAACTGCAACATCGTCTTTTGCACCGTCTTCGTTTTCGGTCAATTCAAACTCATATTTACCGAAGAAAGACACGTCTTCAGACATCTTCTGAGTACCATCAACGCTCAAACGTACGCGAGATGCATCTGAATAGCTGCTACCGTTTTCGTCTGTCTTGTTTGCGTCAGAGAAGTTACCACGAACCTCAGCACGGCCGCCGATGTTTAGGGTAGTTTTATCATCTTGAAAAACCGTGGCTGCAGTTGCAAAAGGGGCTGCAAAGGTACTCGCCACTGCAATAGTCACTAGCTTTAATTTCATAGTAGAAACCGATCCTTATTTTTATAATGAGGTGCCATTTCATTTCGGGGTCAATGGCATTCAGAGAATGAAAAATCGATAAGAATCAGCAGGCTGATGAGTGCCTGCTTGTTATCGATGGCAAGGATTATTCGGCAGCTGACGAGACTTGTACAACCGCATATGTAGGATCAAACCCTCGTTAGAAAGGGACACATTTGTTTAAAATTGATCGTTAGATGAGGAAGCTAACGTCAGATAATATTTCCCCTCTAAGGCGCAGTTGAGGATTGGGAAATGACGTATTCGATGGAGGTTCTGGTTTTAAAGCAGAAGCTAGATATTTCGATGGAATTGGCTGAAACCCTATTTAGTATGGCTCAGTGAAGACAATAGAAAAAGGCCATTTAGTTGCCCTAGAAGGCGCAGAACCCGTTAATCTAATATTTCCTATATCTGGTATGTTCGGCGCACAACCTACCTTGGAAGAAGGTCAAGAACACGCCTTTAAAGTGTATGGTCCTGGCATGATCATCAACGATGCCTATGCCTTACAACCTAGCCAATGACATTGCGATATTCGTTGTATGCAAGAATCTAGAGCCCTTTATATTTCTCTTTCTAAAGTGCGACGATTACTCGAGGTCTCTATCGAACTAAACCATCTGTTACTGGCATCGGTATCAAAAAAACTCAATGCGTCTTCGCTACTTCTGTTTATCCGTAAAGAGAAGAACCCTACCCTAAAAGTTAGCCGCGCTCTTAATTTCCTCGCTACTGTGGATGAAAACAAAACCGTGCACCTTAACTATTCAGAACTAGGCGCACTGATAAACACCTCAAGGAATACCATAGCCGAGGTCATCGACAAACTGTTAGCCAAAAAGAAAGTCACCAAGTAAAC
The DNA here is from genome assembly GCA_000830475.1 of Vibrio ishigakensis. GTDB lineage: Bacteria > Pseudomonadota > Gammaproteobacteria > Enterobacterales > Vibrionaceae > Vibrio > Vibrio ishigakensis_A. The sequence goes on along the minus strand of BBSC01000003.1, from coordinate 603,915 downwards.
GGCACCATCAAGCTGTCAGGTTGCCTTCTTACCGAAAACTAAAAAAGCGCCCCAATTGGAGCGCTCTAAAGAACCAGATTTGGAGTAACTACCAAGCAGTAAAAGGTCTATTGTCTCCGACTAAGTAATCCCAGGATTCCACCTATATAGACGATGCTTCCATCAGCTTTTAGCCAACGCTCTTCAGCACCTAAAGCCTTGTGATACCACTTACGGCGTATTCGTTTTTCTATTTTTTTGCTCATTTGTTTTGCGTTTAATTTCTGGACGATATTTAGGTTTTCTCTGGGCGCTAGTCTATCGAAACTTATTGTTTTAAAGTTGCCATTTCATGCCAGATAACAAATTAAAGGCGTATAGAGAATAGGCCTGCGGGATTACACCTATGTCTTGTTATGGGGTAAAAATAGCTACCGTAAACTCCTCGTACTCCTTAAGTCGGCGAACTTATCATGATGTCACTGGAGTTCAGCTTCACGTAATGGGATCAAGAGCCCCAAGATGATCATGCTGACACCTCCAACAATAGTGAACCACAGTCTAGGCATAAGTACGGCCTCAACTATTTCGCTATTAAATGGGCCTACGGATACAGCTAATATCAATAGCATGATAAACGCAGTAGCAACCGTATAGTTGTGCTCCAGATAAACCAAAATCATGTACAGCGACACAATCACTAGGCTCCAAGTGATGACATTTACTAACGTTGGAGAATTCACAATAGACAAAATCAAGCCAAGGGGAATGTAAACTAGTGCTCCCAGAACGGTACCACTCAATCGCTCCCAAGCTTTTGGTGCTAGATTCTTAGTCAGCGGGCTGTGATCATCATAAATAGATACGCTCCCAGTGCCGCGCCGCTACCGCCGATAAGACCTAAACAAAGAATAAGACCAACACCTAGCGCCTTACGCACAGAATACTTCAGGTCGACCTTATTCAGTTTATATGCTTGCTTGGCTTGCTCGCTTCCACTCTCAGGATTTGGCCAAATAATGGTTGCCGCAACTATCGCAACCACGATACCCAAAATTACAGACACAGCACGCTGAGTCATAAGCGCAATTGGGTCAACGTTTGATGGCACCATCATCATAGACAACAACAAGAAAGTCAGCGGCAGTATGTACTTAGGCACGCCTTGGTGATGCGAATCACGCTCAAACAGCACCAATACAAAAGTAAAGATTGCTGTGGTTAACGGCGCCCAAGGCATTGCCACAAGGGATAGCGGAACCGCAATTAGCGTAATCAGCAAAGGTATCAAGCTACCCTTAACAGCCGACTCAGATGAAGAGAACTTTAGACAGAAAAGGTAGTGAATGATCCCCACCTCAACCGCCACAAAGGCTTCACCGACGTCATAGAGATACGCACTGATGATTAGCAGTACAATAGAAAGAATAAACATTCTATTACCCAAAACCAGATAAGGCTTAGGGGGGACCACTTTTTTCAAAACTACACTCATCATATTCATTAACCTCAGTTGTAATTGCTTATAAAGACTCTTAAACAAGGCGCATAGAATACGTGAGTTATTCAATTTAGATTGCCATTTGATGACAAGTAAATGCGATTAACTGGAAGCAACAAGCCTAAGTATCACAATATCGCCGAATGACTACCATTGGGCTAGATACCTGCTCGCAGGGGCAATATCTTAGTCTCTGCCCACTCTCTGTTATTAGTGCAGATTTGAGTGGGCTTTTTTTGCCCTTAGATCAGTACTTTAATAAGGGGCGTAAAATGACAAGTAACTATTCAAAGAAATCGTACACTGTGCCAATAATTCAACCTGAGTAATCCTTATGTACACTTCAGAAAACTGGAAATTCGGGACAAGAACAACAATAAGGCAGGGAAAGCTATTACTACTTCAGCAGCTAAAGACTGAAGAGCAGGTTGCGCTATTTATAAAGGTGCAACTGGATAAGATGGCAACGACCATCGAAGGTGATATAGAAAATCCGGAGCTAGAGCCTCTAAAGCTATTGCTTGATACAGAACAAGTACAAGCCATTGAGTATCAAGGCAGTTGGCAAAATGCAGAGCAATTCTATAAAACCCTAACGGATCATCTACAACGATTCTTCAGTTGCATCGCCTACGGCGTAACGCCAGCAGTTATAGCTCTGATTTGTGATATTACCCATCAGCTTATCGAAGACACCTCAGTTGAGGTAATTGAGCGTTATTCGTTTAATTAAGAACGCATACATAAAAAAGAGCCGCTTTACAGCGGCTCTTTTTATTGATTCAAAGTATCGGCTTACTCTTTACCGAATACGTTGTTCTCTTGCTCTTGTACGCGGATGAAGGTAGTACGCTTGGTTAGCTCTTTAAGCTTCGCTGCGCCTACGTATGTACAAGTTGAACGAACACCGCCCAGGATATCTGAGATAGTGCCGTGAACGCTACCACGGTAAGGTAGAAGTACGGTTTTACCTTCAGCTGCACGGTATTTCGCAACACCGCCAGAGTGCTTGTCCATCGCGCTTTGTGAAGACATGCCGTAGAACTTCATGAAGGTCTTGCCGTCTTGCTCGATTACTTCACCGCCTGACTCTTCGTGACCTGCTAGCATACCGCCAAGCATTACGAAGTCAGCACCGCCACCGAATGCTTTTGAAACGTCACCTGCACATGAACAACCACCGTCACCGATGATCATGCCGCCAAGGCCGTGCGCTGCGTCACCACACTCGATGATTGCAGAAAGTTGTGGGTAACCAACACCAGTTTTAACGCGTGTAGTACATACAGAACCTGGGCCGATACCAACTTTAACGATGTCAGCACCAGCAAGGATTAGCTCTTCACACATGTCGCCAGTTACTACGTTACCAGCAGAGATAACCTTGTTAGGGAACTCAGCGCGTACTTTTTGTACGTACTCAACTAGGTGCTCTGAGTAGCCGTTTGCGATATCGATACAGATGAAGATTAGCTCTTCTGATAACTCCATGATCTGCTTAGTTTTTTCAAAGTCAGCTTCTGAAGTACCAGTAGATACGAATACGTTGTTTAGAGTCTTAACATCAGCGTTTTGAACGAACTCAGCCCATTGCTCAACTGTGTAGTGCTTGTGCACTGCAGTCATTACGTCGTGCTCAGCTAGAGCCGCTGCCATTTCGAAGCTGCCCACAGAATCCATGTTTGCTGCAATTACAGGTACACCAGACCATTGACGACCGCTATGCTTGAATGTAAACTCGCGGGTTAAATTTACTTGAGAACGACTTTTTAGTGTTGAACGCTTCGGGCGAAACAGTACATCTTTAAAGCCTAACTTAAGTTCTTGTTCGATACGCATTGTTGCATTTCCTTACTTCAATAGATGATGTGCCAATTACAATGCAGGTCTGAGCTTTGGCAGAAGCGATGACCATTCTACGGACACAAAAAACCGGAGCGTTGGCAGACGCTCCGGTTTTCAGCATTATAGGACGTAAATTTTTTATCACAATAGAAATTTGTCCAGATCCGTCCAAAATTCGCTTTAAAAACAATCAAAACATTTAAAATCAATAACTTAAAAAGTCGTACTTTTCTTAAGTTTCTTAGGAACTGCGAGGTAGATCACCTTCAAGATTCATTAGCTCTCTGATGTGAGGGAGAAGGTCTGAGGCTAAGATTCCTATCTTTCCACCATCTGCCGCCACTCTATCGGCCGCAGAAGAATGCAACCAAGCACCTAATGTCGCAGCTTCAGTGGTACCCAAACCTTGCGCTAGTAGTGCAACTAAAATGCCGGTGAGTACATCTCCCATACCGCCACTAGCCATGCCTGGATTCCCCGCGCGAATCACAAACTTCTCTTTTCCGTTATAAATAATGGTGCCAGAGCCTTTTAGCAAGGTGATTGCATGATACTTTTCATACAAACGACGTGCAGCAGCGTATCTATCAGACTCCACCTCTTGAATAGAAATGCCCAGCAATCGGCTTGCCTCGCCGGGATGTGGGGTAATTATGGAGCCAGTTAAATCCGGCACCGAATCCATGTTGGCGATGAGATTGAGCGCGTCGGCATCGAACACTTTCGAGATTTGGTTTTGCTTGAATGTAAGTTTAAGAAGTTTCTTACCCCATTCTCCTTGCCCCAAGCCGGGGCCTACCGCTAACGCATTACAGCGCTCTACGCGCTCAATTAACGATTCCGATAAGTCCCCAGAATCATAGCTGTGCACCATTATCTCTGGCTGACGACTGAGTAAAGGTGCCTGGGTTTGTTCACTACTGATAACACTGACAAGACCAGCTCCACTGCGAGCACAGGCTTGGGAAGCCAAGATGATAGCGCCACTAAAGCCTGCAGCACCGCCAACCAAAGTCGCTCTGCCGCTCTCTCCTTTGTGAAAGCACTCACCTCGCTTAGGCAGGACCTCTAGTGCCTGGGGCTTGTCAAAGATACTCGCGACCGGTCGCTCAAGATCTGCAAAGGCTTCCCCTACTCCCAACTCTGCGATAAATAACTCACCCACCACTGCTTTGGCTCTGCCGGTTACCAGCCCAGTTTTAGCTCCTATAAAGGAGACAGTAGTATCTGCGCGAACGCATCCGCCCAACATAACGCCAGTATCCGCCTGAAGCCCTGAAGGCACATCTAGAGAGAGCACCTTACTCTGAAGGGCATTGATGCGTCTGATGACATACAGCATCTCCTCACGAACAGCGCCAGAAAGACCTGTACCAAGTAAGCCATCAACAATAAGCTCGAACTCACCATTAGGAAACTCGCTTTCTATATTGCCGCCTATATTGAGCCATGACTGCTTCGCGTGGGAGGAGTCATCGGTGGAAGAGTGGCAAAACTTAGGTTGAAATAGGGTAACCGAGTAGCCTTCTATGGCGGCCTGCCTTGCAACTACGAAGCCATCACCACCGTTATTACCGCTACCGCAACACACCAATATATGAGTGCCAGGCTCAGCCATCTGTTTAAGGCGTTCAAAGGCGGCAAAACCCGCTCTCTCCATAAGTTCATACATGGAGATGCCAACGGTTTGGGCGGCTACAGGCTCGCTACGCTTAATTTGTTCGGCACGATAGAGGGGAAACATAGGCTAATCCCTTATGAATTCAATCACTAAAGGATATACCGAATATGAGGATCCGCACTGTGATCCTGCTTTTAGATGGAAAAAGAGAGGCATAAAAAAGCGCCGATAACGATCGACGCTTTTCATCAGAATGCTTTGATTAAGCTTGTGCTTCTTTTGCCTTAGAAAGACCAAGACGGCGATTAGTCGCTTTGTCTTTAAAGTAGAAGTACACGTAGGTCACTGCCACTGCGAAGAACAGGTACGAAAGCGAGAAAATGAATGGCGAGGTAATATGACCTGCTTTAACACCTATCATTGTCGCTGTTACCGTAACGGTTAGCTTAGAAAGCATACCTACTAGCAGTAGGAAAACAGCAAGTTGTGGCCAACGCGTAGAACGGAAGGCAAACCAAAAACAAGAGCCACAGCTAGCGACGCAGTACCCAGCCCGTAAAGGAAAGAGTGTAAATGTTCAGCTGACGCTGCACCGGCAGAAACGGAAACCAACAGAAGTAAGAAAATCTTCATACAAACCCCACTAATAGTTAGTAAAGCATCCTTCAAATTTGAAAACTAAGTTTTATACGCATTTTGAATGAAAAAGACACAGATTGAAACCATTATTTTGCATGTTTTTTGTACAGAAATTTATCACGACCCTACATTTCACAAGGCTTTAACAAGTTTAATATCTGCCGATCACTACAAAGGCTTATCAAATCAGCATTTGCAATTCAAACCCTTAAAACCACACTCTAAATGTTGCTATTTTGTAAAAGTTTAATCTATTTAAATTTTTGTCGTAGGGATCACCCAAGGTATGGACACCCCCTCTTTTGTATGCAATTAGCCCCCTATTTTTATCCATAATATAGGCAGATCTACATCACAAAATGCTACACGGTAAGCCCTTGCCAATTGTATGGAAAATAATTTCTCTAAAATGAGAAAAAGGGATTCACTTCACAAAAAACTTGTGTACAATTCGCGCACCCATGCTCTTTGAATTGTTGAAAGTTTCAAAAATATTTTAACGGTTCGAACAATTAAACAGTCGGATACCAAACCGAATCAACGCTGAGAACAAATATGAACAAGTTTGATAAAGCGATGCGAATTCTTGTGGCAGGATTCTGTATCAACCTATGTCTAGGCATTCTGTATGCTTGGAGTGTTTTCAACAAAGCTCTAGTAACAGACCTAGGTTGGAACGCTGCAGACGCTTCTCAACCTTACGCTATCGCAACCGTAACTTTCTCTATTGCACTTTTTGGTTGCTGGTATCCTTCAAGACCGTATGGGTCCACGTAACATTCTTATCCTAGGTGCTACGCTGACTGGTCTTGGTATGATCGCATCTAGCTTCGCGACTACTCCAGCTATGCTGAGCCTAACCTTCGGTGTTGTTGCAGGTGCTGGTATCGGCTTCGGCTATGCTTGTCTGTCTCCAGCGGCAATGAAGTGGTTCCACGCGTCTAAGAAAGGTATGGTTAACGGCCTAATCGCATCTGGTTTCGGTCTGGCAGCTGTTTATCTTGCTCCACTGACTGCATCTCTTATCAATAACTTCGGTATCGACGACAGCTTCCTGATCCTTGGTATTGGTGTTCTTGTGATTGCAGTGCCACTCGCAGCAACTATCAACAACCCACCAGCGGGCTATGTTCCTGCAGCACCTAAAGTTAAAGAGGGTGCAGCTCCAGTTGTTGTTAAGCAGAGTAAAGACATCTCTTGGAAAGCAATGCTGAAAACGCCTCAGTTCTACTCTCTATGGGTAATGTACGCGTTCGCATCTGCAACCGGTCTGATGATCATTGCAAACATCACAACTATTGCTAGTGTTCAAGCTAACCTGCCAAACGCGGTTTACCTTGCTTCTATCCTAGCGGTATTTAACTCAGGCGGTCGTATTGCTGCAGGTATCCTTTCTGACAAGATTGGTGGTCTACGCACGCTATTCATCGCATTCGCGCTACAGGGCATCAACATGGTTCTGTTCGCAACCTTCAAGACTGAAGCGACTCTAATCCTTGGTACTGCAATCGCAGCTGTTGGTTACGGTACGCTACTAGCAGTATTCCCATCTATCACTGCGGAATACTACGGTCTGAAGAACTATGGTACCAACTACGGTGTACTTTACACTGCATGGGGGTATCGGTGGTGCAATCGGTACTGCAGTTGTTGGCTTCTCTATGGCTAACGGCGACGGTTACGGCCTTGCTTACACTATCTCTGCGGTAATGATGGGTGTGTGTGTTGCTCTATCTCTAGTAACTCGCCCAATCACTGAAGAGAAAGCAGAGCAACTTGCTACTGCATAATAATCTGTAACTCAGATTTCTAAGGGTCGCTTATGCGGCCCTTTTTTGTATCTGTTATTTTCGTATAATAAACGGTCAACTCTAAATAATCCGTACAATAAGCCAAACTAATTTCTGTGACATAGTTCAATTCACTTGAGGATTATTAAAGTATGAAATATTTAGAGACGCTTCACAGTTAGAAAATTAACCCCGCCTACACATTCACGGATAGTATTTAATTATTTAAAAGTATTACACAGATCTATTTATGGATTAATCATTTGCTCTAGTATCAGATTATCGAATGCTATTCGAATGGACAATCTAGCAGTTCTTCAAGGAGTGAAGATGGAAGTAGTAATCAAGAGTTGCCAAGGGCGGCAAGTACTGGATAGGTTCAAGCTATCCCCTTATAAGATGGATACTTTTCTAGCTGAAACAGGGTGCAATAACTTTTGTGACGGCTGTGATAGTGGCGTGATGATAGAGGTCTATGAAGCGGGAAGGTTAACCTTTTCCAAAAAGACAATTATGCATGACTCACTGAAAAGATTATTAAAGCAGAATAAAGCCATATTAGCTTAGATAAGTATTTTAGATATTGAATAATATGCAAGCTCAGAGAATTCTCTGAGCTTTTTTATTTCTACTAGGTATTAATATGGTCAACTAAGAGTAATTAACACTTTTAGCTTGTGGTGCAAATATTAGATATAACCACAAAATTATTCCGGCAATGCCCATCATAAAGGTATCTAGAAGCATGGTAACCACCAATGCCAACAGATAGAGCCAACCGTTATGACCACAGTTCTTCCAGCGTGCTACCGACAGCCTAATCCAAACCAAATGAAGCCAAAGAATAGAGGATCATAACCACTAATGCAGAATCCCCCATGCTGGTTACAAGCATCATCAGCGCTATCACGGCAGCAATACTGGCTGCAGAGTACCCTAAATAAGCCAAACGCTGAAGTTTGTTGGTTCTAAACAAAAAGATGCTCTTAACGCTAACGCTCTCATTGCTATTGGACGAGAGGTTTTCAGCTTTAAAGATTGAGATAGCCTTTTCTTCACTGGCCGCTTGAATGATACGGCTAAAGATCTTAAAGCCTTGTTGGCTATAGCTTTGGATCTCTTCTGATGCATTGCTACTGCCAAGATCAACAGCCAAAACTACGGAATTCTTATACAGGATCTGATAACTGTTCACTTTTTCCCTTACAGGTTATTTTTTACGAAGTCGATAAACGCAGATAAACGAGCGGTTCGGTACTTATCCCTATGATATATCATAGAAAATGGCACACTTGGAATATGCCAATCGTCAAAAACTGTGACAAGCTTCCTTTGTTCTAGTGCCTCTTCACAGTAAAGAGTGGGAACACGTACGATTCCGTTACCATGTAACGCACCATTGATCAGCGCTCGACCATTTTTACACTGTAAATTGCCATTCACCACAGTCTCAAATCGCTCACCTGTCGCATCTTCTATAAAGCTCCAACGGTTTACCGACCCTATCAAGCATCTATGCTCACTAAGTTGCCTCGGGTGGGTAATTTCAGGGTGATTTTCTAGGTATTTGGGACTGGCAAGGGTGGCCATCTGAATATCAAACAACTTGCGAGCAATGAACCCTGCGTCTTGCAGCTCACCCATTCGAAATGCCACATCAAATTCATCCGCAATGAGATCGACTCTATGGCTACTAAAGTCCAGATTGATAGACACTCCAGGGTGATCATTCATAAAGCGATTTACCAGAGGCACCAAGATCTCTTCACCTAGATATCCCCCCACGCAGTTGACCGACAACTGACCGCGCAGTTCCTCTGTATCCTCAATAGATATCTTTAGCGCTTGATCTATATTGCCTAACGCTCCTTGGCAACGCTGATAAAGCCCCTTCCCTTCTGGGTGAGTTTAAGAGTGCGCGTAGTGCGGGTTAACAGGGTCACCCTAGATCTTTTTCCAACCGAGTGATCTGCCTCGACACGTGTGAGCGGGACACATCCAATATATCAGCCGCCTTAGTAAAGCTTTCTTGCTCTGCCACCAGCACAAAGGAGCGCACGTCTGCTAGGTTTACCTTGTCTAGCATTTTCTCTACCTATTCAAAATCATTGTTGCAGTATAGCAACAGTTATTTGAGTAAAGCGATATATATCAACAAACAAGTTCCACCTAGAATACACCTCATCGAAACGACATCCCCTACACAGACGGAGAGACAAACATGAAAAAACTCGTTGTAATCACAGGTGCAAGCTCAGGTATCGGTAAAGCAATCGCCCTTCGTTTAAGTGAGCAAGGTCATCCACTACTTCTTCTAGCGCGTCGCGTTGAGCGTCTTGAAGAGATGAACCTACCAAACACCCTATGCGCTAAAGTAGACGTTACCGACATCAACTCTTTTGCACAGGCTATCAAAAAAGCAGAAGAGCAATTTGGTGAAGCTGAAGTTCTAGTTAACAACGCAGGCACTATGCTACTTGGTCAGATTGACACTCAAGATGCGCAAGAGTGGAAGCGTATGTTTGATGTGAACGTACTAGGCCTTCTAAATGGCATGCAGACAGTGCTTGAGCCGATGAAGCAGCGCAACACTGGCACTATCGTTAATATCAGCTCTATCGCAGGTAAGAAAACCTTCCCTAACCATGCAGCTTACTGCGGTACTAAGTTCGCGGTACACGCTATCTCAGAGAACGTGCGCGAAGAAGTAGCTGCTCACAATGTACGTGTGACTACCATTGCACCGGGCGCAGTAGAAACCGAGCTTCTGTCTCACACCACTTCAGATGAGATCAAGCAAGGCTATGACGACTGGAAAGAAGACATGGGTGGCGTACTAGCAGCTGATGACGTAGCTCGCGCTGTAGAATTCGCTATCTCACAACCACAAAGCGTTTGTATCCGTGAGATTGCTCTAGCACCAACTAAGCAACAACCATAATTAGTTGAGCTAAAGCCAAAATGATAAGGGCAGTCCTAGTGACTGCCCTTTTTTATTCAACTACATCTAGGAAGTTTGAGCTCACCTAGCGAGCTAAGATATATAGAGTCTTCTTCATACTGTGGAAACTTCACTTTGCCGTCGCGAAAGCTTTTCAGGGGCTGACCCAAACCAAGTGTACCTCTCTCTCGCACCCGCCTTACCTTTGCCAGATCTAACTCAACAGGAATAACTTGTTCAATCTCTCCTGCTTGATGAATGATTTCACCTTCTGGGCCAACAATAATCGACTGCCCGTTCCCCAGTTCGCCACAACCATTGATATCAACGAGGTAACACTGATTAGTAATCGCATTTGCACGCGCAACACAGGTTTCTATTTCCCGGTCGATAGTTCCAGTCATGGTGGGATGAATAATCACTTCCGCCCCCATACAAGCAAGCGCTCTTATGGTTTCTGGTACCCACATGTCATAGCAAATAGACACCCCAAAACGCCCCACACTAGGCACATCAAACGTCACAAAATCATTGCCACTTTCTACACTCTGCTCGTATGGCAAAAACGGATACATCTTGTGGTATCGAGCAACCACGTCACCTCTGGGGTTTATCACCAATAGGGTATTTCTGATCCCTGTTTCGCTCGTGGTGTAATAAGAGCCTGAGACAAGCCAAATATTAAGTTCGTCAGCAAGGCGCTTCAGTCTAGCTTCGGTTATCCCCCCTCCGGTTCGGCGTGTCAAGTGACGCCCCATGCAGTGCTAACTCGCTGTAGACCACCATATTCACCCAAGGAAATCGCTTTACTGTTGAACGCGTTTTCTTTTCAAGGAGCTCTAGATTATTTTGCATCGGTAGTGCCAATTGCATCCCTGCAATAGAGAAATAACTCATTAGTCACTCCCTCCTACAGCTCGAATGATTTGAGGCTGATTGAAGGTTAATGGATGAAAGCAGGCGCTGGCGTGATTGTCGCCTTCTGCAGACAGTTCTGGATGGGCATGAATACACTGATTGCTCACGCGCTGGCATCGACTCTGAAATGCGCATCCAACTGGCTTATCCATTGCACTGGGAACCTCCCCATTAAGTGCCTGCAACGAATCTCGCTTGTTTGGGTCGAGTGAAGGAATCGAATCAAGTAGAGCACGGGTATAGGGATGCTGAGTATCGTAGAAAACGTCAGCTACAGGTCCAGATTCAACAATCTCTCCTAAATACATAACTAGCACTCTGTCTGCGATTCTTTCGACAAGTCCCAAGTCATGCGTGATAAACAAGTAGCTTAACCCTTTTTCTCGTTTCAATTTATTGAGTAGGTTAACTATGGTCGCCTGCACAGATACATCTAGCGCTGCGGTCGGTTCATCCAGTATGATCAATTTTGGTTCAAGCATTAATGCCCTAGCTATACCAACCTCTGTCTTTGACCACCGGACAGTTCATGAGGCATGCGTTTTATCATACTGCTGGCTAGGCCCACGGTTTCCAACATTTCCCCTACTCGCTCAATACGCTCTAATTTGTTTAGCTTGGTATGAGTAATGAGGGGCTCTTCGAGCAATTTAAAAACCGACAACCTAGGGTTCAACGTTGAGTAAGGATTTTGGAAGACAATGCCATATTCTTGTCGTATCTGTTTAAGCTGTTTTGAGCTCAATGACGAAAGGTCATGACCTAGAAATGCCACCTTTCCTTCGTCAGCATCAATGAGCTTCATGATGGTCATTGCAATGGAGCTCTTGCCACATCCTGATTCACCAACAAGCGCCACGCATTCGCCACGGGCGACCTCTAAATTAATATCTTGGAATGCCTGCAATCGTCGACCACCAACGGAGTAGGACTTAGCAAGCTTAGTTACTTTCAATAGCGGAGGGGTTAGCACTGTACTTTCTCCTAAGCCGAAATGACGTTCTTGTTGATATCTTGATGATGGTGACACGCTATCTCATACCCTGAATATTTCTCCACTTCAGGGTATTGCTCTTGGCAAGTATCGGTCGCCTTATGGCAACGAGAAGCAAATGCGCATCCCACCAATTTCTTCTTCATGTCTGGAACTGAACCCGGTATCGCGTACAGTTCATGCTCACTCCCAATCGCAGGGACAGAGTTGAGCAAACCACAGGTATAGGGGTGTAGCGGATTATCAAACACAGACTTGACGTTTCCTTGCTCTACGATCCTTCCCGCATACATCACCGCAACCCTGTCACACAACGAAGCCACTACCGACAAATCATGGGTGATAAACAAAATGCTGATGTTGTTCTTCTCAGCCAACTCACGGAGCAAGAGGATAATCTGAGCCTGTATCGTGACATCAAGAGCGGTGGTTGGCTCATCGGCAATCAAGACCTTTGGCTTACAACTCAATGCGATGGCGATCATAATGCGTTGCAACTGACCACCAGAGAATTGATGAGGGTATTTCTTTAATGCCACTTCAGGCTCAGGCAAATGAACCATTTCAAGTAGCTTCAAGGCTTCGATTCTTGCTGCTTTCTTCCCTATATTTTGATGAGCCAATATGATGTCTAACATCTGCCGCTCAATCGAAAAATAAGGGTTCAACGCCGTCATGGGGTTTTGGAAGATCATAGCGATATCTCTACCGCGCACCTCAGCCCACTTTGCAGAGTCCAAACTAGATAGGTCCTGACCTGCTAAAGAAATAGTTCCTGTAACATCGGCATTGTCTGGTAATAATCCCAAGCATGCTGTTGACGTCAAAGATTTACCACAGCCAGACTCTCCAACTAACCCTAGAATTTCTCCTTCATCCAACTCGAAACTGCACCCATTGACCGCAAATACAGAGGATGAAAAGTTATTAAACTGAATTCGAAGGTCTTTAACTGAAAGTAACATATCTACTCTCTCCCCTTAGATTTAGGTCTAAGGCATCTCGCAAGCCATCCCCCAGAAGATTTGCTGCCAACACCGTCAAGAAGATAGCGCTACCTGGGAACACAGCAGTCCACCAATATTCCAAGAATAAGGACTGGGCGTTACCTATCATTAAACCCCACTCCAACGTAGGGGGTACTGCGCCTAAACCAAGGAAACTCAATGCTGCGGCCCACAGAATCACGTATCCAAAATCCATCGAAACCTGGATCAATAGTGGTGTCATAGCGTTAGGAAGTAGGTGTTTAAACATGATGGTGAAGTGGCCAACTCCAGCCGCTTGTGCTGAGAGCACATACTGCTCGTTACGTACGCTGATCACTGCCGCCCTTAGTATGCGTGAGTACCAAGGAAACCATGAAAGTGCGATAGCGAGCATCACATTCATTAAGCCAGGACCTAGTATCGCTATCATGCAGATAGGGAGTAGCATTGGAGGGAAGGCTAAAAACACGTCTGACATTCGCATCAAGACACTATCGATTCGGCCACCCGCATAGCCTGCAACTAAGCCTATTGGCAAACCAATTAACAGGGACAACACGACGGTTATCACGCCTACGGATAGTGAAGTCCTTGCTCCGTAAAGCACCTGTGAAAAAATATCGCGTCCCAGATTGTCCGTACCAAACCAGTGTTCACTGTTTGGAGATTGCAGCTTGTGTGCAAAATTCATTTTTAGGGGTTCATAAGGAGCCAGCCAAGGTGCAAAAATTGCAACTAGAATGAGCAATGCAAAAATCGTAGCACCGATGTAGAGCAGAGGGTTGGCTCTGAAGTTATAGATAGATTTTCTAAACCACCAGCCAAGCTTTTCCCCCAAAGTACGTTCGTTGGTATAGAGGTTTGCGTTTAAAGTTGATTCGTCACTCATAGTTACACCTCAGGAGAAAGTCGGGGATCAACCGAGAAATAAAGTAGGTCAATAATGAAGTTCACTAAGAGATAGCTCGACGAAAGCACTAGCGTAACTCCCATTACTGCAGGAAAGTCATTGGTGATAACTGAGTTCACCACATATCGACCAATACCTGGCCAGTCGAAAACCGACTCCACAATCACGCTATTTCCAAGCATGAATCCATAGGTAAGGCCGACGACGGTCAACAGAGGTACAAGAGTGGCTTTGAGTGCATAGAAGAAATAGATCTTAGAGCGGGCCACACCAAACGCATGACCTGTCCGAATGTAGTCCTGACTCAGCACTTCTACCATAAGGTTTCTGGTCGTTCTGACGAAAATAGCAAAGGTAGCTAAGCTCAAGGTCATCACTGGAAGTGCCAGGTGATGCACTGCACTCTTAAACGCAGTCCAATCTCCCGCTAGCAAAGTGTCGACCAATAACAGGCCTGTTACCGATGCAAACTGAGCGTCTATCAGGACGTGTGAATCAATGCGTCCCTGCAAAGGAAACCAACCTAAACCGCCGTAAAACAACATCTGCAATAAGATGGCAAGAAAGAATGAAGGGATAGCGATTCCGATGACTGATACACCACGGGCGGTTTGGTCGATAGGAGTTTTATTCTTTATCGCAGCCCAAACGCCAATAGGAACGCCGGTAAACACAGACAGTATTATTGCGATGGTTACCAGCTCTATCGTCGCCATCATATGCTTTACGATCTCTTCGCGACTGGTTGCCCGGTTCGTAGACTCTTACCGAAATCGCCGGTAACTGCACTTTGAATATACGAAACAAACTGATGCCAAAGAGGTTTATCAAGTCCCAGCTCTTGCTTGGCCAACAATACCTGTTCAGCCGTTGGCTTTGCTCCAAGCATCATTTCTACAGGCGACGACGGTAGCACACGGGTCAAAAAGAAAGTAATGATCATGATGCCAAACATGATCCCCACAAGCGTGACCAATCGTTGACAAATATAGCTCTTCATAGTGTTCTCACTAATCCCTGTGATAGGTTCAAGCGCCAATCCCTTGGCGCTTAATTTGGACTAACTACTTAGTTAGTTGGTAGAAGAAGGTCGCTGCATAAGCAGGATTTGGCGTGATACCTTCAATATCTTTGTGATGAATAATGCGCCCCTTAAGGTCTGCATAGAAGATGGCTACCGCATCATCAATCAACACCTTCTGAGCTTGTTGATAATACTGTGAAGCTTGTGCCTTATCCGTTGGCTCAGACTCAACCCCTTTATCAACCAAGCTGTCATATTTGGCATTAGAGTAATGAGACAGGTTAAATGAGGTTGTTTCTTCAGTTTTAAACAAGCCAATCAACCAGTCCGAAGGTGTCGCGTAGGTAGGCCACCACGTCATAGATTGTAGATTTGGCGCTGTTTTAACATTCTTAGCGTCATTCCAGATCTTACCCCAAGGACCCGGCTTAAGATTCAAGGTAACCCCGACTTGGCGAAGATTTTCCTGATACATCAGCAGCGCATTTTTGTACGCTTCAGACGAGTTGATATAGGCTGCATCGATAACCCAGTCCTTTTTCGGTACGCCAGACTCATCTAGATATTTCTTCGCTTTCGCCAAGTCAAAAGTCGGGTTTTGCCCCTCCTCTGCAGCGCCCCACATAGAATGAGGAACTATGCCTGTAGGTATCGTTGCACCACCAGCGTATACATAATCAACTACGGATTGATAATCCCATGCATACTGTAAGCCCTTACGAAAATCCTTATTGTCCGTCGGATATTTTTGGGTATTGATCAGGAATTGAGAGTTCTTCCAAGACGGAGTATCAAGTACCTCAACATTCGGGTGGTTAGCCAATGATTCAATCAAGTCTGCAGAAGGCAAGCTAATAAAATCCGCATCACCCGCTTTGATCATCTGTACTTGAGTTGCAGGGTTGGACACATACTTAAGTACGACACGCTCAAGCTGCTTGTCTTTCCAACCGCCCCAGTATTGCTCGTTTTGCTCCAACAACACCTGCTGACCTTTTTCCCAGCTAGCGACCTTATATGGTCCAGTGCCAGCGGCGTTACCTTGGTTGAACCACTCTGTACCTTACCCGCGGCTTGGGTTGAATAGATATAAGCGCCATATTGAGAAGAAGCAATTAGGTCGATAGGTGATGGTTTCTCAGTTTTGATCACCAAAGTGGTAGAGTCAGGTGTCGAGATTTCCATCTTTGGCCAGATATAGTATGCCCCTTTCTTGAGCTCTACAGTACGCTCTATGGAAGCCTTAGCCGCTTCTGAATCGAAAGTACTGCCATCGTGAAACTTAACCCCTTCTCGTAATTGAAACTCCCAAGTTAAACCGTCTTCACTCACGCTCCAGCTTTTAGCCAATGCTGGCGAAAAGGTTTCTTTCGAGCCTGGAGGGTTAAACCAAAGCAGTGGCTCATACACATTGCTCAACATGATCACTTCTGTGGAGAAAGCGACTGCAGGATCCCAGTCCTTGATATCAGTGTACGTTGCGAACGTGGCGGTATTCACCTCAGAGGCATGTGCAAAACCTGCGGTCAAAGATAGTAGAGCTAAAGCTGTGTATTTCTGTTTTCTGAATAACATGGGTCATCCTTGTTCTATGTGGACCAATAACTTGGTCTTGGACAGATACTTCCTTTCAAGACATTAAAAAAATAGCTAGGGGGTAAAACCTCGTGTAGTACCAGTTACGGTTATTGAAGGATCCAGTTAATCAATCACCGACCCTTTTGGGTACCAAGATCCCTTTTGAAACAAGAAGTCCATCCTCATCAAAACGAAACAGAAAGTTCTCCCTCTTTAACAACTTTTGCCGTCTGATCTCTGAAAACTGCCAAGTTTTCCATTGAATGCAAAGTCGATTCTCCTCAATCCACCAGTAGCCTTCATCCTCATCATTAGGCCGACTCGACTTCCCATGCATTCGCCCATCAACCTGAAAATTCACTACATAAGGGATATTGAAACAGTCTGTCGTATGGATATCATAGTTGCCAACGAGATCCTTTATCTCAATCGAATTAAGGCCTTCATCAGAAACGTCTTTGAGTAGCTCCTCTGGCATGATCCGCTGAGCAATCACTGCCAACCGACGTACACCTTCTCTAATGACCTCTTCTTCAATAGAGTTAAAACTCAACCTGATGCCATTGCTCTTTGGCTTATCAAAGTAATACTGCTCGCCAGGGTTGATTAGGATCCCCTGAGCTTTGGCTAAAACAGCTAACTGATTGGCATCAAAGCCGGGCTTATAGTCTATCCAGAAAGCCGTTCCCGAGAGTGCTGAAGAAACTCCAGATTGAGGGAAGTAAAAATTCAGCGCTTTCTCCATGGTCAACCATTTCGAACGGTAGTGCCCTAAGAGCTTATGAATTAACGAATCGTAATACCCGAGGCTGATAAACAAAGCGAGGGTCTGGCAGTTGTTTTTCGGAGGACTGGTGTGAGTCTTTTGTTGCAGTTGTTTGGCCATTTCAATAAGCGGTGGTGACGCAACCAGAAAGCCTATGCGAAGGCCCGGGGCTATGGTCGAGGAAAAACTTGAAACATAGATAACTCTCTCGCTCTCTAACTCTCCTTTAAGTGCGAGAATATCCTGATCGATAAAATTGGTTTCATGCTCAAAATCATCCTCTAACACCAAGAAGTCATGAGTATTTGCTGCCTCGATCAAAGCTTTTCTTCTCTCTGAGGACATACGAACAGTGGTAGGGAACTGATTACTTGGAGTCACATAAACCAACTCACACTCGGATATTGAGTCGTCTACAACTGCCCCCGATTCGTCTACGTCAATAGGAACGATTTTATTTGCTTTGGCTCCTAACTGAGCCAGCGCTTCGGGATAACCAGGATTCTCTATGCCGATGCAGCTAGTTCTGTCTATAAGTAGCCGACTGATAAGACTCAAGCTGTGCTGGGTGCCCATAGTCACCATAATTTCATCGTTTTGAACAAAAATCCCACGACGAGGTAGCACTCGTGTTCGGATCTGTTCGATCAATTCACTGTAATCGTCCGCCTCAGACGTCCACCGCTTGCTGTTGATCTTATTGAGAGACTGAATAGCACAGCGCCTCCAATCAGCTACTGGGAACGTACTCTCGTCGACCATCCCATGTATAAAGCGATAGGGATAATCCTTGAGTTCATTCTTGCTCATAAAACGCTCGTCGGCTGAGGTTTTAATATACTGTGACCAATCTAAATCTCTATTTCTATCTGGGTTATTTGTTCTTGATTGAGAGATCATTAGGTCGGGATTGATGTAATAACCCTTACGCTCCTTAGAAACGAAGAACCCCTCTGAATTGAGTTGCTCGTAGACCCTAAGTACCGTATTGCGCGAGACATTTAGGCTTTGGGCGAGCTTACGCGAAGAAGTAACTGGTACCGTTTTATCTAAAAATCCGGCAGAAATAGCTTGAGTGATGCTAGTTTTGATCTGATCTTGCAGAGACAACGGAAGCTCTGTATCCAATTGAATATACTTTTCTAGCATCGTTCTCTAACACCTTAGTAGTAACCCGAATGAAAATTATCAGTTAACAAGATGTTAATTAGCCAGTATTTTAAACAGAATCTGTGACGGGAAAAGGCTCACAATGAGTAAATTGTGAGCCTGAGTAGCGGAATGGAAACTATTGAATTATTTGTAATTTTGCCAGATCTTGGACAGTTCTTCATAAACGACAGTAAGGCCGTTTTCTATCAACTCTTCTTCAATAGTAAGAGGTGGCAAGAAACGAATGACATTCCCTTTTACTCCACATGAAAGTAATACCACCCCCTTGGGCAGCGCTTGAGCAACGAGTTGTTTAGTGATATCTGCCAAGGGCGCTTTCGTGCTAGGGTCACTCAACTCTATAGCAATCATTGCACCTTGCTGCCGAACTTCAGAGATACAGGATATCTCTTCCTTCATTTGAGATAGCCTTGCGTTAAAACGTTCACCAATGTGAGTAGCTCTTTCACACAGTTTATCCTGCTGAATAATTTTCAGAACTTCCAGTGCAGCAACACAAGCAATTGGAGAAGCCGCATAGGTTCCACCTAGCCCCCCAGGATTGGCAGCATCCATGATCTCCGCTTTACCCACAAGTGCAGAGATGGGAAAACCACCAGCAATCCCTTTCGCCATGGTAGTCATATCAGGAATAATCCCTAAATGCTCAGACGCAAACATCTTGCCCGTTCTGGCAAAGCCTGTCTGAATTTCATCGCAGATAAGCACGATGCCATGACGATCACATATCTCGCGGATTGCTATTGCCCATCTCTCTGGCGCAGGATAAAAGCCACCCTCTCCTTGCACCGGCTCAAAGATGATCGCAGCAACTCGAGTTGGCTCGATATCTGAGGTAAACAAATCTTCTAATGCACTCAAACTCTGCTCGATAGTGACTCCATGAGCGCTATTAGGAATGGTGCATGATAGATTTCATTGGGGAAAGGGCCAAACCCAGCCTTATATGGAGCAACTTTTCCGGTCAATCCCATACACATGTTGGTGCGGCCATGGAACCCACCTTTAAAGGCTATCACCCCGCTTCGCTTGGTGTGTGCTCTTGCTACCTTAATGGCATTTTCGACAGCTTCAGCACCAGTTGTCAGAAAAATGGCTTTCTTGTCAGTTTCACCTGGGGCCAACTCAACCAATTGCTCAGCAAGTTCTACAAAGCTCGTATATGGTGTCACCATAGCGCAGGTGTGGCTGAATTTCTGAAGTTGCCTAGTAACTGCTTCAACAATTCGTGGCTCTGAATGTCCGGTATTGGTCACTGCGATACCTGATGCAAAGTCTATATATTGCTTTCCCTCGATATCCGTTAGCGTCGCATTGCTCGCCTCATCAATATAGATTGGAGCAAGATTTCCCATACCTCTTGCGATTACTGACTCTTTGCGCGCTTGCCATGTCTCATTTGTCATCATTATTCCCTTACATATTGCCAAAACAGACGTACTTGGTATTGAGGTACTCTTCGATACCCTGCTTAGCACCCTCACGTCCAAATCCGGATTGTTTTACTCCACCAAAAGGAGCGACTTCTGTAGATATGATTCCTTCGTTCACACCCACCATTCCGTACTCAAGCTCCTCCGCTACACGGAAAATCCTCTGGATATCCTTGCTATAAAAGTAACTTGCTAGCCCATAGATGGTGTTGTTGGCTTGCTTAATAAGATCGGTTTCATCTGCAAAACGCAGCACTGGTGCAACAGGACCAAAGATCTCGGTTTGAACAATAGACATATCCGGCGTAACACCAGATAGATGGTAGGTTCAATAAAGTTACTAGGCATACTCATGCCACCTAGTTCAAGCTCAGCGCCTTGTGAGCGCGCGGTTTCAATCAACTCCAATACTGAACGTTTGGCTTTGGCATCAATTAAAGGACCAACTTGGACTGTCTCATCTAGTCCATTCCCTACCTTGAGTTGCGAAACCTGGGTAACAAACTGGTCCATAAACTGCTCATAAACGGCGTCATGGACATAAAATCGATTTGCGCATACACAGGTTTGCCCCGCATTACGGAACTTAGAGGCGACCGCGCCCTTAACCGCTGCCGCTATATCTGCGTCTTCAAAGACGATAAACGGAGCATTTCCACCCAATTCCATTGAGGTGCGTTTAATGGTTTGAGAAGTCTGCTTGAGTAAGGCTCTACCCACCTCGGTTGAGCCCGTAAAGGAGAGCTTTTTGATATCTGGATGATTACAGAACAGGTCCCCAATCAGTACAGAAGAGTGATTGTTAACCACTACAAATAGGTCTTTCGGAATTCCCGCTTGATAGGCCAATTCGGCCACGGCATAAGCAGACAGTGGTGTTTGGTTAGCTGGTTTTACGATGCAGCTACAACCGGCAGCAAGGGCCGGGGCAACCTTACGAGTGATCATGGCAATAGGAAAGTTCCAAGGCGTAATCGCCGCGGTCACGCCTACAGCCTGCTTCATGGTCAACAACCTTTTGTCCGAGGCTGGTGTGGGTATTGTTTCTCCATAGGTACGCTTCGCCTCTTCGGCAAACCACTGAATGAAACTGGCTCCATAAGCCACTTCACCTTTCGCTTCTGCTAATGGCTTACCTTGCTCTAGTGTCATCAATCGAGCAAGGTCATCACAATTTTCAATCACTAGTTGATACCACTTTCGCATCACTCCTGCTCGATATGATGCAGTCAAAGCTTCCCACTTGATCTGAGCCTGTTTTGACTTCTGAATGATCTCTTCAATCTGCTCAATAGAGAGCGAAGGAATATTAGCAAGTGGCTGATTATCCACTGGATTAAACACAGTAATGGCATTGCTATCCTCGCCACAAACAGCGTTCAACAAGGATTGATTGCGGATTTGGTCCATATCTCGGCTCCTTTCTTCGATAGATAGAGAATAGAAAAAGAGCAGAGCAAGGTTTAGTACCAGTCAATGACTTGCTGTGGTACCAGATGAAATACCACTAATTTAATTGGAAATTTGCCTACTGGTACTATCTAAAAACCAAATCTGGATCCCTTGTGGTTTCTGTCGCTCTCTAGGCTTAAACACTCATGCTTAGGAGTGACAACACGAGAGGACAAAGAAGATGATAAACAGGAGTTACTTGTCATTGATAATATTGGGAAGTCTTTCTACCCAAGCGATCGCTGATGATATTTTTACTGATAACTTTAATTCTGGACTAGGCAACTGGAATGTATCCGGTAGTGCAACAACAAACAGCAACTACGTAATAGATGGGCTTTCTGCCTATCTGAAGCAAACTGGTTCGATTGAGACTGAGATCTCCCTAATTGGCTATGAAAACATAGTGTTGGAATACCAAATGGCATCACGATTATTGGAAGCCAGTGATTATTGTTTTGCAGAGTACTCGCTGGACAATGGTAATAATTTTAACCAACTATCTTCACTGGGGAATGGACAAGACAGTGGCAACTATTACGCTTTCCAGCATTCAATCGCCGAGTCCAATTCACTTATTGTTCGTTTTCGTGCTCAGACAGGAACTGCAGACCATTGTTATATCGAAAACGTTAAGGTTTCAGGCTCACCTATCTCAACGGTCACATCACCTCAAATAGAGGTTGAAGCAAATCTTAACTTTGGTTCGGTTGTCATAGGGAGTTTACTAGAAAAATCATTGCCTATAACCAATACAGGCTCGGAAGACTTACTAATCCAACCTATCAATTTTAGTTCCAGTTCTTACACCATTGTGCAAGATACTTGCTCAACTAGCACACTTGCAAAAGATGCAAGTTGCAATATCAGTGTCCAGTTTGCTCCAGATACAAGCGGTGGCTTCAATGACTCAATAAACATCAATAGTAACGACCCTGAGTCTCCATCTGTTTTCGTCACCTTGAGCGGTACAGGTGCACAAGACAGCAGTGAAGGGTATATAGAGAACTATGAACCGTTAACTGGTAGTGGTTCTGTAGCTCGTTCACAACTGTCTCACTCAGTGCTAAATAGCAATAACGAGATTTCAACAGCCGTCAACATGCAAGCGTTCGCTTTGCCTTCAGAGGCTGCACAACCTGAACATAATTTTGAAGGGACTCTAACCCTAATTGCGCCAGAAACAGCAGGTATAGGTCAGTTCATTGAGCACAAGGATAGCTTCCGTTATACAGGTAACAGTGATGATCCACGCAAACATATTCCTGATTTTTCATTCGAATTTGTCCAAAGCGGAACCCACCTCATCCCCAAAAGTCGAGGTATCAATCTAAGCAATCACGAGTACTGGGAGTACATTCTAGAGCCAGGTAGAGTGTGGAAAGAAAACAATGACAATGGTGACTCTCGAGCAGCAATCCCATTTGCTCTAATGCAAAAAACTCCAACTGTGTACACAACGGCCTAATGTCATTCACCTTCAGTGACAACTCTATTAGTCAGGTGTTCTACCAAATTTCATCTGAAACCTGTTTGTACTATCAATTTGATACTTGGGGCAGCGCTGATGCTACATACACCAAACATTCCGTATCCGACAGCCTTGCGTTAAAACAAGCGCATCAATTGTACGAGGCATCTAAGGTTGAAACCCGTGCAATTTCCGAGTTGGCTACCGATTATCCTGCAGCAAACCTAAATCTCAACAATATCGCAAGCAGCAGTGAAGTAACACCGGCCAATATGAGTGTATATGGCGTCTATTACAACGGAGTGCACTATAGAGCAGGATGTGAAACCCGACATGGTACTTATCCATACTGCGACCGATTAAGAGTGCCTTCTTATTCAACAGCGAAAACGGCATTTGCAGGCACTGTATCCATGAGACTAGAGGCATTGTATCCAGGTTATATGAGCAGTGAATTAACCAATCTTGTGCCTGAAACTGCAAATGACCCTGAAAATGATTGGCAAGATGTAACCCCTAATAACGCGATAGATATGGCGACGGGTAACTACCGTTTATCGTCGAGCTCTATGAGTGATGAGTCTTCTACAGCAAATGACACAGGTTTTTTCTTGGTACTCGATCACCAAAACAAGCTGGATTATTCGGTATCTAGGTACCACGTAAGGCCGCGCCTGGAACTAAGTTCATATATCACACTACAGATACCTATATTGCTACTGTCGCGGCTCAAAACTTTATTCAGTCTCAGCGAGGAAGCGATACCGATATCTTTGATGATGTATTAGTTTCCGATATCTGGAGCCCACTAAATATTGATTTGGCTCTCAAGATACTCGCCGCACCTACGATGGAGAAAAAATGCCATTTGGTGGATTTGGTCTCACCTTCCTAAGTGATGACATAGTGAAGATATCCAAGTTTACTTCAATCGATGAAGGTTCGATAAATGGTGAGCAGATGCTAAATCAGTCGGAGCTTTCTGAAGCGCTATTCCGAGATCCTACTTCTCCTCCGCTAGCCACAACAATCGATCGTAAATACTACGCGAACAGCATGTGGGGAAAATCGATTGAACTAACCAGCAATTGCGAAGTAATAATTCCATTCATGTCAGGCTATGGTGGTATTCAGTTTGTCATGATGCCAAATGACATCATCTATTATTATGTCAGTGACAACGATGAATTTTACTGGGATGGTACGGCAATCGAGCTCAATAAACTCAACCCATATTGTAATTAGCTAACAAAAGCCGACTCTTTAGAGTCGGCTTCAACTATTATCCTATAAGTAAATCTTGCTCTATGGAGATATGTTTAGACGCCGCATCTATTAGAGATTGTGCAGTAAGCGCCTCCACAGAAAAG
Organism: Vibrio ishigakensis; assembly: GCA_000830475.1. Classification (GTDB taxonomy): domain Bacteria; phylum Pseudomonadota; class Gammaproteobacteria; order Enterobacterales; family Vibrionaceae; genus Vibrio; species Vibrio ishigakensis_A. The sequence goes on along the minus strand of BBSC01000003.1, from coordinate 579,521 downwards.
ACCTCAAAGTCTTTGCCATAATGCTCTCTCACTCGCGTTGCTAGCATATCAAAGTCGCCATCGCCAGATACCAAGATGATCTTGTCGATATCTTCACGCATCGCGGTTTCAATCACATCTATAGTGATACCCACGTCCCAATCCCCTTTCGCACTGCCATCGGAGCGCTGGATAAAGGGTTTTAGCTTTACCTTAAAACCGATGCCACGCAGGATATGGTGAAACTGGCGCTGCTTTGGGTTATTGCTGGCAATGGCAAATGCGTGTGCAAGCACCACATCTTGATTTTCAGAAATCAGACGCCAAAAGGCGTTGTAATCAAAATGCTTACCAAAGGCATCGCGAGTGGTGTAATAGATGTTCTGCACATCCACAAACACGGCGACGTTAGACATGCTTTCTCCTGTCTAGCTGTGTGACTCAAGGGCTGCAAACACCGCTCTGAGTTCTTTATCATTCAAATTCAATAGATTATCACCCACATACCACTCCATATAGGACTGCTTAGGATGGTAAGAGACCTGTGGATTACCAATCCAGATACCTTGCTCAGTTGCAAGCTTATGCTGTAGCTCTAATGCCTTTTCTTGGCCATATGGCAAGATCAGGTGCAGCATATTCGCCTGAGGCATAGCTGGGTTGACCGCCAACTTAGGAAACTCTTGCAAGATCTGATAGATCTCTTGGGTACGCTCATACAGCTTCGGCATGATAGCCAAACGCTCATCAAATTGCATCGCAGCAGACACCACATAAGGGGTTCTGTGGTACACATCACCGCCTTGGCGCTTCATCCACATGGCAGCGAGATCAATGAACTCCTTCGAGCCCAGTAGGATTGAACCACCCATACCGCCCACGCCTTTGTACAAGGAGACATAGGCACTACCAAAGCCCTTGGTAATTTCTGAGTAATCTTTTTGATAATAAGCGCCCGTCTCAAACAGACGAGCACCATCTAGATGCAAATGGATATCTTGCTCGGTGCAATAGGCCTTAATGGCCTGCAGCTCTTCCCAGCTTGGCAACTGACCGCCGATTTCACGCATCGGTAGCTCATACAACACAGCAGCGATCTCATCTGGCCATGCCTTAAGGTCATCAAGTTTCCAAGGCTGATAAGCGTTACCTAGAGGCAATACATTAAAGCGTTGCTGGAACTGATAGCCCTGACGCTCTCGCAGGTAAACGTGGCTTGATGAGTGCATAGCCACCAGCGGATTGCGTTTCTGTTTTGCTACCAGTTGCAAGGCGGTAGTTTGGGTCATGGTACCCGTCATCACAAACAGGCCCGCTTCATAACCAAGCAGATCAGCACTTTTGCTCTAACGCTTGAATGGTCTCACCCTCACCATACACATCATGGTGAACGTTATTTTCCTCGCACCACTTAGCCATCTTGGCAAAATGCTCTGCCGGAGTATCTTCTTTGTTACCGGGCAAAATCGTGCTGCACTGCTGTCTTAAATTGCTCATTATCCTTTCCTTAGATCTTGGGGGAACCTTCCAAGCTACTCTTAAATTTTATGTTAGTAAATAATCACTTACGGTCACTGCAACATAGCGCTATACACCTCTTTGCCCTTTTCAGACAAAGAGTAAACCCGTCCCTCTTCCTTCTCGACCAGACCACAATTCACTAATTGCTTTAGGTGGAAATTAAACTTGGTGTGGTCTTCAATGCCAACCACTCGGCACAGGTCCATAAACTTGAGCTTGCGGTGGATCTTTAACTGAGTAACCACTTTGCGACGAATAGGGTTTGAAAGAGCACTAAAAATAAGGTCGTGGCTTCGCTCATCTAATCGAGATTTTGGCGCTTTGCTGGCGTGTACTCGCTTTAGGGTCATGGACAGTGAAGCAAGGTTGAAGGGCTTAGTCAGAAACTCATCCGCGCCTTTTTTCATCGCATCTACCGCTACATCCACAGTGGCAAACGCAGTAGTGATGACAACACCAATATTAGGCTGCATGCGTTTTAATGAGGAGAGCGCTTCTATGCCAGTCATCCCCGTCATCACCACGTCAAACAAGGCTAGGTCAAACTGTTCATTTGCGGCAATATCGAGCGCATCTTCTGCACTCTCGCAGGCCGTTACTTCGAAAGATTCTAGAGTCAGAGCCTCGTTGAGAACCTCTCTGAGCTGTTGGTCGTCTTCAGCTAGCAGTAGCTTGAGATTCATGACATTTTCCTAGGTAATTCAATAACGACAGTCAATCCACGGTCGTTGTTTTCAAACAGTAATTTTCCACCATGTTGCTGGACAATCTGCTTACAAAGCGCAAGCCCCATACCCGTTCCCTCGCCCTTGGGCTTGGTAGTAAAGAAGGGTTGGGTCGCTCTGGCAAGCACGTCTTCGCTCATGCCTGAGCCATGATCGGAGATCTTCACCACCGCCTTGAGTTTCGATTGCAGGGTTTGAATGTGCAAGTACTTGTCGTCGACACTGGCATCAATGGCGTTGCCAATGATGTTGCTAAATACCGCCTCAAGCAACCCCTCATCCCCGAGAACGGTCAGTTTTTCATCAAGGGATGCCTCTACTTGAAAATCATCTAGCCTGAACTGGTTTAATGAGAACGCAGAGTTTACTACCTTAGAAAGGTTGACGGATTTACGCTGAATTGGCTTTTGATGGGCATAATTCAGTATCTCTTGGCTTATCTCTGCAGCCCTAGAAAGACCATGATTAATCCTGTCTATCTGACGAGTTACTGCCTCGTCTTTTGGTGCTTGGTGCCTAAGTAAATCGCAGCTCATCATGGCACTGCTAATAGGTGTTTTGATCTCATGAGCGACCGCTGAAACCAGCTCACCCAACTCAATCAACTTCGCGTCTTGCAAAGAATGAGCAAGGGCGGTCTCAATCTGTTTCTTACGTTCTCTATCAAACACCTCAAGGGCTTTCCAGAGGGTGATGAGTATCAGTGTGGCACAACTTGCTCGAAGCACTAATACCCAAAGACCCATGTCTACGGTCAGTAATCCCGCACTAATGCCATAGGCCACAAGAGAGGCTCCGGTGTACTTAAATGGCAAAGCCGCGCCATGCCCTTCCTTCTCTAAAACCGAGGCGTAACTTATCACTGCAAAGCCTGCTAAGGCACTGGAGCCAAAGCCAAACACCCAACGGATGTGATCTGAGGTATCCAACAGATACTCAAAATATGGAACGCTGCCATAGCGCAGACCTAGGCTTAACAAAAACAGGCTCACCAACACTATCGAGACTAGCTTTATCAATCCCAGATAGCGCCAACTGGTGAGGTCTAACATCTTCCAAGAAAACCAGCCCATTGCAATAAACGACAGCCACAATTTCAGGGTGATAAAGGTCTGCAGCTCCAGGGTTAAAGGATGGTCCTCTGCATAGATGACAAAATAAAGCTCCGTCCATTCATGCAAACCGTGCAGGAATCCAAAGGCTCCTAAAATTGGCAAGGTAGAGGCTATCGCTATCTGACTGTTTTTCAGATCTCGAAACAGTATGGCGAAGAAAATAGCAAAGAAGGCAAGGCCATACAGAAGATAAACTTTAAAGACGAATAGAGTATCCATAAAACCGATGTGAACTCACATTATAGGTAGATTGTATACGCTAGCTTGTTTACCTGTATACCCACTGTGAAAGCTAAAAGCTTATAGCTGAACGCTCACCTGCTTTTAATCTGTGAAGTTTTCTTATCAGAATTTTCTTACCTGATATAAATCTTATTCACGAAAGAACATTAATCAAAAACAAGTAATATTTCTGTCATATAGCAATCCTAATCTCCCTCTCTCAGCACGGAATCACTGCTTGACTGGTTTATTTAAACGACATTTTTAAACCAAACTGGGCTATTAAATTCAAACTCGATTACTGATTAATTAATAGCCCTGTTTAAACTACTCATTCTTTATTTTTGGAGATTCATTGTGAAATTGTTCAAAACAGCTCTAGTAACCTCTGCACTGGTTGCAGCTTCATTTGGTGCAGCAGCTAGCACGACTATTAACGGTGCTGGAGCTACGTTCCCACATCCAATCTATGCAAAGTGGGCAGAGCAGTACCAAAAAGAAACTGGCGTTAAGATCAACTACCAAGCGATCGGTTCTGGCGGTGGTATCCGTCAAATCACAGCAAACACCGTTGATTTCGGCGCAACCGACGCTCCTCTAACAATCGAAGAGTTGAACAAAGAGGGTATGATTCAGTTCCCAATGGTAATGGTGCTATCGTTCCAGTTGTTAACATCCCTGGCATTGACGCAGGTGAAGTTAAACTAACCGGCAAGGTGCTTGCTGACATCTACCTTGGCAATATCAAGTCATGGAATGACCCTGCAATCACAGCCCTTAACGAAGGCGTAGAGCTTCCAAACCAGCCTATTTATGTGGTTCACCGCTCAGACGGTTCAGGCACCACCTTCAACTTCACTGAATACCTAGACCAAGTAAGCCCGGAATGGCACGAGTCTGTAGGTGTAGGTAAAGACATCACTTGGCCAAACAAAGCCACCACTATTGGTGGTAACGGTAACGCTGGTGTGGCTAACTTCGTAAGCCGTACTCGCGGTGCAATCGGCTACGTTGAATACGCGTATGCTAAGCAAAACGACATGGCTTACACCCAGATGCAAGCGGCTGATGGCAAATTCCTAATGCCAACCATGGATACCTTCCAAGCAGCGGCAGCGAATGCTGATTGGGACAATGCTCCAGGCTACCACCTACTGCTAAACAACCAGCCTGGTGCGGAGTCTTGGCCGATGACAGCAGCAACCTTCATTCTGATGCATAAGGATCAGAAAGATTCAGCTAAAGCACAAGCTATCGTAGATTTCTTTGAGTGGAGCTACGACCAAGGTGCACTGGCAGAAGAACTAGATTACGTTTCAATGCCAACCAAGGTTATTGATATGGTTAATAACACTTGGAAAAAAGGTCTGACAAATAACGGCCAAGCTATCATCAAATAATGATTTAAAGCCCCTATTACGAAAATAGGGGCTTATTTAAGACTATGACTGCAATTACATTAAAAAATAAAGTAAATGGCGATTCTATTTTTAATAGAATCAGTTTTACCAGTGCTTTATTAATCTTTATTACCCTATTGGGCATTGTATTTTCTTTGATTGAAGGCGGATGGCCTGCATTTAAGGAATTTGGCCCTGGATTCGTTTTTAGAAATATCTGGGATCCGATTGGTGGCCAGTTTGGCGCGGCTTCTGCTATCTACGGCACGCTAGTAACCTCGCTGATCGCTATCTTGATCGCCACTCCTATCGCAATAGGGACTGCAATCTTCTTGGCTGAACTAACCCCAAAATGGGTCAGCGAGCCAGTAAGTAAGGCTATTGAGCTTCTCGCCGCTGTACCAAGCATCATCTACGGTATGTGGGGCCTTTTCGTGTTTGCACCTTGGTTCTCTGAAGGGTTCCAGATGTGGGCAGGCATCCACCTAGCAGGATTACCTCTGATTGGACAATGGTTCAACGGCCCACCAATCGGAATCGGCCTGCTTACAGCTGGTATCATTTTGTCTTTCATGATCATCCCAATCATGACGTCTCTTACCCGTGACGCACTAAGATCCATACCCAACGTGCTTCGCGAAGCCGCCTATGGAACGGGCGCAACACCGTTTGAGGTGATCACCAAAGTTCTGATCCCTAAAGTTAAAAACGCGGCCGTCAGCGCTGGCATCTTAGGCCTAGGTCGCGCACTGGGTGAAACCATGGCTGTGGCTTTCGTGATTGGCGGAGCTAACCGCATTGAGACCTCGTTCTTTATGCCAGCAAGCTCCATCTCGTCCACCATTGCGCAGCAGTTCAACGAAGCGACAGACCCTATCCACATTGCCTCTTTGATTGGTCTAGGTGTGGTGTTGTTTGTGATTACCTTCCTAGTGATGGGTACCGCTCGCCGATTATTGAGAAAGTCGAAATGAACAAAAGAAAACTAAAGAACGGCCTGTTTCTTGGCTTCTGTGGCCTCTCCGCTGCCTTCGGCGTATTCGTGCTTGCAAGCATCCTCTACACCCTAGTTGGTGAGGGTATTAAAGGCATTAACCTAGCCATATTTACCGAAATCACTCCTGGTCCAGGTAGCCACGGCGGCTTGAAGAATGCCTGATTGGTAGCTTGATGTTGACCACAACAGGTATCTTAATTGCCGCCCCTATCGGTATGCTTGCCGGTACTTGGCTTGCTGAGGCTGCGCCTGATAACAAGATTGCGGAATCACTTCGTTTTCTAAACGGCATGCTGATGAGCGCACCCTCTATTCTGGTAGGTCTGTTTGTTTACGCTGTTGTTGTGATACCAACCGGAGGCTATTCAGGTTGGGCAGGCGCAATCGCACTGGCGGTATTGGCGCTGCCAGTAATCGTCGCCTCAACGGAAGAGATGCTTCGACTTGTACCACCTACGCTCAAAGAAGCAGGTAGCGGTGTTGGCGCACCTAAATGGCGCGTTATCACTCAGCTGAGCTATCGCGCAGCGGGTCCTGGCATTATCACCGCGATCTTACTGTCGATCGCTCGAATCTCTGGTGAAACCGCGCCCCTACTCTTTACAGCGCTAAACTCCAGCTTCATGACTACCGACATGAGTAAGCCAATGGCAAACCTACCGGTGACTATTTATCAGTTTGCGATGAGCCCATACACCTCATGGCAAGAATTGGCTTGGCAGGTGCACTGATTGTGACCTCCTTCATCCTAATCCTTAATGTATTGGCGACGGCGTTGCCACAACTTCTGAAGGCGAGAAAAGCATGAGCACGCTAGCAGCTAACCTAAACAACGAAAACCCAATGGCAAACCTAGTTGATGAGACTCAAGCAGTAGTATCTAACAAGCTTCGTATGTCTATCGAAGACCTGAGCTTCTACTACGCAAAAGGCGCGAAACCTTCGCTAAAACAGGTATCCATGCCAATTTATAAAAACCGAGTAACGGCTCTGATTGGCCCATCGGGCTGTGGTAAATCTACCCTGCTTCGTACCTTAAACCGTATTTATGACCTGTACGACAACCAATACGCTGAGGGCGAGATCCTTCTTGATGGCGAGAGCATCTTCAAGAATACCGACGTGAACGAGTTGCGCTCTAAGATTGGTATGGTTTTCCAAAAACCGACCCCGTTTCCTATGTCTATCTATGAGAACATGGCATTTGGTCTGAAGATCCAAGGCGAACTCAGCAAAGTAGAAATCGAGAAGCGCATCGAGTCTGCGCTTAAGCGTGCCCACTTGTGGGAAGAGGTTAAGGATAAGCTAAACGCAGACGCGAACGGTTTATCTGGTGGTCAGCAGCAGCGTCTGTGCATCGCACGTACTATTGCCCTTGAGCCAGAGGTAATCCTGATGGATGAACCAACCTCAGCCCTTGATCCGATTGCGACCGCTGCTATCGAAACTCTAATTACCGAACTTCGCGATAAATACACTATCGTTATCGTGACACACAACATGCAACAGGCGCAGCGTATTTCAGATTACACTGGCTTTATGTATCTTGGTGAGCTTGAGGAGTTTGGTAAGACTAAGCAGATCTTCCAGAACCCTCAGAAAGACCGCACCAGTCACTACATTTCAGGTGACTTTGGGTAGTCAAAATCGCGTGTAAAGCGTGATTGGAAACTGTATCGGGGTGGCAGAAATGCCACTCCTTTTTAGTTTCTCAGATTTAACTATGACGCCCCATAAATTCAATCATAGCGTCGACAGCATTATCGAGATTGCCCTCAAGAGTGGCATCTGATCTTTTTGGTGGCTTGAAACTATGATCTCCATCTTGAAGATATACCACCTTGATACTTTCAGATAATGGATAGCCTTCTACTTCATCTCTCTTGCCGAAGGTATCTTTCTCACCTTGTACAACCAGCAACGGTTTTTTCAGTTCGAGTAAGTGCTCGGTGCGTAGCTTTTCTGGTTTACCCGGGGGATGGAAAGGATAGCCAAGACACATACAACCTTGCGCCTCTGTTTTCTCAAGTATCATTGAGGCAACTCGCCCACCCATGGATTTTCCGCCAATAAACAATGGTATAGAAGCATCTAACTGGCTTATCTCTGATAAGAAGGCTTGCTCTAGCTTGTCCATTTTATCCGGTGGTCGACGCTTACCAAGCTCCTTGGCCTTTTGCATATAAGGAAAATCAAATAGATATACCGACACACCATGTTGCGTCAACTTTTCGGTCATGGTTTGCATAAATTCGCTTTCCATACCGGCACCAGCGCCATGCGCGAAGATAAAATTAGCCCAAGTCATACTTTCCCTTAATATTGCTGTTAGCCATACCTGTTATTGGCTGGGGGTGTCATAAACCCTACACAAATAACTGTGTTCTAAGGGAAATCCTCGCACAGTACTCTAATAAATCCAAACGCTTAGCGTTTTCAGATGAGTTCTGATGAAAGATCGCACCACCCGCTGCATCCATTGAGATTTTGGTTAATATCGAAAAGATGGCTTAAATAGGGGCGTTTCCGACTTAAAGCGATTTTTGATTGTCTTCGTTTACTAGTACAGACATACGTATTCTCTGAGGCAAATCAAATTCTTAACAAGATTCTTGTTATTTCATGTCAAACTGTTGCATAAAGCCCAGATATCAATATCTATATATTTCAATAAGTTAATAAGCATCATTGCGCACATTCAGCATCAATACCTTTAGTTAATCTCAACGAAGAGCAACGGACTGTAATACCCCCAAAACAAGAAGTTTCTCGATTTTATTGCCCTTAAATTAACCATGAGATTTAAGTAAATGAATCAACCAAGAAAACTCTTATCAACCGCTATCTCAACGGCATTGATACTGGGCTGTGCCTCGGTAAATGCCAAAGATAAAGATAACGATTTTGATACCCCCTACTACAAAGATTGGCCAGAAATCCAAAGCGTTATTAAGAAGAATCCAGGTATAGAAAATCGCGTTCAAAAGATTCTGGCTAAGATGACCCTAGAAGAGAAAGTGGGTCAGATGATCCAGCCTGATCTACGTGAAGTGACTCCCGAGGAAGCCAAAGAATATAAGCTCGGCTCACTTCTTAACGGTGGTGGCGGCTGGCCAAATAACGACAAATACGCAACGGCTAAAGACTGGGCTTTGGAATCTGACAAGTATTGGCTTGCTCTAAAAGAAGCTTATGCTGATCGAGGTTTCGATATTCCTTTTATCTGGGCAACCGATGCAGTACACGGACACAACAATGTGTTCCGAGCGACGGTATTCCCGCACAACATTGGTCTAGGTGCCGCTAGAAATCCTGAGCTTATCGAGAAGATTGGTGACATTACCGCCAAAGAGATCGTTGCTACCGGTCTCGACTGGACCTTTGCACCAACCGTGGCTGCCCCTCGTGATTATCGTTGGGGACGTGTGTATGAAGGCTACTCCGAAGACCCTGAAATCATCTATAGCTATGCTGGCAAGATGGTAACAGGATTACAGGGTGGCAAAAACGGCATTAAATCTGACCGTCACGTGATCTCCAACGTTAAGCACTGGGTTGGCGATGGCGGAACGCTCGACGGCGTGGACCGTGGCGAGAACCACTACAGTGAAGAGTATCTAAGAAACATTCACGCTATGGGTTATTTCTCCGGTCTAAATGCCGGAGCTCAAGTGGTAATGAGTTCATTCAACTCTTGGCATGACCCTGCCAACTACGATCAAACCGGAACCGGCGAATACAATTACAAGATCCACGGCAGTAAATACCTTCTCAACGACGTGCTCAAAGACCAGATGGGCTTTGATGGCATCATAGTGACCGACTGGAACGGACATGGTGAGATCAACGGTTGTACCTCGTCTAACTGTCCCGAAGCGGTCAATGCGGGTAACGACGTATTTATGGTGACCTCTCGTCATGACTGGCAGGGTTTCTACCACAACGTTATCCAACAAGTGAAAGATGGCATCATTCCTATGGAGCGCATCGATGATGCGGTGACTCGTATCCTTCGTGTGAAGATGCGTGCACAACTGTGGGAAAAGCCTCAACCATCCTTCGTACCTATGCAGGTCACAATGAGATCCTTGGTGCTGACGAACACAGAGCACTTGCTCGTGAAGCGGTGAGTCAATCTTTGGTTCTACTCAAGAATAAAGAAAACATACTACCGCTCTCCACCAATCAGAAATACCTAGTGCTAGGTAGTGCTGCGAATGATATCCAGAAGCAAACCGGTGGTTGGACTCTTACCTGGCAAGGAACAGAAAATGAAATCGAGCGTGATTTCCCTGGCGCTCAAACCATGCTGATGGCACTGCAAGAGCTGGTAGGTGAAGAGAACATCATCACAGATATCAACCAAGCCGATGAGGACACCACGGCTATCGTCATCTTTGGTGAAGACCCATATGCTGAGATGTTTGGGGATATTAAGCGTAACCAAACATTGGAATACGCGACTATCAAGGCCAAGTACGCGGAAGACTTGGAATTGATACGCTCACTTGAGCAGCAAGGTAACCCGGTAGTTTCTGTCTTCTATTCAGGTAGACCTCTATATGTAAATGAAGAGATCAACCTCTCTGATGCCTTTGTCGCGGCTTGGCTTCCGGGTACAGAGGCGGGCGGTATTACCGATGTACTGTTTGCACAAAATGGTCGAGACTTTAGCGGTAAGCTCTCCTACTCTTGGCCGAAGAAGAAGTGTTCAACCACCATCAACCGCCACGCTCCAAATATCGAAGATTATGTGACCCCTGAAACCGAACAAGACATCGAAGGTGAACATAAACCATTGTTCCCATACGGTTATGGCTTATCCTATGGCAACAATAATCCAAGCGAAGACCTAGATAATCTACCACTAGATCCTCGGGAATTTGGCTGTGGTCAAGATGAGCCAGACGATGGTATCGCGACAGACAACCTAGAGATATTTGGCCGTTCAAGCTCTGGTGAGTTCGTTGCTAGAATGTCGGGCGATAATACCGGTTGGGCTCCAGTTGAAGTCTCAAACGGTAGTGAAACCTCTATCGGCAACCTCACCACCAAGCCAATAAACTATATGCATCAACAAGATGCGATCAATGTAGTCTTCTCTGGAGAGGGAGCACGACAGCTCTACATGCAAACCTACGACGAGAAAGGCGAGGACCGAAACTCTTATCTGAACGCTGATGCGACCCTACAGTTCGATATCGATGTGAAGAAAGAAGTACCGGATAACCTTATTCTTTCCATGCATTGTGAGTGGCCATGTTTTGGTGAGGTAGAGATAGGCAAGGTACTGCCTAAACCGCTAGAAGATACCAGCCAAGAGAACTGGCAAACCATCAAGGTGCCATTGCAGTGCCTAGCCGATAATGGAATGAGCTTCCCGTATCTGAACACAGCTTTCTTGCTTTACTCGAACGAACCAGCAGAGTTTGAGTTCAATCTAGGTGAGATTCGCTTCGTACCGCGCTCTATTGACCCGGCGGAAGATGCTCTCACCTGCGAGGAGCTTGCTGGTGATGTTCTACCACCGCTGGATCAAGACGTAGTTGATGTTCCTGCACTGTGGCAAGACCTCGGTGAATACAAGGTCAACACCGACAACTGGCAAGGGATTGAAGGTCACATGAGCTATGGCTGGACATCAGAGGAAACTCTAAGGGTAAGCTATGATAGCCAAAGTCCAGAGAGTTATAAGGGGATCGTGTTTGTTCAGGGCACTTCGCAAAACCTTGAGAACTACCTCGATGGCACTCTAGAGTTTGATCTCTTTGTTGAGAGCTACGGACAGCCAGCTAACTCAGGTGAAAACGCCACCCAAGGCTTAGTCATCAAGATGGAATCACCTGATGGCCCAGGAAACGACTTACTCCTTCCAAGAGCTGACTACCCTATAGGTGTATGGCATCGCGTGAGCGTTCCAGTAAAAGACCTCAACACAGGCAACCTAAACATTCAAAACGTGCATGCACCATTAGCCATGCTACCGTTTTGGAGTGCTTCGCAAGCGGGCTTTGTTTTCGAAGTGAAAAACATCGAGCTGGTTAAGTAAGCTTGTCATAGTTATGCGCGGTATAGACACGTACCGCGCATCTTCACTACATCCATTTTAACTGTTCATGTAGCACCTTTTGTTCTCACCCTCTTATACACCCAGTTTTCACTACTTTTAACAATCTGTCTTACGGTAAAGTAAGCCTATGAATCTCGCTTATAGCTGTCTAAAATATTGAAAATTATGCATTTAATATGCCTATGAGAGACAGGGTGAAAAATCTAACTCACAAGAGAAAGTGGCAAATTGGCACACTAAGCCTGATACACTATCGGCCTTAACTCTAAATAAATGCGCTGCGAGTAGCCAATCGACAACCCAAGAGGCTAAAGCACTCATAAGCCACCTAGATCTGGTGCTTGATGCTGCTAATCAGTATGCCATCGACAATGGTGAGGTTTTTCCTATTACCTCAGATACCGACCCAGCTTTTGGGTATCTCGATATTGATCGCTTAATCAAAAATCCCGGTCTCGATACCTGGAAAGGTCCCTACCTTTCCTACTCAGATACTTGGCTAGGCGGAGAGCAATACATAGGTCACCCTGATTATCTTGCAACCCAACTCCTAGCTAAAGAAAAAGGGAGTGAGTGGGTGCGAGGCAGTACACCGGAAGGGTGCAGCTCTACATCAGAGGCATGCTCAATAGCGGCTTGTATCTGGATAGTGCCCTTAGCGGTAGCCCAAGAGATAAACACCATGATTGATGGAGTAAACAGCCGAGAGAGCTCTGATGCGACAGGCATGATCAGGTATGACAAAGCGTTGTATGGGGGAATAGTCTGTAAAGTTGGTGGCGAGTATCCGGTTGGTCTCCCCACTCACGACGAGTAGATTGCATTAGCGCTAGGGACCTGAGAACCTTCGCTTCAATCCTCTAGCGCCTAAGCGTTCAAATCAACATTGCATCGCGTCTCTTCTGAGCACCCTTTGCAAGGCAAAAGCAGAACTGCTTATCACCGCGACTAACAGCATTAACCAATAAGCACCAGCGACGCCCCATAGACTTGCCGACACGCCAGCTATTAAATAGGTCAATAGCCACCAAAAATGAGTCAATGAGAAGTGAGCAGCAAACAGTTTGCTCGCGTCTTTTCCGTTTGAGGCATCGTTGATAATTAAACCTGAGGTGGTCTGGATACATGACATTCCCACCCCAAACAAGAAACAAAGCACTAGATAACCAATCCAGCTTGGTAGCCAAGTCCCAATAAAAAAAGCCACGCATATCAAGATCAAGCCAAGGGTCTGACTCCGATGTAGGTTTACTGGTGAAACAACTTTAGGCAGAGATACAGCCACAAGCATTGAGCCCAGCCCTACAGCCAGCATGCTAACGCCGTTTCACTGCTTCCTCCGCCGAGTATCTCATGCACATACACAACCGTATTCACTATGACCATAGCACTGGCTGATGCGGTCGCTAGATACGCAAACCACAGTGAGCGCAACGATGGTTGAGATAGATAGCCAATCAAACCATCAAACAATGTACGCAAGTTAAGCTTCTCTACCTTCTGACTGGATAGGTCTTCAGTAGAAGCAAGGCAGTGCAATATCAGCAGTGCCGATACGAAAAAAGTCACCGCATCAATCCAAAATAGATACTGAAAGCTCATTACCGATAATAAAACGGCACTCAACATCGGGCTCAATATCTGCTCCAAATCGTATGCGATTCGACTATTTGATAATGCCCTAGCGTAGTTATCTCTATCTGGTAATACCTGCGGAAGCGTCGCCTGATACAAAGGGGTAAACGCCGCAGAGCAGGTGTTAATCAAAAACATCAACACATATACCTGCCACACCTCGCTGACAAAGGGTAAGCCTATGATCAAGCAAGCTCGAATCAAGTCGAGCAAAACCAGAGCATTTCGCTTTGGCCATCGCTGACTCAATACAGAGAAGACAGGTGCAAGGACTATATAAGCCAACATCTTAAGGGCGAAGGCTATACTCAGCACCACGCTAGCATCAGCTTTTGCTAAGTCATAAGCCAGCAGAGCCAAACAAACAGAACTAATGCCAGTTCCAGCTAAAGAGATGACCTGCGCTAATAACAAGCGCAGGTAGTTTCTGTTCTTCCATAACGAAAGACTGGGGCTAGAAACGGTCATGACGCACCGCTAAATAAACGACCAATATCGGCTAATACGACTGACAGCCAGAGCAGAAAGGCATCTTTTAGTCGTTTGAACAGCGACCCTGCCTCTACATCTGAGGCACTTTTAACCTCTGAAGATTTAACCTCTCGGCCATCCACACTCCAGATCACTTTTCCTATGGTTTGCCCCTTAGCTATTGGCGCTTTGAGGTTAGGCTCTAACTCTAATTCCTGTTCAAGAGACGCAGCTTGAGTCCTCGGAACGGTTAAAAAAAGATCTTGCTCAAGAGCAACCGCTACCGAATCACGGTTTCCTTGCCATACATCCGCCTCGTAGATAACCTCATCTTTGGTAGCTACTTGCAAGGTTTCAAAGAATCGAAAACCATAGTTCAGCAGTTGCCTTGACTCATTTACCCTTATTTGAGAGCCAGCCGTACCCATCACTACAGAAATCAGCCTCATTTTTCCCTTAACTGCAGAAGAGACTAAGCTAAAGCCCGCATTTTCGGTGTAGCCAGTTTTTCCGCCATCCACATTTAAGGTCTTGTCCCACAGCAACTTGTTACGGTTGTATTGTTGTATCCCAGCCCAAGTAAAACTGCGTTTTTCATACAAGGCGTAAACCTCGGAACATCCTGAATCACTGATTTCAGTAGCAGCGCCATATCTCTTGGAGTACTGCTGATATCCTCACCGTCTAACCCGTGAGCATTCACAAATTGGGTATTGCTCATACCTAAAGACTGGGCCCATCCGTTCATCAAGCTTACAAAGGCAACCTCATCACCGGCCACATGTTCAGCTAGCGCCACCGCTGCATCGTTGCCTGACTGAACTATCAATCCAAGCATTAGCTCCTTAACTGTGACGGCATCGCCTGGCTTGATAAACATCTTGGAGGACTCTGGAAAGTTCGCAGACCAAGCCTTGCGACTCACGGCAACGGGTGTATCCCATGTAAGTCGTCCACTGTCGATCTCTTTACCAACCACATAGGCTGTCATCAATTTGGTCAAACTGGCGGGTGCAATCGGCACATCTGCATTGTTTTGTGCAAGAACATCCCCAGAATTAAAGTCCATTAGGACATATCCTTTCGCACTCAACTCTGGGGGATCTGGGATCACCACTGCGTGCGCCATTG
The DNA here is from genome assembly GCA_000830475.1 of Vibrio ishigakensis. Taxonomy (GTDB): domain Bacteria; phylum Pseudomonadota; class Gammaproteobacteria; order Enterobacterales; family Vibrionaceae; genus Vibrio; species Vibrio ishigakensis_A. The sequence goes on along the minus strand of BBSC01000003.1, from coordinate 564,255 downwards.
ATGTGATAAATAAGGTGGATAATAGAAACAAGGAAGTCATGAATTTCATACCGCCTCCACTTGCGTCAGCGCAGCCAAGTCACCCACATAATGGTGTCTTTGAGCTTTGCCATCGCTGATATACTGGAAGGTCTCATTTCCTTTACCACACACAACGATAAGATCGTCTTTCTCGCTAAGCTGCTTGGCCAATTTGATCGCTTCTGCCCTGTCACTGATCTCAAAATATGGCGTGCTTCCCACTCTTGAGCGCAACACCCGAAACAACTCACTTTGCACCACACCCATAGGGTTATCTGAGGTGAAAATAACCAGTTCGGCATACCTTGCACACATGGCCCCTATATCACCTGCTTGTTGAATGCGATCGCCAGTCACGCCCACAACCACAATCAATCTTCGCTTAGCATGCTCGCGCACCGCTTGAAGTAATGCATTCAGACCGTGGCTGTTGTGCGCATAATCTACCAAGCCTATCGAGCCATTGCTTAGCCCAACAAACTGCGCTCTTCCTTCTGGCATTTGTAGGCCTTCAATGGCTGTTGCGACTCGCGATAAATCCCAGCCAAGAATGGAAAGTACGCTAGCAATGGCTAGCGCATTTTCTACGTTGTAGCTAAACGGCATAGGCGAGTTCACCTCGATGCACTCTTTGCCATTGGATAATGAGAAACGCATTCCTCTAGGGCTTGTCTCGATGCGAGTTGCGATGAGATCAGCTAAAGGGTTTTGGGTGGAAAAACTAAAGATGTTTACCCCTTTTGACGCCCTCTCTATGGCCGCAAGAGCGTGTGGGTCATCAAGGTTCACTATCAAGGTCCCGCCAGATTGAATGCGATCAACCAACTGCAGTTTTGCCTGAACATAGCCATCTTTAGTGCGATGAAAATCTAGATGATCTTCCCCAATATTGGTGATCACCCCTAGCTCAAGCGGGACAAAGCCTGCTCTGTCTTGAGTAAGGGCGTGGCTACTCATTTCCATTACATTGAATTCAGTTAGGCTATGGCACATCTGACTAAAGATATTAAGAAGGGTCACTCCATCGGGAGTGGTGTTTTTAAGGGGGATTTCATAGTCAGCAAGTTGGGCACCTAGAGTGCCGATATAAGCACTGCGACTCTCAAGGTTGAGGATCTGGTTAAGGCAGTGAGAAACCGTGGTTTTACCGTTAGTACCGGTTACGCCAATATGGCGCAGTTTCTTGTGCGGGTGTTTATAAAACGCCTTAATCAAAGCCAGGCTTTGATAATGACTTTCGGTCACAATCACAGGAACGGGAAGTGCCATTGGCTTGTTGGCAATCACAGCTACGGCACCTTGCTCTACAGCGTGCTGCGCAAAATCATGCCCATCTACAGTGATGCCCTTACGACACACAAATACATCATTTTGTTCTACATCAGCACTATTGGTTTTAAACAACCTGATCTCTAGCGCCTTTAATCTTTCTACTTGTTTTGATATGGCATTGGTGAGCATTTTTCACTCCTTCTTTCAAAGCTGATCGGAGTGTAAGTCGCACTAACACATTAATGAAATCGAATGATTTTATCGAATGTATCGAATAGACTAATAGATAAATTCATCCGCTGAACTCATTCATGACAGAGATAAACTGGCAACGGGTAGACCTTAATCTGCTTCTTACTTTCGATGCCCTCTTTCAACATCGCAGTGTCTCCAAGGCTGCAGAATCCCTACACCTAGGGCAGCCTGCGACTAGCTACAACCTAAAACGGCTTCGTGAGCTTCTGTCTGACCCCTTATTTGAGCGCGATGGAAATGTGATGCGTCCAACCACCAGAGCGTATGAGATAGAGCCTAAAGTCAGGCAAATCATGAGGATCTTCAGTCAGGAAATCTTGAGTACGAATGGGTTTGAGCCAGAGCAGTTTGAAGGGTTATTCAAGGTAGGCTTTAGCGACTACGCTGAACAAATCTTCGCTCCTCAACTTTTTGACCAACTTCAGAGCCTAGCCCCCAACGCAAAGGTGCTATTCAAGCCAGTAGATACAAGTAATTGTGTAGAGTTACTCGAAGCAAGAGAAGTGGACCTTTGCATTGGGGTGTTTTCAGAGCTTCCCAATAAGCTCAAAAGCACATCTCTTTACCGAGAACGGCACTTGTGCACCTTTGACAACACGATTCTCAACTGTGAATTGCCTATCTCTCTTGAAGATTATCTAGATACACCTCAGATGATCATCACGGCCAATCAAGCTCTAACCAGCCAAGTAGACAAAACCCTCGCTCAGATGGAGATAAAACGCAACGTAGTGTTGGGCACCACCCGTTTTCTGACAATTCGACGTATGCTCACCGGCAGACGGGTTTTGGCTGTGATGGCAGAGATGGTAGGACGGTCTACCTTAATCGAAGATTCACTAACCCTTTGCGAACCACCTATCGATATTCCAGACTTTGATGTTGAGATGGTCTCTTTGCGAGGGGATAGTCATCATCCACGGATCCTGTGGTTATCTGAGTTGGTCAAGGAAGTGGTGACGGAAAAGGTCACGCGCTTGCGCGGTGAGAGGTAAAAAAGCCCCGCTATGCAGGCCTAATCTTAGTTACAGAACGCGCTTAACCTCAGCGTATTCTCCATTGGTTTTTAGTATTACCATGACAGTCTTGTCATTGCGATTGCGGAAAAACCAACCATGGTTACCCGTGAAAGCAGCAACCAATTCGCCCTCGGCATTGGGCACCCCGCGCCCTTTCTCATAACTGATTGATTGGCCGTTACCATCACCATGGGTATCAAAATTCACCGGGCCACCTTTTGCAGTCCATTGAAATTGGGCCACCTGCCCTTCTTGCATGACCAGTTTCACTTCAGCCCCTTGGCCAGGCTTTAGTGAAATAAGTACCCTGTCTTTCCACTCGGCTGTTGAAGCACTGTTATCCTCAACCGCTTTAGTGGATACAACCGTCTTCTGGACGACAGGTTTCGATGCTAGAGCCTGAGATCTTGCCTCATCTTCTTTAGCCTCTTGCTCTAGTTGCGCCTTGATCTCCCCCATTTCAGTGAGACCTAAAGCCCTGCCGACACCTGTTGGGTCAATGGCATATTCGGCAGGCAGAATAACAGTCACCAATATTACTGCGGCACTAACCAGTGCGATTAAGGTTGAACGCATAAGCTGGCCGTTAGTCGGCAACTGCGCTCGAGTTGGCATATCTGAGTTATACATATTGAATTCCTTTATTGAGCGACAACGTAGCCAGTTAATTGATAACCGATGAGCATAAAACCTAGGCTCATCATCAGGATATTGACCGAATAGGCCTGACGAACAAAGCTCTGATGCCTTCGCCAAAAACCCATCACAATCAAAATGGTGCCAAGAGCAATTAACTGCCCTATTTCGACACCCACGTTAAACGCCAACAAGTTAGGAACTAACCCGTCAGGTGAGATATCGTATTCGATAATCTTAGAAGAGAGACCAAAGCCGTGGCAGAAGCCAAACAACAAGGTCGCAAGCTTGGTATTAGGCTGTACACCAAACCAACGCTGAAATGCTCCAACATTATCCATCGCCTTGTAGACCACAGATAAGCCAATAATCGCATCGATGATGTAGCTATTGATACCAATATCAAAGTACACACCAAGCAGCATGGTTGAAGAATGGCCCAGCGCAAATAGGCTCACATACAGAGCAATATCTTTCATCTTATACAGAAAGAAGATCACCCCGAGTAAGAACAGAATATGGTCATATCCTGTCACCATGTGTTTGGCGCCCAGATACATAAACGCAATGATGTTGGTGCCTGTGATTTCTTGGATATAGCCTTTGTCGCCTTGTGCTACCGCATGGGCAAACACATCTGTGCTCACCACGGTTGCCAAGGCTAAAAAGAGGTACAGCGTCCCCTTGCGCAGTGCCGAGTTAGTTACTGCGCTTAAAGAGAAAAAATTCATATAGATTCCATTGTTTTATTAGTTGTTGAAAACCACGTTACGTGGCGTAAATCAAACGACTAATAAGTCTCTGGGAGGACGCTTTATCAAAAACGGTTCATAGAGTGGTCTTCCATCAGGTTGACCTTGGGAAATGGAAGTGAGTTCAACAATCAAGGATGTGGATACAAGAGATCTTAAGTTCGCGCCATCATAGGTATGGTGGTGATTACTCGCGTCATGATGGAAGGTTTGTTCACTGTCGCTTGCATGAGAATGACTCGATGAGTGGGAATGGTCATGGGAGGCGACACTCGCCATCGACAAACTGTGGGAGCGAAACTCACCAATGGTCGACGATGTCATAGAAAGTACGACAACGAACAGCATCAAGGTGCTGATTAGTCGATTTATTGTCATAGAGTCCATCTGGGGCATCATGCCATTCACATCCTAGTAGAAACGCGATTGTTATATTATAACATCGATTGAATATCAACAGCTGTAGGGATAATTGATCGGTTAAAGCCGGAAGCTAGGTCTAGTTCTATAGACGAAACTGTTCACACAGGCTTACCTTATCAAGTAACTCTCCCCTATCTATGATAAGGTGCGCACCACTGACTAGGTCCTTGATTATCTAGCCCCTCTTACACGTACTTTCTCTAGGAATTATTTTGACTAATAACGATATTCTTCGCCGTATTCGCTACACCTTTGATTTTAAAGACTCAGAAATGGTTAACATCTTCGGTGCCGCCGATCACGCAGTAACCCAGGCTAATATCGTTAGTTGGTTGAAAAAGGAAGATGATAAAGAGTTCAGCGAGCTGTTGGATGTCGAGCTAGCAACATTCTTGAACGGCCTAATTAATACCAAGCGCGGTAAACGCGAGGGTGAACAGCCTAAGCCGGAAAGCCGCCTGACCAACAACATGATCTTCATGAAGCTTCGAATTGCACTGAACATGAAAGCAGAAGATATACTTGAAATCTTAGCTCTGGTTGATTTCCGATTGAGCAAACATGAGCTCAGCGCGTTCTTCCGCAAACCTGAAAACAAACACTATCGCGAGTGCGGAGATCAGGTGTTAAGAAACTTTCTGACTGGCGTGCAACACCAACTTCGCCTAATGAACAACAATAAGCAATAAAGAAGCAAAGAGTAACCTATGTCGTTTACTGGCTATCCCTTAATCAAGAACTAGTAGCAGCCCTGCCCGCTAGTATTAGCAAACCAACAGAGATTCAGCTCCAAGCCATTCCAGCGATTCTGAATCAAAGAGACCTGTTGGCTATCGCGAAAACAGGAAGCGGCAAGACATTGGCTTATGGGTTACCGCTATTACAGCAAATCGAAGAAAACCCACAAAGCAATCGAGCTCTAATACTAGTTCCAACACGTGAGCTCGCTTTGCAAGTAGACAAGGCGCTTGACTCGATATCGAGGAACATAAGGTCCGTCTGTCTTTGCGGTGGTGTAGATAAGTCTAAGCAAATAGCCGAGCTTGCGAATCACCCACAGATTATTGTAGCGACTCCAGGCCGACTGCTCGATCTGATGGCTGAAAAAGCACTAGATGCGACAAGCATACACAAGCTGGTGCTTGATGAAGCAGATCGACTATTGGAAATGGGATTCTGGGCGGACGTTCAAAAAATAACTAACCAGATTTCTGCGAAACGCCAAACTTTGATGTTCTCAGCGACCTTCCCTGAATTACTTAAAAGTAAAGCAGAGGCTCTGCTTCATACTCCAAAAGTCATCAAAGTACGCGAAGCAGAAACCAAAGCATCAGCTATTGATGAGCAACTGTTCTTAGTGAATAAGGGCAGTAAAACCAAGGCGCTAATACACCAAATCAAGAACAACAACTGGCAACAAGTGTTGGTCTTTATCGGTGCTAAAGACAACGCTGATGCATTGTGCAAAAAGCTAAATAAAGCAGGGCTGGTCACTGCTGCACTTCATGGAAACAAGGACCAGGCAGAGAGAGAAACGACCCTTGAGCTATTCAAACAGCACAAGATACAGGTTCTTATCGCCACAGACCTACTTGCTCGCGGCGTGCATGTGGAGCGTTTGCCTGTAGTGATAAACTTCGAACTGCCATCAAATGCGGAAGTTTATGTGCACCGAATCGGCCGAACCGCACGTGCAGGACAACAAGGCATAGCGATTTCTCTGGTTTGCATGGTGAGTCTGAATACTTGACTGCAATCAGAAAAGCCACATCACGCGAACTGCCACTTCAAGAATTAGAAGGTTTCCCTGTAACGGACAAGCCCTCTACTGGCGAAAGCAAACGCGCCCCAAGAGACAAACAAGCCAACCGCAGAACCAACAGCAAAAAAGCATCAAGCAGTTTAAGAGTAAAGCGAAGCGTTAAAGCCTAAACAACGGCTCAAAAACACTGAATTACACGCGGTGTTCTTGAGTCGTATATCGATGCGTATAAACAAACCCACCAAACATATATTTAGTAGCTTCGGCTCCCAAGACTGCGATCTTTGCTCCCACCTTTAGCTCACCACTATTCACTAGATTGGAAAAACTGCACCAAATCGCAGCTGAGCCTAAATTACCCCAATGCTTAGCATCGTTGATAATCTTAGTTGGGTCAATATCCAACGCCTCCGACAGCATAGTATCGATATGACCACTGGCTTGGTGAGGAATGATGTAGTCGAAGTCACGAAGCTGATAGCCTCGGCTTTTCAATGCCTGAATGCTCGCCTCAAATAACTCCTGACCATTTTCACGTACCTTGCTCGCATCGTGGTGAAAGCGGGCCTTGGTATCTTGGGTATATGCTGGTAGCGAGCCACCATCAAGTGACAGCCCTGGAGACTTATTAATACCTATTTGACCAGTAAAGCAGTCTGAGATGATACCAATCCCTTGGTGTGTCTCAGGCGCCACAATGATCCCCCCAGCACCGTCGCCCATTTGCATGTAATTGATAAGCTGAGATCGGTCCAAAAAATCCGGCTGATAATCAAAATAAACAGAGCCTGTTTCACTGCCCACTATTGCCACAGGTTTGCCTAACATAGCAATCCGAGGAATCGCGATTTGCAGTGAGTTCGCAAAGCCTGTGCAGGCTTGCCTAAGCTCCATAAAAGCGCCTCGATATCGAAGTTTTTCAGCCACCCACGCGATGCTTGGCGGCAGCTGTGTATCCGGTGTGGTGGTGTGGCCGATAATATAGTCAATATCATCTAGAGCCAAGCAGGATTGACTGACTAGGGCACGAACGGTTCGCTCAGCAAGATCTGAATTAGACGGATTTGGGCGACTGACGGCTTTTTCGATGCTTCGTGAGAAATGACGCTGTTCAATTCCCAAGAAGGGAGCTATTCGAGCTGCAATCTTGGCGTAGCGCTTACCTGATAATTGTTCTAGTGCCAATATCAATTGGGCGTTGCTTAGTTGTTGCGGTGGAAATTGATGGCTAGCCGCTAGTAAAGACACTGTGCCTGGTAAGAATGTCGCGCTCATTGATGATCTCTCCTTGAAAATCGAAATTAATAGGCACTGCTCGTATCAAAAATGTCACTTAGTTGGACACCGATTTCAGAAAAAGCCGCCTGTTCCGTATTGAGTAGCTCAAACAGTCGTCGTGATATCACCGTATCCATCTCTTTCCACTTTGATTTGTCATAGCCCAGCGTCAATGCGTGACGTTTGGAGACCGAAACATGCCTAGCTTCGTCTTGTTTTATAGCGCGACATAAGAGAACAAAGGGGTGCTTAGGTGCTAGGTGGCCTTTCTCGATAAACAGCATCAACTTACACACCAGCGCATCAAGGCAAGCAATTTGAGCAAAGTGCTCTTCAATGGTTTTACGTGCTCCTAGAGAGGTAAAAAACGCTGGCTACGACGCTTGATAGCCAAGATATCGACCGGCTCTGCTAGCTGACTGCGCACGCATTCCAGTGCTTGCTCATGGTATTTCTCATCTAACACAATCCGCTCAAAATCGTCCTGAGCATTTGTTTCGATTGAATGGACCTTCTGCCTCTGTGACTCGTTATAGAACACCCATTGAGAGCTTTGTTCACCGCACACCAGTAGAGGTAGCAAGCGAGACAGTGCAGCTGCTTGCGCTTCACTAAACCGAAATTCGCTACTTTGATATTGCTCAAGCCATGCTCGTACTGGGCTTTCACTATTAGCAGCGAAAGAACTTGAAGCCTCTAAAGGGACAGATGGGAAGCAGGCTTTCATAGTCATGGGCACAATCCGTTGGCAACACATGCTATAGGTAGACCGGATTAATCAGAAAATCTTTTCTGGGGAGGGTTAAAACTTGTGCGCAGTGGATGCGGACGGGCGCAGCGCTTCGGGTAGCGAGAAGATTGAAGGTGAAGAATTGCTATTTTGTCCCAACGTTCTCGTGGGAAGCACCCTTTAGCGCAATTCTAAATAGCCGATCTACAAATTCAACTCACTTCCGGACAAAAGTGTCTTATTGGTATTAGGAAATTGCAGGTTGCTTTTAGTATGGCAAGTTAGGATGATCATTTTTGTGGTTGATTACTTCAGTCGCTATTATCGAAAATTTCGCAAAATCATCGGATTTACTACTACGACTCAATGTACCCCATTGATTTCCAGCATCGTCTGAACTTTTAAACAACGCTCTTAATTCATATTTCTTAGCAGTAACTACCGCAAAAACCACACCAATAACAAATGATACAGCGGAAATTGCGGGCGAGAATGCCCATCCAACTAAAGAAAAAAAGAGGGCTAGTGAAAGCACACGGCCACTATGATTTTTAGCTGTCAGATGTCGTGCTTCAATTTCTATAATACTTTGGAGATTGTATTCATCTTCATTGAGTATCAGCTTCCCACTATTAACTTCAAAATGTTGTATCTTCACGGTGCCTCTATACATCTAACTCCAAGCTAATGGAAACAAAGCGCTGCAACTAAACTTAGACATTAACTCCGCACACACCAGGCTTAGACTTTTGCGTTAAGTTCGCTCAACAGTGTGTTTCCTCATTGAGTGCCTCATTAGCTTTACTCCAAACGACTAATGCTTACTGCAACTTCTATCTTTAAATGAATCGGGACCAGGCCTGGCAAGTCTTTCAAGCAACGAACCAACTGGTTGAATTAGAGAAGCTTATTCGCCTTTATTATTTTGATAATCACCGTACTTTTTTGCTATCCACTGATGCACATGAAGCCCTGTGTTTCGCTTTAGGTACACATCGACGCCGGCTAAAATCAACAATCCAATTATCGTTCCCATTATTTTCTCCAATCTATATTTACAATTTGCAGTTCAATTAAATTCAAAAAGCCTATGAAAGCAAATTAATCCATTGATTTCATAAGCTTATCTATATTCAATCCACCAAGTTCTTCTAGGTTATTTTTAATCTCTTCATCAATTGATAGCTGCTGTTCAACTTTCTTTACTTCCTTCTCAAGGAATTTTTCAACTTCTTGAGATACGTTGAACATCAACCCTTGTTCACGTGCTGCTTTTCTAGCTCTTTTAAGACGAAAATCTAAGTCTGAAGGAATTTTAATGTTTAGTGATACTTTGGATTGTTTTCTCTGTAATGACATATCGAACCTCAACTCTACCTCAACAATACTACATATTTTTCTACCTTTTTAGCAAGAAAAATTTATTGCCTGTAACTAATTGGGAATCAGGCTAATAAGATGACTGTATATGAATAAAATGTACTGAACACTTTGGAACAAAAATGAGTTAGTCGACATGCTCTACTAGCATGATGTTGACACTAGTTTGAAACTAACACCAAATACAAAAAGGAGCTCATTTTGAGCTCCTTTATCTGTACCATCGAAAGCACAATCGCTTGGTACGCGATTATTGATTGTGCCCTTTGCGAATTAGTAGTCCAGCGTACCGCGGATTGGATAGTTGTTGTCTGGATGCTTAATCCAGTTAAGACCACGAGTTAGAGCGCCAAGCTCTGGGCGCACAAATGGGTTGTTTGAGATATCGACTACGTGGAGGTTGCCGTGCTCGTTGATAACGAATAGACCTGGCTCTGCGAAATTATGGTCTGTCTCCTGCTCTGAGCGAGGTAGCGAGATATACAAACCTAGCTCTTTCATTTGCGCTTCGGTAAGACCGTAGGCAATTGGGAAGCTCACATCCACTTTTTCAAGGTGCGCTTCTAGCTGCTCTTTAGAATCGCCCGATACCGCGATTACATCCACATTTGCTTCAGCAAATGCATCTAGGTATTCCTCAATCTCATTAAGATATTTAGTACACAAAGGACAGTGTTTACCGCGATAGACGAACACTGCTTGCCAATCTTTACCAGCTGCAGGTTTACCTAGCTCTACTGAACTGCCATCTAGCAGGGTAGCTTCAAGTTTAGGAAACGGCTGACCCGCTTTTAGTTTTACTGACTTAGACATCTTCACTCCTGAATCATTTTGATTAGAAACCAATAGTTATTTTTAGCATCAAGTTGTAGTAATTCAAGGGGTTACAAAAAGGTGACTAGGTGGGATGAATAGCTATCAGCTATCAGCTATCAGCTATCAGCTATCAGCAGCTAGAGTGAAAGATATTATCAAATTTTACAAAAGTAATTTGTTATTCGTGCTGTTTTTCAAAAAATCACTTTCATGAATAATGCGCCCAACGAAACGAACAGCAATACGAGAAACTTTATTATGCCTTTAGCTCTGTTCGCGCTAACACTCAGCGCATTTGCAATCGGAACAACCGAATTTGTTATTGTCGGTTTGATCCCAACTATGGCAGCGGACCTTGGTGTGTCACTGCCTTCAGCAGGCTTACTTGTAAGCCTATATGCCCTTGGCGTTGCCGTGGGTGCTCCGGTACTTACCGCTCTGACCGGTAAGTGGAAGCGTAAGACGGTACTACTTACTGTGATGGCATTGTTTGTCTTGGGTAATGTGCTGGCTTGGCAGGCGCCTGGTTACAATACCTTGGTTCTTGCTCGCATCCTGACGGGTCTTGCACACGGTGTCTTCTTTAGCATCGGCTCTACCATAGCGACTGGCTTGGTATCGAAAGAGAAAGAAGCGAGTGCCATTGCCATCATGTTTACTGGTCTTACTGTAGCTCTAGTAACAGGTGTGCCTTTAGGTACTTACGTGGGTCAAGCATTTGGCTGGCAGACGACTTTCCTTATCGTTGCAATCCTAGGCCTTATTGCTCTAATTGGTAGCTTCTTCCTAGTACCAAGCAACCTAAAACAGCCACCAGCAACTAAGCTATCGGCCCAAATGAAGGTACTGACTGAGCCTCGCCTGCTATTGGTATTTGCTATCACTGCACTGGGCTACGGCGGCACATTTACAGCCTTTACTTACCTTGCTCCTATCCTTCAGCAGGTGACAGGTTTTGCAGACAGCGCTATCGGTATCATCATGTTGGTATACGGTGTATCGGTTGCCGCGGGTAATATCTGGGGTGGTAAACTTGCTGACAAGAAAGGCCCTGTAAGCGCGCTAACCGTTATCTTTATCGGTCTTGCAGCAACACTGCTGGTATTTAACTTCACGGCATCAAATCCGATCCTAGCGGTACTGACTATCTTGGTATGGGGTGCATTCGCTTTCGGTAATGTTCCAGGTCTTCAGGTTTACGTGGTGAACCTTGCAGAGAAATATTCTCCAAACTCGGTAGATGTTGCCTCTGGTATGAACATCGCAGCCTTTAACGTTGGTATCGCTCTAGGCTCTTGGGGTGGTGGTCACATCGTTGCTAACCCTGAAATGGGTCTGATGCACACACCTTGGGTTGGCGCAGTGGTTGTTCTAGTCGCTCTTGGTCTAACTCGCTGGAGTGGTTACCTAGATAACCGTGAGTCACGCACTGAGTGTGTTGCACAAGCTTAATCCTTCTAAAGCCCGCTAATTAAGCGGGCTTTTTATATTGAAAACAAACCCTTAACTCTTCTCACATAACATACTCGATCTGCTCTCAGTCCACGCAATGCTTCTATAGTGACAACAGACAAAGATCAGAGTAAATTACGCTCCCCACTGTGCAATAAACGAACTATGAGCCAAAAACCCGATCGCATTACTGCAATGCGCAACATCATTGAACAAGCTAAACAAGAATTTCCTTTATATGAGGACGATACCTTTGTGTGCAGTCCAGAGGGAAACTGTGTCGGTTGTCCAAAGAAATTGATGGAATTGGTCGAAGGCGAGCTCAGCTATTGGGAAAGCTATATCAATCGAGGTAATACACCTCACTTTGATGAAATCAGACGCTTTGGCAAGCTATGTAAGAACGTAAAACGTGGCTTAGTTCGCAACCAAATCCTTTGATTTACATATTCACTAAATCTATATCACTACCACCCAAAGCAAAATCCCAGTCAATTAGTGTGATCCATGCACTCCTATTGTCAGAGTTAGGTAAAGAGTTGTAGCAAACGATTGCATAACATCTCGTTACATATCAGATTACGCCCATCGACGACAACTATTAAAACAGCTGTAAGTAATTAGCATGAGTTATTAGTCGACGTTGCTGACCTACCTTTAGCAACTGTCGATGTTCAGCTTTAGTAGTTACTCGATAACTCCATTAGTCCAAGGATGGACTGCCCTATAACCAACCGAGACATAGGATAGAGGAATGAATAAGACACTATTTACGGTTTGCGGTGCAGTTTTGTTGAGCCTAGGCACAGTGGCGCATGCGACTGAACAAAAAATCCAAGCACCATCGACTCCTACCTTGGTCTCTGAAAATGGAGCAGCCGCCGTTTACTACGGTGAGTCCAACAATATCTGTACCCTTAATCTTAAGGATGACCTGCAAAACGATTATTGGATGTTCTCAATCGGCTATAACGGTAATACAGGTACGCACGGAATCGCGTTCAACTCTGAGGCTACAGCACTTAAGAAATTCCTGTTCAATCGTAGCAAGGATATTCACATCGAATACAACCAAGCTAACGAAGACTTCGACCACTTTGAAGGCGAATTCTTCCGCGTGAAGAGCCGTGAGTTCTTCGACAGCCTGGTTCATCTGCAAGAGAACGAAAACCCAGACGAGTCGATATTCCACAGCTTCGAGATCAAACAAGCGACCATTTCTCACACAGAAGAGATTGAGATAGATCCAGAGGTCCTTGATAGTTTTATTGCTTGTGCACAAAGTGCAAAGAAGAAAGGCTTGAACGGCTAGTCTAGAATCAAGATTTAAAAAAATCCCCGAGTGATTGAGCCATCACTTGGGGATTTTTCTTTTATAGAGCTCGGGTCTTAAGCTCTTTGGTTACATGGGGCGGTGCTACCCTCTCGAGTTTTGCGATGCACTGCTTAGAATCCTGATGATTGTGTCGTAACTTAAAGTCACACACCGCATACAAGTGCTCTGGTCTTGCCGAAATCTGATAAGAACGCTGTAGAGATTTCAATGCCAGATTCTCGTCGATAGGCTCTTGCAAAATACCATTTAGATACCAGTAGTAGCTGTTATCTACAGCTTTCTCCGCTGCCTTGTTCATACTGTCCGCGGCCATGGTTTTATCATTTAGTCTCACCTGAACCATAGCTTTGGCATACAAGAGTTCAGGTTGATCAGGCATGGTCTTGAGTGACTTATCCAAAAGCAATAATGACTTAACATCTTTCTTTATGAGTCGATTGTTCTCAACCAAACCTAGGATTGCATCGACATTGTTTGGGTCCTGCGACAGAGCATATTTATACAGATTTCGAGACTCATAATAGAGTTCCACCTGCTGCTTAACCAAGGCCAAGCGCATAATGCTATCTTGGTCGTTTTCTAGATTCATTGCCTCTATGTAGTCATCCAGAACCGGCCCAAAGGTTTGCTGCTGCATGGAGTTCATCTCTCGATAATCCACGGCTAGATTTTCAACCACAGCAAGGCGCACATCTACCACCATGTCATTGAATAAAGCTCAAGCAGACGCCACCTATGCTTAAAATCAAACGGAGCTGAAGCGAGAATTGCCGCCACTCGCACATGATAGTTAGTATCTTTAAGGGCGCGCGCTAGTGAGATCAAACCATTGGTCGACGGATAGTTTGCTAGCTGGTTGAGCGCATCCACACGCGCTTCCACCGGCTGGTTTTTATCCTGAGCAATATAAGCAAGTTGATCCACATTCGACAAAGGCGCGGCCTGAACCGCGCACGCCATCACAGCCCCTAGAATCAGGGCAATAATTCGAGAACACTTCATTAGAACTTCGCTCCAAAGCTGTTGCTTGGATTCTGCTGCTGCATCGCTTGGCGCACTACCGCATCGCTAAACATACCGTGTGCGACTGGGTAGCCCATCAAGCGAAGCAAATGCGCGATCGAGCGATCCGCATGACGATAGAACTTGTGCCAACCCGCACATAGGTAGTTCAAACCTGGTTCGCCATCCTTAGTGCGAATAAAGCGATTCTTTGGACACTCACCGTGGCAAGCAAACTTGTAATCACATTTCTGGCACTGCTCGGTCAGAGTGCGAGTTTTCGCAAAGCCAAACTCTTGCTGCTCGGCAGAATACGCCATCTCATCTAATGGGCGCTCATGCACATTACCCAGTTTATATTCTGGATATACATAGTGGTCACAAGAGAACACATCGCCGGTTGGCTCCATAGCCAGTCCTTTACCGCAGAACTCGCCTAGGGTACACAGTGGGTTACGACGTCCCATCCAGGTTTCGATAAAGGCTTCAAAGTATTGCACGAACACCTTGCCTACATCGCGAGATGCCCACTCATCGAATACTGCAATAAGGAAGTTACCCCAAGCCTCATCGGTCACACACCAGGACTCCATCACTGAGTTTTTGCTACCCGGAATGAGTCGCTTATCGCCTTGCTTAGGTTGCTGATCAGCTGGCCAGTGTTGAGGCGCGGTGTCGCGGAAACTCTTTGGCTCTACAATCGGGATAAACTGCATCTGAGGAGAGCGCACCTCATCACGTAGGAAACGATAGATCTCCAATGGCGCACGACTAGTCAGATTGTTGATACAGGTAAGAGTGGCAAATTTAACCTCGTACTTATGTAGAAGTTCAACGGCATTCATCACTTGCTTGAAGGTGCCTCGACCCGCCTTATTGGTACGATAGGCATCGTGATACATCTGAGGGCCATCGATACTAAGGCCAACCAAGAAGTTATGTTGAGATAGGAACTGGCACCACTTGTCGTTAAGTAGCGTACCGTTGGTTTGAAGATCGTTAGCAATAGTGACGCCTTGTGGACGATATTTCTCTTGCAGCGCAACAACGCGCTCGAAGAACTCCAAACCCAATAGCGTAGGCTCACCACCCTGCCACGAGAAGATGATCTCAGGGGTATTTTGGCCTTCAATATACTGCTTCACATAGCTTTCTAGATCCGCGTCGCTGATCTGTGGAGAGCATCCTTTCTTGTATTCCAGTAAATCCTGTTTACTCAAGTAATAGCAATAATCGCAGTCGATATTACAAACCGCACCAATAGGCTTTGCCATTACATGCATTCGTTTTGATGCACGACCCTGGTACTGAGAACCCTGAGTAATCAACATATAACACCTGCGAGGTTGTGAAAAACAGCATTATTATACGTGGTTATATATCAAGGAATTGTTATGCCCTGTATAACCTTTAGTTATTCAGGATTTGGCTAAAATTGGCGCACTTTTAGTCAGTTTGAGGTCCTCATGCGCCCTATCACTCGCCTAGCCTTACCTTCTATTCTTATCGCTGCAAGTCTTGCTGGTTGTGCCTCTGCGCCGCAGCACCTTATCGCACAAACCATTGAAACCGATATGGTTTTAGTAGAGGGCGGAAGCTTCACCATGGGCTCTGATCTACCTGAAGCTGGGCCACAAGAAAAGCCAGCTCGCGAGGTCAGTGTAGATAGTTTCTACATCTCTAAGTTTGAGGTCACTCAAGAACTATTCGAGAGCGTTATGGGTCATTCCATGAGCTACTTTGCGGGACCAGACGTACCAGTAAACAACCTTAGCTGGCAGCAAGCTAATTACTTTATCGAAAAACTTAACCAACTGACGGGAGAGACCTACCGTTTGCCAACCGAGGCTGAATGGGAGTTTGCGGCTAAGGGTGGCAACAAGAGCCAAGGCTTCAAATACAGTGCTCAAACGATATCAACGAGGTGGCGTGGTATGAAAACAACGCCAAAAATCGCGCTCACCCTGTAGGTCAGAAAAAGCCTAACGAGCTTGGCCTGTACGACATGACAGGTAACGTTGGCGAATTCACCATAGACGCATACGAAGAAACTTATTACCTGCATGCGCCTTCTCACAACCCAAGCAATGCGCAAGATTCAAAGGTCGGATTAGCGCATAAATCGGTTCGTGGTGGTAGCTACTCTTATGCCGATAACCAATCTGAAAACTACCGTCGAGACTTCGCTGCCCAACGTACCATAATGGCTGATATGGGACTACGCTTGGTACGTGATGCCGAATAATTATACAAACAGGAACAAATACTTATGAGAAAAAATGTTTCTTTATCACTGGTCGTGGCTGGGCTTTTATCATCATCAATAGTGACATTCCCGGCATTGGCTGAAGAAGCTAAGCAACCTAAACTTGTCCTGCAGATCACCGTAGATGGCTTACGTGGTGACCTGCTTGAACGCTATAAGCATAACTTTGGCGAAGGTGGCTTTCGCTACCTAATGGATGAGGGCACCTATTACACCAATGCCAACTATGAACACGGTAATACCGAGACCATAGTGGGACACGTTTCCCTTGCAACCGGTGCGCCACCAGCGGTGCACGGTATGGTGGGTAATGTTTGGTATGACCGAAGCCTTGAGCGCTTGGTGTATAACGTGGAAGACGGCAACTACAGTATGCTTACCAGCGGTGCCGGTGTTGACCAATCTACTGAGATAGACCCAACTCAGCGCACTGCAAAACAAGATGGTCGCTCTCCAAACCCTATCCTAGTCTCTACCTTTAGTGATGAGTTAACCGTCTCGAACAGTGGCAAATCAAAGGTGTTCTCTGTATCGGTAAAAGACCGAGGTGCGATCTCTCTGGCAGGTCATACAGGTAAAGCATTCTGGTTCTCAAAGGCGACCTCAGAGTTTGTCACCAGTGATTATTACTATTCGGAATACCCAATCTGGGTGAACCGTTGGAATGAGAAGAAGATTCCCGCTCGCTATTCAAAACAGCGCTGGGATCTCTCGCTTCCTCGAGATCAATACACCTTGGAAGAGGTATCTCAGGATCAGAAGTTCGACCTAGCCGGTTTCCAGCGCACCTTCCCACACCCTTACGGGCCGGCAAGCTATCAATATTACTCCACTATGCTAACCGTTAGCCCGGCTGGCGATGAGATCACCGCCGACTTTGCCAGCATCTTGCTTCAGCAAGAGCAACTAGGTAAAGGAGAGGTTACGGATTATCTTGCGGTAAGCTTCTCGTCTAACGACTACGTTCTTCACCTTTACGGCCCATCTAGCTAGAAGCCGAAGATAACTTGATTCGACTGGATCGAACCTTGGCCAAAATGTTTGAAGAGATCGAGCACCATGTGGTCTAGATAACACCTTGATAGTCCTCTCGGCAGACCATGGTGCACCTGAAGCCTCACCAGTGGCAGCCTCTCTTGGCTTAAGACAAGCGGCCTATTTTCAGAAAGAAACCTTGATGACAGACGCTCTAGTGGCTCGTTTGAAGTCAGAGTTTGGTGTCGATGAAAAGATCATCCGTCTTTATGCTCAGCCATATGTCTATCTAAATCATGACATGGTGAAACAGAAGAAGATCGACTTAGCTAAGCTTCAAGACGTTATCGCTGAAGAGGTCACTAAGGTAAGTGGTGTGGCGTATGCGGTGACCAGTGAAGACATTAAAAATGGTCGCGTGCAGCACAGCCGAGTTAATGAATTAGTATCCAACAACTACCACCCGCAACGCTCTGGTGATGTGTATCTGGTATTTGACCCACGTAGCTATATTAACGATATGGACGGTCTAACGGTCGCTTCTACACATGGCTCGCCGTGGCGCTACGATACCCATGTTCCGGTTATCTTTGCAGGATACGACATTAAAGCTCAGACGGTGCATCGAGCAGTCACCCCGTATGACATCGCGCCTACCCTATCCAATAAACTTGGTATCACCCAACCAAGTGGCGCCACAGGTAAGGTGTTGAAAGAAGTCGTGAACTAACGCTAGTCTCAAACCTAACTCAGATAAAGCCGGCAACTTCGCCGGCTTTTTGTTAACGGAAGATTTAAGGGTTAATCTCGCCTGCTATCCTAACCTCCGAAACTCCCGACCAATCAGACCAAGCCATATCTTGGTTTCGTACTCGAGCCTTGAGATACCAGACCTCACCGTCCTCGAACTGTAAGAAGTGTTCAGGAGCATTTGCTCGCCCTTTTAGCTTGTCGTAATCCGAAATATGGGTCACCTTCTCCAGTCGAATCTGCCTTCAGTAATATCCTCCAAGTCATGCTCTTCAGACCAAGCAACATGGTCCGCCGTATAGATATGGTTCACCCACTTATAGGCCTCATCGTTACCCACGCGAAGAACACCCTCAAAGTTACTCAGGGTCACAGTAGTAATATCTGCCCCCTCTTGCGAATCTATGATTTGCCCCTCAACCCAAGTAGGGTCGACTTCATCATCAGGCTGGTCTCCTTCAAGTGGATATGGAAGTAGGTTTTGCGAGCGCGTTTCATTCCCCCATAGATCAAAGACCTGTTCACGCTCCTCATTGAATGTTCTCGACTTAGACAGTCTCCATTGAACTTCGTGAATAGAGTCAGGCTGTGAGTGTGATAGACCTATAGTGTCGTTTTCTGGTCGCACAGTGATAGAAGGGGCTAGCGTCGGGGATTCAATGATCGACTCAAAAGGAGCAAGTCTGACGACATCAGTGACTTCAAACACATTGTCTAGCTCAGCATACCCACCGGACTTAGAGATTACCGTACCAGAGTAACGTTGTGATTTTAGCGTGTCCGTACCGTCGACATTGAAAGTAAGGACGTTGAATCCGAACTCTGAACGAGACACCTCTATAGTGTTGTAGTCCTGAATATCATATAGGTGATGGGCATTATGCATTGGCTCCCGGTAGCTTGGGAGGTTGAACTGTTCATCCATAGATGAGGGGTATCCATAGATTGGCCGCGGGAGTACGCATGGGTGTGCCCAAAAAAGTGACCTGAGATTTTCCCTGTCGCCTTTGAGTAGTTCTCTGTCTCAGCAACGATTTCACACGAACCCAATGACTCTCCAGTAATCCACATTTCAGACAGACAAGGGTGATGCATCATGGAGAACATATAGTCGATATTCTCATCACTCTCTGTTGCCGACCTCTCATTGCTCATCCAATGGATCTGTTGCTTAAGAACATCACGCTGAAAGTTAGAATGACTGTGTGAAATCGGGAAGGAGTCCATACCAAACATACGCAGGTTATTGATATCTATCGTATACCAAGTCTCATCATAAGAAGGGTCTCCATTTTTAGGAGTCTCGAAAAAGTGCTTGTACTTGGTTAGATGAGCGTCCTTGGAATAATCATGGTTTCCTGGAACCGTAATTAATGGTACGTACGGTGTTATATTCTTCATCTGTTCGAAAAATTGATCCCGCCAATGCTCAAAATTATAACCATCGCTCACGATATCCCCGGCGATAGTAATAGCTGTCAGATTTTCCGCACACTGCTCTTTATCATTTTCACAGGCGTATTGAATAATCCCGCTATTAATTACATCTTCCAGAACACCAAGTGTATCGCCATTTTGTGTATCGCCGATTGCAATAATATTAAACGGTGACTTATCACCCTTTTCATTATAGGTTTTGAAGTAATACATTTCAGACACAGACTGCTCAGAACCATTATCACTGACAACATAGTATTCATACACTGTCTTAGGCTTTAAGCCTTGCAACGTCGCAGAACGTGTTTCTGAAATAGTAAGATCGATGAGGTCCGCTTCAACAACACTCCATGCGGAGTGGGAGCTGCTCTCTTACCCATACCTGGCAGAGTCAGCCGACGCTTCGAACCTAACTGTCATAGAAGTAGGTTGAGGCATCTGAAGATAAGGATGGATCAGAAACTCAATATTACTCCCTTCAGGAGCAGGATTAGGTTCACCACTGTGGGAGTCATTGGATGAATCATCGTTACATCCGGACAAAGCTACCAGTAGACCCGCTACGATAGCCGAATATTTTAAAGGCTTCATTTCTTTTAATTTTCCATTAGGTTTGTGTTTAGCTTTAAAAAAGCATTAAGAAATGTAACCAGATGTTTTTTCACTTTAATTGCGCTTTTGTGTTAACTATTGGAAAAAGCAAAGCGAAATTATTGACGGGGTTTATAGGTTGGAGCTACTAAAAAACAGAGTTAATTTAATTGATAGAGCTAAAGGTTTTAAAATATATAAATAGCCTTACAAAATATTACTAAGGCTATTAAACAATTTTAGTTCTATAAAAATATAAAAATGCCCCCCTAAATTGGGAGGCAAACATCTCTACATTCTGGTTTAAAGAAACACTGTCTTTGCCATGGCAGAGACCTGATTTCTTAGCCAGCGGTGACTGGCATCACTAGTTCGGCTAGGGTGCCATAACATGCAAAGATCCTTTTCCACATCTAAGAAAGGTGCGTCTAGAGATTGCACAGGGTGGAAGTCAGCCATACTAGAGAACGTTGAAACTGGGAATAATGCCAAATAATCACTCTGGCAGGTCGCAGCTAGTGCCTCTAAGACACCTGGTGCTCTATAAACGATCTTACGCTTGTTGAGGTAATCGTTGTTATCGCTCGACATCATGGTGCTACGACTGCGCCATTGGGATACCGCAATATGTTCTTCGGCTAGGAACTGCTCAGGGGTTATCTCACCGCTCACCCTTGGGTGATCTTTACGTGCAATAACCATTAAACGCTCTTTACCAATAACACTGGTTTGCAGTGTAGTGCGCCCTTTTGGCATCACATCGATTACCAAATCATAGCGCTGCAAACGTAAATCCGACTCAAGGTCCTCGGTAAATAGTGGATGTACCTCAAGGTCGATGCCTGGGGCATTTGCCTTGATCTGATTAAGCACCTTTGGCATCAGCTCATAGCCAATAGGGGCTAAACAGGCGATGGAGAAGATGCGCTTTGACACCTTAGGTCGAATGAGCGAGAAGCGCTCAGTGTTGACGAGAAGTTCTTAAACGCCGTGGACAGCGCAGGATAGATGTCGCCCGCAAATGAGGTCGGTGTTACTCCAACAGGGCTGCGATGAAACAGTGGATCGTCATAGATCTCACGAAGCGCTTAAGCGCCTTGCTCACCGCAGGTTGGCTTACACCCAGGCGTTGCGCCGCCTTGGACATGCTCTCTTCTTCATAGACAGCAACAAAAAATGGGATCAGGTTAAGTTCGGTACTTTTCATTTTCTTCACGATATTTATGAGAAATCTTAGTTAACTGGGGCAATGCCTTATTATTATAAAGCATAGAGAAACCAGTCACTTGGCTCAACTTAATCCATAAAATCCATGGCCTTACATAGCCTGAGCTGTATTCTTCTAGCTGTATTTCTGCCTCTCTCATCTGCAAGGTGCTGTGCATTTGCTTTAGCCTTGCGTACAACTGAGTTCGGATTTGAGCCTTATTTCGACTCATCACAGCTTTGTGGAACCGCCACCACAAGGGTGCGGGTCTGTGGCGATAGTAGCGAATCACAGCCCATACAGAGGCCATCGAAAAAGTGAGCAAACATACCAATAGTGTCACAGCAAAGCGATATTGCTTCATCCATGAGCTAAAGGTGTGTTTGACCTCAAAGGTTTTTCCTTCAAGGGTCAGAGTTTGCAATCTATCGCTGCTGCTATCCCACCAATTGAAGGTGATTTCTGGAAATACCATCTCACCACCTTGTTGCAATACATAGGTGACCTCTTCCTCACGACTAGCCAACCATTGCCCACGATTTTGCTTGTCCTCCAATCTAGGTGCACTAGGGTAAACCTGATAGCCTTGCTCATGTCCTTGCGGGACATCAAGGGCCGAAGGGATCAAAACTGACAGCGTGTCTTGGGCATCTATCTTAATGGTGCGAGTGATGCTGTCTCCCACCTTTAGTTCGTCACTGGAAGATGACCAAGCCTGCTCAATACTGGCGTCAGGACTGCTGACCCACTCACTATCCTCAGTAAGCTGACCGCTTGGGATCTCAGCCTCAAACTTGAGTGCTTTGGTGAACAGCTTCTGCTTTAGATTGCCATTTTTCTCGGTTGAAACCTGCACCTCAACGGCGATGGGTGGCACTGTAAACTTGCCTTGCTGCTGAGGGTAGAGTGCTATCTCCCAACGCTGGGTCGACCAAGTTTGCCCCTCAATTCTCTGGGTAAAATTGGTGGCGAGTTGAGATTGCTGTTTTACCAGTACATTCGGTACTTCAGGCAAAGAGATACGGGTCCCTGAGGTAAACCATCTCGGTGTAGCAAGCTCCACATACATGATGATCTGCTCGTTAACCTTGTAGCTAGAATCACTCTCTTTTAGCCAAGTCTTCATGGTGACCACAGGCTGACTTGCTACCGCTAAGGAGGAAGAGAACAGCGCGAATATTAGTATGAGTAGACGCTTCATCATTTGCTCTCCTCTACTTGATACTGTGACTGACGATATTGAAGCTGAAACTTGGCTCGAAGGAAGAGTTTAGGGTCGGCCTCAACGCGCTTCAGCCACTTGGCCGCAAGCTCTTCACTCCCTAAGATTTCACGGGCATTCAAGGTCTCTTTTTGTAGCATCTCTTGCACTACGTCTTCCTCTGCGCCGTCGCCGGTTTGCGGTTTATCATCAGGAAGTTCAACCGAGTCCTCCGCGCCGTCTGTGGTTCCTTTCTGACTCTCACTGAGGCGATTTACCTCATCAATGATGCCCTGAAGCACCTTAAGGTTATTTTCCGTGCGCTCCCGTAATGCTTGATCCAGCTCCTGCTCTAGCAACAGCTGATAGAGGTTTCGAGCCTTGATGTATTCGCGCTGTCTAGCGAGAGAATTCGCGGCATTGAACAGAGCCAATGGCGAGTCGATGTTTACAAATTGGGCATGAGCTAGCTTGTATTCTCCGGCATAGTAGTAAGCAATGCCGCGATGCATAGGGTCCTGATAACGCTTGGCGGCTTCTAGATACTGCTGTTTATCAAACAGGTACTGCCCTTGCTGATCTCGAGTAAACCAAATATCTAACCATGACTGCCATGCCCTATCCCAGTTAGAGACCTGCTCTAAAGGAGCTTCTTCTGCCACGCTCTTAACCGGCTGTGCCATCGCTTGTTGGGGCATCACTGAACCAACCAATACAGCACCTACTAGACACCATTGCACTAGCCAACCCTTGCGGAACCAAAGCAGCAATAAAACAGCAATTGGGAATAGGACGATATACCCCATATCCTGCCAAGGCATCACTGTATCGCCATTGATCTGCATATGGCGCTCAACCCAGGAGTTGATCTGATTGATGTCTTGATTATCTATGGTCACTAGTTGAACTCGCCCAGAAACCTCATTGGCTAACTGCTGTAGGGAGTTCAGATCCAGCGGACTATTGGCATTAAATTCAGGGTTACCCATGGCCAATATAAGAAGTTGATTGTTGCCCGAAGCAAAGTATTCACTCATCGCCTCTAGACTCGACGGTGGCATCCCATCGGTGACCAATAGAACTGTGCTTGCCTCACTGCCTGATAGCTGTTCATCCAGAAGCTGAATGGCGCTTTCTGGACGCTTGCCTTCCACGGGCATAACACTCGGCTCAATGGCATTCAGGAAAGGCACAAATACTTGACTGTCTTTGGTCAGCGGCATAGCAAGGTGCGATGAGCCGCATAGGCAATCAGCGCAGTTTTACCGCCTTGTCGTAGACCGAGTAGGTCGCGGATCTTCTGTTTAGCACGGGCCAGTCTATCTGGCGCAACATCCTTTTCCAGCATGGAGCTATTGGCATCGAGCATCACAACCAAAGAGGCCTTGTCCTCACCAAATGGTGATGGAGCGCGCTGCCAAGTTGGACCTGCACACACCAAAATAGCCAAGCTAGTGACCACAACCAATACTTTCAGAGGCAATTGCTTGCGCCAGCCTTGATCTTCGATAGTGAGCGCTTTTTTAAGATGCTCCGGCAACTGGTTTTGCCAACCACCCTCAGCATCATCTTTAAATCTTAGATAGACCACCACCGCAAGCGGAACAAAAGCCAATAACCACAGAGGTCTTATGAAATGGAACTGGGTGAAGATCTGCTTCCAAAGCATGGTATCAAGCATGATGCTTCTCCCCTTTTCTGCGTTTGATGGTGCTGACACTAAACGCCAGAATGTAGAGCACAACCACCAGCATTAGAGGATAGGCGTGCACACTCTCCTTAATACGATACTCAGTGCTTTCATACAGGCGTGGCTCGAGCTTGTTTATCTCCTCATAGGCTTTATCAAGCTCAGTTCTATCTAGGGCGTAGAAGGCATTGCCACCCGTCTCTTCAGCCACGCGATTGATAATATTCATATCTAGGGCTTGCTCACCTACGGTTTGCGGGTCACCAATGGCTATCATATGAACCTTAACCCCTTTCACCGCTGCTACTTTGGCGGCATCGATAGGCTCTACAAAACTGCCAGTATCGTTACCATCGGTCAGCACTATCGCCAGCTTTTCCCTATTCGGGTTTTGCGCTGTTTCATCGCTATGGTCAAACACCTTAATCGCAAGACCGATAGCATCACCAAGGTGGGTGCTAGCGCCCGCCATAGCCACATCAGTTTGGTTCAAGAGCTCAAGCCAAACGCTTTGATCTGCGGTAAATGGGGTTTGTAGAAACGCTGCGTCGCCGAACAGAATCAGTCCTAGGCGGTCCCCCTCTCGGGCTTCCACGAACTCAGCTAGCACCTCTTTTACCGCCTCGATGCGCGTCACCTTATCACCATCTGTAGAAGTGAAATCGGGTTCAGCCATAGAGCCTGACAGGTCGACAACCACCATGATGTCACGCCCCATCAGTTCGCGGGTCTGGGGCTCACCCAGCATCATTGGCTTACACATGGCAAATACCAACAAACACCAAGAAGCAATAAGGATAAGGCGTTGCCACCAGTTGGCCTTTAACTGGCTAGCACCCGAGGATGGGGTTTCACCTAATATCTCCACCAGAATTTCAAAAAAAGGCACCTTTACTGCTGACTGCTTGGTTCTATAAGCAGGAATAAGAAAATGAACCAAGAGAGGCAGTGGTAGCAGCAGGAGCATCCACGGATAAGTTAATTCAAGCATGGCTCACTCCTATGCTCAGAAAGCCAGCTTAAACAGTCTTGAGTCAGCTCTGAAAGCTCTGCATCAGACAAGGAGTATCCCTTTGATAGCAGCGCTTTAGACCATGCCTGCCACTTTCTTCCAAACTGAGGGTTCTCTTTACTGAAGAGATCCAACTGACTCAGGAAGGCGTCACCAATTAGCTTGTTAGAATCACTGGATAGATGTGAGCTAACGGCTTTCATCACCGCAAACAGATCTTGGCCATAGTCAAAGCGCTCTTGGGCGGATAAGCCATGACGTAAAGATGCTTGCATATCAGAGACAATCGTAATCGCTTCGCGTCGATAGCGGTTTTCTCGCCAGCGTTTGTTTAAGCGATAGAGCCAGAAAAGCAATGCAATTCCAGCAATCATGCCCATTACTTGCCAGCCTATTGTCTGCGGGAAATAACTTATAGATTCTGCCACCTGGACATCGCTAATATTTCGAAGAATGTAAGTACTTGGAGGCGTGTGTACAGTCATCGTCTTCCTCCCAAGGCACATTTGTATTCTTGGATATGTTCACCACTGGTATCGAGCTGAACAAAGGGAAGATTCTTGATCGCCATAAGTCGGGTTAGCTGCTCTTCACGCTTATTGTGGTGCGCCTCAAGACCAAGGTTTGCTTTAGTTATCTTGCTCTCTTCGGTAATTGAGAGTTGCAGCTCGCCATCCCCCATCACCCAGTTACTACTTGGGATGGTCTTCTCCATTGGATCAGATACACGCACAGCTAGAAGATCGTTGTGGATCTGTAGCTGTTTCACTTTATCCAAGTCGGCTTCTTTGATATCCAGCCAGTCGCTGATTATAACTATGGTGGTGTTCTTGCTTGCCATACGTTCAATGCTGGCCAGCCAATGGGACATGCTCACCTCTTCGCTATCCGTCGAACCAACAGACAGGCTGTGATTAGCTTGGTGGACTGATTTTAAGGCGTGCAGTAGATGACCTCGAGAGCGCTGCGACTTAAAGGTCTGAATGGATTTCGACGAGCGTAAACTTATGCCGACTCGGTCGTTATCGGAAAGGATGCTCCACCCACTCAGAGCGGCGACCTCTGCGGCCACAACCGATTTCATAACCTGATTTGAAGCAAAGAACATACTGGCACTTTGGTCTATACAGAGAAGTACATTGCGGTCTTTCTCTTCGGTATAGCTACGCACGTGTGGCTTACCAGTACGCAGGGTCACCTTCCAATCGAGGTTACGGATGTCGTCACCTTTTTGATAATGACGTAGTTCTTCAAAGTTGAGTCCGCGTCCACGAAATAGGGATTGATGACGACCAGAGAGTACAGTGCCTGATTTCAGTTGAGGCAAGAAAGAGAGCCCCACAGCCTGAGACTGCCAAGGCAATCAATGCCTTGAAATCACAATAGATACGGGAGTCCATAGTTTTACCCGATCAATACATGATCAAGAAGCTCATCCACTACCTTGATAGCGTCGATACCATCAGCCAAAGCGTCGTAACTCAAGCTATGGCGATGAGATAGTACGCTGTGGGCTACCGCGCGAACGTCATCGGTCTCGACATAGCTACGGCCTTTGAGCCACGCATAAGCACGGGCACATTTGTCTAAAGCGATGGTGGCACGCGGGCTAGCACCCACCGCAATCCAGCGAGAAAGGTTCGATTCTGGATAACGCTCAGGTCGACGAGTGGCCATAACTAGGTTAACCATGTACTTCTCAACCAACTCAGAAACCTCAACATTAGCAATCTCGCTCGTGCCGCGATAATGGTGGCAGGATCGATGGCCAAGTCTTGTTGCTCTTCACCACCGACCACTTCCTCGCCACGTACTAAGCGAATAATGGCAAGCTCAGCGTCGTCATCTGGATAATCGACGGTGACCTTTAAGATAAAGCGGTCCATCTGCGCTTCGGGAAGTGGATAAGTACCTTCTTGCTCGATAGGGTTCTGGGTAGCAAGCACCATAAACAGCTCAGGCAGCTGATGGGTTTGATCGCCCACGGTCACTGTGCCTTCTGCCATCGCTTCGAGTAGAGCGGCTTGAACCTTAGCTGGCGCACGGTTGATCTCATCGGCAAGCACTATGCTGTTGAAGATAGGACCCGGTTGAAAATGCAGGCTGGCTTTCTCTTGCTCAGAGGTCGCCTCTTGATAGACTTCAGTGCCGGTAACGTCAGAAGGAAGCAGGTCTGGCGTGAACTGAACGCGACCGAATGAGGTATTGAGCGCATCTGCCAACGCTTTAACTGAACGGGTTTTCGCTGTACCCGGCAAACCCTCTAGAAGTACATGACCATTAGTTAATAGGCCAAGCACTAGAGCCTCTACAACATGCTGCTGTCCAACAACAGAGCGTTCTACTCGTTCAATCAACTGGTTTACTGCGTTTTGAGTGTCACTCATTGGTTCTTCCTCACGTTATCCTAGCCTCGAAACCACCTCGAGGACGCTCAATTTTACCCGACACCGCCATAACCAATGGTTATAACTAACGTAGCAATTGGTTGCGAAGCGGCGCAATAATGTTAGGTGGCGCATACTTTTCTAATTCAGTTAGGCATTTCCTCGCCTCAAACTCAGCGCTCATGTTGTCACTGTACTTCACCAGCATCTCACAGCGTGCATAGAGCTGCTGCGGGTTACCACTGATTCGAAACGCTCTATCTAGGGCATCGCTCGCTTTAGAAAGGTCCACATTCTCTAGCGCCAGACCATAGAGGAACCAATACTGGCTATTCTCTGGCTCTGCTACTGTCGATAGCCTTAGCATCTCTAGTGCTTGAGGCTTTTTATCTTGTCTAAGCAGTGACAAAGCAGCGCTGTATCTCAAGGCACCTGACTTAGGCTGAGCGGCAATGCCCTGCTCTAGAGTCTGAAACGCTTTAGATTCATCGCCCTTCTCGCGATACAGATCGGCTAAATTGACATAGCTATTAGCGAAGATAGGCTCTACTCGTATCGCCCCCTGATAGGCCTTTATTGCTTTATCTATCTCACCTTGAGCTCGATACACATTCCCTAAATTGGTACGACCGAAACCTCGGTCAGAGTTAAACTCTTGGATCTGGATATATTCATTTAAAGCAGGTGTCAGCGCTTCTTTCTGTGGCAGACTCATCTGTTTCCAACTTGCTACCAGGGCACCTGCGGCCTCGGTTCTAACCGCCAAGATCGGGTCTGAAAGAAGTGGCTCAAGGATTTGCCACCTGTCATTGAATTCAAATCCTTGTGAACCCTCAATTGCACCAAGACGGATAAGCTCACTGTCATGCTTTACTGCACGAGCCAATGCTACCGTAGTGTTCTTACCTGAATACGGCGACATACGAGACAAGGCTGAGGCGCGAATAATATCGCTCTGTTTGGCATCTTGAGCGGTAAGTGACAGGGCATCTTCTGCGCCGCGATACCCGATATCCGTAGCATAAAAAGCGATAGCAAAATGGCGCTCTTTATAGCGAGGTGAATCTGGGAACCAGGCTCTCACTTGCTGCGCCGCCCATTGATTGGTTTGATCGGCATGGCAATCGGTACACACATTAGGTGTTCCTAAATGCTCACTTAGGTCTGGCCTTGGTATCTGCCAGCTATGGTCTCGTCTTGGATCGACCTGCATATAGGTGGTTTCTGGCATATGGCAGGTGACGCACTGTGATGCCTCACTATCGGCTTTGTGAAAGGTGTGTTTCTCTGGACTGAACTCGGTTGGAATGTGGCACTGAGCGCACACTGCCTCCTGAGGAATGGCTAGCTTAGAGGTGTGAGGGTCATGGCAATTTGTACAACTGACTCCTTTCGCGGCCATTTTTGACTGCAAGTAAGAGCCATACACATAATTCTCATCAAAGATCTGTCCGTCATGGTGATAAAGCTCAGGAGTGATTAAACTCAGACGATATTTATCCAGAAAACCGGTTTTGACATGATCGCCCTGTTCCGTGAGCTGTGTTCTGCGACTGTGGCACTGAGCGCACACCTGCATCTGGTCGGTGTTATGTTTAGCTTGGGGCTGAAAGGTTGATTTGCCCTCCTGCATCACCCACTGCTTGACCGCTTTAGACAGGTCTCTATCAAAACCCGCATGCGCAATGCTCGGTGGACTTTCTTTCTTCGCCCAATCCAAATGTTCACTGGCCGGGCCATGACACGCCTCACAGCCAACATTCACCTCAGACCAGGTGGTTTGATACTTGTTAGCCGTGGCATCATAGTTTTTCTCGAGATTGGTCGAGTGGCAATCGGCGCACATGAAATTCCAGTTCTGCCCGGCGTTGGTCCAGTAGAACTCATCGTGCTTATCTAAATCAGGGTAGAGATGGAACCAACGCTGGCCGCCATCGGATTTATCCCGTGAATCCCAAGCAAAAGGAATAAGCTGTACCCTGCCATCATCAAATTCCACCATGTATTGCTGCAAAGGATAATGTCCGAAGGTGTAGCTTATCTTGTAGTCACGGTATTGGTCGTCCGGCCCTTGGATATTGACCCAGAACTCGTCTCCCTTTTTAAAGAAGCGATTTTGCTCGCCTTCAAACTCAAAAGTCGCACTGTCAAAATCACCCAATACTGAATTGGTCGAGGCATGGAGCATAGCACGTTCATGGTCAGAGCCTTGCCACGCTTGATACTCTTCTTGGTGACAGGTTATACAGCTCTCGCTACCCACATACTCTTTTGCTGAACTGGAAAGGCTCAATAGTGATAGAAATAGCCCGATAACCAGTGGAATAACCTTGCCTACTTCCATGTAAACGCTCGATATAAAAATGTTATATAAACAATAGCTTAGCTATGTAAACTGTCGAGGATTGTCACGTATATTTCATGCCTGAATATGGAAAGTGAGACCTAACATTGCGATATTAGAGCTGTTGAATAAATAACCTCAATGCTAGGGTGTACCCAGTTAAGTTATAGGAGCCCTCACAATGAAACCTTGGTTTAGATTCATCCCACTGATCTTACTCGTGACTTATGTCATCACTTACGACGTAATCGATCAGATGAACCACATGCCACACCACTCGCAACAAACTGAGCAAGTTGCGAGCAAATAACGAGTTCTCAAAAATGAAGCCAGTATGCATGCGCTATTAAAGCCCGTATAAAAGGCTCAGACTAAATGTTCATCAGCTTTCACATAAAGCCTGCTTGCGAGCAGGCTTTATGCATTTTTACATACTCTACCAATCGTGACCTTTCACTCGCATCCCATGCTGTAGCAATAGAAGTTTTATATGGCTGTGATATTGTTACTGTATAACAACTTATAGAACAATGGCTTAGGTCTATTGACCATCTGAGTAGTATGAACGCGATTGAATTTAACGGCGTCAATAAGTGGTACGGGAACTACCACGCATTAAAGAACATAAACCTAACCGTAGCAGCGGGCGAGATCTTGGTTATTTGTGGCCCTTCAGGCTCTGGCAAGTCCACTCTGATCCGAACTGTCAACGGCCTAGAAAGCATCTCTAAAGGAAGCATAGCGGTTAACCATCATTCCAATACCCCAACCAAGGCAGGCAATGTCGGCATGGTGTTTCAAAGCTTCAACCTGTTCCCTCATCTGACTGTAATGGAAAACCTTACCCTAGCCCCTATTCGCACCCTTAAACTGTCGAAGAAAGAGGCTCAAGAGCGAGCTCGCCATTATCTAGAGCGGGTAAAAATCCCTGAGCAGGCGGATAAATATCCGATTCAGCTATCTGGTGGACAACAGCAACGAGTGGCCATCGCACGCTCTCTTTGTATGAAGCCTGAAGTATTGCTATTCGATGAACCCACTTCGGCTCTCGACCCTGAGACAATTCAAGAGGTGCTCGACGTAATGGTGGATCTTGCAAAAGATGGCATCACCATGATGTGTGTTACCCATGAAATGGGATTTGCAAAGAAGGTCGCTGACCGCGTTATCTTTATGGATGAAGGAGAAATCTTGGAAGTAGGTACTCCCGCACAAATATTTAATGCCCCAAGCCATCCACGCACCCAGAAATTCTTAGAACAGATTTTAAATCATTGATATGTATAAGCTTATGAAGCCTGTTCTGTCGGCAATCGCTCAAATACTCATACTGCTTATCGGTATCGCCTGGCTACTGGATTCTGGTGCACAGGCCATGGGGTACAGTTGGCAATGGGAGCGCGTGCCTGACTACATCGCTTTTTATGAGGACGGTCAGTGGTGGCCAGCGGAGCTTATCGATGGACTAATAGTTACGCTCCAAATCTCCGCCATCAGTCTGTTTTTCACCTTGCTGTTTGGTTTGGTGACTGCGCTACTTAAATTGTCGAACTCTGTAGTAGGGCGAGCTCTGGCGAATCTCTATATAGAGGTGATTCGTAATACGCCGCTTCTGGTGCAGATCTATATCCTCTATTTTGTCATCGGCCCAGTTATTGGCCTCGACCGTTTCTCTACTGCCGTATTGGCTTTGGCTCTGTTTCAAGGAGCCTATACCGCTGAAATATTCCGAGGCGGACTGAACAGCATAGAGAAAGGTCAGTTTGAAGCGGCAAAATCGTTAGGACTTTCACCTTTCTACACCTATTTCGATGTGATACTGCCACAGCTGTTGCAGCGCACCCTGCCACCTCTTACTAACGAGGTAGTGTCACTGATAAAAAACTCTTCGATTGTGAGTGTTATGGCGATATTCGACCTTACGACGGAAGGAAGAAACATCGTATCTGAGACGGCAATGCCGTTTGAGATATGGTTCACCGTTGCAGCTATCTATTTGTTGTTAACTTTGAGCTTGTCCGCGTTTTCCGCCCTACTTGAACGCAGGTTGGGCGCGCAGTGGCGCAAGCAATAATCAGGGAAACTTGGAGAAATCATGATTAAAGGAAAATCAAAAGGCTTCCGTTCACTGTGTTTACGCAGTTTCAAAAAAAGCATCTCTGCCTTATGGGTTTAGCCATCAGCATTCCACTTATGACGGCTAGCGCAGTGGCTTCGGATACGCCTAATCTGGATAAAATCAACGAGCGCGGCACCATCCGAGTAGGCATGTCCACCTTTGTCCCTTGGGCTATGCGTAACAAACAAGGTGAATTGGTCGGCTTTGAAATCGACGTAGCCAAACGACTGGCCGAGGATTCTGGCTGGAAAGTAGAGTTTGTTCCAACCGCTTGGGATGGCATTATTCCTGCCCTTTTAGCTCAAAAATTTGATGTCATCATCGGCGGCCTCTCTATCACTGAGGAACGCTCAAAGAGTGTATTGTTCACCTCAGCTTATTCTCACTCCGGCGTTCAGGTAGCGGCAAGCAAAGAGCTAGCATCTGGCTTCTCTGAGTTCAGTGATTTTAACTCACGTCGCATCAAGATTGCCGCTCGCCGCGGCGCGCACACAGTGCAGGTAGCACGCGATACCTTCCCGAAAGCGAAGATTCTTCAATTTGATGACGATGCTCAGGCGTTCCAAGAGGTGTTGAACGGTAACGCACATGCAGTAATTGCTTCTAGCCCTAAGCCAGAGCATGAAGCGGTGAAGCACAGCGACAAGCTGTTTATCCCATTCGATGAGCGTCTAGCTAAAGGTAACGAGGCCTTCGCGGTTCGCCTGGGTGAGGAAGATAAGAAAGCCTTCTTCGATAAGTGGATCCAAGCCAGAACCGAAGACGGCTGGCTAAAAGAGCGCTATGAGTACTGGTTCTCAACCCTAGATTGGCAAGACCAAATCGCGTCAGGCCAGTAATTTCATGTAATCAATGCTGGTGGTATCAATGCAACCACCAGCGCTTTAACCCATTATCTACCGGTCTGTATGTCAAACCTGCTATCCCAAGCCAAACCCAAATCCAACAAGCTTTCGTTTAGACCGAATGTGTTGGACCTTGTATTGATTGCCTTACTCCTTGTCGGAGCGGTCTGGCTATACCATCGCTCCTCCATCGGCGTGAACTACAACTGGCGCTGGGCTGATGCCTTTGAGCTTGTATTTACCCCTAGAGCAGATGGCAGCCTACCCTACTTCTTCCAAGGACTTATCTCAACGGTTCGTCTTAGCTTGTGGGGCATGCTTTTAGCCATTGTCTTGGGCACGATATTGGGACTGGCGAAACAATCAGCAGTGGCCATCTTTAATATCCCTGCCAACGCATTTATTCAGCTAGTAAGAAACATTCCCCCTCTGGTGTTTGTATTCATTTTCTACTTCTTTATCTCCAATCAGCTAATTCCGTTACTGGGATTAGATTCGATTTTGAGAGGGGGAAGCCAAGATATCAATGCCCTGCAATCCTTCCTATTCGGACCCGTATCGCTTTGGGAAAACCTAGTATCTGGTGTGCTGTGTGTGGGTCTACTCTCCTCTGCGTACGTAGCAGAGGTGATACGCGCCGGCCTTACTTCAATCCCCAAAGGTCAGTGGGAGGCATCCGACTCACTAGGGTTATCACGATGGACTAAATATCGTTTTGTCATCGCCCCGCAGGTGCTGACGGCGATAACCCCAGCGCTCGCCGGACAAGCAATATCCTTGGTGAAAGACACCTCTATTGTCTCATTAATCTCGATACAAGAGCTCACATTTGTTGGAACAGAGATCGCTAACTCATCGGGTTTAATCTTCGAGATCTGGCTAATGGTAGGCTTGGTCTATCTGCTGATCTGTCTCTCTCTGTCCATGCTTTTTAGGAAGCTAGAAAAGCGCAGTTTGCGTCATTTGGCTCGCTAGTTTTTTATCAAAATAGAGCACTTAATTTCTGCCAATAATGCCCTATACGTATAGGTCATTCGGTGTCATTATGTGCCAAGTTGAATAGTCACGAGATAAGATAATGGTCGACTTTACTAAAGCAAAATGGATCTTTCCGCCCAAAGAATTCGAGGTTTCTACCGAGGCCATCTCAATTACCACAGAGCCTCAAACCGATTTCTGGCAACGCTCATACTACGGCTTTCGCAACGATAATGCGCCAGCATTGCAGTTGGAGTCCGAAGACAACTTCTCCTTCACCGTGCGTGTCGATTTTGAGTATCAAGCTCAGTTCGATCAGTGCGGTCTCATCATCTATTTAGACAACGAGAACTGGTTCAAAGCCTCTATCGAATATGAGAACCAAGAATTCTCTCGTCTAGGTAGCGTAGTCACTAACTTGGGTTACTCCGATTGGGCAACCACAGACATCCCGCTGCCATCGCATATTTGGTATCGCCTAAGTCGCCGTGGTCCAGATTTCTTGATTGAGTCATCCCTAGATGGTGAGACCTTTAAGCAGATGCGTATCTTCCATCTACATAAATTGGGTGAAACCACGCCTGAGATGGGTAAGGCGATGCCGCCAATGCCAGCGACTAATGCTGTGAAATTTGGTGTATATGCGTGTAGCCCATTGCAGTCATCATTTACCGCCAAGTTCAGTCAAATGAGCCTAGAGCCGTGTAAGTGGGAAGCTCACCCAGCGTAAACGCTATCTGCTTAGTGCATCCAGTGCCAAAGCCCTTATAAATGGGTAAGTCTTTGGCACTATTCTTCTGCCGTCAACGCCAATACCAGCATCTCGTCTTCGATAAAGACGTTGTTAGGCGCAAAGGTCACTAGGTTGGAATCGAAACTCCAATCCCCCGCCCCCCATCGCTTACGATCAAAGTGGGTAAAGTTATCTCGCCACCTTAAAACAAACTCGCCCTCTTCAAAGCTGTGATATTCCATCCAGTCTACATATTGGTAAAGGGGCAAATCCTGCTTATCGAACGCACCGACCCACTCGGCGGCCTCTGAAACCCATAGGTTCATTCGATAACTCTGCGGCGTATCGCGCATATCTATTACTTGCTCAGAACTCTCGGCTGTTTCCTTGTGAATCACCTCACCATCCACCAGCCAGATGATCTCATCAGGCGTCCATACCAACTCGTAGATATGAAAATCGTCGGCGCTCTCTAGACTATGTATGGTTTCAGAATGAACACGCTGATTGAGCTCACCAGTAATGAGATTGGTTTGTAGTTGATTGGGCTGTTTGCTATCATCTCAATATCGATTTCACGCCACGGCAGATTGCCCTGCCACGACTCGTTGTCATAGGTGAAGAAAGAGGAGACCACGCCAGGGTTTGAGACCAATTTCATCCGCATTACAAACCTGCCGTACTTCACCTTATCCAAGCTGTAGACCTCAGCCCCATATAGTGGGACATCAGTAGTATTCAGCTTACCTGTCTGTAAGCGAGTATCTTGATTTGCCTCTGCGCTCTCAAGCGTTGCTGTTGAATGACAACCTGCCACCAATACGGCAGCAATCACCAATCCCGTTTTGTTCCAAGTCATATCCCTATCCCTTGAGTATTCGAAACCTTGAATATTATATGAATAAGGCAAGTAACAAGCCTTATGTTAACGCTCGTTTTCAATGCTAGGTCACGCCTGTGACTTTCATGATATTGTCCAATAAAAACAGCAATTTAAATCAAAAACCATCAAATGGTTTCATCACAATTTTCATTTTTGTGGCTTGGGATAAATATTGCGATGAGCTAGGTTTAACAGTCTAAGCAATCTTTTGAGAAACCGATGCTAGAGATATTCGCCTACGCCATTGGCATCATGTACACACCCGGTCCAATTAACCTGCTCGGTCTGCATAGCGGTTTAAACAACAAGGCTACTCAGCACCTTGGGTTCTTCATTGGTGTTGGCAGTGCTATGTTCACCCTGTTTGTTTTTCTCGCCTTTGTTGGGCTACAGGTGATCAACCCTCAAGTATTGCCGTTTATTAGCTTGGCGGGATGCCTGTATATCCTCTATATCGCCTACAAGGTGGCGGGCTCTGATATAAACCTTAATAGCGACACAGCCGAAAGCACCGATCTTAGCTTTAAAGATGGGCTGTTTATGCAACTGCTCAACCCAAAAGCGCTTATCGCCACTCTACCAGTTTCAACCATACAGTTTCCAAGTGTGGGTATTGAAGGTATGGCCATAGTGTTCTGGTCATTCATACTCGCGGTACTCGCTTTTGGTGCACCAGCCAGTTACGCCGTTGCAGGGTCAGTTGTGGGTAAACGTATCGAAAATCCGCGCTATTTTAAGGTGTTCAATTTGGTGATGTCGGCTCTACTTGTGTACGTAGCATTGTCTATTGGCTATGAGCATGCGATTTTGCATGGATGCAAAACTAAGCGGTCTCACGTCATGGGCCATTTCTCACTTGGCAAAAGCATGAATTCCGAATACCGTATCAGCACAAAGGAACTAAACAGCCCACCTCATGAAGAAACTCACAATCTATGACATCGCGACCCTAGCTGGCGTATCAAAATCTACCGTGTCACGTTTTTTAAACGGTGGTTACGTCTCTGAAAAGAATCGCGAAAAGATTGAAAAGATTGTCGAGGAACATGACTTCAAGCGCAGCGATAGCGCAGTAAGCCTGAGAACCAAAGAGAATCAAACCATAGGCATCATAGTGCCCCGTATCGATTCCTATGCATCCTCAAACGTAGTGAAAGGCATCTTACAAACAGCAGCCCAGCTCGATTACAACTGTGAAATTCTCACCTCAGATCTAGACTTCAAGCAGGAGTTAGACGCCTATCGCAAACTCAAACAGCGAAATGTTAAGGGCATCATAGCCCTCGCTACACATATGAGCGCAGAGTACGAGGCAATGATTGCAGAGTTAAAGCTTCCTGTAGTCATCTTTGGACAAGAGTGTCAAAGCACTCATTGTGTCTATCACGACGTACTGTCGGCGGTCTCAGAGTTCTGTGGCGAACTGTTTCGAGATTCTAAATCAGAAAAGACCAAAGTCTCCCTACTTGGACCTGTTGGTGATGACGATATGCTCTCTCGAACCATCAATACCTACAAAGAAGGGTTGGAGTTGAAAGGACTAGAGGTTAAACAGTTTGAAACGGACTACAGCTGGCAACGAAGTCATCAGATGGCCGAGCAGGCGTTCAAACACTCCAAGCATATTATCTGCCTGACCGATAACATTGCCTATGGCGTGTACAAGTTTGCTCAGCAGAACCAGCTTAACATTGGTTCAGATATCCATATTTGTGGTAACGGTGGCTATGATACCTCTAGCATCCTCACCCCAGAACTCAGCACCATCTCTTATCCTTACCTTCAAGCGGGTATTGAAGCGGTTAAGCTTCTTATCGGTGCGGATAACGTGACCAAGCTCAAACTCGGCTACACCATTCACAAAACCGATAGCTTTTAGTCTTGACTTAATTCTTATCAGGAATATTATTCACCCACAACTGGTATCGATACCACATCGTTGTGAGAATCATATCAGAGCATCTAAAATGGTAGTGTTGCGCATCGCAGCACTTATTTTTGAACCGATTGTGGTATCGATACCACATAGAGAACAGATAATGAAAAACAACGAGAAACAAATCGCTGCTGATATCTACCAAGCTGTGGGTGGCAAAGAGAACATCCGAGCCTTAGAGCACTGTGCCACTCGCCTTCGCATTATCCTAAACGATGACTCACTGGCCGATAAAAAAAACATTGAAGCTATTCCTGGTGTAAAAGGATACTTCTTGCAAACTGGCCAGCATCAGATCATCTTGGGTGGTGGACTTGTTGAAAAAGTGTTTGCTGCCATGGGGCACGACAGCGATGGCACGTCGGTAAAAGACGAAGCCTATGTCAAGATGAACTGGTTGCAAAAGTCCGTGCGTATTCTGGCTGACGTCTTCATTCCTATCATTCCAGTTATCGTTGCCGCCGGCCTACTAATGGGCCTGCGTAACTCCTTCTTTAATGAACTGCCAGAAAACATTTTGGTTATCACTCAGGTTCTGACTGATACGGCGTTTATCTTCCTACCTGCACTGGTGGTCTGGTCTACCTTCAAGCGCCTGGGAGGAACAGACTCTGTAGGCTTTGTGCTCGGATTAATGACGGTTGCACCTCAACTTCCTAACGCCTATGCGGTGGGTAGTGGCGATGCCGAGGCCCTAGAGGTAATGGGCTTTGCTATCGTTGGCTTTCAAGGCATGATCTTGCCAGCACTAGTAACTGGTATTTTTGGTGCCAACCTAGAAAAGATACTTCGAAAATACGTACCAAACGCACTCGCGCTGGTAGTGACGCCATTTCTCACCGTTACCATCTCAATCCTAGTTGCTCTGTTCGCAATCGGTCCTGTGGTTGGGGAACTTCAGTCTCTTATTATGGCGGGCATCACCTCCATCATTGAGCTGCCGTACGGCA
Source organism: Vibrio ishigakensis (assembly GCA_000830475.1). Lineage (GTDB taxonomy): Bacteria > Pseudomonadota > Gammaproteobacteria > Enterobacterales > Vibrionaceae > Vibrio > Vibrio ishigakensis_A. Next base: position 525,817 of record BBSC01000003.1, on the reverse strand, counting down.
TTGGTGGCTTTATCTTTGCACCACTTCACCAGCTACTGGTAATTATGGGCTTGCACCACTCATTTATCATTCTTGAATTTAATTATCTTGGTGAAGGACTGGGTAACCCACTAAACCCTATGTATTCCGCAACGGGTGCTGCCATGATAGGCGCAGGTGTAGCCGCTTACCTCAAAGCAAAATCAAGCGAGAACAAGGGTACCATCGGCTCTTCTATCCTTAGCACCTCCTTTGGTATCGGCGAGCCTCTACTTTACGGAGTGGTACTAAAGAACCCTAAACTATGGGCTGCAAACCTAGTGGGTTGTTCTGTTGGTGGCGGCTTCGTGATGATGGTTGGGCTAAAACCTAGCCTAGTAGGTGTAACTCTTATTCCCGCTATTCCAGCCTATATCGGCCAAGGCTTAGGTTTGTATCTAACGACTATTCTGATCGCCTTTACCACCTCATTTGTTCTTAGCCGAATCGTTCTAGCTAAAGACTGATCCCCCTATTAAACGTGCTCATCAATATTTGATGAGCACCCTCCCCCACTTATCTAAGTTGCGACAATGAATTGGACAATTGAACAGCGCTACCAGCGCATTGATGAAATGCCGAATGGCTATTTTAAGGATCTGATTGAACAGAGAAAAAAGGACAATTTCTATCCTAGCTTCCATATTGCTCCTCCATGTGGGTTATTGAATGACCCTAATGGACTAAGCCAATTTAACGGTGAGCACCATATCTTCTATCAATGGTTTCCTATAGGCCCTACCCATGGCTTAAAGCACTGGTACCATGTCTCTACTAAAGACTTTGTAAACTACACCGACCATGGTGTAGCTCTTTACCCAGATTCGGATTATGACTCACACGGTGTGTATTCCGGTGGTGGTCTGGTCGATAACCAAGAGTTATTGCTGTTTTTTACTGGCAACAAGAGAGACAAAGACTGGGTTCGTGAACCTACCCAATGTTATGCCTCAATGAACAAGCTAGGTGAAATCACTAAACACGGTGTCATCGTTGAGAACTCCGACTACACCGAGCATTTCCGCGACCCTAAAGTATGGAAGGAAGGTGATACCTACTACATGGTTGTAGCGGCTCAAACCCAAGAGTTGCACGGTTCTATGGTACTTTATCGCACTAAAGAGCTCTCAAGCTGGGAGCATCTTGGCCCCATCAAGACTGATTACGACCAGTTTGGGTTTATGTGGGAGTGCCCTGATTATTTTGAGTTAGACGGCAAAAGCATAATGCTGTTTTCCCCTCAAGGGGTGGAAAGTGACAATCCATACGAGTACAAAAATATCTTCTCAGTGAGCTATATCCTAGGAGATAGCCTTAACAAAGATAAGCCAGAGCTGGTGAACCACAAAGCGATCACTCAGCCCGATTTTGGTTTTGATTTTTACGCGCCTCAAACCTATCTCGATGAGCAGGGCCGACGTATCATGTATGCATGGATTGGTCTGCCTGAGATTGATACCCCATCGGTGGATTATCAATGGACAGGGCTGCTAACCATACCACGTGAGCTCAATGTCATTGACGATATGCTAGTACAAACGCCGCTTGCAGAACTGCAAAACTTGAGAAAAGAGAAGCTAGCAGTTAGTGATGAAACTCTCCTACCATCCAGTTCCTTTGAGTTTGAGTTTGAAGCTGACAGCAACTTTAGTCTTGAGCTCTCAAACGAAAAGGGTGATACGTTGATATTTGAGATGAACGAGGCAGAGTTTAAGTTAGATCGTTCGAATAACTCTCATACCTATGCTGAGGAGTATGGTCTGGTACGTTTGGCTCCAAGATTGGATAGGACTCAGCATATACAAGTCTTTGTCGATAATTCAGTGCTAGAGATATTCATCAACAATGGTAAACACACCATGACCAGCCGTTTCTTCATCCAGGATATGAACAAGCTAAGTCTATCTGCTGGCATCGATGCCACCTTGTATCCTTTAGACTCCATTGTTGGCCTGCACTCCAATACTGAGCTGAATCTAGCTAATCGTTAAACAAAAAGAGCTAGCACGTTTGCTAGCTCTTTTTCATTTTCCAAAGGTCTACGAAGCTTCTTTCTGCTTCTCCTCTTCTTTCTCCGTAGGGTGTTCTTTGTCGACAAAGATATCTGCTACCGACTCTTTCTCTAGCGCCCCTTCCAACTCACCCTCTTCATTGATTACTGGTAGTGAGTAATCAGACGATATCGCCTCAGGCAATACCGCTTCGATGGCATCGTCAGATGATATGGTTGGCACCTCTTCATACAGGCAAGGCTCGATAGAATCGAACTCATCACCCGAGGCCGCCTCTTCTAAGGTCTCTTCGGTAATGACACCCTGATAGACATCGTCAGTGACATGGTATCCGTAGTCACTATTAGAGCGGCGCATCTGCTTGAGTGCTTCTTCAATGGTATTGGTGGTAATACGAAGCGCTGGTTTTTGCATTACTGTTTCAACCGTCAATGCCCTAGCACGGTTCACATCCTTAACGAAGGCCTCCACATAGTCTGTGGCAGGATTTAGCAAGATATCATCTGGGGTTCCCTGCTGAACAAGCTCACCGTCCTTCAAGATGGCAATCTTGTCACCGATACGCAGAGCTTCGTCCAAATCATGGGTGATAAAGATAATCGTTTTGTGTAGCTTATCTTGCAACTCGATTAGCTGGTCTTGCATCTCGCTTCGAATCAGCGGATCGAGTGCAGAAAATGCCTCATCCATCAACAGGATTTCAGCATCGGTACATAAGGCGCGAGCCAAACCCACACGTTGTTGCTGACCGCCAGAGAGCTGAGACGGATACTGGTCTTGATAGCCTTGAAGACCGACCGTATCGAGCCACTCTTGCGCCTTTTCTAGGCGCTTAGATTTCTCCAAACCTTGCACCTCGAGACCATAGGCCACGTTGTCGATCACCTTGCGGTGTGGAAACAGGCCAAAGCGCTGAAACACCATGGACATCTTGTGGCGTCTGAACTCCTCTAGGTCTTTTGCGGTGAAGGACATAACATCCTCACCTTCCACATCAATCTGCCCAGCGGTTGGTTCAATCAAACGGTTGAAGTGACGGATAAGGGTGGATTTTCCCGAACCAGAAAGCCCCATGATCACGAAGATCTCACCTCGAGCTATCTCTAGATTAATATCTTTAAGCCCAACCGTGTGCCCAGTTTTTGCAAGAACCTCATCTTTTGTCGCCCCTTCTTTCACCATAGGCAAGATGGACTCAGGTTTTGCACCGAAGATCTTATACAGGCCAGAGACCTTTATCAGCGTTTTAGTCATGCTTCAGATCCCCCAAGTGTGCTTGAGTACGCTTAGCATAGGCTTGCGAAGCTCGATCGATAAGGATAGCTAGCGCTACGATGGCAAAGCCGTTTAACAGACCCAAGGTAAAGTATTGGTTAGTGATGGACTTAAGCACAGGTTGACCCAAGCCTTTTACGCCAATCATGGAAGCGATAACCACCATAGAGAGCGCCATCATCACCGTCTGGTTGATACCCGCCATTATGGTCGGCATAGCTAACGGCAACTGCACGCCAAGCAAGCGTTGCTTTCTGGATGCGCCAAATGCTGTTGCCGCTTCCATCACCTCTTTATCTACCAAGCGAATACCTAGGTTTGTAAGGCGTATCACAGGCGGAATGGCGTAGATAACCACAGCGATCAAGCCAGGCACTTTACCTATTCCCAGAAGCATAACTACGGGTATCAAATATACGAATGCAGGCATAGTCTGCATCACATCCAAGATAGGTGTGACAATAGACTGAATACGGTTTGAGCGTGCCATAGCGATGCCAATTGGGATGCCAAGCACTATCGCTAGCACGGTACATACGGTAATGATACTCAGCGTACGCATAGTATCTTCCCACATACCGAAATAGCCGATAAAAAGCAGAGCAACCACCCCTGCCACAGTTAATTTAATGGAGCGACTGGCCACATAAACCAGCGCGGTGATTACAATAAGAACGATCCACCAAGGTGTCGCTAACAAAAGCTTTTCAAACCACACAAGGAAGGAAAGGAGGGGATCAAATAGGGACTCTATGAGGTCGCCATATTCTCGCGAAAAGTCTTTATAGGCGCCATCGAGTGTTTTTCGGATATCTCGCAGTGACCCACGGTCCATCTCAGGAAATTCGGTTAACCAACTACTACCGGACATCATTTATTCCTTTAACGACAGAGGGTAGCACTGCTCGCAGTACTACCCTTATCTTATCTATTCCATATACATCAAAAATTATAGCTCAGCAGAAATCTTCGCTGCTACGTCTGCAGGCACCCACGCCTTCCAGATATCTGGTGAGGTTTCGAAAAAGTGATACATAGCGTCTTCCGAGTCCGCTTGCTCATCTTCCATCCAAGCTAACAGCTTGTTCATGTCTGTGTTTTTAAATCCGCGTTTGCCTAGATACTCCATTGCAGCGGGATTCTTGTTCGAGAAGGTGGTCGCAACCACAGTATTCACTGGAGAAGGCGGATACATAGTCACTTTCGGATTTTCACACGTGTCTTGAGTGGTGCAGTTCAGGAACTCTTCTTCGTTAACGCCACTGCCAAAGTCCACTTTGATCATTTCATATTTACCTAGCACCGCCGTTGGCGCCCAGTAGTAACCAAACCAGCCCTCTTTGCGCTCATAGGCCTTAGCTATAGAGCCTGAAAGACCAGCACTGGATCCTGAATCGATAAGCTCAAACCCTGCATCTTCTAGCTCGAGCGCTTCAAACAAATTGCCACCGGAGATCTGACAGCCCCAACCCGCTGGACAGCCATAGAAGCCACCTACATCTGGATTCTCTGGGTGTTTAAACAGCTTGGCGTGTTTCTTCACCCCTTCGATTGTGGTGAGTTCTGGGTATTTCTCGACCATATACTTAGGTACCCAGAAGCCTCTTCACCACCATCGACCAGCGCTTTGCCCGCATAGGCAAGGCGTCCCTCTTCGACACCCTTGTCGATGGCATCTTTAACCGAGTTGGTCCAAAGCTCAGGGGCGATGTCTGGTTGGCCCTTTTCAATCATGGAGGTAGCAGTAGGCATGGTATCGCCTGGGATGAGTTCAGCATCGCAGTCATAACCATGTTCTAGGATAAAGCGGTCGATATTGGCGATAACACTGGCCGAGTTCCAGTTCATATCAGCGATGGTGACAGATCCACACTCGTTTGCGTGAGCCTGTGTGGTGAATGCAGTAAGTAGCGTCAGCGACGCCAGTTTCCATTTCATGCGAAGTCCTTGTTATTTGAGTTCCATCAGCCAATTCACGATTTCGCTAAGTCCTACTATTAATTCAGATTTCTTACTAAAAAGTCTGAGTTAATACTCTTACGTACCGTAAATTAGTTGCTTAATAACAAGTATTTGCCTGAATCTGGGTTAAATCAAATTACTTAGCCATGTTCTTAGAAAAGTGTGAAATCAATTAGTTAGGATTGGGAGGCTTTGAAAATCTCCGTTTCAGGGTAAAAGGCGTACCAAGCAAACCAATATAGTAAGGTTGAAGGCACTGTCTCCCCGTTTGAATTACTGATCCAAGCCGAGCGTGTGTTTTCATCCCAGTGAATCAGATATTGTTTCCCTTCAAACTGATACTTGAACTCGCTTTCACCTAATCGCTCAATCTCTTTAAATGGAAAGGCAACTTGAGACACCTTGCCTTTTAACCCCAGAACCATCTCTTTTGGGTGATACGCTTTCGGCGCTTGATTGGCCACTGGGAAATAAATGGCGGGGGTCTTAGCGTAGCCTGCATAAGGATCTCTGCTGTAGTCGCGCCTAAAACCCGTATCGGTAGAAAGTACCAAGGTATCTGGGTTGCGCGCCATCCAGTTGCCCCACAAATCAAGAGACATGGGTATTTGTTCTAGGCTGGTTCCAACCAGCTTCCCTGATACCGCCTCGCCATGGATCTGCGACCATAAAGATTCCGTTTCCCTGTCGTACATAAGCACATCTGAACTGTACAAAAGGCCAGAAACACCAAAGTTTAGCGAGCGCTTGGAGAAGCTCTTGGGCTCTGCCTTAAACGCCATACCACTGCCACACAATGGGCAATACGAGACCAAATACCTACCGCCAGCTATCTTATCGTTCACTATCTCATGCCAATTAAGAATGCGCAGTGGATAAGCGCGTGCCTCCCCAGCAATGACTAAACCCAAAATAACGTCATCTGATTTAAGATAGGTTGCTTCCTTTCCCTTTAGCATTTTCGGGTCGGTTAGCGCTGGAATACCATCTTTAGGCGGTCCTCCACTAAGAATGAGTTCGAGAGGCACAGTCGCGTTGCTCAAATCAAACCCATTCAAGCTCTTTGCCGTCACACTAAAAGGAATCACTATCAACAGAATTAAGATTCGCAGTAAGCCAGGCATAACAACCTCCGTAGCTTTGCCATAAACAACTAGACCGAGGTGCCCTATTTTTGCTTTCAATCTCGAGCGAATGCGTAATACGTTAGCTGACGCGCTAAATACTGATTATTGCTGTGATAGCATCATAAGTCGCAACAAGAATAAATATCTGGAACTGATTTGCTCATATGAAACACCTGCTTGCCCTTCTTACCACGATTGCTTTTTCTGCCCATGCCCATGTGCCACTGCTAGCGGTAGAAAAAGGCATTGATAACTGGGAAAAAGAGGTGTTTTCCGACGAAACTCGCTATGCGGTGAAAGAGATCAATGGCGTCAAGGCGGTTAAAGCCAGCAGTCACAATTCTGCCTCTGGCTTGGTACTGAAAAAGAAAATAGACCTTGCCGAGACCCCTTACCTAAATTGGAGTTGGAAAGTATCTCAAGGCCTGCCCGCTCTGGATGAACAAAGCAAAAACGGAGACGACTATGCCGCTCGCATCTATATAGTGAAAGATGGCGGCATCATGATCTGGAATATGAAGGTGCTGAACTACGTTTGGTCGAGCTCACAAGCAATTGGCACCAGCTGGAACAACGCCTTCGCAGGATCTCACGTAAAGATGCTAGCCTTGCAAGGCAGTGGCTCTCAAACCAACCATTGGTACAGTGAGAGGCGCAACATCTATCAAGATATGATTGAGCAGTTTGGTGACAAAGGAAGCGATGCGGCGAATCTCAAGGCATACCGCTATGTTGATGCAGTGGCGATTATGACGGATACAGATAACAGTGGAAGCAACGCCGAATCCTACTATGGAAATATCTGGCTAAGCTCTCAATAGATGCATAAAGCTTGCCTCAGCGTTGTCAGTACGTCATGCTATTAGAGTAAATGGAATTTTATGGCTCTCTCTTTGGATAGTTTTCCGAAAAAGAAAGAGCAAGATAGGAAATCATCATGAAGAGATCAGGCTTCACTCTCATTGAACTCATCGTTGTGCTCGTCATTCTCGGCGTGCTGGCTATTGTGGCCGCCCCTAAATTCCTAAACCTGCAACAAGACGCTCGAATCACTACCCTAGAAGGCTTCAAAACCGCAATGCAGGGTGTGATCACCCAGGTGCAATCTAAATCCTATATCGAAGGTTTAACCCCAGAAGCCACCAACCAGGCAACAGCGCCCAAGACCGCTACATCATTGACTTTGGGATCGGCAGTGTAGAAGTAGACTGGGGCACCCTTTGTCCGGAGAGTCGAGGCGAGCAAGGCGATTCACTAACCATGATAGATTTCATGATCTTGGACGAAAGCGGTGGCTCAACCTTTGACTTTGGCAACCGTCATACCGTGATTGGTTATGACTACTCATTCAGTAGTAGCCAACTAAATAGCGCCTACTTTGCCGATGAAGACCTACCAGACGGGTGCTACGTCATCTATGACTCATTCGGTGGTCGTGGCGGCCCTGGCGGCAACAACAACACCTGCCCACCAGAGGGCTGCACCTGTGATGTTAGAGTCGTGGATACCACGTGCTGATAACCAAGCTATTTCGTCTTTTCGCTAAAGGCAACTATGGCTACCGCCATCAAAATAAGCCCCGTTGCCAAGTAGTCTCTCAGTTCTATCGCCTCTCCTAGTAAGCCACCGCCAATGGCGAGAGCCACCACAGGTGGGATATAGGTAACCGATGAAGCGGTAAGTGCACCCAGCTTTTCTATGATGAAGTAGTAGCAAAGATAAGCCATACCAGTGCCCAGTATACCTAGCCCGAAAATGCTGGATACCAATGACAGAGTTGAGGTGGTGATGTTTGAGATGCCAGTAAAATCTGTGATAAACAGCGAAATCAATAGTCCCGCTCCAAGCTGATAGGTGGTTAAAGCAAGCGCTGAAATCTGCAACGGACTAATAAAACGCTTAGCGTACACAAAAGAAAAGCCGAGGCTCATAGCACCCAACACCATATACAACGCACCTTGAGTTGTATCCGACCCTAACTCAGCGCCAAACGGTCTCGCCAACACTAGAATCCCGATAAATCCCAATAGCGTACCGATTAGTTTCCACTTGGTAATGGGCTCTTCTTTCAAAAACAGAGCCGCTGCAAACATAGAAAACAGTGGAATAGCCCCACTAATTGCTCCTGCGATCCCAGAGGTCAGCAACGAGGTGCCCTTCGCGAACCCAAAGTAGTAGATGATGGTTGCGAGCAAGCCCATTGCAAGGAAGTGGTGGAAGTGCTTCAGATGAGAAAGCTGAATTGCGCCTTTCGCTAAAGCAAAAATCAAGATAGGAACGAAGCCAAAGAACACGCGAACAAACACGATTTGCAACGGAGAAATCAGCTCGGTTGCTAGCTTCATAAAGATAAAGTTACTGCCCCATATGAAGCCCACAAAGGCAAAGGCGAACAGCGCAAGATGGTTCCTAATAGTCGACATTCTTTCTAATCAATTGATGAAAACAGGGTTATTTTGAAGCAATCAAACCTTTTATGTAAAATGATATCTTATGACAGCAGATATCTTATTTTTGATAGCAAGGTACTTCGCCATTATGGACTTCAAGAAGCTTCGAACATTTCAATGCGCAGCGCAAACACTCAATTTTAGCGAGGCGTCCCATCAACTTGGCTATGTACAATCAGCTGTTACCAACCAAATTAAAGCGCTAGAGAGCGAACTAGAGACCACTCTTTTTGAACGAAATGGTCGTGGCGTTGTTTTGACAGAGGCGGGTGAACAGCTGCTTCACTACAGCCAAAAGCTCATTGCAATGCGAGAAGAGGCGAAGTCTGTGGTGAGTAAATCAGACTCCAACAAGCCTATTCGAATTGGCGGACACGAGACCATCATCACTTATCATCTACCTAAACTGCTACAAGCCTACTGTGAGCAGCACCCGAGCGCCCGATTTGTGATTCAACCGACACCAGTTTCCAACCTAAAAAATGATGTACTAGCCAACGCTCTCGATTTAGCCTTTATCTTAGAAAAGCCCTTTCAGCGGCAAGGCTTGAGAGTGCACACCTATCAAACCGAACCAATAGCCATAGTGTGCTCACCCCAAAACCCACTGGCGAAACAAGCCGAGGTAAGATTAGACCAACTCGCTGACAGTCACCTATTGCTGACAGAGAAAGGGTGCTGCTACCGACATCAATTCGAGCAAAAGCTAATAGAGGCCGGTGTGCTCAAGCCATCGAACATCAGTGAATTTATTAGTATAGAGACCATAAAGCAGTGCACTAAGCTCGACATGGGTATCGCCGCGCTAAGTCTCGCTTCGGTGAAAGATGAATTAGACAGTGGCGAACTGCAAAGACTCCAAGTGAAGGGGGTTGAGCTCAGCTCCAACGTACACTGCGCCTTCAATCAAAAAGAGCAATGGCCGCCCAGAGTGAAGCAGTTTATTGAGTTTTGTCTTGGCTACCAGTTCAGCTAAGGCTCTTTCACTATCTTCCAACTTGAGTGCCCTGGGGCTAAGGTTCTTTTGGTGGGATCAACATGGGTCTCAAACTTATCATCCACTACGGTTTGGCCATCGGCGATGATCCTCACCCTTGGAAACATATTCCAGCTTGTGCCAAGGGCCGCCCACTTCCCTGCCATAAAGCTGACTTTGAGCGAGAAACTTCCATCCAGCCCCTGCAAAGAGTGATGGCAACTTCGAGGGCCATGACAAGCATTGCCGCTACAGATATCCAATTGTGAGATTGTTAGGTGTTTAGAGCTGTCCTTGAACAGGGTCAGAAAGGTGTATTGATAACTCCCAGGGCGAAATGTAGGCGTTACGTCTTGGTGATACCAAACATCCACCTCGATAGTGTTTTTGTAGTGGATGCTACTGGAAATAGACATCTCTTGGTCAATCTCTATCACACCCTGCTCTTGTAAACTTCTTAGGTCTTCCATCATAAAAAGTAACCTCGCATGCTAAATTCGCACTTAGGATCTTTCCTAGATTGAGACCTTAAGCTTAGGACGAGTATTGAACCCTGAGCAAAGGCCAATGGGTAAGCCAAGATTTCGCTTCCACTCTTTGCGTGAATATCTCTTTGCTGCGCTTAGGATTGTGAGTAATAAAGCCCTCAAACAAGGACTCATTGTCAAAGGCAGAAACACACTCATACCTGCCCTGTTCGACCTGCCTAACACCAATCGCCGTTTCTTTCTCTGGCCAAAAGCTCATGGCATCTAATGAGGATATGTAAGGCCTGTCACCATTACGAGTATGCATCCGAGCCTGATTGCGCACCTGCCAATTAAGAGATGGCATGCACTGTTTTAGCTGAGATTCATATTCAAGATAGGCCGTTGGATTCTGCTCTCTTGGGTCGAAATAGATAAGGTCAACATCATTGAGTGGGGTTGGCTTTTCAAACCCATGCAGTGAGTCCCAAACCAGATTGCGCACAAAGCCAGCCGCTAAATAGCAGTCAGGAAGGTTTAGCTTATATGCATGAGACAGCGCTTCTAATCGCACTGGGTCTTGTTTGAGTAAGTCTAGAATTCTATCCATGCTGTCTTTTTGCAGCGCTCTATTTAAGCGTGCCATTGCTCGCTGCCAATCTGCGCGTATCCTTATCAATCTCCACTCGCAATGAAGAAGTCAGCTCATCCTTGTCGGTGTACTTCTTGCCGTAGCTAAGATTGAAACCATAGTCGAAGGTATCTGGGTTAATACCCTGAGTATGCTGTAGTAAGGTTTCGATTTTATCTAGCGCTTTCGCGAGCTTTGCCTCTTCGGATAGGACATTTTCATAATCATCCAGAGGGCAATAATCTCAGTTTGTAGATGCTGCGGGAGGGGTTTGATTAAGGTTAAAAGATCCAGACGTTCTTGTATTCCCTTGTCCTCACCTTCCACCTGATCGACCGCGGCAATGTCTCCACCAATAGCCTCCCCTAAGTCGTGAATAATGCACATCTTAATCAGCTTTAAAGGGTCGATATTGTCATATTGCTCGGCGAGGAGCATTGCCATCAAACACAGTCGCCAACTGTGTTCAGCTGTGCTCTCCACCCTACCTTGGTGGTATAGGCTCTTCGCAGTGTATTCTTTAACTGCTCAGCCTCTCTTAAGAAAGCAAGAATGCCTTGTATGTCTTTAATCTTTTCCATGATTAATCCCCAAAAACGAGCCTAGCTCGGCTGTGCTAGTTTCGACATATAGTAGAAATTGTCTTCTTGCTTATCTACCGCATAGCCTGCCCGTAGATAGAGCTGATATGCTGGGCTTATTTTGAACACCCTAAGCCTAACGAAATCGGCTCCAGACTGAAGCGCCAGTTCCTCTACTTTAGCAAGCGCCTCGCGACCTATGCCTTGACCCTGCAGTTCAGCACTCACCTGCAAATCTCGCAGATAACAGCCCTCGGCATCAAATTGCAATCGAATCGCACCCACTACCTCTCCATTCATCAGAACATCCCAGTTTTGCAAACCTTGGATCTGCTCCTCTATCTTTGAGCGCTCCCAGTTGACCCCATAGTGCTCGTAATAGGTTCGCATATTGTTATAGGTTATCTGTGAAGACGCCTTAAAGTCTGTTGTAGGCTGATAGGAAATCATCAATATCCCTTTACTTTTGTCATTCTAAAATTACAAGCCACCCGCTAAGTCCAAAAAATTCCCAGTAGAGAACGAAGACTTCTCACTGGCTAGCCAATAGATAGACTCTGCAACTTCTTCTGGCTTTCCACCACGCTGAAGTGGGATGACACTTTTTAGTCTTTCCACCCTGTGCGGCTCTCCACCGTCGGCATGCATTTCGGTATGGATAAGTCCCGGACGAACGCAGTTTACCCTAATATTCTCTCCGGCTACCTCGAGTGATAAACCCTTAGTCAAGGTATCGATAGCGCCCTTGGAGGCTGCGTAGTCGATGTACTCGTTGGGAGATCCCGAGCGAGATGCGGTAGAAGACACGTTCACAATCACTCCACCCTTGCCACCATGGCGGGTGGACATGCGTCTCACTGCTTCTTTACAGCAAAGGAAATAACTAGTGACATTGTTGGTTAATATGGTGTTGATACGCTCTGCGGTCATCTCATCGAGTCTGGTTTGCACTTGGAGTATTCCGGCATTGTTTACCAAAACCGATAATGTACCGAGCTCGCTATCAATGGCTTCAAACAGCCTTTGAACATCTGACTCTTGGGAAACATCAGCTTGTACTGAGATGCAGCGGCCACCAGCAGACTCTATCTCATCGACAACCTTCTGAGCGGCCTCCGAATTAGACTTGTAATTGATACAGACGCTATAGCCATGTGAGGCAAAAAGCTTTGCCGTAGCGGCGCCAATTCCTCGACCACCACCTGTGACCAAAACTATCTTTGAATGACTCATAGTTATCCCTGCAGTAGCTTGTAGAAAAAGACCGTCGCTTCCAACTCCCCTGAAGAGCTTCGTGCAAACTCTGGGATCTGCCCTGCCTCAACAAAGCCCATAGAACAATAGAGATCAGAAGCAACATCGCCCAAGCGAGTATCGAGAACCAGCAAAGATAGACCAAGCTCTGCAGCGCTAAGCTCCAACAGGGACATCAGCTGTCTAGCGATGCCCTGACCACGCGCATCGGTATGTACCATGAGCTTTTCAACTTCGCCTCGGTGAGAGCCATTCGCCTTAGGGCATAGAGATAACTGCACACAACCTAATATTTGCTCACCTTCATGGGCTACGAATACTTTGCGTGAGCCGGAAATCAGATCCGACTCTACGCCGTCCCAATAAGCCTTTATCTCTTTAGCATCTACTGGCGTTAGAAAACCGACCGAAGCACCGCTCTCTACACTGTCAGTGAGCAACTCTTGCAACTCACTTTTAATATCCACAATTGTTCTAGTTTCCCTGAGCTCCACGCAAACATCCTTGTAAGAAAATTATTCGATAAGAGGTGAACTACAACCTATCAGCTGGTAGCTCTAGCACACTAATCTCACACCACAATAACACGCAATACACTGATTTATATATAAAACATATTTAAAACGCTTTAGTGTTCCCTACTGATAAAGATCGCGGAAGATTTCGTTAATCCCCACCCCCTATTTCCTGGTTTCTTGACTCACCAATTCACACTGTTTATATTGGCGCCGCTCAGTGGCACACCCTAAAATGCACGCCCGCTATCCTGCTTCCATTGGTGCATTTATATTGGTGTAAGTAACATCATGCAAACGACCGAATCTCCTTTTTCTCGTTTCTCCCGTGAATCTGGTGCTCTGATGCACCTCTCTATCCCGATTATATTTACTCAACTTGCCACCCAAGCCATGGGCTTTGTAGATACGACTATGGCAGGCCAAGTCAGTGCCGCAGACCTTGCCGCTATTGCGCTCGGCTCAAGCCTATGGATTCCTGTGCTGTTGCTACTTCGAGGTATCATCATGGCGCTTACTCCTGTGGTTGCCTTCCATCGCGGTGCAGGAAATCTCAATCGCATCTCAAGCGAGAGCTTCCAGATGGTGTGGATAGCCCTAATATCCAGCGCCATTCTTATCGGCTACCTTTGTAGCGCTAGAGGCATCTTAGAGTGGATTGCCGTTGATCCTGTCATTATCCCTATCGCCAGCGATTATGCGTTTGCGTTGGCCTTTGGCGTGCCAGGCATCGCACTTTTTTATGTGTTGAATGGCTTCTTTGAGGGTATGAACAACACCAAAATCCCCATGATCGTCTCTGTCATAGGTCTTCTGATTAACATCCCGGTGAACTATGTCCTGATCTACGGAAAGTTTGGTTTTCCTGAACTAGGCGCAGTGGGTTGTGGGTGGGCAACTAGCCTAGTGTATTGGCTGATGTCTGCCATGCTGTATGTGTGTATCAAGACTCACCGCCAGTACAAGTCCTTAATTGACTTCTCTGATGCGAAGCCTAAACCCAAAGAGATGCTTAGTCTGTTTAAGCTAGGTCTGCCAATCGGCACCAATATTGCGGTTTGTGGCAGTATCTTTGCAGTTATCGCTCTGCTTATTGGACGTATCGGCGCTGAAAACGTGGCAGCCGCTCAGATAGCACTTAATATCTCCAGCATGACCTATGTGATCTCCATGAGTGTCTCTTTTGGCATCACCATCCGCGTTGGTCATGCACTAGGAGCCAACAATACCATCGGCGCAGTTGAGCGAAGTAAAATAGGCATTATGGTAGCTGGACTTATCTCTCTGATCCCAGCGACTGTGCTTCTGACCTTCCCTGATCCTATCATCAGCTATACACCACAGACCCTGTGGTTAGCGCAACTGCGGCGGGGCTTCTTGTTTTCACCGCTATGTATCAATTTAGCGATGCCCTGCAAACCTCTGCCAATGGCGCCTTACGTGGTTACAAAGATACCAAGGTTCCTATGTTCCTATCTGTGGCCTGTTATTGGGGATTAGCACTACCACTGGGTGTCGTTTTGGGACTTACTGACAACATCATCCCGGGCTATGGGAGAGATGGGCTTCTGGGTGGGTATTATTACCGGCTTAACTGTAGCGGCGATTGCTATGCTGGTACGCCTGCGTGTGGTGATGGGTAAACACCAAACTCAAGGTACCGCAACTCAATAGCTCAGTTATAAGAAAGCCGAACGAATCAAGCAAATCCAGATTCTATTCGGCTTTTGGAAAAATCAGGTAAAGTAAATATCCCCATTACCTATTGATAAGACGCTCATCCGTTAATTGTTCTTGGTCAAGCCAGACCTAGATCTTGATACACTTCGTTGAGTTCTGCATTCATGCTGTCATACAGGTACTGGCGAGGGTCCGAGCGTTTTGGGTCGTCAATGATTTCCACCAAGCGCTTACCAAAAGCCTCAATCACCTCTTCTGATTCCGCATCTGCATTGAACATAAACTCTGGCTGCAGATAATTCATCTGCGTCAGATTTGCCGTTAGCTGGAAAGGACGCAGCAGGTCTGGAACGCTAGTGAATATATCAAAACCAGAGTAGAACTTTTCGCGCCCTCCAACGGAAACCACCAACTGGAGATCTTTCCCTTTCAACTTATCGCCATCTGGGCCGTAAGCAAAATTGTAGGTAAGTACGTCATCCAACCATTTTTTCAAAAGTGGTGGCATGGAGTACCAATAGAAAGGAAACTGAAAAATAATGCGATCGTGCGCTTCAAGCAATGACTGCTCTTTCTCTACATCAATCTGAAAATCCGGATACTCAGAGTACAGATCTCGACTGGTGGTTACTTTTCCAGATTCATCGAGTTGCGATTTCCAGGTTTTATTGTTGCGTGAACCTTCTAGATTCGGATGAAATACGAGATTTAAAATTTTCATATCTAGCTACTTATTACTCACTGAAATGCGCTAATGCGGCTTTTGCAACTTCATCACCAAACTCTTGGACAAAGTGACCGGCTTCTGGAACTTGCATAGGTTCAGGGCAACCTTTGATAACACTTTGCATCCAGCCCATTACCTCTGGCCCTAGCATTTTGTCTTTCATACCAACAGCCATGAATGTTCCGCCTTCCCATTCCCTCCAGAATGACATGGCTTCGGTTGATATTTCGACACATGCTTGTTCCGGGTTTGCTACCATTTTTGGCATCTTACGAACACCAGCTTGATAACTTCCATCTGGGAATGGTGCAGCGTAAGCTCTCGCTTCTTGCTCATCTAGCGATGGCGCGTATTTTTTCATAAAGGAATCTAACGCTAGCTCTTGAGGCTCAAGGATATCACCCTTCCATTCTAAGAAAGCGGGTTGCGTTGTAGGCCCTAATAGCAAGCCTGTGTTCATGATAAGTAGGCGCTTAAAGCGAGACTTCATCGCTTGAGGAAGCGTCAGACCAAGCAAACCACCCCAGTCTTGAACCACAAGAGTGATGTTTTGCAGATCCAAATGCTCAACCAACGCAAGTAGGTAATTGCGGTGGAACTCAAAGGTGTGAGTATCTTCAGATACTGGTTTGTCTGACTTACCAAACCCTATGAGATCCGGTGCAACGACTCGCGCACCAGTGCCTGCAAATACTGGGATCATCTTACGATACAGGTAACTCCAAGTTGGCTCTCCATGCAGCAGAAGAAAGGTCTGTTGTGAATCCGCGCTACCTTCATCTAAATAGTGACCACGAATGCCTTCATAGCCTGTTAATCCCTCAACGTAGTGAGATTCAAACGGGTAATCTTTCAAGTTTTCGAATTGCGCTTCAGGTGTGCGAAGTACTTGTACCATGGTTATGTCCTCTTATGCTTTTAGGTCACCCGACCTAGTGATTGCAAATTTAGGTCATTAGACCTAATATGTCAACAGAAAACACAAATAGAGATCTTAACGATCTTGTCGAGTACGTATTTGAGAACGCATAAGTGGCTAAGAAATCAGCAAAAATAGAAAAGATCCTCGATATAGCGATCGAGGTAATAAAATCTGAAGGAGACTTTGGACTGACAATGAGAAAGGTCGCTAGCACCGCCGATATGTCACTGAGTAACGTGCAGTACTATTTCAAAACCAAGGATGATCTTCTTAAGGCCATGGCGGATAGGTATTTCAAGCAGTGTTCTGATGAACTGCAAGCGCAGTCCGCTGTTAACTCAGAGCAAGAGCTCAATTCTCTGCTCACTATGCTCCTAACGCATGTATATGACCTATCGGATATGTGCCGATTGTTTCGCGAGTTTTGGGCTATTTCCACCCGAAACCAAGTCATGGAGACCTATCTGCTGGAGTACTACAAAGAGATGAGTATGACTATGCAGGACAAACTGAGTCCTCTAGCAAAGAATGACATGTGCTTATCTCAGGCTGTTTCCGTGCTCATTCCCTTTGTTGAGGGCTACTCAATTACGGCAAAAGCTCTACCTAGAGAGCTCGATTCGATGATTGAACTACTGCAAAGTACACTGATGAAAATATTGAAAGGCTAAAACAACTCAACTTACTACTTTTAGAAACTTCTTCTTCACCGAGCGCCAATGAGTCTGAGGCTCACTTGGCGCTATCTCTTCTAGAAGTTTAAAGTCTATGGCTGATTTGGGCTTTTTCCCGCCATGAGCAAGCAAGATATGTTCAACATCCAACTCTGCCAGTCGCGCTATAGAACGCTTATATCGATTGGGATAGAAGACAGGAAACGGGGGGATCAAGCGACCTTTCACCATGACCAAAAGATCTGCTATGTACAGGGTCTTGGAAGGGATATGCAAAATGGAGAGATCTCTATCAGTATGTCCTTGAGTAAACAGCGCCTGCCAATCCTCAAAGCCCTTAATTGAATCTCCATCATCTAGCAGGTGATCCAACTTTATAAAGCGTGGATATCGGATCTTCTTACGGCCATTTCCCTTTCGGTTACCGACCCAGCGCGCTAGGGCCATATCGGTGAGGTGCATAAAGTAACCATCGATTCCCTGATACCACTGCCCCGCGATATTTGAACCAAATAGCTTACAGCCAGTTAACTCTTTTAAGCGACTGGCACCTCCAGCATGGTCGGGATGCATATGGGTAACGATTACCGCCTTTAGGGCTGACAATGGCAACTCCAAATCTTGGGCTATATATCGAAGCACAACGCCTACATCTGCCCGACAACATCCGTCGAGTAGCATCAGTCCGCTTTCTTCTTCAACCAAGTATATCTGCTGAATATAGCCCTCAAGCACATGAAGTTTCATTACGTAATAGTCCGTATAAGAGTAAATATTCTAATAATAAGAACTATTGAGTTTAGCTAAGAATCGCAACTCTGTTATTCAGACACAAAAAAGATCAAAGCGACGCTAAGCCACTTTGCTCTTTTTATTTGTTCGATCTATTCAGCTTATTAGCCTTACAACCAAGGACCCCGGAGCGCGCAGTGCCTCTACATTGTGACTAAGTACGGTCCCAGCGTGAGGTGCATGATACTCTTCAGTTACCTCACCAAAGCTATTCATTTGAGTCGCGAGCAACTCACCCTGTTCGACCTGTTGCAGAAGGTCTACGTGACACTCGATAAACCCGCCTTGTTTGGCCTTGATGCTTGTAGTCTTGGTACCTTCAATACAGCCTTTCACATCAGCTGGATTGCCCTCGAGAACACCATGCATCTTGAGGATTTCTAACATGCCCTCGACGGTTCGCTCTATCATCGCCTTATCTGTATATCGACCAGCACCAACCTCAATAGTGATACAAGGGACACCGCTCTCATTCCAAGCGGTTTCTAGGACTCCCTTATCGCCTGGATCATCCAAGATCACATCAGGATTCAGCTGATAGGCCATCTGCTTTGCCATCTCAATTCTATAGTCAGCAAACACATACAATGGATAGGTAGTGCCTGAGGTTTGAGTGTGAAGGTCGATTGCAAAGTCAGCGTTCGGGCGTAGCATGTTGTTCCACAGCGATGCAATAAAGCGCTGCACCTCATCCCCCTCAGGATTCCCTGGGAAGAAGCGATTCATATTCGACGGAGAAGTATCCGGATCGGCTGGGTAGAAATCACGGCTATGACGCAAGATACCTGTTGGGTTCAAAGCAGGCAGTATTGTCACGCATCCAGATAATTCCTTGCCTACCAGTTCATTCGCCAGTTTAAGAGCTGCGACAATTCCGCTCTGCTCATCACCATGAACACCAGCTGTAATAACGATCTTCTTACCTGGCTTAGCGCCTTTAAACACACGCACTGGAAGGTGTTGTCTTTGACCCAGTGCGTTAGTCGCTACTGCAAACTCAAACTTATGCTCGCCAGCTTCAAGCTGGTCAACATTCAAAGACTCAAGCACAGGCAGAGTCGTTGTCACTTGTTTCATAAAATACTTCCCATAAAAAAGACGAGCCATATTCAGCTCGCCTCCATCAATTAAAGCTTTTGCGCTAGCTTAGCTTATGCAAAGCCTGCTAGGTGTGCGCCAACTACTACGATACTTGAAAGAACGAATAGCAGTGCGATAAAGCGACCACAGAACTTAATCCATACACCCCAATCGATGCGACATACACCAGTGTTGCCATCAGTGATGCTGACGTTGGTACGATGATATTAGTGAAACCGTCACCAAGTTGGAAGGCCAAAACCGCTACCTGACGAGTTACACCCGCAATATCTGCTAGCGGTGCAAGCAGTGGCATAGTCAAAGCAGCCTGACCGGAACCTGAGGTCACAAAGAAATTAAACACTGACTGGAATACATACATCAGCCATGCCGCTACCACATCTGGTAGACCGCTGATAAAGCCACCAGCGCTGTTTAGAATAGTGTTCAGAACACTTGCATCGCTACTATCGCCACCAAGGATAAGCAATACACCCTTAGCACAACCAACCAGAAGTGCTGGCGCAAGCATAAGCTCAGCACCCTCTTTAAACGCAGCTGCAGCGTCGTTTAGAGTCATACCGTTCAGGCGGAAAAGCGTACCGATAATGGCAACAATAAAGCCCATGGTGAAGAACTGCGATGCAATCTCAGGAATATACCAAGCGTGAGCCACTACACCGTAAACAACCCAGATAGTCGTCGCTAGAACGGTTAGCATTACTAGGGTATCACCTAGCGTCCACTCTTTGATCTTGCCCGACGTATCTTCTTGAGCGCGGAAGTGCGCATCCGATTCATAGGTCAAAGAAGAAGTTGGATTACGCTTGATGCGTGCAGCATACATCATGGTGAAAGCAATACCAATTAGCGTAAAGCCGGCCCAAAGTGCCATGCGGAAGGTCATGCCTGAAAGCACAGGAACACCCGCGATACCTTGCGCAATTGCTACAGAAAACGGGTTCATCCAAGAAGAGGCAAAGCCGATCTGAGTCGCTACATAGGTCACCATCACGGTAGTTATGGAGTCATAGCCAAGGCGTACCATCAAAGGAGCGATGATAATGCAAACGCCACCGCCTCCTCGCCCATACCAAATACCGCGCCGCCCAGTGCGAACAGAGCGAACAGCACAGGAACGAATAGCGCTTCACTGCCCTTAGTCTTGTTGATCAGATGCAGGATACCGGTATCGATACTGCCAGTGCGGATAACCACGCCGAACGAACCACCGATAAGCAGCATAAACATGATAACGCCAATAGCACTGCCCCACTTCGAACCTGACACAAGGCCCTCAAATGGGAAGTTCATCAGACCAATACCGCCACCAGACGCAAAGAAGCTGACCTTGTTGTACACAAGATCACCAGCTTCATCGGTCGCATAAGCGAATGAAGAAGGATCGATAACGCTGCGCGTTTTCTCTGCGCCATCAACTAGGTAAGTAACATCTTGGCTCTCAAATGAACCAGCAGGAATAAAATAGGTAAGTGCGGCGGCCAGAATACCAATCACAAAGATGATGATTAGCGTATCGGGCATCTGCCAACTTTTAGCTTTGTCCGCCGTGGACACAGTTTGAGTTGTTTGCATGATTATAAAAAGGTAATAGAAAAGACTGCATGAATAATCACAATTTCAGGCAATCAATTCAACTAACAAATCGACACATTACGAGAGACTAGTCTAAAAACAATCAATCAATCAAAATAATTAACCACAGTAAAACGATTTAATAACACCTAGTTCAGTAGAGTTCACATAAAACCGTTCAGCCACAAAAATGGGCTCACCGTTAAGAGAGCCCGTGATTGGAATTTGAATTACGAATTGGCTATTTCTTTTTATCTTGTTCAACCAATTTTTCATGCCAAGCAGTATTACCATCTCGCTTACTGACATCATATTCGGCGCAAAATTGAGAGATGGTCATATTGTTGTCACCGGTTGCCAACTTAAGCGCCAGCTCAACTCGCTGCAGTTTCCCTTGTAAACGCAAAATCTGACCCGCCTGTGGGCTCTTCTCTTTGGCAAACTTGAGTGCTGCATGCTTACGCTCTGCTGCTCCCGCTCGACGATCTGCTTGGGCCAGCAAGGCGCGCAATTGAGCACGTGCTTACCCTTTTTGAAGGCAGGACCAATCAGCTCAACACACTCATCAAATGACGGGTCTTCGATATAGGGATCGATTTACGAGCTTGCTGACGCATCCATTCTAGAGCGAGTTTTCATCTGACATAACGGGATCTTTGCGGTTAACTGAGCCCCTATATTATCGCTTATTGGCAAAGCGTGCCAATTTCAGAGGCAAGAGATAAATTGTTAGGACTAAAGTGTCTGTTTCAGTTTTTCGAGTAGGTCTTCTTCCCGAGTACCTTGATTAGAGAGAGTAAGATCGAATGCAAAATCCTTATACTGCTGTGAGTAAAATCTATTATAAGTCTGCTTCACGAACTCTCTGGATTTAGGGAAGTTACTGTTTAGTCCGCGAGATTCGACGCGAGACAGTGAGGTTTCTAAGCTCACATCGACTCTAATGAACTTATAATCAATATCAGGATTAGCGTAGTCGAGAAGGATATTATCCAACTCAGGAAATACCAGTTCAAAGCAAACTCTTCCTAGCTTCACTGTTTGCTCATCAATATGTTGTTTTAACAACGCCCATGCCTGCTTAGAATTTTTTCGATAGTTATCCACACTCCCATACTCAGAGATAAAGAACTCCTCTATAGAGATGTAGTGATAGCCAAACTCACGCTGAATAAGCTTCGCTATATGAGATTTACCGGAGCCGTTTACTCCAAATAAAACAATGACTTCATGCATACTAATCTGATTACCTCTTCTATCGGTTTGCCATTGGGTGATTTGGATTCAATTGCAGCAGGTCCCAAAGGTTACCGTAGAGATCTTCAAACACTGCTACCGTCCATAGTCTTGCTCCTTGGGTGGTCTGACAAACTTAATACCAATAGACTGCATTCGCTCGTAATCACGCCAGAAGTCGTCGGTAGTGAGAAACAGAAACACACGACCGCCAGTTTGGTTGCCTACAAATGCCTCTTGCTCTGGCTTAGATGCCCGAGCCAAGAGTATAGAAGTGCCATGAGAGTTTGGCGGCGCAACTACCACCCAGCGTTTGTCCTGTTCCGGCTGATAGGTATCTTCAATCAGTTCGATTAAGCTTATTGACGTAGAAGTCGATTGCGTCATCGTAATCATTAACCACTAGCGCGATATGAACTATGTTCTGTTTCATCTGTATACCTAAGAGTTCTCAGATTGATTGAGGTTACATTCTTTAACAAATCTAGGTCAAACAAAGACTTAAGTGAATTCAACTAACTGCTGTTCTCTACAGATATTAACGCCTCACTGTAATCTACCAGTAATATCAATGAAATCGCTCTGTCATTTTCCCACTCTAAATTACCTGCCGTTACTTTAATTACGAATGGAATTTAATTGATGAAAAACACGGTATTAAAACTAGGCACTGTTGCTCTGGCGATTGGCATGACATCAGCACACGCAGCATTGGATCTTTATCAGCCAGCTAACAACGACACCGACAACCTAGTTTGGACCGGCCACATGAGCCTGATACAGACACAGTAGGTGCAGCTATGATGGCAGCTCAAATCTACGGCGGCACAGCTACTGTACCTGAGAGCATCAACTGAATCTCAATTCGTGATGGACTACTGTGGTGTTGAAGCACCAAAGGTAACCTCAGATTACTCGAACTACCAAGTTGGCTTGGTAGACTTCAATCAACAAACTCAGCTAGCTCCTAGCATCAAACCTGAGTCAGTTGTGGCTATCATCGACCACCATGCAATCGGTGGAAACCCAATTAATGCCTCTCAGCTTATCTCTATGGATATCCGAGCATGGGGCTCAACGGCTACCATTTTAGCGGCTAACGCTGAGTCTTTAGATGTCACCCTACCACCAGCTATCGCTTGTGTAGGCCTTGGCGCTATCTTGTCTGATACTGTGGTATTCCAGTCTTCAACCACCACAGACTACGACAAGCAGTTCGCAGAAAAACTGGCTAAGGTTGCAGGCGTTGAAGATATCCAAGATTTTGGACAGCAGATGTTGGTGGCTAAGTCTGACCTAAGCCATCTTAGCGCTGAGACTATCCTGACTCTGGACTACAAAAACTTCGAATACGGCGGCAAAAAGGTAGGTATAGGTGTGGCTGAAACCCTAACCGCTCAGCAGCTAATCGACCGTAAAGACGAACTGCATAAAGCAATGCAGGAATATAAAGAAGCGAAAGGCTTGGATTACATCTTCTTCTCGATTACCGATACCAAAGACAAACAAGCCAACCTTCTTTGGGTAAGTGATGCAGAAAAGCAGATCATTGAGAATGCATTCAATACTAAGATTGCGGGTGACATGGTAACGCTAGAAGGCGTAACCTCTCGCAAGCGCCAGATTGGCCCATCTATCCAAACTGCGATTGAAAATCTTTAGTCTTCATATCTAGTGAGAAGACCTGCTATTCAGCAGGTCTTTTTGTTTGTACCGTTTCAAATTGTTCCCTATGGCGCGTTTGGACAAGTTTTAACCATACACCTTGCTATATTTCGCATCACTTTCAATCACAGAGTTCAGGTCATGTTCGAAATAATTGCTCAAGCGGTGTGGCTAATGCTCGCCTTTCTCGGAATGATTAGCGTTGTTCGCGCATTTTACATGTATAGGCGTGGCGAATTGTTTGCGCCCGTGTCACAGGTAGCGGTAGTGCCTGCGCGCACTATTGAGGAAGAGGAACAATTGGTCATCGAAGGCAATATAACCTTAACTCAGCACTTGCCAGAGCTGTGTGTGGTGCGTCAGTATCAAGAATCCAATTCTAACTAAGCCAAGCTACTATCACAAAAATCCTCCTCATTAGACTATGCTAGTTTCATCACCCTAATTAGCACTGGATGCCAAACCCGACTCTTCGGGACTAGCTCATCATTTATGTCTAATGATCAACTGCTTATAGTCGCTCTGTTGGGCGTGACCATAGTGCTGTTCTTATGGGTCGATGGCGACACGACATAGTTGCGCTAGGTGCTCTGCTAACTAGCGTCTTTGTTGGCTTGGTTCCTGCGCAACAGGCGTTCTCTAGTTTTAGTCATCCTGCGGTTGTCACCGTTGCCAGTGTTTTAGTGCTCGGTTACGGACTGTTTCGCTCTGGCGCGGTAGATATTGTCGCCAAACATATCCTGCCTTCTTCAGCAGGTCCCACTCTTAACATCACCATACTGATATTCTTAGCCGCTACCCTATCTGGCTTTATGAACAATGTCGGCGCCCTTGCGCTGCTGATGCCAATTGCAATTCAACTTGCAGCTAAAAACGATATGCCACCCGGACAAGTGCTGATGCCTCTGGCATTCGGTTCTATCTTGGGGGGATGACAACCTTGATTGGCACACCAACTAACCTAGTGGTTTCTGGGTTCAGAGACTCCAATGGCCTTGGAAGCTTTTCAATGTTCGATTTCACCCCAGTGGGGGTGTCAGTTGCTTTGATTGGCCTGTTATTTATCGGGCTATTTGGCTGGCGCATTGTGCCGATACGTAAACAATCCTCATCCGGCAGTTTCGATACCGGTACCTACTTCTGTGAGGTTCGAATCGTTCCAGGCAGCATAGCTGAAAAGAAGAACCTACTGCAGGTTTCAAAGATATTGGATGAGTCGGATGCTCAGGTGATAGGGATCATCCGTGGTGATACTAGGCTTGCCACTCGAAATCGTAGAAGACTATTGATCGCCAACGATATATTGATCATAGAGATCGAGCCTGAATCCCTTCCAAAGGCACTGCGCAGCCTAGGGCTCAAACTAGAAGAAGCTGTCGGCACTGACAACACTGAACCTGAAGAGAACGAAACGATAGAAGAAGTTGTCGAGAATATAGAGAGTGACGAAGCAGAAGAAGGTCAGCCAGAGAAAGATCCAGAACCCGAAAGCAGTAAAACTGAAGAAATAGTGGTGCAAGAGGTGGTAGTGGTGCCTGCAACTTCCTTAGTAGAGCGCACCGCTACAGATATCGACCTTCCCGCACGCTACGACGTCAACCTTCTGGCCATATCCCGACAAGGTAGACGCTCAATCAAACGCTTGCGCTACACCAAGTTTAACGAAGGTGATGTTCTGCTTTTGCAAGGAGACCCTGAATCTATTGCAAGATTCTGCTCCGACTTTGGCTGTCTGCCCTTAGCACCGCGAGATATCCAGGTTCCCAAAAAAGGCGAAGCACTTAAAGCTGCCGTCATCATGTTTCTGGCACTGCTTGTTGTGACCTTTGGGCTGTTCCCGCCTGAGATAGCTTTTGTCTCTGCAGCACTAGCCTTTGCGCTGTTTAAAATAGTGCCGCTACGCTCTATTTACACCTCAATCGATTGGCCGGTTGTGGTTCTTCTTGCTGCCTTATTCCCTGTGGCTAATGCGATGTACACCACTGGCGCAGCCGACATCATTGCCAGTTTTCTCATAAACAATATTGCGCAAAATGAGCCTGTCTTGGCTTTAGCCTTGCTACTCGTGGTCACCATGTTCTTATCCGATCTAATGAACAATGTGGCAACGGCTGCTGTGATGTGTCCAATAGGTATCAGTACGGCGAGCCAGTTGGGCGTCAGTCCTGACGCCTTCTTAATGGCTATCGCGATTGGCGCATCTTGCGCATTCCTTACCCCCATCGGTCACCAGAACAACACCTTGATATTGGGGCCCGGTGGATTTCATTTCGGTGACTATTGGAAGCTAGGTCTTCTATTGGAAATCATCGTAATTGCTGTGAGTGTGCCCATGCTGGTATGGGTGTGGCCACTCTAACAATAGAATCAGCCCGCTCTCGCGCCGTTAGGTGTCTCTTTTTCAGGGCACGCTAAGCAAGGTTGAAGTTTATCCTCATAACCGATATCAAACAGCATGCCTTGAGACACTTCTCCCGCCATTTTTCGCTCCGGCAAGTTCACTACAAACAGAGCTTGCTTACCCTCTATCTCTTTTGGGTTTTCACGCTCTTGTTTTATGCCAGCTAGGATAGAGCGAGTATGGTCACCAAAGTCCACCGTGAGCTTCATTAGTTTGTCTGACTTAGCTACCTCACTTACTTCAAGAATCAAACCCACACGGATATCGACTTTGGCGAAATCATCAAAGCTGATTTCTTCTTTTATCGGGGCGCATTTCATATTCATTCCTTTTTGAAGCCTTAGAGATTAAAAACCACATTAATTCAATTAGTTACTCCATTGAATGCTAGCAAGTTCGATAGAGAAATACTTTTAGCTACTCGACTGTTTTTCATTTCTCTCTATCGCTCACAATTGTCGATATGTTATAACATATCCACAACAATCGCTCACACTAGGAAAATGAAATGACTAACCTAGCAACCACTGAGCAAGCGCTCGACACTGACCTCTCTGAGAATTCTACATTCGCTATCGGGGAGAGCCCGGCAACCCTGTCTGATATCTACAAGGAAGGAACAAACATCGCTGTCTGGAAGCGTCCAGTCCACTCTGAACTAGAAAGCGCGGTTGACGATTTCTTGGCAGCCAATCCAAATTTCGAAAAATCGTTAGTGGTGACTCCAGATGAGTTAGCTGAAGAGCTTATTAAGGTGAGCAATGGCACTGCGCCCAAGCCGCTGGTTCAAGATATCGAGCTATTGGTAGAGATGTTCAGTTGCTTGTTTGAGCTTAAAAAAGTGGGCGTGAGATTAACCTCTTTGGACGTTGCTATGTGTCCACGCTTCCATGTGGATCATGTGCCATGTAGATTGGTTAGCACCTATCACGGCGTAGCACCGAGTGGTTGGCACACTCAGATGTGGACCGAACTAAATTAGGTCATGGTAGCAATGGCTTATCTGACGCTGAATCTGGTCTGTATCCAAATCCAGATTGTGTAAAGCAGCTCTCTACAGGTGATGTCGCGCTATTAAAAGGTGAAAGCTGGCTTGGAAACAGTGAAGGTGGGTTGGTGCATCGCTCTCCAAGCGTACCAAATGGACAAAACCGGCTACTACTCACACTTGACTTCTACGACTAGAGCTTAGATTGCCGGAACACTAGTCTAACCCTCAAAACTCACGGTTCATCTTGGTTAACGCTGAGATGAGCCGCTCTTGTTCTTCAGGCTCAATATTTCGAGTCAGGTCTTTGACTAAATCCAGATGCAGTTGATTGTGGTGACGATGGATCTCCTCTCCTTTATCTGTAAGGGATACCACTATGGCTCGTCTGTCGGTTGGGTGTGGCAAGCGCTCGATAAGGTCAGCTGAAACTAGCTTATCCACCTGCACCGTTAAGGTGCCTGTGGTAATACTGAGCTTATCCGCCAACTCTTTCATCCTCATCGCACCATGCACACCCAACACCTCTATGGTGTGCACTTGGGCTAGAGAGTAGCCTGTCTCACGAACAACAGACTGCTCCCAAGACGACATCTTGTCATAAAATTCAGTAAGTAGCTGATTTAACTGCTCTATGTTTCTCATGCTGATGAATGTACCTCGAGTGTAAGGTGATGGATCTTATCAAACTTTGCCAGCTTATGCTTATACTCAGACACACTAATGTTGCTGTCTGAGACCAAGGTAATGGCTGCCGAATAATGATGCCCACTTACCTTCCATACGTGTAGATCTGTAACCTCTGCATCAGGAGCAAGTTCTTGCTTAATAGCGGCCCGGTAATCTTGCTCGATACTCTCGTCTAACAAGATAGGACTGGTCTGTTTAAGCAGGTTAAAGGTCCATTTTCCGATAACCAAGGCACCGACCATACCCATGATGCATCGAGCCAGTTCCAACCGTAGAACTTACCAAATAACAGCGCGACGATAGCCAGCAATGAAGTAAGCGTATCTGCCAGCACATGCATATAGGCCGCTCTTAGGTTGTGATCGTGATGATGGTGGTGATGATCGTCATGGTCATCGTGATGGTGATGGTCACCAAGCAAAAACATACTCGCAAGATTCACTGCTAGGCCAATACACGCCACCAGTATCGCTTCATTAAAGCGAATGGTCTCTGGGTTAAACAGGCGAAATGCAGACTCTACAAACATCAGCAAGGCGACGATTCCAAGGGCGATAGCACTGGTGTATCCACCAAGCACGCTTACCTTACCAGTCCCAAAAGAGAACCTATCATCGTCCTGGTGGTGCTTTGCATAGCGATAAGCAAACAAGGTTATACAAAATGCGGCGGCGTGGGTGCCATATGCCAACCATCGGCGAGCAGTGCCATAGAGCCGTAGGCAATACCTGCCGATATCTCCACCACCATGGTAGTAACAGTAAGCAAGAGCACGTAAAAAGTGCGTTTTTCACCGTGATGATTATGCCCAGAAAAATTATGTGAATGGGAAAGAGAAGAGTCCATCTTAAGTTACTCATTTAGTTTGACTATCAAAATATCCAATCTAAATTTAGTTTGATCATCAAATTAAGTCAACGCATGATTCATTTTTGTTTTGAGCTAGAGAAATAAGCCATTGAAAACGCTAAGCTAATCCCTATAGATTCAAAGATAGAGACACTGACTTATGAAAAAGATCATTTTCTTCGTGCCAGTTGAAGACGCGGAAAGCGTTAAAGAGGCAGTATTTA
The DNA here is from genome assembly GCA_000830475.1 of Vibrio ishigakensis. Taxonomy (GTDB): domain Bacteria; phylum Pseudomonadota; class Gammaproteobacteria; order Enterobacterales; family Vibrionaceae; genus Vibrio; species Vibrio ishigakensis_A. The sequence goes on along the minus strand of BBSC01000003.1, from coordinate 497,025 downwards.
ACGCAGGTGCCGGCAAGATCGGTGACTATGATAGATGCTGTTTTGAAACCCAAGGCACAGGACAGTTTCGCCCTCTAGCCGGAGCTAACCCACACCTCGGGTCTCATGGAGAATTAGAAAAGGTAAACGAACTCAAGGTAGAGCTGGTGTGTGATGACAAGTATGCGAAACAGAGCATTCAAGCGCTTCTGGACGCTCACCCTTACGAAGAAGTGGCGTTTGAGGTGTATGACATTTTAGATTGGACGACGCTTTAACCGCCTAAGCAATATCGGCTTCCTCAAGGGAAGCGATGATGGCACTCCTCAACCATTGATGTCCCTGGTCCCGCTTTTGCGATTGATGCCAGGTCATATAGACCGGAACCTTTTGCGTCTCAAACGGGAGTGCAAATACGTTTAGGTCAAACTTGTCTGCCATCTTGAGCGCATGCCACTTGCTGGTCACACACAACCAATCCGTTTCTGAGGCGAGCATAAGCGCCGTCACCGTCGAACCGGTAGAGTAGGCAATCTTTCTTGCAGGCAGGTTAGCGTCAACTGCAACCGAATCTAGTGTATTCGTGTTTTGACGCTGGGTACGCCAAAGCAAGTGCGACTCTCGCATGAAATCCTCTTCCGTTATGGATCCTTGGATACGTGGGTGTGATTTACTCACTGTCACCACCAATTCTTGTTCAAGTAGCAGTTGGTTGTGATAGCCATGATCTTTCAGTGGTACCGTCGCTAAAATGACATCCACTCGGCGCCTTCTGAGATCTTCTTGACGATCCTGCTCATTAAGATGCTCGATGTCCGCTTGAATAGAAACATTCGGCGCGTGCTTTTGCTTGTATCGTTTAAGTGGTGGAACCAAAAGTAGGTCTATGTCTTTATGGCTAGAGACTCTAAAGGTACGTTGACTGCTCATTGGATCAAAGGTCTCTCGAGATTCCGCGCCATCGATTAGCAAGCTCAAAGGTTCTTGAATATCGGCGTGAAGCTCAACAGCAAAATTGGTAGGAACGATTCCTCTTCCTTGGCGCACGAATAGTGGGTCCTGATACTGCTCTCTCAGACGATTTAGGGCATGACTGACCGCCGGTGCGGTTATGTTCAGCACTAGCGCCGCCTCATTAACACTCTGTGTTTTCATCACCGCATCAAAGGTTTTAAGAAGATTCAGATCCATACACTATCTCATTGATATTCATACACTAAACATAGTCTACCCAATTCAAAGCGGTGACCATTAAATATTGTTTAATCCAGATTGAAACAGACTTCAATAGTCCCCTCCACTGACCACGTTTACTATTTACAGCAAAGGAAACCCACCAAGGAAATTAAGCGGCAGTCACCACCGCTACAGGTCATCAAACTAATAAAGGGGGTTCTATGAATCCGTTTCTAGATTACCTATCACTGGGAATCCTATTTCTGGTTTTAATCATATTCATCTATGGGCTGATACTGCTGCACGACATCCCCTATGAAATCGCCAAAAAGCGGAATCATCCCCACGCTGAGGCTATCCATGTCGCTGGTTGGATAAGCCTGTTCTTTATGCATGTTTTATGGCCACTGCTCTGGGTATGGGCAAGCATGTATGACAAAGATAAACCGCAATGGCTGGGTAGCGAATCGACCGTTTCAAAAGATGAATATCAAGCCCTACTAAAAACGTATTTCACAACTCGAAAAGACCGCACAGGAGTAGCACTATGGAAACCCTAATTATCCTAAGTTATATCGCCCTATGCGTGATTGTTTTTAAGGTATGTAAGCTACCAGTCAACAAATGGAGCGTCACCACTGCCAGTGTTATTGGCCTGTTCATTGTGGGCTGGATATTTCTGTATATGGCCATGTATCAGCCCGTTTCTCGCATGGCGCGACTCTACAGTGTCACTACCCCTATCACCTCTCAGGTTGAGGGCTTGGTGACCGACGTTTATGTCAAAGGCAATGAGCAGTTGAAAGCCGGAGATCCTCTGTATCAAATCGACCCGACGCCATTTCAGGATGAGGTAAACCGTATCCAGAGCGACCTTAAAAGAACTCAATCTGCTATCGATTACTTCCAAGCAGAACTGGCTCGCTATCAAAAATTAGAAAGCAAAGGTTTCTCTTCTCAAGAGAAAGTGGACCAAGTTAAAACCAACCTACTGAAACAGAAAGCAAGCAAGAGCGAATACCAATCTCAGCTAGAGTTGGCTAAATTCAATCTGAGTAAAACCCTAGTGACCGCACCTACTGATGGTTATGTAACTCAGGTAGCGCTTAGACCTGGTATGAAGAGTCGCATTGTGCCATTTCAGGGCAACCTGACCTTTGTGCACAAAGAAGATAAACAGCTGTTCGCTGCCTTCAAACAAGCACCAGCACGCTATATCAAAACCGGCTATCCAGCTGAGGTCACCTTCAACACCACTCCTGGTCATGCCTATAAAGCTCACGTGGTGCAGGTGAACGACATCTTTGCACAAGGCGCGGTAAGTGCTTCAGGCCAAATGACCGCACCTGAACAATCGGCTCAACAAGGCAGAATCTTAGTTAAGGTTGAACTGGATAATCCAGAGCTAGTAAAGGATATTCCATTGCCATCAGGCACAGATGCGCACGTTGCTGTCTACTCACCTAAATGGGAGATGTTTAGCGTAGTTCGTAAAGTGATATTGCGTATGCAGAGTTGGCAAAACTGGTTGTTTGAAGGCTAAAAGAACAAGCCCCTCATTTGAGGGGCTCGCTTTTGTCATTTCATCGACTGCATATCGATGACGAATCGATACTTAACGTCAGATTTCATTACCCTTTCATAGGCATCGTTGATGTCCTGCATGTTAATCATCTCTACGTCTGAAACCACATTGTGCTCAGCGCAGAAGTCCAGCATCTCTTGAGTCTCTTTAATGCCACCAATCAAAGACCCTGAGATAATTTTACGACCAAACGAGAGCGCCATGGTATTGACTTCGGTAACTGCCACACCGACTACCGCCATGGTTTTTCCCAGTTTAAGAAGAGGAATATAGGGGTCCATGTTGTGGGCAACTGGAATTGTATTGAGTAGGAAGTCGAACTTGCCCACCGCAGCAGCCATCTGCTCGTCATCTCTCGAAACCAAAACGCCGCTCGCGCCAAGCGCTTGCATCCTCACCCTTCTCTGGAGAAGTGGTAATCATGGTCACTTCTGCACCCATAGCGACAGCTATTTTAACCCCCATATGACCAAGGCCACCCAAGCCTATTACCCCGACCTTATCGCCAGCTTTCACATCCCACTGTTTTAGAGGAGAGTATACTGTGATGCCCGCACACAGCAGTGGCGCCACGGCTTTAACATCCAGAGATTCTGAAACGCTAAGCACGAAGTCTTGGTCTACAACTATCTGGGTTGAGTAGCCACCTTGGGTAATGGCATCTGCGCCCGATTCATCAGGCTACCATAGGTCATGATCATGCCCTTCTCGCAATGTTGCTCGAGATGATTCTTACACGGCTCACAAGTACGACAAGAGTCCACCATGCAACCTACACCAACAAGATCACCCGCCTTAAAGCGGCTCACATCCCCGCCCGTAGACACAACCCGCCCGATGATTTCATGTCCTGGGACAATAGGATATTGAGTAAAGCCCCAATCATTGTGCGCCATATGAATATCACTGTGGCATACCCCGCAGTATAAGATTTCGATATGCACATCCCTGGCACCAACCTGACGACGATTGAAATCATAGGGTTTGAGATCATCATCGCTATTGAACGCGGCGTAAGACGAAGTAGGTAGCATAGTTTCTCCCCGAATAGTCTGAATAAAACCACAATTGAGTATAGGAGGATTTCTTGCTATTCGAAGGGCAACCAAGGATGTAACCTCCTGGATATTGCGCTCAAAATCTTTATCGCTATCTGAACAAAAATCTCAAATGGCATAGGATGTTGAGGCACACTCACTACAAGCTCAAGAACGCAAAAGGCATGAATCTCAGAATACTGTTAATCGCGACTCTCTTCCTATCGTCGGCAGCCAGTAGTGAAGAGCTACTCCGATGCCCCGAAGAGAAAAACGAAACGGCACCCACTAGTCGATACAGCAATTTTGATTCCTTGTATGGCTGGGGTAAACACTTTGGCTACGAACACTCTGCTCAAATAGTTACTGACCCATTAAATGAGAGAAATAAAGTACTGCGAGTAGAGCTCAGAGACGGAGATGTTTATAAGACTCGCAGTGGAGAGCATTATCGAGCAGAAGTCTATGAAACCTTCAGAGCCAAGTTCGACACTCCCATGCAATACAGCTTCAAGGTACTTGTTACAGACGAATGGCAATCCGCAGACGTGCGCGCCTTGATAGCTCAATGGCATGGAACGCCGGATAGGCATCTAGGTGAGATCAGTCGTAGTCCCAACCTGGGTATAGAGCTAAGAAACGACCGTTTCCTGATAAGGGGACAAACCAGTAGTGAGCCTATCAATAAGCACAATAAGATAGGCATGCACAGAGAAACCTATTTTTTAAGTGAGCCCATCAAACACAACCACTGGTATCAATTTGATATCGATGTCACTTGGAGCCATACAAGTAACGGCTCACTAAAACTCAAACTCGATGGTGATACCGTCATCGACCGTCAGGGCCCTACTAGCTATTACGACTGTGTCGGCCCTTACTTTAAAATGGGCATTTACCGAGATAAAACACCAAAGCCTTTTGTCATCTACTTTGACGATTTTAGCCGACAAACAACTGCAGAATAACGAGGCGCAAGCACACGGATCTTAGTTTGCTCCAATTCCCAGAAAGGGGCATCCCATGAATAGGAATCTATTCTGTCAACCAGTCCATTGTGCACAAAATAGAGCTCAGCGCTTTGCTCCGTTGCTTGTTGATTCTCAACGCGCTCAATTAAGATATCTTGCACAATACAGCCAACACCCGAGGTATGGTTTGGCCAAGAGATAATAGAGTGCTCTAGTACTGAGTCATCGTCTTGTTTCTCTTGGAAGTTTGCGGTCTCTCCACAAAGCTGAATGGACGAAAGGTCTACTTTGAAGCTTTTCCCAGCAGATTTAGAAAGTTGGTCTAACCCATCACCTGAATACTCCCCCTCTAGAAGGCCATTAGAGATTTCCAAACGAATATGGTGCCCGTTAGACAAAAGGACTTCCGAAAGGGGCTCGTCATGCCACACTTTTTCAGGGTCTTGGCTACTCGAAAACATAAAGGAAAGAGGCGTACTTTGCGAACCGCCACAACCATTTAGCATGGTCGCCACGGCTAAAACGAATAGGTATCTCTTCATGGGTGAACTCGGCATAGAAAATAAGCACCGAGTATAATATTGCGCAATTTTTATACGAGGTTAGGAATTCATAGAATTGTTCCGCTTTTAGATAAAAAAGAGCAGGCCTAAGCCTGCTCTAACTATTTAATTAAAGCGTTTGAAGGAAACTGCTTATCTTCTCTTCATGGTGCTTAATGGTAGCTTTACTAGGGATCACCGCATCTTTATGGGTAAAGTAAACCAAGATAGCCATCTGTGCAGTCAAGCGGTTCTCTGCCTCATCAAATGCTACCGAGTATTCACTCTCTAGCGCACCGCGTGTCACTTCTTCTTTATCGTTTGCAGGTAGACAGTGCAGTAGCATAGCGCCTGGACGAGCCTTATCCATCAGCTCCTCAGTGATAACATAGTCAGGCATGAATGCAGCTAGGCGCTCTTCTTTTTCATCCATCTGAGTAACCCAGTAGAAGCTATCGCCGTACACCACGTCACACTCGCTGATGCGCTCTACGTTGTCAGTGATCTCAATGGTTCCGCCAGACTCTTCACAGAAATCTAGTGCCATGTTAATCCACTCTTGATCCATGTGATATTTCTTAGGACCAATCTGTTTAAAGCCCATACCGTACTTAGCGCAGGTTAGCATTAGTGAGCGACATACGTCTGTCGCATCCCCCATAAAGGCCAGTGTTAGATCAGACAACTTGCGACCATCTGTGATGTGCTCACGGATAGTAAACAGATCAGCTAGCATTTGGGTTGGATGGAAACGAGTATCTAGACCGTTAATCACAGGCACGGTAGACATCTCTAGCAGACCATCTAGCATCTCTGGGCTGTTAGTACGCGCCATGATGATGTCGCACATACGTGATAGAACACGTGAGGTGTCGTCGATAGATTCTTTGCCACCTAGGTGAATGTCTTTCGGAGATAGGAATAGAGCATGACCGCCTAATAAAGTGGCTGCGACTTCGAAAGATACACGAGTACGGGTAGAGCCCGCCTCAAAGATCATGCCTACTGATTTGCCTTTGAACAGCTGAGGAATCGCATTGTCTTTGCGAGCTTGTTTCAGATAGCTCATCAATTCCATCATGTTGTCCATCTCTTCAACAGAGAAGTCTTTCATAGACACCATGTGCTCTAGGTTCGCTTTTTTCAGTTCAGTAGCGCTTGAAGAAGGTAGTTTCATAGTTTCGTTTCCTATTTTTAGTATTTTTCGCCCAATTAAGGGAATCTGTTCTTAAGTCGGTAAATTAGACCTGTGGTACTTGTTGGGTAATGCAGTGGATATTGCCGCCACCTAGTAAGATTTCTCTGGCTGGGATGCCATTGACCTCATAGCCTGGGTAGAGGTTTTCTAGGATGCATTTCACATCGTTGTCGTAACGCTCATCCAGCAGGGGCAACACAATTTGGTTGTTGGTAATCAGATAGTTGGCGTATGAGGCAGCCAGACGTTCACCCGCCTCACGCTCCATTCCCTCTGCGATATCGATACCTGCTGCTTCATCAGCAGACATATACAGAGGACCTGGCATCGGCAGTTTATGCACCTTGATCTCACGTCCCTTGGCATCTGTTTGGCCTTTCAGATATTCATAGGCCTCACGGCTGATCTCATATTGAGGATCGTTCTCGTCATCGCACCAAGTCAGCACGACCTCCCCTGGCTTAACCACATGCAAGATATTGTCTACATGGCCATTGGTTTCATCGTTGTATAGGCCTCGCGGTAGCCAGATGATCTTGTCGACGTTTAAGTGATCGCACAGGGTTGCAGTTAGTTCTTCCTTGCTCCACTCAGGGTTTCTGCTTTCATGCAGCAAACACTCTTCAGTGGTATACAAGGTGCCTTGGCCATCCACATGGATAGAACCACCCTCTAAAACGATTGGCGCACGATAGCGGCTGTCACGAATGGTTTCGCACATCTTCTGCGCCACTTGGTCATCGTGATTCCAAGGTGAGTACAGGCCATCAATCAATCCTCCCCAAGCATTGAATTCCCAATCAACACCGCGGCGCTCATGGTTGTCATTAACTACATAGGTGGCACCTATATCACGCATCCAGGAATCGTCGGTAGAGACCTCAAGTACTCGAATTTCCTCTGGCAGACGAGACGCCGCATTATCGTATTGATCTGCGCTGACCAACATGGTGACTGGTGTCGTCTTACTGATCTGTTTCGCTACATCAGAAAACACCTTCTGAGCCGGTTTCGCTCCATTGCGCCAGTTATCTGTGCGCTCTGGCCATGCCATCCAAATTTCACTGTGCGGTTCATGCTCACCTGGCATTCTGAAACCGTCTTGTTTTGGGGTTGAGTTTGCTAGTTTTTTCATGGTTCCAACTCCTGATTAAGCCTGAGCTTCTTTATGATCTTGAACTTGTTCTTCTTCAGCTATTTGCTGCTTACGTTTTAGTGCACCGAATAAAATCCACTCACCGGCTAAGATGGTTGCTATCACCCTGTCAGTACTGGGCCTGTGTAACTCCAGTCAGCGACGGTTAGATCAAGCGCTTCAGGGAAGATGAACAGCACTACCGCTTGCAGGATGACTAGGAAACAGACAATCGAAATAACCCATTGGAATGCGGCACTGCCCGGAACTTTGAATGGTCGCTCACGCTCACCGTCTGTCACACGCAGTTTCAGATACGCTGGGAACATAAATAGATAAGGCAATAGGAAGATGCAGCTTGAGAAAGCAAAGATTGACCAGAACAAATCATCATTACCCTGAGCAAACAACGCGTAAGACAAGATAACCACGGTTGATACTGTGCCAGTGATGTTATTCGCACCCACAGGTGAGCCACGCTCTGATACCTTAGCCACAGGAGCTGGCAATTCGCCTTCTTGCGCCGCTTCTGCTGCTGCGCGGCTTGCCCCCATAGTCCAACTCACCATGTTGCCGATTAGGGTTAACAGTGCGAAGGTACCGAACAGATACACCATGGCTGTGCCAAATACACCACCACCAAATAGAGTCTTGAATGTATCGATAAGACCAGCAACTAGACCGATATTTTCAACAGGCAATGCCATCAAGATGCCAACGGTGCCGAAGATGTAGAGGAAAGCAGTGATACCGATGGATAAGAACACGGCTTTGGGCATATCGCGCACGTCCTTCATCTCTTTGGTCATGGTGGCTACAAGCTCGAAACCCATTAGGTTGAACACTATTGCTGGGAGGAAGTTCACTGCCGAGTCTAAGCTTGGCACCATAGCTTGAAAGGTAAACTCGTTGGCAACACCATGCTTCATTGCATAAACAAAACCACCCACACCTAGAGTACCGATCACAAGGATCTTCAGTACTGCACCTATGTTGGTTACCCATACGCCGATATCAGCTGAAACATTGCAGATCCACACTGTTAACCAAGTAAGCAACACACAGATAGCGATTTGGCCCCATAAAGAGAGGTCTGGCATAAAGAGTTCTGCGAACATACCAGCAAACATGATGTACACCGCTGGCATCCACAGCCCAACGTTAATCCAGTAGAACCAAGTTGTGCGCACTGCCCATTTAAAGTTAAACGCCTGCTTAACCCAGTCGTAGATGCCACCCTCTCCTGGATAGGCTGTGCTCAATTCCGATGTGATCAGCCCGTAAGGGATCACGAAGAAGATCAACATCAATACCCACCAGCCAATGGCACTCACACCAATACTTGCGGATGCGGTTAATGTGTCGACCACCAGTACTGCGCAGAGAGTAAATAGCGCAATACCTGTGACTCCCATTTTTCCTTGAGTTTCTATACTCATTGTTTCGCTCCTTAACACTTAACTTGGGATTAATTAAACGGCAAACAGGAGCTGTGAACCTTGATGGAAACTGAATATCGGTTTTAATTGCAGGATTGAGGAATAAAAAACGTACTGAGGCGACAAATAATTGATTTTTTATGCTTAACAGATAAATATTTGATTTTAATCAAATATAGCCATTGAGCTTCACTGTTATTAAAGCGATAAGAGGCATCGACCGAGATCACATATCGAGTTTTAAATAAAAAATAGGTAGAGTTATGTGATATGGATAGAAGTAATTATTCAATATTTCCGACAGCAATCGAACTGTGATTTTTATCCGATTAATTTCTCTTTATTTAAATAGAGTGTGACTACTTATTTGAATAGCCCAACCGGAGAATTAATTATGTCAAAGCCTATTATTGTCGTTGCCGTGGGCGGTAACGCTCTCCTTCAACGAGGCGAGGTAATGAGCTGTGAAAACCAACAAAAGAGCATTGCACAAACAGCTAAGTCCCTTGCGTTACTGAGTAAGGATTATCGCTTAGTAATAGTGCACGGTAACGGGCCTCAGGTAGGCCTACTGTCACTACAAAATGATGCGTTTAAGGACTGCCCTCCATACCCATTCGATGTACTAGGCGCTGAGACCCAAGATGATCGGCTACCTCATCCAACAAGGCCTAAACGCTGCTATCGAAGACCGCTACACCACTACTATCTTGACCCGTATCGTAGTAGATGAAAACGACCCTGCCATAGCCAACCCAACCAAGTTTATCGGCCCGGTATATGCCGAAGAAGAGGCGAAACAGTTGGCAGAACAAAACAACTGGATAGTCAAACCTGACGGAGCATACTGGCGACGTGTCGTTCCTTCACCTACACCTAAAGAAGTGCTAGAGATCAAGGCTATTCAAGACCTGCTAGAGAAAGAACATCTCATCATTTGTGGTGGTGGCGGTGGTGCTCCGGTTGTTGAAAAAGATGGGGCCTACTATGGGTTTGAAGCCGTTATTGATAAAGACATGACCGCAGCTTTGATAGCCCAGAAGATTGATGCCGAGCACCTACTTATCCTGACCGACGGCACACACGTCTGCTTGGATTGGGGTAAGCCAACTGAGGAGAAACTTGAAGCAGTCACTGTAAATCAAATGAGAAAATACGATTTTCCTGCCGGCTCTATGGTCCAAAAGTAGATGCTTGCTGCCAATTTGTAGAGAAGACCGGCAAAAATGGCATATTGGTGATCTTTCTCTTGCAATGGAAATAATTGAAGGTAAGTCCGGTACACACATTCATAAATAAAACTAATTAACATGATGACAAATTAGTTTTCACATAAATGAGGCGTAAAGCTTATAAGTCAAATTTTTAGTCATTTAAATGGATAAAATTTCTTATACCCTTTATGTTTCATATTCAACATTTAATTTTAATAGTGTACGCATGCGAAAAGTAAAAACAGAAGAAAAGCTAGCTAGGATTAATAGTGCTGTTGTTCAACTTATGCAGCGAAGAGAAGCGACCGATATATCTATGTATGATGTAGCCAAGGAGTGTGGAATGGCAACATCTACGATATATCATCACTATCCAAATATAGAAAACTTATTCCATTGCCTATTAGAAGATGTATTCGACGATTTCGATTTATTACTAGAAAAATGTATCGATGATAAAAAATCACTCACTGGAGTGATATAAACAGAATGATCGAAACCGCTTACGTCAACTACTACAACAAAAACCCGGTCGCTAAGAAGCTCATTTTGGGTCGCCATACCTTTAGCGAACTTGGTCACGCTGATACTGAACACGACCTTCTACTAGGCCAACAAGTAGAAATGATCTATCGCGAATACTTCGATATTCCCAAGCTCCCGCAGCCGATCAATATCTTCGCAATCTCACTACAGGTAGCCGACAAGATCTACTCACTCTCTTATCGAAAGTATGGCTATATCACTCCAGAGCTAGCTCAAGAGGCACTGCGGTTAACTGAGTCTTATCTACAGCTGTATATCCCAAATATTTGTCGCAAATCTATACCAACTCCAGAGATAACCACTCATTGAGCCTAGCGGGCGGTTTATCCGCCTCTAAGTGAGCCATTTTCTTTAGCCCTCGTAAGCACTTTTATTTTCAACATTCGAATATGCAGAAAATAAAACATAGTGTGGTTTAAACGAGACTTGCGTTTAACTGACCACCAACCGCTCAAAGAAGCGATTTCAACGGGTACGCCTACCCTGCTGTTGTACATCTTTGAGCCATCGCTTCTGGATGACCCACACTATTCAGAGCGTCATTGGCGATTCGTGTGGCAATCTCTGCAAGATATGAACCAGAGACTGGGAAAACACTCAGTGCATATCATGCATGGTGAGGCAGTTGAATGTCTTGAGAGATTATCCCATGGCTATCAGATAGATAGCCTTTACTCCCACCAAGAAATAGGGATTCAAAAGACCTTTGATAGAGACAAGCGAGTAGCGGATTGGCTAGCAAGCAAAGGTATTGGTTGGAAAGAAACGCCTTATGGCGCTGTGATTCGAGGCGCAACCAACAGAGAAGGCTGGGATAAACACTGGAAACAGGCAATGCGAAGTGAATGTGCCAACCCTGATATAGAGCGGAGCAACCTACTTTCTGTTGATATTGAAGAATTTCAGCCCCAACAGAGCTGGATCACTAAAAACTCGAGTATGCAGATCGGCGGTGCAAGCCATGCATGGCGGTGCCTTAACAGTTTCTTTGAGGCTCGAGGGCAAGACTATTACCGCAAGCTATCCAGCCCAGAAACCGCAACTCAAGCCTGCAGTCGCATGTCGGCCTATCTTGCATGGGGAAACATCTCGTTGCGAGAGATGTATCATCAGGTGCTCCTTCATTGGAACACCAAAGGTTGGCGAAGAAGCTTAGTCGCGCTTTCCTCTCGCCTGCATTGGCACTGCCATTTTATTCAAAAGTTCGAGTCCGAATCGAGAATGGAGTATAGGTGTATGAACCGTGGCTACGAGCCTCTACTCGACTCCCATCACAATCAAAGGCTAGTTGAGGCCTGGAAATCAGGACGAACTGGTTTCCCCTTGGTGGATGCCTGCATGCGTAGCCTTGAGCAAACTGGTTATCTGAATTTTAGAATGCGCGCTATGCTGGTGAGCTTTTTAACTCATCACCTCAATTGCGACTGGAGAGATGGAGTGCATCATCTTGCTCGAGTTTTTTTGGACTTTGAACCCGGTATTCACTATCCACAATTTCAGATGCAAGCTGGTGTAACTGGCATCAACACCATACGCATTTATAACCCTACCAAGCAGGTGATAGACCAAGACCCCCACGGCACCTTCATTAAGCGCTGGATACCAGAACTGGCGGAAGTTCCGGTTCCCCTTCTGTTCGAGCCATGGAAGCTCACACCAATGGAACAGCAGATGTATGGGATAGCAGAAGATAGTATCTATCTGAACCCTATCATCGACCTTAAACAAGCAGCCAAAGAGGCACGAGACCGATTGTGGGCATGGCGAAAGCTGCCTAGCGTGCGACAGGAAGCAGATAGGATATTGGCTCGGCATGTGAGAACCGGGACATAAAAAAGCACAGGTCAGAGCCTGTGCTTTGTTGCTTTCATATGAACCTAGACTTCAAGGCCATTTTGTTTAGCGAACTCGACCAGTTGAGGGATATCTCCTTTAACTAGAATTGGCATTGCTTGTTCAATCAATTCGATCGGCCAGTTCCACCAAGCAAGCTCTAACAACACTTTCTGCTCTTCTTCGTTGCACCTTGCTTTAACCACCTTCGCAGGATTTCCTACCGCAATGCTATATGGCGGAATGTCACTGGCTACGACAGATTTCGAACCGACTATTGCCCCATCTCCAATGGAAACACCTGGCATCACAGTGACTTCATATCCTAGCCACACATCATTGCCTATTACCGTATCTTTGAACTTTTTGAACGGATAATCGCTCAACGGCAAAACCTCTGCCCACTTCTCACCAAATACAGCAAATGGGAAAGTGGTGATCCCTGAGGTCGCGTGATTGGCATCAGGCATGATGAACTGCACACCATTAGCAAACGCACAAAACTTTCCAATATGAAGAGAGTTGCCAGAGATGCCAAAGTTATACAGGACATTCTTAGTTAAAAACTGCGTTGGGTCTTCAAAATCACTGTAATAGCTATAATCGCCAGCATGCACATTCGTGACATCGCTTTCAGCGATAAGCGGTTTCAATAACACTGTGTTGTTAAAATCTTTGATCGGAAATTTATTGTTTGGGTTCATTGGGTCGTTCACGCAGGAATTTAATTTCTTATTATCACACAAGCTACAGGATTTTCCTTTGGTCATGGATATGCTTCTGATGCTAACTCTGAACCAATGAAAAAGGAGCTCATTTTGAGCTCCTCTAAACAAGTAAACTTGGTCTTTCGCCTAGTTGAAGGCTCTCGCCAGTGAGCCCCTGCCTTGATAGCAATACGTTCCCGCATCATGACTCACAAACACTGACTCACCCGCTTTCAGCTGCACACTTTTTTCATGGGTAGAAACCTCTACTTCGCCTTCGATACAGAATAAGATCTCCGCGCTTCTCAGGTGCTCGGATCCGGTCTCGTCAATCACTGTGAGGATCTCAAACCCGAAGTCTTCAACAGGAATCGGGTAACTCAGCTTTCCACCGGTTGTGGTAGGTGTAAGCCTGATATCTTGAGGATGAATAGGCTCAAACACAGTGTTATCGATAAGCTCAGGAACATCGATATACTTTGGTGTCAGGCCAGCTCGAAGCACGTTATCTGAGTTGGCCATGATCTCAAGCCCAGTCCCCTGCACATAGGCGTGAGGGGTTTCTGCATGCAAAAACATAGCCTCACCCGGCGCAAGCTCTATGGTGTTTAGCATCAAGGGAGCAAATAGACCAATATCATCTGTGTAATGCTCGCGAAAACTCGAGCTGTACTGCAATGCCTCTTTGCCCATTGGCGATTTTGCTGGGCGCTCCATTGCCAGATATAGCTCATTTAACGCAGCCTCTTTTCTCTTACCTTCAAGAGACATAATTGAGCTAAAGAAGGCCTGCAGACCTTGGCTGTTTCGCTGCTGAGTAAGGGCGTCGACCTCATGATTTAATGAGTGGATCTCCGCTTCTCGAAACAGGGCAACAATCTGCTCGATTGGGCGAAAGCCGTTCATCGCCTTGTAAAAGGTCAGCGCATACACCAACTCTGGCTTATGGTTAGGATCTTTGTAGTTTCGATTCCCCGCTGACAGAGGAATGCCTTGCTCGTTCTCACGTAAAAACCTAGCTCTGCCTTTTGTTTGCTTGGATGCACTTGAATCGAGAGCGGAGTGTACGCTGCTAGTACCTTAAACAGATATGGCAGTTCACCGAACCTATTCTGAGTGTATTGGCCGAGAACTGACTCGGGATCAGCTGAGATCAGTTCAGATAGCAACTGATCTGACTCCGCTAGCTTGGAACAGCCGTTCGGATGAGCCCCCATCCATATCTCAGCCTGAGGCTGATCATCCGGGTTAGGGATACCAAACAGTTCATTGATGGAGGTTTTGCTCCCCCAAGCGTAGTTCTGTATGACGTTATTAAGTTTATAGATGGTCACAATGACTTCTCACTTTTCGGCACCCGCCTGAAAAAAGCAGAGCGAGTGCACTTTTATCAAACACCAACTAAAGCAGCAGGAACAATAGCGCTGAAATAGCGACACCTACACCAAGCACAACTGTAGGCGATATGACTGATATCGCGGGCCATCACAGGGGTTTCTTCGTCTGAATACTCAGGCTCTGCTGCTTCTTCATGGCCAAACAGCGCCATCACCTCACCTTCGGTTTGAGCTTCCAGTAGCTGTTCACGGAAACTGTCCTCCACCAAAGATGAGGTAAGGGTGGTCAGCACCTCCATATGGGTAGAGCCTGCTTCTGCTGGCGGGATCGCCAGCAAGAAGATCATATTGACTGGCTCATCACCATCGATGCCGTTCCACATCAGCTCTTGCTTTACAAACGCACAAGCAAACACGGGTTCGGTCACCGCAGAGGATTTTCCGTGTGGCACAGCAAGGTGTTCACCAAGCAAGTCGGCCCCTCTTCCTCACGCTTCATCACTGCGTCCAAAAAGGCTTGTCTATCGGTAAGCTTTCCCTCTTGGTCGATTTTGTCAGTCAGGGCTTCAATCGCATGAATGCGGCTATCAAACACGGCATCTAAAACGATTAGATTCTCTGAAGTTAGATTCGATAATTTCATGTTCGCTTCTCTTATTGTTGTTTTAGCCAAACAAACTGATATGGATTCAATTCAAATTGCGCGTCCATAGCCTGTCCTGAAACCAGATCGCTACCACCCTGTGGAAGAGTTACTTGTTGTGACTTCTCAGTGATATTCACCACAAAGTAAATCGCCTCTGCGCCTTCACCACGTTTTAGGCCAAACAAGCCATCACCGAGCTCAAGAACCTGCTGAGATGAACTCGGAGAGAAGGCCTGTTGCTGCTTACGAATAGACAGTAGCTCAGTCAACTTAGAGTAGACGCCATTTCTTAGTGAGCCCGCTTGTTCAAGCTCTTGCTCAATGGCATCAAGCGCGAATTTCTCACGGTTAATGCGACGGTTAATGCCTGAATCCAGCATGCCTTGCACGTCGTTTTCACTGCCTAGGAAGCTGTGATAATAAATAGCAGGCACGCCAATGAATGACAGCAAGATAGACTGAGCTG
The DNA here is from genome assembly GCA_000830475.1 of Vibrio ishigakensis. Taxonomy (GTDB): domain Bacteria; phylum Pseudomonadota; class Gammaproteobacteria; order Enterobacterales; family Vibrionaceae; genus Vibrio; species Vibrio ishigakensis_A. The sequence continues at coordinate 481,214 of BBSC01000003.1, read as the reverse complement.
CGACAAACTTAGCTACCTTAGTGTCAATAGAGTCACTAGGTTCTGTGATTGCGCTTAGATAGTTGATATTCAGCTCATATGGGGATTGCGTGCCATCACCGTTGTTCTTGTAGTTTACGCGACCACCCTTGCGCTCCACCTCACCACACATCATGCTCTATCTTCGTTAGTCAAGATGCCTTCGGTTGGACGAACGCCAATGCCATCATGGCTGGCCAGGAAGTTAAAATAGGTAGTCTTCTTGCCTTGCTCTAGAGAGTCCATCGCCTCTTGAGTCAAGCCCTGCGCCCACTGGGTCAGCACCGAACTGTTTTGACTCATGAATCCGTGCAGGGTCAGAGGTGGCAGTGGGAACTGATACACCATATGCGCTTCATCACCGCCGCAAAGTAAGAGATATTCTCTTTATGCGGAACGTTAGTCTCGGTAATGATAAGGGTACCTGGCATCACCTCATCTAGGATGATGCGCCATAGCTTGATGATCTCGTGCGCCTCTGGCAGGTGGATACAGCTACTATTGAGTACCTTCCAGATAAAGCCGATGGCATCTAGACGGATTGAACGACCACCATTAGCGGCATACATCAATAGGATATCGATACTCTCTAGCAGTACCTTTGGACTCTTGAAGTTAATGTCTATCTGATCATCCGAGAAGGTGGTCCATACGTGTGTTGTCTCACCTGAAGCCTTAGTAAACGGAGTCAGAAGTGGCAATGCGCGCGGGCGCGTCACACTGGAATAATCTAGGCTAGGATCAGACTCAACGAAATAGTCTTGATACGCTTCATCGCCCGCTAAGAAGCGCTGGAACCAATCGCTGCTCTTCGAGATATGATTGATCACACAGTCATACATCAGGTCAAAGTTTTCTGACAGTGCGTTCAATTCATTCCAGTCACCGAGCTCCGGATCCACCTTACGATAATCCACAACGCTGAAGCCATCGTCCGATGTATACGAGAACATAGGCAAGATATGGATATTTGAGATAGCGTTAGCCAGATACTTGTCCGCAAAGCGCTTCATGGTGCAGAGCGTTGGCTCACCCTCTTGGCGAAAGCTATCGCCGTAGGTAATCAAATAAGCCGTGCTCTCATCCACCCAATCCGCATAGTTTGGTGCTTTACCTTGCCACTTTTCCATAAGCGCATGAATATCAGAGGTAATAGCTGCAGCTTGGTCTTCGCCGTATAGGCCGCGACCTTGTTATAAATCTTTTCGTTCATTTGATTACACCTTAAACGTCACACGAATATCGATTGAATTGTTTGCTTTTACTGCCCACTCTTGAGCCAGGGTGTGTTCGCGATAGTTAACCCTTTCTACCTCACCAAACTGGGCAAACTGAGTGATGTCCAAAATCTGCTCTTGGTCAGTGGCATTGAACAGACGCACTATCACCGCGTTATCTTTAATAAACGAGTGACCTACACTGGATAGCATTAGCGGCTGATGTACCTCAAATAGGCTGAATTGCTTCTGGCTAGGACGCGGTTCAAAACGTACTTGGAAGCGCTCCAAACGATTTTCAAAGCTATTTAGTGACTGCTTCTGGTAGCTAAACGGCGTGTCTAGGTAGTCCATCTCTAGGCAACGTATGGTCTGGTGATCGACCTTATCGGTCAGTGCGATAGAAAACTCAAAGCTCATCGATTTTTGCAACTGAGCATCCGGGGTATAAACCACAGTGTTGTTGATACCTGAGGCACGACCTGGTCGCCACGTTAGGTTGTCCTTACCCAATCGTCCGGTAGATTTGAATAGAGTCAGCGCAATAGCGTCAGACTGCTCCCCTTTGATCACTTGGAACTCTTTGATACCACGACCATTCACGACCAAGCCCTTGCTGTGCTCAGCGATAGCTACTGAGCCGTCTGTGGTCTCAATATCGATTGGCACTCGCGGAATTTGTCACGCCAGCCCTCAAGGTTTGGAGCAACCTCACGCTGCATAAGCGCAAACGGCTGTGTGCTGATTGAGGTGTCGGTTTGAATATCAGAACTGACCAATACTCGCACTCGGTGATCGTCTACCTGATTGATGGTATTCACCTCAACCTTAAGCTGCTCATCACCTTGGCTTAGGGTCAGTTGGATATCTAGAACAATCTCGGCATCCATAATGCCTTGCTGGCGTGATTCCAGATTCTTAGGCACAGCAAGAGAGGCTTGCAGGGCCATGCGTTGTTGCATCTCGCCCGCCTGAGTTGAGACCCAAGTCAGTTCACGGGTCGTCAGCGGCGTATCGCCTTCAAGGGGAGAGAAATCGTAAGAATCACCATCGTCAGCTTGCTCTTCAAACGTCAGCAGTTGTGGCAGTGAGCGACCAGTGAGTTTGTCCTCCAGGGCCAAATTGCCCTTCTCAAACACAAGCTTGAATCGTTCGTTCTCAATGTGTTGGTTATTGCTCGCCGAGACTGTGCTAGCACTGTCAGACTCAAGCACTTGGAAGACCTGATAGCCCATAGCCGGAAGTGCTTCCACTTCCACAAGGAGCTCAAAGCGATAATACGGAGGAACAGGCACCTCTTTCTCACCATCTTTGGTGACTTCGATGACCATACCGCCATCCAATGTCTCTCTATTGAGAACCTCACAAGTCAGCTCTTTCTCACCATCAAACAGCGAAATAGCTTCAGACTTGGAGAATGCAATCACCTTAGCTTTGCCACTGTATGGCTTAAGCTGACCGTTAAAGATCATCACCTCAGATTCATCACAAGCACTGGTAGCAATCTCTTTGATGACTAGGTTGTAAAGGCCGTGACAGATCTCTTCAGCCTGCTTAAGGCGATGCATGATGTCGGCATTGGTCGCATCGCTGTTACAGCCACCAATACTGTCATGGGCGTGACACTCGATGATCTTCTTCCATGCAATATCAACTAGCTCAGTATGCACTGTAATGCCTTGAGCCTTAGCAATAGCGATCACTAGCTCTAGCTTCTTCAACAGGAACTGCTCAATCTCAAAGTTAAGCTTTTTGATGTCGTAGCGAACCGAGCCTATGGTCTTATGGATACGGGTATATCTTGGGGCTTTAAACTCACCAGTATAGGTTTCAAAGCCTTCGCTTTGCTTTCGAAGATAGCCAACAAAGCTCTCCATAGAAGAAATGCTGTAGATATCATCAGCTGGTGAGCGCTCGCTCGCCACAGCTAGGGTATTTGGCAGTTCAGGGTCGATATTGACTTGGTCGCCACCTGATGGGATAAGCACTTCATCAAGGCCTGACAACTCTTTGATCTTCTCAATCATAGGGAAGATCTTCTTATCTAAGTGCTCATCTGCAGGGATAATGTTCTTCGCTGCGCCATAACCATGAACTAGGTTGTAGGCATAGATGTCATCACCACCTGGGGAGTGCCACATGAAGTGTGACTTCTCTACCTGCTGGTCATAATCAATACCACGCCAGAAGATGATGTTGTCGATGCCCGCCCCTTGGAATAGGGTCGGCATCTGTGCATTGTGACCAAAGGTATCCGGCAGATAGCCACTTGCATTGAGTGGCCTAATTGCTCAGCAATGTGCATCCCATACTTTAGGTTACGGATAATCGACTCACCTGCCACATTGTAGGTATCGGTCTGGGTGTACCAAGGGCCAATGAAGAGTCTTTTGTCTGCCACCAGTTTACCCATGCGCTCACGCATGTGAGGCAATACCTTGAGGTAGTCTTCCACAATGGCCGACTGTCCATCTAGGTGATAACAGGTGTAGCTCGCTTGGTTCTCAAGTGTCTCAATCACCTTAGTGAAGTTGTAGGTTGCCAGCACATCACTGTCTTGCTGAGTGAAGTACCACTCACGATCCAGTGAGTGTGCGGAATGACATGAACTTTAGCCATGGGGAAATTCTCTAGTATCTCTTGAAAGTTCAGCCCCCACTCGGAGGGCTGATGGAATTAGGTGTTTGAAGGATGAGGTTTAGTGCAAAGCAGGAGCGCCATTGCGATAAACATGGAGCCTGCAAATACTGAAATGGTGTAGCTCACAGGGTCTGAGGATAGGAACCATCCCCATACAGCTGGTAGTGTAGGCTCTGCCAAACATCCAACACAACTGCCAGTTGAGTACCGATAATGGAGCCTAAGATCATGATTGGAATCATCTTAGGGTTCTTCAAAATAAATGGAATCGCACCCTCAGAGATACCGATCAAGCCGAGCATCAATGATGTCTTACCTATGGTTTGCTCTTCAGCGCTGAATACTGGCTTACGGAATCGACCATCCAATAGAGCGGCCAAGCCAACACCGATAGGTGGGATTACGATACCTAGCTCACGAGCAATCAGGTCAAAGCCCTCGCCCATGCCGTTCAGACCCAATGCTACCGAGCCTGCGGCTTTGTTGATTGGGCCACCTAAGTCAAAGGCCGTACCGGCAGCAATCACCATAGAATAGACGCCGCGTCCTGCATCTCCTGCTTGGGTAAACAGGTCAATCATGGCTAGGTTTACCGCGCCAAAGAACGGTTGATGGCGTACTCCATGGTCAATACCATCACCACACCAGTAACAGCAGGCACCAGCAGCATGGTCTTAAGGGTCGTAAGCTCGGTCTTCACCTTGATTACGTCATTCAGGTAACGAACCAGATAACCCACTAGGAAACCAATGGCGATAGCACCAAAGAAGCCTGATGGTGCCCAGCCCTCTAAATCAAAAAAGCGCTTGTAGGCTCATCGGTCATCAAGCCACCGATAAAGGCGGGAATAAGCGCGGGTTTACCGGCGATGGAATAGGCAAGGTAGCCAGCAAATATTGGATACATGAACTTGATGGTCATGAAGCCAAGCTTATCTAGGGTTTCGATAGGCGTACCCGAGATATCGATAAACTCACCGGTGATCTTGGCCACCGCCATTAGCAAACCACCCAGTACCACAACCGGCAGCATGTAGCTGATACCCGTCATGATGTGGCCAATCGCTACCTGATATGCAGAGCGCTTCTCATCTGGCGACTCAACATGAGCGGTTGTTTTTTCTTTGCCACGCAAAAAAGCGGTAGGCAATAAGTCGTCCACACGCTTGATCAGCTCTTGGGTGCGAACCTTAAGAGGATTGACGTTATCGAAGCGTTCCATATCCATGATAGGCACGTCCACAGCCAGCACCACACCGTCCGCGCTGGCGATGTCTTGGGCCGTCAGTTTGTTCTTAACGCCGTCACTGCCTTGGGTTTCAACCTTAACCTCATAGCCTTGCTTCTCAGCCCAGGCTTGGATTTTCTTGGCAGCCATAAAGGTATGTGCAATGCCTGTAGGGCAGGCGGTCACTGCAACAATTTTTTTGCTCATGGTGATTTACCGTTATCGTTATTTATGGACGCAGTATATGGAGCAGCACCGAGCGCAGATACTGTTTCATGGTACAAGATCCGTATGACGATACTTTTGTGACATCAATCAATGTATTTCGATACTTATTCCCGCCTAATATTATTCATATAGTTTCCGTCTCCTCTTAAAGTATGATCACTTATAAAGGCATTGAGCGAACCATTTACGAATTTCTGATAAGTCACGCCAGTGAACTGCCAGAAATTTCGGCCAAAACCATTGCCAATAAAGCACTCACCACCACTACCTCAGTGAATCGCGTGTGCAAGCGCATGGGCTACGCCAGCTACACTGAGCTTAGGTATCGCTTGGCTGCCGATCTCGAGAAAAAATCTGGAACAGAGGGAATCAAGGAAGAGACGAAGAATGAGATATCCCAGATCTCTGAGCTGTTAAAACGCTCCCCCGTGGTTTATCTCTACTCACGTGGCGCTTCCATTACCAGCGCAAGCTATATGTCGCGTTTTTATCGCTGGCTAACATTCCGCATCTGGTGATTACTGATATCCACCAGCTTACCCGCGCCGAACTGGGCACATTGCTACTGGTGAGTAAATCAGGCGAAACCCAAGCGGTTATCGAGATGGCAAATAACGCCAAGCGCAAAGGGTTAAAGGTGATCAGCATCAGCAAGAGTCAATCCAGCCTGTCGCAATCCACACACCTCAACGTGGGACTCGAGGAGCAAGTGGATGGCATTTCTCTTTATAGCCGTGAATCACAGCTGCACATTCTCAGCATTGTGGATGCCATCGGCAAAGAGCTACTGACGTTTTAAGCCTATTTAGGAGGGCGCATGTCACCTTGGGTCAAAGCCGTTGTTACACAGCTAACACCATTACAAGACAGCGAGAGTGCTAAGGCAATGAAAGCCTATATGAGAGACAAGTTTGAGTTTCTTGGCATTCAATCCACCCCAAGACGCGAAGCCTTAAGCCACTCTTTACCGCTAGAGGGCTTCCAGAAAGCTCGGCTATCGCAACTATAGTGGATGAGCTCTGGTCACTGCCCGAAAGAGAATATCAACTGGTAGCCATAGACCTGCTCATCAAACGAAAAAACATCTTTCAGCTGATATTCTGCCAAAGCTCGAGACGTGGATTACCACTAAATCTTGGTGGGATACCGTGGATATGCTGGCCACCAATGTTGTGGCAGCTGTCTACCTTAGCCACCCTCAGCAGGCATCAACATATATCCAAAAATGGAGCAACTCTGAGGATATCTGCTGCGCCGAACCGCCATTTTGTATCAGCTCAAGTTCAAGCAAGAGACAGACATTGAGCTTCTGTTTGAGCTCATCAAAGAGAACCAAACGGATAACGAATTCTTCATTCAAAAGGCCATAGGATGGGCGCTTCGCGAATACTCCAAAACCGATGCAGATTGTGTAATCGAATTTATTGAGTCTCAGCAGATTGAGGGCCTTGCTAAGCGTGAAGGATTAAAGTGGCTTAAGAGTCGCGGTGTGGTCGACTAGGCTCTCCCTTTTGCTTCGAAACAAATTGTTACCTCTAACTGTGTAAGAAAGCTGAATCTTCTTAGGTCTAGAGAGAAGAGTTTCGAATCACTTATAAGGAATAGTATGAACAGCTCGCTCAACCAAAAACTCTCCATTGGCCTTCTTACCCTTCGCGTCACCATCGCCTTAGTATTTGTTATGTGGGGACTGGATAAGATCCTCGTACCCGAACACGCGGTTAAGGTGTTTGCTGGCTTCTACGGGCTGAATATCTCTATCGGTATGTCCATCTTTATGGGCATTGCCAGATAGCTTTCTTGGCTCTGTTTGTTCTTGGTCTATGGAAAAACGTTACTTATCTGGCCATCTTAGTGCTGCATGCTGGCTCTACCCTATCTTCGTTCGGTAAATATCTCGACCCGTTCAACAACCTATTGTTCTTCACCGCTTGGCCAATGCTGGCAGCCTGTTTCGTACTTTATCTATTAAAAGATTACGACACACTGGTACTTGGTAAATCACGCAAACCTGCAATGGCTTAACATATGTAGACCTAGCCCCTAACTCCAACTAGGGGCTATTGACCTTACAACGCATTGAAAGTTATGGTTTTTATTAAACTCCCCTAAGGAGACCAATATGACTTTCGAGCCAATAACTCAAGATGAATGGCCACAGGTATTTGCGATATACAAGCAGGCTTTGTTTGAGCATGTAGAGGCAGTTTTTGGATGGGATGAGGCGTTTCAAAAGCAGAGACTAGCGCACGAGTACGACCCAAAATGGTTTCATTGGGTTTATCAAGGCAGCGATAGAGTTGGTCTCGTTTGTTTTAAGCCAACTGAGCAAGCATCCATCTTCATTTGCTCATTTTATTTGCTGGCTATCAAGGACAAGGGTTAGGCAAGGGCGTGATGCAATTGATTGAAACATCGGCTTTAAGGTCACAAAAGACAAGCGTGACTCTATCTAGTTTTACTCGCAATCAATCAGCCATTCGCTTCTATCAAAAGCTCAATTATCAAATAATCGAGCAAGACTCAGACTTTATCTCGATGCAGAAACTCATCTTGAATTAACTTGGACGCCACGCCAATCAGGGCGTCCCTAGCCCATGAACCTTAACTCAGTGCCAGTTCGCTTCTTCTTCGCGGCCTTCAAATTCAACTGCTCGGCCCTCACCAATAAGTTGAGCTATCTTGATAGGCCTACCCTCTTCATCCAGTTGGACTAAACCGATACCTGAACGATTAAGTAGTCGCCTACCCGATGGTGCACCCATAGGTTTTCTTGGGGTAATGCGCATTAAGCGCCTTCTTGTGAACCAGTTCAGTGGTGAGCGCGGAGAATAGAGCCAACGATTGAGTTTATCCATAATGCCGAGCAGCGGCTCTGGAAAGCTGTTTCTCAAACCACTGCTACAGATCTGCCAGATTTCTGGACTGTTATGGCGCCCTCTTAGCTCCACGTCATATACAAACGAATAATGCACATCGCCACTCAGCACCACGAAATTCTGCGGTGTTTTCCTATGACGAAACACATTCAAGATGCCTTGCGCGGTACCCGGATGCGCCATCCAATATTCAGCATCCACTGCAAGGGGATGACCGCACGCGGTAACGATACGCTGAATGACCTCGATGAGCTTGACCCCAAATATGGCGCCGCTGAAACCAAAAGCACCGACGAGTGACCACTCAGACGATTCTGAAGCTCAGTTAAGGCTTCCCAATCCAATAAGCCAGAAGGCTGTGTGGCTGAGCTTTCACTTCGCCAGCGACGCGTACGGGTATCCAGCACTATAAGCGGCGGTGACGTTTGCCATTCAAAGTCCCACGCTTCCAGTTTAATAAGCTTATCCAGTAGCGCATCGAAAGGTGGCTCTGTTGGCGCATTCAATGCCTGCTGTACCTTTTCAAACGTACTCGGTAAGAAGGTATTTGGACTATTGCCCCAAGCCTGATTGATAAGATAAGCCAGCATACCGTTGCCCACCATCCGCTTAGATAACGGATGGTTGTATACCGTCTCTTCCCAGCCTCGATGAAGGTTAAAATCGTCAGTAATATCGTGATCATCTAAGATCATGGCAACCGGCAGATGCGCCATAACCCGCTGAACGTTTGGCAGACCAGTGACAAAGTCTTCCATCGCCAACTGCTCTTGTTGATACAAGGCCTGCTTCGCTTGAGCTATGGTGGGTGGCATAGCAGTGTCAGTTAGCTGCCAAGCGTTTTCGACCACGAAAGCAGATAGCACGCCATATACTCACCCAGACTGATGAGATGATTGTCGGCATTAGTGCTGGTAAAAATCGGCTTCTTTGCCCCACCAAACAGTGTCTTTACTAGATTGCGATTGTCTTCAGTACAAGGCAGGAGTTGGTCACGCTGGTAATAGCTATCTGGATGCTGATAAAGCTCGCCACTACTCATGGTGACATCTGAATCTTGGTCTGTTCCCCATCGCTCTTCCGGAAACTCAAGAATGTTCGCCACTTGATGTATTGCGCTTAGCATAGGCCCTGCCACATCATCGGCGTAGATCTGATCGCCCGACATCACCAACATCGAAGGCCACTCGTTCTCTACCTCGGAGTGCTCTTTTACGATAAGGCCTTGCAGATACTTATCCGCCTCAACCACGCCGTCAGTGCCTTGATAATGAGGTTTACGACATGAACCGTGTAGTAGCGAGCGCACACGCTGCGGAATTCGAAATTGAAGACAGTCTTGCTCTGGATAGAGCAAATCAGGCACAAGCTCAGTGATATCCTGCCACTTATCATCTGTTGCGAGTTCGAGACGATATTCTATGACGGTATCTGTTGGTAGCTCTGACTCTAGGTCGATATCCAGCAATTGATACTTAAGCGCCGGCGAGAAATCTAAACTGATCAAGCCTTGGCTATTTGGCTTTAGGTGATAGCTCTGTCTAGCACCCTCATGCGGCGTCAGCTCAAGTTTTATCTCGACATCCTGGCTGGTAACCAGCCAGATAGCCAGCTCAGTGCAAGAAACACGGCGCAGTATTGGACCTGCGATAAGGAGCGGAATGTTAGGCTTGTGTTCAATCGTCAATTGAGGTGTTGTCCTTGGCTCAATGGGGCTTAAAGTGTAACCAAACATAGATTACTGAAAGCCAAGGTTATGTAAACAATTGCAGTGCGCTTTTCTGAGCAAATCTCGAGCACTCATGAGAAAAATCTAAGTTAAGCTCTAACCAAAGGCATCACCTTTTTCCTTCAAGAAATCGATAAGCGCGCGCACCCTAAGAGGCATCAATGCCTTTTCCTGATAGACAGCATAGATAGGGATCTTAAGGTCATGAACCTCGGGCAGGATTCGCACCAGTCACCACGCTCTAGCTCATCGTTCACCATAAAGCTTGGCATGATGCAAAGCCCACGTGATTTAGAACAAAGCTTTTTACCGAGGCCGAGGTGCGAAGCTGAACCTTAGGACTGTGAACCAGCCGAGTCACTTTTCCTTTAGAATTGGTAAAGGTTAGCTGTTTATCTCCATGAACAATCTGATGGCTCACCCAATCCAAATCCAGCAACTCCTCTGCACTTACTGGGGTTCCATTCTGCTCGAGATACTTAGGCGTTGCACAGAGCATGTCGCTAAAATAGCCGAGCTTCACTGCATACAGACTTGAATCTTCTAGGGCCGACGATGCGCGTAGTGCTACATCACAGCGAGACTCGATAAGGTTGCTATAGCCATCGCTCTCTATGATATCGAGCTTTATATCCCGGTAGAGATGCAGAAACTCACTCAGCAACCCTCCAAGGGCGGCGATGGGTGTGGCCACACGAATAGTGCCACTGGGCATTTGATTGACATCCTGCGTCTCGGCATTTGCCTCACTCGCAAGCTCATCAATCAGCTTGCACTTCTCATAGTAGCGAGCCCCTGCGTCGGTCAGAGACAGAGAACGAGTGGTTCGATTCAGTAAGCGAGTATTCAGGTTTTGCTCGAGTTTTGTGACTATCTGCGAAATCCGCGCTTTGCCAATATCTAGCTCGTCTGCCGCCTGGGTGAAGGACTGCTTTTCCGCTACCTTGGCAAACACCATCATGTCGTCGAGAGATATCATAGAATTTTTGTTTAGCCATGCTTAACAATCAGTTTATTAAATTGCTAATTATCTATCAAATTGAAAGCTATATAGTTACTCCATCGACGCGGCACTCACCGCTCTAATCCAGATGGAGATACAGATATGTCACACTCAAAAATTCTAGTCACCGGTGCTTCAGGTAAACTTGGTAAAGCGGTAGTAAAGAGCCTACTTGAAGAGATCAAACTAAACCCAGAGCAGCTTATCGTTACTACTCGTAATGCCGAAAAACTCAGCACACTGTCTGACAAGGGTGTCGAGGTTCGAGAAGCTGACTTTTCAAACCCAGCTTCACTAGAGAAGGCCTTCCAAGGTGCCGATAGCCTGCTTCTTATCAGTATCGATGCATCAGGTCCGCGCACTGAATCACACCTAAATGCGGTAAAAGCAGCTGAGAAAGCTGGAGTTAAGCACATTGTTTACACCTCAATGCCAGCAGCAGAAAAATCACCTGTAGGTTTTGCTCACGAGCACCAAGATACAGAGAAAGCGATCAATGAAAGCCAGATCCCAAATGCGACCATTCTTCGCAATAACTGGTACTTTGAGAACTTGCCTGAGTACTTTGCAAGCATCCTACAAACCGGTCACTGGCTAACCTCAGCAGCCGAAGGTAAAACTGCTCAATTATCTCGAGCAGACCTTGCGCTAGCAGCTGCTTCTGCAGTAGCTAACCCAACCGAGGGTAAGCAAACCCTTAGCATGAATGGTGTCGATTCCTTTACTCAAGATGAAATGGCTGCTGAGCTAGATAAAGCACTAGGCACTTCTATCAATATGGTTCACCTGAGTGATGAGGCATACCAAGCACAGCTGGAATCTTTCCAATTGCCCGCACCTATCGTTGAGTTATGTGTGACTATGGATAAGCACAACCGCCAAGGTCTATCCGATGGCCGCAGCGATGCTTTTGAAGCCCTTACCGGTCGCAAGCCAATCAGCTTTAGTGCTTGGATTGTTAACAACAAAGCACAGCTTAGCTCGCTAGCGAATGTTTAAGTAACTTGGGTGGCTCAGCCACCCTTTTTGTTCTCGCCTTAAATATTTCTATGCTGAAATTTGAGTAGGTTTGAGGTTACACTGGATTAATTAAACCTATTCAATGCTGCTTCCATGTCCACCTATATTGCCGGTTTTTCTCTTGGCCTCTCTCTCATTCTTGCCATTGGCTCGCAAAACGCGTTTGTCCTGAAACAAGGGCTGAAGAATCAGCATATCTTCGTTATCTGCGCTGTGTGCGCCATTTCTGATGCTATTTTGATCAGCCTCGGAGTAGCTGGGTTCGGTGCTATGGTGAATCGTTTTCCGGAGATAGAAACCTTTGCTCGCTATGGAGGCGCACTCTTTTTGAGTGTGTACGCTCTACTCAGCTTCAAGTCAGCATTCACCACAGACCATGCGCTGGAATCCGCTGGAGAATCCAAGGGCTCACTGACCAAAGTCATTCTCATGTGCCTCGCCTTTACTTGGCTCAACCCACATGTGTATCTAGATACTGTGGTGCTGCTTGGTTCAGTTTCTACTCACTATCATCCAGACCAGTTACAGTTTGCCGTTGGAGCCATGACCGCCTCTTTCGTATTCTTCTTCTCTCTGGGCTATGGCGCTCGTTTCCTCGCACCAATATTCAATAAACCAAGAGCATGGAAAATCCTTGAGTTGTTAGTAGGTGTTATTATGGCCTCTATCGCCATTACCTTGGTTCGAGGGGCATAGAGGCTACACTTTTATCAACAGGGATTTAAACAAAGTCGTAAAGGATGGAATTCATGACTAAGAATAACGAAACCAATGTCCTCGGAGAGCCTTTAGAGCTTTGCAGTTGTTCCCCTAATACTGGATTCTTTAGAGATGGCTATTGTCGCACCCATGGAAGCGATATGGGAAGGCACGTCATCTGCGCTGAGATTACCGAAGACTTCCTCTCCTTTACTAAATCTCAAGGCAATGACCTATCTACCAAAACCCGAATTCGACTTTCCTGGACTAAAACCCGGTGACCATTGGTGCCTTTGTGCACTGCGTTGGAAAGAGGCATGGCAAGCCGGATGGGCACCTCTGGTAGTATTAGCAAGCTGTGAAGAGAGTGCGCTAGAGATTGTTCCACTAGATGTACTGAAAATGTACGCAACTACATCCAAATAGAGTTGGGCCAGTAATGAGTAAATGTAACCCCTCCCCAAAAACCTCTATGAGAAAGAGATAGACTGCGAAGAAACCAAGAGTAACTTGTAGCCCAAACAATACCCATCTATCAGGCAATCCAAGGCATTCATAAAGAAGTACTGCGCTGAAAGAGCAGAGTTGAATGACCTTGCTAAAGCCGCCTTTATGTATCGCTTCCATTACATGAAAATAGTTAAGTTCATGTATGGAGTGACTCCACGAAATTGCCTAAAAGACTTTTGCACCAACAAAGCAACTCGCTACAAAAACCAACTCAAAAGGTCAACAGACCCTAATAGCATCCAATACGGTAACGGCGCATCTAACCAAGCAAAAACACGCACGCGAGCTAAAATTGTTGGGTTATCACTTCATCAATATTGAGGCATTGAAATGAGTGTATTCTTAGTAACTGACCACATTGTTGGTGCCTTGGCTGTAATGCAAGCCTAAGCTGAACCCAAAGAGACCAATCATGTTTAGCCGCAAACACATCGCCAAGCTACTCAATTCGTTTCTAGTCAGCTATCAAGCAAGATTGGTCATGCTCAATCACAATTCCTATAGCAGTATCCGACAACCCAAAAAATGGATGGCCATTACTGGTGACCCTAAGAACTGGAGCTAATCCATGACAACTCAGCTATGTTCAAAAAAGGTACAGGCTACTACCCAAAAGAGTGCCAAAGGTTCAATAAAAGCAATCTAGAATAAGTTTTCTGGTCACCTGCGCTATCTTGAAGCTAAACAGAAACAGACAGGGTGCCCATAAACGGCTGCTGCCCGCAATGAGCAAAAATAAAACCACAACTACAGATTGATTTCATTCAAAACTTGTAGGTCCCTTTTAACTGATTGTGGAATGAGTCTCAAACAGCTGTGTTAAGCTTGGGATTGACTCGAACGCATGTGAGCTGAAATGTCTTCAACGCCAAAAACATTCTATGAACAAGAGATAGACCGCCTAGACAGCGAAGGGAATTTGCAACCAAAGCAATATCTACTCATCAGACAATCCAAGGCGTTTATGGAAAAGCATTACGCTGAGAAGGTAGAGCTGGATGACCTAGCTAGAGCTGCCTTTATGTCTCGCTTCCACTACGTGAGAATATTTAAGCTAATGTATGGTGTCACCCCGCGAAATTACCTCAAAGATCTTCGTATCACCAGAGCAAAGCAACTACTCAAGGCGGGAAATTCGATAACCCAAACCTGTCTAGATGTAGGTTATGACAGCCTTTCAACCTTCTCAGCTATGTTTAAAAAAGGAACTGGCTACTCCCCAAAAGAGTATCAGCAGCTCAACAAAAGCAATCTAGAATAAGTTTTTCGTGACCACTTTCGCTATCTTAACCCTATGCACAAACAGACAAGGTATTAACCAGTGATTAAGATTGCCCTAACCAGTGTCCCTGTTGAAGACCAAGATAAAGCCCTCGATTTCTATACCAACTTTCTCGGCTTCATCAAAAAGACCGAAGTTCCCATTGGAGAGCACAAGTGCTCACTGTAGTTTCACCCCAGGAGCAATCAGGAGTGGAGCTACTGCTCGAACCACTAGCATTCGAGCCAGCAAGACAATATCAACAATCGTTAAAAGAAGCCGGTATCCCTTGGACATCCTTTGCTGTCGATGACATCCAGGCCGAATTCAAAAGGCTTTCTGATTTAGGCGTGGAGTTTTCAATTGAACCACGAGAAGCAGGTCCTGTGATGATTGCTGTATTGGATGATACTTGTGGGAACTACATTCAGTTGATGCAAGAGATATAACTACACAGTGAGAAGCTATATCACCCTTGTGAGTAGCTACTCCTGCCCCCCTTTGAAGATCCCTAATCAAATTCTCTGAGCAATAAATATACATTTTTTTCTTAAAACGCTTGCAGTCATCCTTCAAAACAAATAAATTACACACTGACCGGACGGTCAGTCGATAACACTTAGAGTAGAAAGAATGGATAAAAGACAAGAGATCATCGAAGTCGCGACTCGCCTTTTCTCAGAGAATGGCTTTGAGAAGACGCCCGTCTCTCTAGTTTGTGAAGAAGCAAAGATATCCAAGGGGTTGGTTTTCCATCACTTTAAAAACAAGAACGAGCTTTTAAGGCAAGTCTTTGTACACATCTCAAAGGTGATTGAAGAAGTCGACAAAGCCGATGAAAACGTAAGTGACAAGGATATCCAACTAGAGGCTATGATCGATTCTATCTTTGATGGAATGACCGTCCCACAACACAGAAAAATGTACCAATTCAATTTCAGTGTCATGGTTCATCCGACAACCAGAGCGATAGTTGCGGACTTAATTAAAGAACGCTATGAAGGACTTCAAGCCTCAACAGAAGCCGTTTTTCGGGCGTTAGAACACCCAAAACCTGAAGTTATAGCCAAGATGTTTATCGCAGAAATCGACGGTATATCAATGAATTACCTGCTCAACGATAATTTCCCTATCGATGAAGTTAAACAAGAGTTTATTAAGAAATACTGTTAAACAGATTCAAAAACACGCGAACAACAGCGTGTTTTTTAGAAACAACACACTGACCGACTAGTCAGTCATTAGCTTATTTAAGGATAATAGGATGAAAACACCTTATCAAATTCAATTCGAAGCATTTGCCAAAGCCGGTGGCCTTTACGACGAAAGGCACGCAAAACTATACGCCGAGTTTGCTGACAACCTAATCGCAGACGGTAGCTATTCAATAATCTATGAGGGTGTGGCACATGCCTGTTACACACCCATCACCATAGATGCAGCACCACACCTCAAATGTTATGTGCTAGCACCACTGGCAGTGCTGCCTGAATACCAAGGTCAAGGTTATGCGACGCGATTGATGGAACAAGCAGAAAGTGAACTGGATGCAGACGTCATCTTTGTGATGGGCGAACCCTTCCACTACGCAAACCGCTATAACACGCCACATAAAGTGCTGCCACCGGTCAGAACGCAAGCACCTCTGGAATGTTGGTTCGCAAGAGAGCTTACCCCTGGTGCTCTAGATGGTGTCGGTGAATCTAATTCATCACTCACCGGACCTTACGCAGAACCACTAATGTGGGGCCACCCTAGCGAACAAGTTTAAAAGCAAGGAGAGCTGATAGTTTCAGCCCTCCCGACAACACACGTTAGATAAATGAGAGAAACATGAACATTTCGAAACACGAACAGCGCGTATTACACGTCCTAGCATTAGGCGGGGAAATTCAATATCAGCGTAGTGATAAAAGTAAGATCAACGAAATCCTGTGCTTCACCCGTGAAGGCCATGTGCTTTTCGACTGTACATTAGAGATATTCAAAAGACTGAAAAGCAAGAAATTCATTCGGTCTACAAATAGCATGCCTTATCGCATAACTCAACTAGGTGCGGCTTCTGTTAGGTCTCAAATGGTGCAACGTTAAGTTGAAACGACCAAAGTCTATAAATCACACGCATACAGCATAAAGGCACCCTACTAAGCGGTGCCTTTTACTTTCAGCAATCTCTTGCTGAATTCGAAAGATTGGTAATCGTTTATTGCTTCTCTCTAGTTCATTCAAACCGATATGAGATACACTCTTTAAGTCATCTAAACCTTTCTGCCGTTATTCAATAAGTACTCATGTTAGATCTCAATCTACTCAAGGTGTTTGTCATTGCCCATAAACACCAATCCTATACAAAAGCCTCGGTAGAACTGGGAACCAGCCAATCTGCCGTTAGCCAGTCTATCAAAAAACTGGAAAGCCAACTCGGCTACAAGCTGTTTGTTAAGCAAGGAAGAAGCATAGCGACCACATCCAGAGGTCTGAAGCTATTTGAAGATGTTGATGTAGGGCTGAATATTATTGAGATTGGTGTTAATGCCAAGCGTGAATTTAACGTCCAATGCATTGAGATGGTAATGCATCTAATTGGTGTAGGCTCATTGGAAGGCGTCAAGATGTCGACCCCGAGTACAAATCCAGACAAAACCTATGCGGATATTCGCTCGCAGAAGGTGGACATGGTGATTGACTACTTCCCTACCAATGACAGCTCGCTTGTTTCAGAACCTATATTAACCGAGACAGTAGTTGTGGCATGCCGAAGTGACCACCCTAGGTTGTTATCAAATACCATTAGCCTTGATTCCTTTCAGAGCGAAAAGCACATCAGCCTCAAGGCGCGATGGGAGGATCAAAAACTACTTGATACCTTAGAGCCGTTTGCAGATTACAGCAGAAACGATGCCATCGAGGTTCCTGTCAGCACCAGCGCTGATGTTGGTCTCAGAATCCGACCTAATCATGAGTTGCCCCCGCTCCTTGGTCGAGAAATGGAAACACCCCTTAGCTCAAAATCCTGACGCTACCGTTTGAGGTGGAGCCAATCATCATCAATCTTGTGTATCACAAGCGCTATATCAACGACCCTGCCCACAAAGAGATTCGAGCGACTCTGAAAGCACGCTTGAACGAATCAACTAATAAGCACAGCTAATAGCTAGTAGTATTATTAGCCTATATATATACAAATTTCTTATCATTAAAATTCTGTCGCAAAGAGGAAATCAAGCCTAGAACCAACGCATGCTTGGCTTGATATCCCGTCCCTACAAATCGAAAAATGACAGGATCTAGATATGAATCTTAAACGCAAAGTTACAGGTTTAGCCATTGCTGCAGCTTTAATTGCCCCTAACGCTTACGCTCAGCCAGATAAAGTCTTCCCTGATAGCCAATTGACCACTCCTAGCACCCAAGAAAATGTAGCTAAGGGACTCGAAGTCGATGGCTATACACTGGGCATCATGGCTCACAACTGGGGCTATCCACTGGTTCGTATGGAGCGTTTGATGCGTGACTACATCAACGTCCCAGATCCAAAACCAACCACCAGCTACCGAGGTCATCTCAATCAACTTGGATGGGCAACAGAGCTATCCTCACCTACAACCGCTGGTGACATGCCAACCGCCAACAATGACACTCTATACATGAGCAGTGTTGTACACCTAACCGAACCTTATATCTTGAGCGTTCCAGATACAGACGACCGCTACTATGTGATCAACGTATTCAATATGTATCACGAGCTAGAACACTATGTGGGTCGCCGCGCAACGGGTACGCAAGAAGGTCGTTTCGCGCTAGTGCCTCCAGGTTGGGAAGGTGAACTGCCAAAAGATGTAACTCGGCTAGACGTGCTTACTGACAAGGTATGGTTATGGGGTCGACTACACATGATTGAAGGTGAAAACCTCGCGCAGCTACACAAGCTTCAAGATGGTTTTGCACTTGAGTCTCTATCAGGCAAGACCAATCAAGCAACCGAGCTTGAGCCGATGCCAGAGATCGAAAATGATCCTCTAGGTTTCTTTGAGCATCTAGCGTTCGCACTACAACATAACGACATTAGAGTCACTGACGAAGCTTTGTTTGCTCAATTTGAGCGTATCGGTTTGACTAAAGACGGGTTTGACCGCAGCGTGATGACAGAGCAAACCAAGAAAGGACTGATTGCTAGCCTTGAAGATGCCCCTAAAGTAGCTATCTCGAACTTCGCGTCGACAGCAGAAAGAATTCAAGGCTGGGATTGGGTTCGTGGTTTGGATGATTACGGTTTTAACTACCCACTACGCACAGTGATTTCTGGTCCATACGCAGGTGGTCAAGGTGAGCAAGAAGCCATGTATCCAGTGCGCTTCATCGATAGCGAGGGCGAACAGCTTTCTGGTGAGCACGAATACGTAATTCGTTTTGAACAAGAACCACCAGTAGACGCTTTTTGGTCTCTAACCGCATACGGAACAAAGGATCGTGCGCTAGTAGAGACAGAAGATGGTCGCCATAAGATTGACCCTGATATGTCAGCCTTTACCAAACGTGAAGATGGTTCTTTCGAAATTCCACTTCAGTTCAAACAACCAAATGGTGAGTTTGCAGGTAACTGGATGCCAGCCCCAGAGGGTGATTTCTACATCATATTCCGCTTGTATCAACCACAAGCGAGTGTGATGTCTGGTGAGTTCGTACTGCCACAGGTGGTAAGAGTTAACTAATACACTCTTTGTAATGTAGTTGTTGAAAAAGCTAGGTTTTTACCTAGCTTTTTTGCTATCTAAGAAATGATTCAAGAGTCACAACTGTTTAGTAAAGGTCACCTTGTGATCGCCTTGGTCATAATAGTGCTGTATCACGCCCTGTTCTGCATAACCAATCGATCTGTAAAAACTCCTAGCCACCTCGAAGTCGGGCTGACTAGAAGTTTCAACCAATATTAACCTTTGAGACTGCTCTGATAGAGTCTCTTCCATCAAAGACATCAGGACTTTACCAATGCCTTTTCTGTGATGCTCTGGGTCAACAAGCAGCATCAAAACGTTCCATGTTTTGTTGGTCATCTCCATAGGCTCACAATAGGCAACACCTGTCATCAACTCGCCTTCAAATGCGCCAAACCAAAGCGTGCTTTGTTGGCTGTTGTCGAAAGACTCTCCGATGTAATCTATCTCTTCTGCTTCGAACATCTGTGACTTCTTAGCTAAAGATAAAATGGAGGCTTTATCAGTGGAGTTCAGTTTTCTGATCATTACGATTCCTTGTCATTGCCTATAGATCGATATCGAAGTTAGATCTTCACACATCTCACCGAGAACATGTAATCCTTAGTACTGGTTGTGCGTCTTATCTCACCTTTGTGTGGGTTCCACCAAGCAAGCATACTAGGTAAATGTTCCTCCCAGCGGCAAAATCATGCCAGTCATATAAACGGAAATCGAAGAGCTAAATGTCACTGCGAACAATGTCGCCGAAATTGTAATTGAATGCGGAAGAAAAAGTTGTATCAGTATGACTGAAATACTCTTTTCTGGGTAATTTGATGTCCGGCTATTTACCATCACTAAAAACTAAAAAAATGGCGTAAAAAGACAAGTAACGAATTGAGTCATGAGTAGAATTCGCCTGAAAATTACAACACAGGCTTAATCAACTATGAAGTTTAAATTAGCGGGTATTGCACTCACATCCCTAGCTCTAATCGGCTGTGGTGGCGGAGATGGTGATGACAACTCACCAAAAACAGCAACCATATACATCGAAGGTCTAGAAAAACCTGACGCACCAGAGGTAACACAAAACGCTTATTGCCTTGATTACGGAATGATCTGTATGAAGTACAACGGTTACTGGGTTCCTTTTGAAGCTGAGCAAAAAATATACACCCGTGATGTTAACGACGATTACTGGGACACTAATTATGACGATTTCGATGTATATACCGAGCAAAGCATTGACGTGACAAGTAGTGTCGGTGACATTCTTGTTGCAACTTCTGAAACTGTTAACAGTGACAGCACTGACTATGTCGAACTAAACAAAAAAGCAAAATTATGGTGGGACACTGAAGTCCAGTACGGTGAAGAAACCATCATGATGGAGGATGTAATACATTCACCAAGCACTTCAATTTTCACGTTAGCGGTCAGCGAGAGCACTCTATCATTACTAGGCACAATCGCTCCTACATCTGCGAATTTAGAATATCATGACGCTGAAACGGGTTATGTTATTAGCTCTACCAGTATCACTCTAGGTGACAGTACACCAGTGTTTGCTGACGACGGATTACGCTACACAAGTTTTAATGTAGATGCTCCGAACGATGATAGTGTTACTCTGGGCGATCTTGAGATTGACTTCACCACAGACGCATTTGGTGAGCTTGTGCTTAGCATCACCCCTCAAGATTTCATTAACAATGGAATGGTGTGGGAAAAAGGACATCACTATTGGCTAACCCTCGACGTGACAAACACTTCACGTGGTGAGACTGATATTAGCTATACAATCCACAAAGCTGAAATCCAAGCAGACGCTGAGAAATAATCTGCAGTCAGAGACGGGACACGCATCATCTAAAAGCCCCGCATTATCGAGCGGGGCTTTGTCATTCCTTAAACAGGTATTAGATCTTCACACATCTCACCGAGAACATGTAATCCTTAGCACTAGTTGTTCGTCTGATCTCACCTTTGTGTGGGTTCCACCAAGAGTAAGCTAGAGTGCGAATATACGCCTCTTTTTCACTAGCATTGCTGGCTGTCCAAAACTCAGTATAAGCCCCCTGAGTGATATACCACCCTTTCCATTTAACTCCGGCTGGGCGCGCAGCAAAGCCGCATTTGTTTACATCAGCATGATCGAACTTCTTAAACAGACCATCTGCTTGCTCTTCTTTAAGTTGTACACCAAGGTCTTGTTCACCACCACGCCAACCATCTGAGTTCACTTCGGTTTCAGACATACCTAGGATTCGTTCTAATGCTTTCCAGTCCTCATCGGTTGCTACTCGGAAACCCTCAGGACAGATATTTCTGTCATCATTCACATCTTGCCAGTTATAGAGGCGGCCGTATTTCAGTAGGTTCGCTTCATCATCCTTTGGGATTGCAGCAGAGTTTATCTTGGACCCATCTTGAAACTGGGTGCTTCTGAGGTTTTCAGCCATCCAGATCTGCTCACCAATTTTCACCGTGCGGTAGGTATTTCCTTCCCTATCTTGAACTGTATCTTGTTGATTGATGTTATTAGCGAAAGAGGTAGTAGCAAGCACCATACTGACTCCTAGAGATGAGATAAGCTTTTTCACAACGGTTGGTCCCGATTGAGTATATGCAACTACTTTATCTCTCACACTGACTACAAACTAGGCGATATCCTCTTTAAAACGTGCCTATTCGTATCAACCGAGTTAGGCTATGTTTTCGAGTAGTGCTTTAGACTGGCTCCACTGCTTAGGTGATTGCCCATACATGCGCTTAAACTCACGGCTAAACTGCGATGAACTGACATACCCTACCGCCATCGCCGCTTCACTGACATTCATACCCGCTGCTATCTTCATTGCAGCGTTATTCAGGCGCATCGACTTCATAAACTGTATGGGTGACATTCGAGTAGCTTGTTTGAATTTACGGTGGAAAACAGCGCGGCTCATCCCCACCATAGACGCCAGTTCGTCTATGGTGACGTTCTTGCCTAGATTCAAAGATAGGTATTCGATCGAACGGGCGATCTCGTTGCCAATACCAAACGCTCTGCGCGCCGATATACCCGCATCACCCTTCAACACCGCATAGTAAAACTCACGCAAGCGACTTTCACCAAGCACAGCTATATCCGTCTTATCATCACCAATCTGAAGCAATCTAAGCAAAGCATCGGCAAAGGTGTCATCCCAATTAGCCAGCGACAAACCCGGGGGCTGTTCACTACTTTTCGGTAGCTTGATCGCTCCTGCCGCGCTCTCCATCTCTATGGCAAGCTCGGTCATCACCTTAGTATCGAGTGAGATATAAACACCTAGCAAAGGATCTTCGGGTGAGGCATCTGGGTCCCCGCTTCTACTGGCAAGGACACGGTGCAGCACATGTACTGACTATTGTCATAAACGTAGCGGTCACCCTCTAAGATAGCTTCTTTCTTGCCGCTCAAAATAACGATAACGGTAGGGTCATAGACTGCAGGTGCACAGGGAATGGAGTCGGTCACCTTGAAAAGGCTCACCCCCTTTATTCCGGTTTCAAACATACCATCTTCTGAGAGACGACTTTCCACCAGCGCTTTTATTTTTTGCTTGAGCATTATATCCACCAATCGCACCAAAGATACAAATAGGCAAGTTTTAGACATAAATACGCCTATTTTAGTATCAAGCTGAGAGTTATAGTAACTTCCACACAAAGATACTACCGCCGATAGCCGAATGTAAATCACTTTATATCGCTATCAAAGCGCTCAATTAAACGACATAGGTAACGAATATGACTACATTGCATTTTGGTAAAAAAGGCTGGACTCCAGAACGTATTGGCTCCCTAACAGGTAAAACATATCTGATCACTGGCGCTAACAGCGGCGCTGGATTTGAGGCCTCTCGTATCCTGCTTTCCAAAGGCGCTAAGGTGGTCATGCTAAACCGTAACCCGAGCAAGTCTAACGCGGCTATAGCTCAATTAAAGCAGTTACTTGGCAATCAGATAGATGTGAGCTTGGTGCAGGTTGACCTAGCCGAACAAGACTCTGTGCGCAAAGCCGCTAAAGAGATACTGGAATCGGCAACGCACATAGATGCGCTTATCTGTAACGGCGCGATTGCTCAGGTAGCCAAACAAGAGATCACCGGTGATGGTTTCGAGAGTCAGCTAGGCGTGAATCATCTTGGTCATTTCCTGCTATGTGGTTTGCTTTTTGATCGTATTGAAGAGTCTAAAGGCCGCATTGTGATGGTAGGCAGCAATGCCTATAAGATGGGGTTAAAGCGCATCAAATTTGAAGACCTAAACTTCGATGACAAATATACAGCATGGGATTCATACGCTCAGAGTAAGCTCGCTCAAATGCTGTTTGGCTATGAACTGCAGCGCCGTATCATACAGTCGGGAAAAAACGTAAAGGTGCATGTATGTCACCCTGGCGCTTCACGCACTAATCTATTGATGGATACCGCTAGCACCTTCAACAAGGTTCTTTGGTCAGTGATGTCTCGTTTTGTTGCCCAGTCTGCCGAGCGAGGCGCTTGGCCAGAGGTAATGTGTGCCACCGAGCGGGGTCTTGCCACAGCGAAGCTGTATGGCCCAACCAAGCGAGCTAATACCGTTGGTCCTGTAGGAGAAAATACGCTGGATGCAGTTGCCCTAGACAAAGATATGGCGGCTAAACTGTGGCAAGTGTCCCTTGAAAAAACCTCACTAAACTGGGCTTTATAAACGAGATTCGCCCGAGATAAAGCGGTGATCTTGCACTAACCGACAATCGTAACTAACGCTTATAAGGGACAAAGTTTAGGAGCAATTCGTGGATAGCAGGCTAACAGTAAAAGAGTTTCTCAAGGTGTTTGATTGCGTGCGCTCTAACGGAGAAAGAACCGAGGATAGCTATCAACTAGGCATGATCAACGCATGGCATGACTATGATGGCTACACCTGTTGGATTGGATACAAGGACGTTACTGTCACTTTAATGTTCCATGGTGCGCTGAAGATCGAATATCGAGACACCTCCCACTACAATGAGTTCATCCAGCAATGCCTTGCGCTTACTGCAAGCAAACCGCTGCAATAGTGGAGTTCATCATGCTAAGGCTCCCTGCTCTTTTTTATACACTTATTTCGCCCTGGTTTTTACTGGCTTCTTCACTCACACTCTCTTTAACTGCCCATGCCTCAGATACCGCTATGATTGACCTCACTAAGCCAAATGAATACCAACTATGGCGCTCAACCAATGACAACGTCATGGGTGGAATATCACAAGGTGGCGTTCGCTACGACGGTGAGGCGAGCCTATTCTCTGGAGAGCTATCGCTAGAAAACAATGGGGGCTTTAGTTCGGCTAATCGATCTATAGAAATAGCACCTGAAATGACACAGGTAGCGTTAACCTTCATTGGTGATGGTCGCAGCTATCAAATGCGCTTTGCTAGCTGGAACAATGGCAACCGAGTCACCTATAAGCATGAGTTCACTACCGAGAAAGGTAAGCAGCAGACAACGACATTCAAGCTTGAGGACTTCAAGGCCACCTTTAGGGGAAGACCAGTTTACAATGCTCCCACTCTTCTAGCCAAAGATGTAAAACAACTTGGGGTGTTGATAGCAGACAAGCGAGCTGGAAGCTTCAAGCTAAAGCTCATCAAGATCGAATTCCAACCCTAAATTATCTCTTTTGAAACACAGCAGCAAAGTGTATCAAGCGCTTCTCGTTAAGCTCCTCTGAACTACCGCTCACTCCTGCCACAGCCACCAGCTTTCCGTCCAGATAGAGCGGGAGCGCAAGACAGTTCAGGTTAGGTTCCGCTTCTTCCAGATCTAATGCGTATCCCTGCTCAAACACTTGGTTTAGTTCCCGCTCAAGACCTACAGAAAGTTCACCTCGAAGACGGAGTGCTCGGCGCAGTCCATCATCAAAGGCCAGAAATACCTTACCTATAGCAGAAGTTGTGAGCCCCTCTCGTTTACCACGAGGACTTCGGATCGTGAGTGGATTATCTCGCTCAATGGCGTCGATATACAGATATTCTTGTGCACCACTTTGCACCGCTAGATATGCGGTGTTATCAGTAAGCTGCGCCATCTGTTTAAGCAGAACACTAAAGTGAAGGCGTATGCTTTCATCGTTTTGCTCGAGCGGTTTAGACAACTCTCTTAGCCTGAGTCCAAGGGCATAGCCTTGCTCTACTCGGGAAACATAGCCAAGTGCGGATAGGGTAGCCAGAATACCATGCACCGTAGTTTTACTGATCTCAACCGCATCGCTGATCGCCTGCAGAGACATAGGTTTTTCAGCGAGGGATAGCACCTCTAAAATAGAGAATCCTCGTTCGATAGACTGGATGCGTTTCGGTTCTTTAGCCAATGAATTTCTCTAGTAGCACAAACTATTGATGACAGTATGAAATATAAGTGCTCAATAACAGTGATGTCATCCTATTTAATCTGTTATTAAACTTAGTGCGCTTATCAGAATAAATCGTCAGTTGGGATAAGCAAAAAAGGGCGCTCTATAAAGAACGCCCTTTTTGTATTTCAGAGGATCAAGCTAGTTCTAGTTGATGACTTTGCTTGCTCTGCTGTAGATGAGATGTCTTGGTAAACTCAATGCCAAACTCGTACACGTTTTTACGTGTGCTCTCTTCGGCATACAGAAAAGAGCGAACCTCTTCCCTATCCATCACATAAGGCTTGCTACACGCAAACTGCCCTTGCTTGATGATGATCTCTACCTTACCTGCTCCCAGATCTCTTACCTTAAACGCTAGGTCTAGGGTAAAGTCGAACATGTTCTCTAGGGCAGTTTTAACTAATCGTTCACGACCGATAGGCATCAGGCTAAGCCTCCTGCTGCAACTAGTGGCCAGTCACCTTCTTCGATCTGAGCCTCGAAATGTAGGCAAAAATCGACAATGTGATTGATGACTTTAGTGTCTTCTAGCAATAAATAAATGACGTCTACACGCGAAAGAATCAGTGGCACACTCTTAGCACACCAACCTTCCGAAATGACGATTTGCACTCGCCCTGAGCCCAACTCGTCTACCTGGAATCTTAGGTCCGGGTTATGTTTTAGTATGTTTTGTAGCTTCCCTTCTACTAACGTTTTACGGTTAATAGTTTTCATTTTAAGCCTCTTTGTGGGGAGCTCCATTATACTTACAATTTTGAAAATTTATATTTCAGATCAAAGAAATTTTGTGATTTTGGTGACAAATTTTCATCTCAATTATGATGACTTATCAGTTTAATATGTAACTCATTGATAGCATTTATGGGTATAGATTTGGCAAATATATCCTTAGTTAGAATAAGGAATTGATAATTATATATGGCAATTAATGCGCTCACTATTTCATATTTATTCTAAATAAATTCTTACAATGTGACACAACAATAAAGCAACCGATTTCATAATATAGAAATAATCGAATTAGGAAACACACTAAAGTGTCAATTAGCCCACTGCCGCATCAACTTTCCAAAACCCTCTACCCTGAGCTGTTTAATGCCTTTCAAAATCACGGTAAACGAGTGCGTTATAGCCACGGGCAGACCATAGTTGGACAGTTCGAAAAGCCTGACTACATGGGAATATTGATAGAAGGGGTTGCTGAGGCACACATTACCTCAGCAGACGGTAACAGCTATATCGCTGAACAGCTTCAAACCGGCTGGGTATTTAATGCGGCTTGCTATCTCGACAACGGTGCCTCTCCTGCTGAAGCGCTTTCAATAAATGATTGCACTCTATTAACGCTTCCTTTTTCTGTGTTGCGAAAACACCCTGCTCTTAAAGCTGAAGCCACGCAACTGGCCGCCTATTGTGTAGTACAGCTATATCGAAGGTCGGAGGTATTGTTTACCTCTGCTATGTTGCTCCCCTTAGAAGAGCGCATCCTGCGAAGGCTCAACACCCTTAAAGACAAACAACATACAATAAACATCACAACAGATAAGCTCGCTAGTTACCTCGGGGAAAGCAAGTTCAAGGTGTATCGAGAAATCAAACGCCTTGAACAAAATAAGGTCCTTAGCACAGGTTATGGGACTATCACTCTGCATCAAGCCGGCTTGCTAGATTAAGAGCCTCACCCAACTTAAGCACAAAAAGCCTTCGTCAGACCCTGTCATTCTGCTTCACTTACGCCCAACAACCACACACTTCGAAAATTACGAAGATTGGTAGATAAAATCCCTGCCCGAAAGTTGCAAGGTGCAACTTTTGGATTGTGTAATTTAGGTAATCTGAGCTCGAAACCTAACACGTAGAGTGTGCTCTTATATCCAGTGCACTTTTCAAGGTAATCCATGTAGTAACAAGCAACACCCCGTATGGATTTTTGTCGCCTTTAGGTTACTGCTTTTGTAAATAACCTCGGCAACAAGTATCAGGTAAAAGTTATTGCCCTCCTCACGGTGGCGGACAATACGCGTCGGTTCGTTTACCGAGCTCGACTGTAAACCCTTTGGCCAGTGCACCTCACTGGCCCTTTTTTATCTTTTTTCTGCTAAGTCACACTCGCACCTAGAGTGCAAAAACTCTTTTCTAGCTTGGTTAAGATCGGGCGATTTTCTTACTCTCGGTCTTGTTATGAACAAAAAACTGTTAACCCTAGCACTTACCAGTGCCTTCTCAGCAAACGTATTTGCCGGCGGTATCCTGCTTCACGAAGTTGCCACCTTTGATAGTGTCTCATCTGCGGGTGTTTCCAACCCAACTAATCGCACTGATGCAAGTGCGGCTATCACCAGTCCTGCTGGCCTAACTGCTATTGGTGACTATAGCTTCTCTGTTGGTCTTCAATATCTGGATGCTTACTCTGAGCAAAATGGTGTCAATGCGCTAGGCAATCCGGTAAGCACCTCTGGCGAGAACCAATCTCCAGTGCCAAGCCTTGCCTACGCATACAGACTCAACCAAGACTGGGTGATTGCAGCCTCACTGCACGGTGATGGCGGTCTGGGCATGGACTATGAAAATGGTCGCTCGGGTATTGGCATCATGGATGAAGAATCCCAAGAAGCGCTAAACGTTCACTTTGCGACGGCCTATCAAGCCTCTCCTAATCTTTCTGTTGGCGGCGCACTAGTGGTTCAACACCTCATGACCTCGGTTGATTTATCTCTTGCCAACATGGTGAGTGGTAGCGGTGACGAAGGTAATACCGCTGTTAGTTTTATCCTTTCTGGTATGTATGACCTAACCAAGCGCACTTATATTGGCATCAACTATAAACACAAGGTTGATCACAGCGACAAAACGGTAGACGTAAACCTTTCAAATGGTAGAAATGCATCTGTGGATGTCGGTGTGAACTGGCCTTCTCGTTTAGACCTTGGTATCTCGCACAAGCTAACAGAAAAGGTCACCCTTAAAGCCATGACTGGCGTTGAATTCTGGTCTGATTTTTCTGATGCGCTAGATGCTAACGATATATACACCCTAGGTGGCGCGGCTCAGTATCAACACAATGGCTGGACATATCAAGCAGGCTTGCGTTACGACTCAGCCATGTTCGATACCGATAAGATGGTTCCAGAGTTAGCAATTGCAGAAAACTGGTCATTTGGCTTGGGTGCTGAAAAAGCCCGCAGTAACAGTCATCGCATCGGTCTTGCCTATGAGTATCGCAACCTAGGCACCCATGATGTGACCTACAGTATTGGCGATGTCCCGTACTTTGATGGTCGAATGGATGAGCAACGAATCCATGTACTTAGCCTAAGTTACGCTTACTAACATTCAAAAGACCTACTCGTTTGAGTAGGTCTTTTTTTGATTAACTGAGTTAACTAAATGTATCGAATTAGTGATCTAAGTGGACTTTTAGTTTGCCAAAGGATTGCATTTTAAATATTTAAGCTTACACTTGTGCGCTCATTCAGCTAACAAGTGTAAGCTTAAATAATGACAACAACACTTAACCCTTTGAAGCGCTTCGTTAATGCTTCGCTGTTTAACAACACTTCTGCTATCGACTGGTTAGCTCCGGTCATTCAATTGCGTCGCCCAGGATGGCAGCCTGGGCTATTTCGCTGTTATGTAACAAGAAAACAAGTCATCAATCAGCATGTACTTCAACTGAGCTTAAAACCTTCAGCAAGATGGCCTGGTTTTAAGCCAGGACAGCATATAGAACTGAACACCCTGATCGATGGCCGCCAGCAAAGTCGCACCTTCACCATCTCGAGCCCCTTGTCTTTGTGGCAGAAAGAAGGGGAAGTAGAACTCACCATAAGATGCCACCAAGATGGCAAGTTCACCCCACACTTATTGTCTGCCGTTTCGTCCGGCGATCGTTTGTATATCAGTGAAGCAAAGGGAAACTTCTATCCTGAAACAGACCGCTCTCCTCTATTGCTGGTCGCCGGCGGTACAGGTATTACGCCATTTGCCAGCTTCCTTGAGCATCAGGTTAAACGTGACACACCAGTAACCTTGTTGCACTTTGCACCAACCTCTGATGACCACCTGTTTAGTCAGCACTTCACTGAGCTCTCACAGCAGCACCCGCATTTTCGTTACTTACCAATGAGTACACAGGAGCAAGGCTATCTGAGTCGTGACATGCTGCGTCAAAACCTGAGTGAAAATGATAGTGACCATGTCATGGTCTGTGGCCCTGATGGATTAATGAAACAGGCTCGTAAGTTGGCGTTAGCCGCAGGCATTCGTGCGGAAAACTTCAAAACCGAAGCTTTTTCTTTGGCCCTTGATAATCTCGAATCTGGCGCCGCGCAAGCTGCCCCAGCTATTTCTGTCAGTCAAAATGGCACTAGCCAACAAGTGCAACCAGACAAGCCCGATACCCTATTAAATCAACTCGAGTCAGCGGGAGTGGCTGTACGCTCTGGATGCCGTATGGGGGTGTGTCACCAATGCAGCTGCATTAAAAGTCTGGCACTGTCGTCAACCTGCTTACAGGTAAAACCTCTGGTCCAAGCGAAGAGCGCATTCAAACCTGCATCTCCCAAGCGCAAACTCCAGTCGAACTTAGTCTTTAGGAACCAACATGAAGCAATTAACTCAGGCCGATTTCGATAATCTGGCCCGTGACTTAGACCAAATCAAAACTGACACCCAAAAAAAGATCGGCCAAACCGATGCTCGATACATCCGAAAGGTTATTCTGGTACATCGAGTAGCGGCTATCGCTGGCCGCATTCTTATCTTTGCGGGTTGTTTCGTCCCTTTGCTCTTGATCCCCGGTATTCTGCTTCTGGCGCTGGCAAAGATCCTCGACAATATGGAGATCGGCCACAATGTCATGCACGGCCAGTATGATTGGATGAACGATGCCAATATCAACTCGGATAAGTTCGAGTGGGATATCGCCGGCGACGGCGGCAGTTGGAAGCGTGTTCACAACTATGAGCACCATACTTACACCAATATTATTGGTAAAGATCGTGACTTTGGTTATGGCTTGCTGCGTCTATCTAATGATTTTCGCTGGAGAGTTAAAAACCTCTGGCAACTGATCACCTATGCCATGCTGAGCCTGCTGTTTCAGTGGGGCGTGTCATACCACGAGCTCGCAGGTGAACGCGTATTCTTCGGTAAAAAGAAGGAAGGTCGTGAGCCGACAGTTCCACACAGTGAACTTAAGAAAGCCTTCTTCGCTAAAGGTGCTAGGCAAATATTCAAAGATTATCTACTGTTTCCAGCCCTTGCCGGCCCTTTCTTTGTGACCGTTCTTTTGGCCAACTTAGCTGCAAACGTACTGCGCAACCTATGGACCTCTACCATTATCTTTTGTGGTCACTTCCCGCAGCAGACTCGCACTTTTACTCAAGAGGAGTGTGAAAACGAGTCTAAAGGCCAATGGTATTATCGTCAGGCCTTGGGTTCGGCCAACATTAACGGCAAGCCGTGGTTCCATATTCTAAGTGGACACTTGAGCTTGCAAATTGAGCACCACTTGTTCCCAGATATGCCTTCGTCGCGATATCAGGAAGTAGCACCTCAGGTTCGAGAAGTGTTTGCCCGCTACGGTATTCCTTACAACACGGGCCATTTTGTGCGCCAATATGCATCGGTAGTTAAGCGCATTACACGTTATTCATTCCCATAATTTACGGGACCAGACATAAAAAATGGTTCTTCGCAGATTAGAGGGGAGCGCAAATATTCCTTCTGAGCCAGTCGCTCCCTCCGAGTGTTTGATTCACAAGGCCGCGATGAACCCATCCTTGGGCGCTTGACGCTCGCCTCCCTGCGAGCGACACCTTGCTCCATCAATCACTCTCCAGGAGCGGCATCGGTATGTAGTCCTAACTTGGTATGGCTCAAAGTCATCGCTGATGCCCCGGACGGAGCGAGCGGCAGGCTGTGGTGCAGGGCAAGTGTTTGAGGCAAGGATGCCGAAGCCAAGCCTACAGGGAGGTATTTACGGCGGCTTGCCATGCATCGCAGGCAGAGTGACCACACGAAGCTGAAGTAGCTGTTCGCACCAATCTGCGATGAACCTAAAAAAGGCCTACTCAAATGAGTAGGCCTTTGCTTGACTCTTATGTTTGTATTTTACTTTTTTATTTGTCGGTAGATTTCACTACTGCCATTGTCATTACGAATGACAGTGCGAACACACCTAGTACACCCATTACCGCCTGGATGAAGTTCTGAGTACCGGCTGCTAGATAGGCTGGCAGACTGAACACAGAAGATAGGATATAGCTGGTTAGGTGAGTATCAATCGTTACCGAGATTGCACCTACGATACCTGTTGCCAAACTCGCAGTGAATAGCGCCTTAGTGTACTTGGTTAGAACACCGAATAGTGCTGGTTCTGTGATACCTAAAATTGCAGTCACACCTGAACCTACAGTCACTGAAGATTGCTCTTTAGATAGGGTTTTACGTTGCTTGTACCAGATAGCTAGGGTTGCACCCGCAATAGCGATGTTACCTAGACACATGATAGGCATCAGCAGATCCTTGCCGTATAGAGCAAAGTTGTTCAGGCTGATTGGCGTCATGCTGTGGTGGATACCAAACACGATAGTAATTGGACGGGTTAGACCGAAGATAAAGCCAGTTAGAGTTGGAGAGATTTCAAGTAGAGAACTCACTACCCAACCTGCGCCATTACTTAGCCACATACCCGCTGGTGCTACGAAAGAAAGCACAACAGTAGAAGTTACAGTGAACGCAAGTAGTGGAGTAAATACAGGCTTAGCCGATGATGGTACTAGCTTGTCTACCAGTGGAGTGATCTTCGATAGCACCCATACCGCTAGGATTGCAGGTACGATAGCGCCACCATAGCCCATTAGCTCGATTGGCACTGCGCCAAGCACTGTAAGCGTAGGATCAGCGCCTGCATCTTTTAGCGCTGCTGCCTTGTCAATCAATGCTGGCGAAAGCATTGCCGACGATACTGCCAGAGCGATGTATTCGTTAACCTTGAATACCTTAGCCGCTGAGAAAGAAACCAGCATAGGCAGGAAGAAGAATACCGCTGTAGAAATAGAACGGAAGAAGAAAACGGTATCAGAGCTTTCTGGAATTACGTTAGTTGCGATAAGGCCCGAAAGCAGACCCATCAGCATACCTGCACCTGCGATAGCCGGCACTACTGGACCAAAGATGCCTGCAACGATACGCATCGCGTTCTGGAAAAGCTTACCTTTCTCTTGCT
This sequence comes from Vibrio ishigakensis, assembly GCA_000830475.1. GTDB lineage: Bacteria > Pseudomonadota > Gammaproteobacteria > Enterobacterales > Vibrionaceae > Vibrio > Vibrio ishigakensis_A. The sequence goes on along the minus strand of BBSC01000003.1, from coordinate 448,434 downwards.
CAATCTCAGCTTCTTCAGTTGCTGCTGCCTTGCCAGAAAGCGCGTTGTACCACTTCTCAACGTCCACACCGATGATAACCTGAGTCTGGCCTTGAGCCAGAACTACACCCTTAACGCCTTTTACGCTCTCAAGGATTGCCTTGTCGGCCTTAGATTCGTCTACCAGCTTGAATCTCAAGCGAGTCATACAGTGAGTAATGTTGGCAATGTTCTCTTCGCCGCCAAGACCCTGAACTATCTGCTGTAGGTTTTGTTCAAAGCTATTTTCTTTGCCTGGGGATGCGCTGAAGGTTCCGCCGTTTGTTTCTGTCAATTGCATCATATCGCCCTATGTGCTTGTCGTTATCAGATGTGCTCATGGTATCTATCCAGGTTATTAATCCAATCGAGAAAACGGTGACTTTCATCACACAAAACGCTCCAAAAAGTTAATTTTCAATCATTTTCGCTGATTGGTTCGTTTTTTTAGCGCAAAACGAAACAGGAACGAAACCAGTTAATTTTAGGTGCAAAATACCCCTTGAAATCTGTTTTTTTTCGCTGTTAGATAAAATAAATCCAGTTAGCCAGAGACCATCTGAAGTGAACAAAAATATCATTACTAACATTGAATGCATTATTACAAGGCCAGACAGACACAATCTGATCACGGTAATTGTTGAAACTGAGCAAGGCGTGACTGGCTATGGATGTGCCACCTTTCAACAACGTCCCATTGCGGTTAAAACCATGGTGGATGAATATCTTAATCCACTACTGATCGGTAAAGATGCCAATAATATCGAAGACCTATGGCAAATGATGATGGTGAACGCTTATTGGCGTAATGGTCCCGTCATCAATAATGCGATTTCTGGTGTAGATATGGCACTTTGGGATATTAAAGCCAAGCTAGCTAATATGCCTCTTCATCAATTATTTGGTGGTAAGTCTCGCGATGCTATTCAGGTATATACTCATGCCACCAGCGATACTATGGAAGGCCTATATGAGCAAGTAGATAAATATCTAGAGCAAGGTTATAAGCATATTCGTTGTCAGCTTGGTTTTTATGGCGGTGTACCAGAGAATCTAAATACGGCAGAGAATCCAACCGAGGGTTCTTATTACGACCAAGACCAATATATGGCGAATACAGTGGAGATGTTTAAACAGCTTCGCGCTAAATACGGTAACCAGTTCCACATCCTGCACGATGTGCACGAGCGTCTGTTCCCGAATCAGGCTCTGCAGTTCGCGAAAGCGGTCGAGCAATATAATCCATACTTTATCGAAGATATCCTCCCCCCAAGCCAAACTGAATGGCTGGATAACCTTCGTAGCCAAACCAGTGTTACCCTTGCATTGGGTGAGTTGTTCAACAATCCAGAAGAGTGGAAACAGCTAATCATCAATCGTCGCATCGACTTCATTCGTTGCCACGTTTCTCAGATTGGCGGTATCACCCCAGCCTTAAGCTAGGCCATCTGTGTCAAAGCTTTGGCGTTCGTATCGCATGGCACTGTCCACCAGATATGACTCCGATCGGCGCTGCGGTAAACACTCATATGAACGTTCACCTGCATAACGCGGCTATCCAAGAGCACGTTGAATACAAGGAAAACACCCAGCGTGTATTCCCTAATGCTCCTGAACCAAGAAACGGTTACCTGTATGCTCAAGAGAAGCCTGGTATTGGTGTTGAAATGGATGTAGCAGCAGCGAAAGATTTCCCTGTTGTTTATCGCCCGCATGAGTGGACTCAGAGCCGCCTACCGGATGGCACTATCCATACGCCATAGACGGGTAAATAAAAATATTTCAAATCACAGATTCGGTCACCTAAGGTGGCCGTTTCTGTATCTGGGGAAAAGCAAAGCCCTACCTATTGCTCGCCCGATGTATCTCTGTATTGCAGGCTCTCGCTATTAAACTTGGTGTGATAGGTACACTGATAATTAATATCAATAATATCGCTGACGACAAATACCTCACCGCTAGATAAAAACCCTCGATTCGTAATATTCATAGCAGCGCTTGAGCGTTTTACTCCAAATAAACTTGCATCCTCTGAAGATAAATTAATCGCTTGATAACTAGTTAGATAACTTTCTATTTCTAGCCCTAGTGATAGAACATGCTTCTGCAATGAGCTTTCTATAATCTCATCGGTTATTTTAGGGAACAGAGAGACTGGCATTCTAGCCTCTTCTATTTGAGTAATTTTATCCTGAACCAGTCTCAACCTTCTTATATTCCAAATATATTCATCTTCTTCTATAGAGAATACCTGCATCTCATGGGCAGTAGGAAGACGCTTATTAAGCTTCAGTTTCTTATAGGATATTTCACCAAATTTAGTCTCAGTGATTGAATTATAAATTAACGGAGCACCGATAATAGAGGTATTAACATAGTAACCTGAGCCTATTTTAGAAGTCACCATACCAATGGCTTCCAGTTTAGACAGGGCTTTACGTACAGAAAAACGAGAAAGCTGATACTTTTCAACAAGTTCACGTTCGGATGGGAGCTTGTCAGTAATAATATTCTGACAAATCTTACTGACTATATCTTGTACTAGAACTTCGTATTTTTTCATCGCTAAATTGTTATTGTAGTGCCTTTAAATATATTACTCGTACATCTTGCTTATCTCCACAAAAAAGAGCCCAGAAAATCTGGCTCTTGTCTCATATATGGAATAAATAGCTCTACTTATTCTGGGGAGTTTGAAGTTTCTCCATCACCTGATCCAAGCTGAAACTTGCCGCTTTCTGTCTTGGTGGGAACTCTTGGAAAGTCTCCAGATACTTACCTACATAAGCCTGAGCTGGCACCAGCATAAAGGCGCGGTCTAGCATCCAGTCGTAGTAGGTGTTCGAGGTGATGTCTGCAACCTCATATGGGTCCATTCTTAGGTTGAAGATCTTAGGCACACGCAGTGGTGTGAAGGGTTCAGCCAGATGTTCAATGTACCTTAGCGCGCTGCTCTAGGAATACGATCTTCCATTTGTTATAGCGAAGTGCGGCCAAATCACCATCATCGGTAAAGTAGAAGATCTCATCACGACGCCTTCAGTCTCTTCACCCGTCAGGTGTGGCAAGAAGTTGTAACCATCTAGATGAACCTTAAAGCTCTCACCTCCGACATCCATTCCTTTAAGAAGCTTCTCTTTTACGCCATCATCACCGGCAGCGGCTAGGAAAGTTGGCATCCAATCCATATGGTGCATGATCTCGTTAGAGACGGTTCCCGGCTGGATTTTACCCGGCCAACGCACCATAGCAGGAACGCGGTATGCCCCCTCCCAGTTGGTATTCTTCTCACCTCTAAATGGGGTGGTACCGGCATCTGGCCAGGTGTTCATATGTGGGCCGTTATCGGTTGAATAGAAGACAATGGTGTTATCTTTAATTCCAAGGTCGTCCACTGCTTTTAGCAGTTGTCCTACGTGACCATCATGCTCCACCATACCATCTGCATAGTTACTGATGCCGGTTGAGCCTTGTAGTTCAGGTTTCACATGGGTTCTGAAGTGCATTCGAGTCGCGTTCCACCACACAAAGAAAGGCTTCTTCGCTTTTACCGATTTCTCCATGAACTGAATGGCCGCTTCTAGGGTCTCTTCATCCACGGTTTCCATGCGTTTACGCGTCAATGGGCCGGTATCTTCAATCTTGCCATCAGCATAGGACTTAATCACCCCGCGTGGACCGAATTTTTTACGGAATTCTGGGTCTTTCGGATAATCGATATTCTCAGGCTCTTCTTCAGCGTTAAGGTGGTAAAGGTTACCGAAGAACTCATCAAAGCCATGGGCGGTAGGTAGGTGCTCATCTTTGTCACCTAGGTGGTTCTTACCAAATTGCCCGGTTGCATAGCCATGGGGTTTTAGAAGCTCCGCGATAGTCACATCTTCAGCCTGCAAGCCTAAGTCTGCCCCGGGAAGCCCCACCTTACTCAAGCCAGTTCGCAATACACTCTGACCGGTAATAAAGGTTGAGCGACCCGCCGTGCACGATTGTTCTCCGTAGTAGTCGGTGAACATCATGCCCTCTTTAGCGATACGGTCGATATTGGGGGTCTTGTAGCCCATCAAGCCAAAGGTGTAAGCACTGATATTGGATTGCCCGATGTCATCGCCCCATATAACCAAAATATTCGGTTTTTCTGCTGCAACGCTAGTACCTGCTGCCCCTAGAAGAACCGAAGCTATTATCGCTAAGCGACGTTTAGCTCCTTTAAACGCAGTCATAGTAACTCCTTGTTTGTTTTATATAACTAGCCAACCAAGATATAGACTAGAAACGCTAAGTTGGCGAATAGTTAACCAATCACCAACACACCTTTCTCTCTACGCTTTGATTACCAATCCAGTTCACAAATTTGGTGCTATCACCCATAGGTATCATATTTTAATTAGATAAATATCAGTAACTTACGCTAGAGATAACTTTTAGTTATAGGGGGTATAAAGCGACTTTGTCAGGGTGCAGTATTTACACTGCTTGCCATCAATATGAGTCGAGCGCCATATGGACGTAACAATGAACTTGTTATTTGCTAGGGATATCAAAAGCGCTCCTCTCGTTTTGTTTTCAAATCCTAAAACGAAATTGATGGAGTCTTTTGACAATGCAAATCAGTAAGATCGCAATGACAGCAGGTATGCTAGCCGCATCTGCTTCTGCTGTAGCGGCTGATAAGCCAAACATCCTAGCCATTTTTGGTGATGACATCGGCATCTGGAACGTTGGTGCTTACAACCAAGGCATGATGGGCTACGACACGCCAAACATCGACCGTATCGCAAACGAAGGTGCACTATTCACCGACCACTACGGCCAACAATCTTGTACTGCAGGCCGTGCAGCCTTTATCACTGGTCAAGAACCGTTCCGTACTGGTCTTCTAACCATCGGTATGCCTGGTTCAACTCACGGTATCCCTGACTGGGCACCTACCCTAGCTGACCTTCTTAAAGAGCAGGGCTACATGACAGCTCAGTTCGGTAAGAATCACCTAGGTGACCAAGACCAACATCTTCCTACTAAACACGGCTTCGATGAGTTCTTCGGTAACCTTTATCACCTAAACGCTGAAGAAGAACCAGAGACTTACTACTATCCAAAAGACCCTGAGTTCCGCAAGAACTACGGCCCTCGTGGTGTAATTAAGTCTTACGCTGACGGTCGCATCGAAGACACAGGTCCTATGACGCGTAAGCGCATGGAAACTGCTGATGAAGAATTCCTAGAATCATCTTTAGCCTTCATGGAAAAAGCAGTTAAAGCTGACAAACCTTTCTTCATCTGGCACAACACCACGCGTATGCACGTTTGGACTCGTCTGCAAGAGAAGTACAAGGGTAAGTCTGGCATCAGCATCTATGCAGATGGCATGCTAGAGCACGATGACCACGTAGGTATCCTTCTGGACAAACTAGATGACCTAGGTGTTGCTGACAACACTATCGTTATCTACTCAACCGATAACGGTGCAGAGACAGTATCTTGGCCTGACGGCGGTGCAACTCCGTTCCACGGTGAGAAAGGTACTACGTGGGAAGGCGGTATGCGTGTTCCTCAGCTAGTTCGCTGGCCTGGCGTTATCGAACCAGGTTCTCGCTACAACGACATGATGGCGCACCAAGACTGGCTACCAACGCTAATGGCAGCTGCTGGCGTTCCTGACGTAAAAGAGAAGCTTGCGAAAGGCTACGAAGCTAACGGTAAAGAGTGGCGCGTACACATCGATGGCTACAACTTTAAGCCTTACTTCGAAGGTAAAGAAGACCACGGTCCTCGTGACTCACTGCTTTACTTCTCTGCAAACGGTGAGCTAAACGCAATCCGTTGGGAAGATTGGAAACTGCACTTCGCTACCCTAGAGGGTAACATTACTGACGCAGTTCGCTTCCAGTCTAACTGGCCGAAGATCATTCACCTACGTGCTGACCCATTCGAAAAAGCACCACACGAATCTGGCATGTACCTACGTTGGATGGCAGACAACATGTGGCTATTCGTTCCAGTACAGGACGAGCTAGGCAAGTTCTTCGCAACCCTAGACAAGTTCCCACGTCAAAACAGCCAGGTGCTAAACCCAGCAACCATCACTCAAACTTCTTTGGGTGTTAAGGCAAAACTTGACCAGATCGACGAGCTGAAGAAGCAAGTTGCATCAATGCAGAAGTAATCGACTTCTGATTCTGAAAAAATGCTCGGCCACTATTTGATATTAGGGTCGAGCATTTTTGTATCTGCGCTCTTTTAACTTAAAAATCTACCTCGCCTTACATTTCGAGACACTTTTTGTCCCTTATATTCCTAGAATGCAATTCGAGGGTTGCGATATCAGGATTCATTTCAGGTTGGCACGAACTGACAACTTCTGTTCTGGTATCTCTGTTATCGTTCACCCCTTCAACGGTTCTCATGATTTGAGAGAGTATTTGTTTGCATAAGGTAGGCGTGACTGTGTCAGAAAGTTCAAGTTTATATGTGGTGGTTCTAACCGATAAAGCGGGTATTGAGTTCGTTAGGTTTGGCACAACGCTGAATTTTGAACTGAGAAAAGAGCAGCACCTGCGTGGTCTGAAAACAGGCTACTTCTACTCCAATGGTCAGAAACAGGATTATCGTTTCTTCCACGACACGCGACTGCTAGGTCGCATCTCTCGACGTGAGAAGAATGCTCTTCTGGCGAAAACAGCTATTCGAAATCGCCTAGTAAGAAAGGCCCGCAATGGCGAGCTCAGAATTTCTGTTAAAGAACTGTATGTAGGCTCTGCTGAGACGGTAGCCCTTATTGAACGTGTTCTGATTCATGCCTTTACCTACACCTCTCGTATCCTCAACCACTACAAAGACAGAGGTGGTGAAGTAGCCGGTGTGGAATACCGATACCCAAGCAATTATCTAGTAAAGAGTGAGGTACGAGAGACTGTACTGAAACTTCTTAAGAACTTTGATTCCTCGGTTGAGGTGGATAATCGCGCCCTAGAAATGGTGGACTCTTGGTATATCAAAGGCGACACCCAAGCTTCATGTAGTAAAGAGGTTCGCAAAAAGCTGGCGACTGAGAATGCGCGCAAAACCCGCACCGCTAACCTATTTGGTCTGCTAAAAACGGCGGTAGCAGCGGAAAAAGCCGAGGCTCGCTTTCCAACATCATGATAGAAAACCGTGCCAATCAGCTAGAACAAAAATCTGTTCAGAAACTTGAAGAGGTTTCTTATCCAAAGGCGATGGAGCTTAAGGCACAGATCACATTGATGGAGTCCAAGATGGAATACTACAGAGATATCGCAGTGATGAACCATCAGGACTACTGCGATCTGGGTGGAGATGCCATGCTGCTGTCCCTGCAGGAAAGCGCCAATGACCCAGACCTATTACAGGACATGCAGCAACGTAAAGAGCTTAGAGACAATAATCTAGAAAAGATCCAATCCCTGGCTAGCACGGTTCGCGAGCACCGCCAGAGACTCAATGGTTCTAAATATCAGCAACTCTAAACCGACTAATTAATGACCGTGGCGCAAATTGATAAAACATTAATTCAGTTGTTTGGTATCTTTCGTGTCACAGAACAAGGCCACACTTCAGCATAGATAACCGTATAAAAGGTTACGCCTTTAGTGTCGGCAATCAGCGCTTTTATTCCGGTTAAATAAAAGTCCCCCTGTTGAACTTGTTCCAGACAGACAAATAAAAATAACAACGTCAAACTTTGGCTTATAACTATAATTTGCTTAAAACTATAAGGCTCAGCGAAATGCTGAGCCTTTTTTTACGCTTTTACAATGCGCGCTTTGGTGTCGTAGAACACAGTGGAACCGCCCACCTTATCCATAAGCCCCATATTTGGCACATCTGGTCAGTTCGCATGATTGGGTTTAGGTTGAACCTGCCTTACGCTGCTTGCTTCCCTTGATGATCTGACCATCGACTTCGTAGTCTGAAGCGCCATAGCCGTTATGACCAAAGCCAACGATAAAGCTAATCGCGTCCGGGGCTATGCCCTCACGCAGTTTCACCTCTGCTTTACGCTTACCATTTACGCTCTCGATCCACACCATATCGCCGGTTTTCAGACCCTTGGCCTCGCCCGTTTGTTTATTTATCTCGGCAAAGTTAGTCGGCGTTATCTGACGGATAGAGTTCGCTGACGACAGGCGTGAGTGACTCTGCAGAGCCGATTTTCGAGTCAATATGGTCATATCAAGCTCTGTATCTAGATCTGATAATGGCTTGTCTAACGCAGTCACAGACTCAGCATTTAGCGCCTGCCCCTTGAATCGCTTGCCCGTCATACTGTCGACAGTGGTAGCCACCTTTTCGGAGTACATGGAAATACACTTATCGAACTGATGCGTCAGTTGCTTGCCGTTGCGACGATTATCCACAGACTCAAATAAGCCACCTCGACTGATAGCAAACAGTACATCCAACCACTCATTCGCTTTAAGCGTATCTTTGTGTTCTTGGTAAAAGCTATCTAGACCGGTGATCCTTAATTCTTCATCGGTGATCTCTGGAACCGGACCAAAGTTGTGAGCAAGGTTGGCCACACCCTTGATGTAGTAATCAGACATAGTATTTAGCGGCCATAGCTTGCCATAGCCATCAGGAATGGCGTTTTCACCAAAGCCAGGCATACCTAGCTCAATCGCCACATCAATCAAGAACTGCTCATAGCTCATGTGGAAGCCTTTCTCGGTTTTGTCCGTCATCGGCTCAACTACAGGAGTACGCACTGCCGTGCCTTTAACCAGTGTTGCCTCCATCATTGGATGGTGAACATACTGCTCGAGGTACATGAGATCCGGAATGATGTATCTGCATAGGCTGAACTGTCACCCACCACGATATCCGATGCAATCAACAAAGGCACTTCTTTAGGGTCAGAGATCTTGGCAATGATCTCATCTCGGCCCGTACTTGGCGTTGAGTACAGAGGTGTGCACATATGCCAGAGCAAGATGTCTGCTTTATAAGGGTAGCCATCGATAATAGACGGAATAATCTCACTAAACACATCCTTGGTGATTGGGAACCATGGGCGCTGAGCCGGATACGGGTTCTCACCATTTGCCAGTTTGCGCTTATATTCGCTGGAGTCTTCATAAGCCATCTGCTCACGGGTAATGTGTAGGCCCTGAGGTTTCGCTTTAAGTCCAGGAATGGCTTTCAGATCATAGGCACCACCGTTGTAATCGATACCGCCACCACCAACGGACAGACCGCCAGTCCAGTTCATATTGCCCATCACAACGTTGATCTGATTGATCAAAAAGCCGGTGTAATAACCGTTCGGATGCTGAGCAATGCCACGATAAAACTCTACCGCTGACTTACGTCCTGCCTTAGCGATGCCCTTAGCCAACCACTCAAGTTTCTCAACCTCTACACCGGACTGCTCACTGTACTCCGCCATACTTTGGCTAAATACAGAATTACGAAGAAGCGAGAAAGAAGTAGCTAACGCCTTGCCGTTTAACTCACCTTTGAACTCAATATCCGCCTCATCGATGGTATCAAAAGGTACGATATTGCCGTTCTTATCCGCCACTAGAAATTTGCCGTTCTGACGAGCAAACTTACCGCTTTCCAGATCGATCAAATAAGAAGAGTTGGTATAAGAGATTTCACCAAAACGCTTGGCAGACTCTAGGCTTGGACGACTCAGGTAACTGCGGTTGAAGCCATCACTTTCAACCAGGGTGCGCAAGATAGCCGCTGCAATGGCACCATCAGAGCCTATCTTAGGGCAAATCCAATGGGTATTCGGTGAGGTTTGCACCGTGCGCGGAAGTACAGGGTCAACCACAGTGATCTGCGCTCCTTTAACTCGCGCTTCTGCACTGTATTTACCCATAGTCTGCATTGGGAAGTTAGCTTCACCTGGTGCTGTCCCGAAGAACACCATGAACTCAGACTCAGTAATATCGGCCTTGGCATTGTGCTTGCCCGCATAAACCTCACCGGTTGCGATGTGGTGAGACAACTCACAGATATTGGTGTGCTCGTAGTTATTCACGGTACCGAATGAGCTACAAAAACGCGACTGGAAGTCTTTGCGACTCTTAACGATGCGCCCTGCTTGTAGCACAAACTTATTGGTCTCAAATCCGTACTCAGGGTTTTGCTTGTCGATCAAGGTATCGCGCTTTTGATAGAGCTGTTTGAAACCCTTCACATTCAAGTTTTGGCTGTCAGCATCTGAAGTATCAGCGAATATCTTGCCACCATTTACCGTCTCAGAAATCAACTGCTCCCAAGAGATGGTCTTCCACTTACCTTCACCTCGCTTGCCCACTCGTTTTAGCGGTGCACTTAAACGGTATTCATCGTAAAGGGTCTCGATACCCGCATTACCACGCGCGCACACAGTACCGACTGCAGCGGCAGTTGCACTGATTGGTGTAGAGATATCTGTGTAATCTATCTTGGTATTTGGGTGATAAGGGTTACCAACGATACGTTCAATCTTACCGCTGTTGTTGTTCACTTTAACGCGCAGTCCGCACTCAGAGTGACACTGCAAGCAGGTGGTGTGCTTAACACAATAGTCCGGAGCAATCTGGTGTTTACCTACTTCATTCAAGCGCCATTCAACGTTGTCCGAGTTACCATAAGCCTGGTAGTTAACAGGCTCACCGTTTTTACTCATGGTAATGGCACGGGCGAAGATACCTGAATAGGCCGCACCACCAGTTGCAATACCAACACCGGCAGCACCTTTTAGAAATTTACGTCTATCCATAGGTTAATCCTCAATTTTTTGAATAAGAGCGGGAACAGCCAGTAGCAGAGCTGCAAACAAGCCGCCGGTTAACAACAGAGATGCGACCGTAAAGAAAAGCTCGTGTAGGTCTGGAGCAAACAGCGAGATGCCTCCCCCACTGCGACTCACGCCTTCTCCGCCTACAAGCAAGCAGTAACGCACAAAGTAGCTCCGACTGCAGACAATACAAAAGCAATCAACGCCATAGCGCGTGAGCGACTGATCAGCAGGATCGCCAACGCCAGCACGAAGCCGCCGAAGGCTGTCCACTCAATGCCAGCAAAATGCGTATCCAGAAGGCTTTTGAGAGTTGAACCTCTGCGCCAGAGAAACGAATCGCCCACCAATTGGCTAAGAATAAAAACGCGATATTGGTAACCAGCAGTGTTCTAAGAATGTTGCTTCTGATAGTGCTTCCATCGTGAGACAGAACATTGAATAGTAGAGCGCCAACTGCCACCCCAGATAGAGAAGTCAAGACTACCGTTAGTGGAGAGTTCCACAGCGCCACACCATGCTCATTCATCATCCAGATGCCTGAATAAGCGGGTAGGAAAAGGCCTAAAACCACGATCCCAACCTAAGTGGTTGAATAGCTTCTCAGCAATCGGGTGAAAAGGTGCGAATATGGTCAGTAATAACAGCCCCATAAATACAGGGATAGCCGGCACACCGTACTTGATGATAGAACCGTTCCAGTTTTCCCATCCGGCGATAAATCCATAGATCAAACGACCTTGTTGCTGGACTTCAGCCAGAACATTAAAGGTTGCACACAAGGCCAAAGCCACCGCCACTAGTTGCGGCAAATATTCTTTGCTCGGTTTTTCGGTACATAACGCCCAAGCTACGCCTAAGCCACCGGCCATACCGGCGAGCAAGGAATAGTTAACGAACAGCAAACCAAAAGGCATCTGGTTCGACACGTTGATAATATTAATCATTGCTTGCCCCCTTGAAGGTCAACTCAACATCATCCATGTTGCGCTCAAGATCTAATAGCCAGGTGTTAGGCTCTATCTCACCATTAGCAATCTCAGGATGATTTAGACCGATATAGAAAACGTTCGGCTTAGTGCTTGCGCTTGGTTTAAGAACCGATACATCGTTCTCTGCAATGAGCTTGCTTGCTGGGCTTTGAGGATCGTTCAAGTCGCCAAAGATTCGGGCTCCACCGACACAGGTCTCAGCACAAGCTGGAAGTAGCCCCTCTTCTAATCGATGAGCGCAGAAGGTGCATTTGTCTGCAATCTTGGTCTCAGCGTTGATGAAGCGAGCGCCGTAAGGGCAGGCTGTTACACACGAACCACAGCCCCAACATTTATCGGAATCGACCAGAACTAGGCCATCTTCTCGCTTATAGGTCGCTCCAGTTGGGCAAACAGGAACACAACTTGGCGTTTCACAGTGATTACATAGGCGAGGCAAGAATGAACGGCGAGTGTCCGGATAGCTCTTCACCTCAATATCGCTAACCCAGGTTCTAAACTGACCAACGGGCGCATTGTTTTCGAATTTGCACGCCACGGTGCATGCCTGACAGCCAACACAACGTCGTAGATCAATGACCATACCCCATCGTTTGCCTGAGCAAGACTGCTGTTTTAGTGAGTTTTTCGGCTGTGATGCCATTGCTGATGTGGCAACGGTAGCCGCTGCCGTGGCTATAGCTCCGGTGAGGAGTTGTCGCCGAGATATCTGTTTATCCGCCATTAAGTTACCTTGAAACACTGAAGTTACTCTCTGAAACTTAACGGCAATAAAACTGCAATAAATTGATCTGAACAGGCATATCGTCAATCGACGATGAAAAATAAGATTGCTGTAAAAGTGGCCTTACACTATATGAAACAACTTTAAATCATTGTCTTGATTAGGGTTTTAACCATTTAGATTACAAGGCAAAATAGACTCGTTATTTCTAATTGGAGCTAGAGTATGCTCAAAGGCACTCATCACGTTGCAATCATCTGTAGCGACTATAAGACCTCAAAACGCTTTTACACTGAAGTGTTAGGACTGGAGATCCTTGCGGAGAATTATCGAGCCGAGCGTGACTCTTACAAGCTAGACCTTGCTCTTCCCGACGGGACACAAATAGAGCTGTTTTCTTTCCCAAATCCACCCGCAAGACCCAGCAGACCGGAGGCGCAGGGATTGAGACATTTGGCTTTTCAAGTAGAAGATTTGGATGCTGCGATAGACAGGTTGACTGGCTTTGACATTGAAGTAGAGCCGGTGCGAGTGGACGAATTCACTGGAAAACGCTTTACCTTTTTCCAAGACCCAGACCAGTTGCCACTAGAGATGTACGAAGTTTAATAAGGGAGAGTATCTGGGTCGACATCGATAAAGTTCGGCTCGATCACATGAGGAAAGCGCACTGCCCTAATGTGACTATCACCATTCATCAGAGCCTTGCACACACGATGCATGCCATCCATTACCCTGCCCTCGCTGCACAATAAAATGGGATAACTTAGGTCGGTTTGCTGAATTAACTTGGCATGCTCTGCTACATTGCGACAGGTGGGCTTGGCACCGCCTAAGTCATACCAGAAGGCCTCATCGAGCTCTTTAATGCTTTCAAGTGGAACGGATATGACCTCGAGTTCACGGGCCAACTCTATCAGCTTGATGACATCCCAAATGAGCAATTGCCCCTGCTGTGAACGTCTAAAATGGTATTGCTGTCTCATGGTTTATAACGCAGTTTCCGTTTGATTTGACCTATGCTAAAACCGATCATAAACAAAGCAAGTAAGATAGGTACACCCCATAGCAGTGTGTTTTGGATACTCAGCTTAGGTTGGTAAAGCACATGCTCGCCATAGCGCTCAACCATAAACGCCTTCACCTCTGCATCACTTTGTCCATTCTTAACTAACTCAAACACCCGTAGACGAATGTCCTTGGCCACCTCAGAATTGGACTCAATCAGGTTCTGATTCTGGCACATAGGGCAGCGCAAGGTTTTGGCCAGATTAATTGCCTGTTTTTGCTGCGCAATGGAATCAAATTCAAACAGTTCCACCGGATGCACTTTGTAGCTTTCAGCAAAGCTGAAGCTAGAAACTAGAAACAGTACAACAAGGGTTAACAGGGATTTCATTGAGAAAGACTTTCCTTAAAGCGAGGCAGTGGAATAAGTCTACCTAGCCGTATACAAATAAGCCCGCTACCGGCAAACACCATCAACAGCGCGCCCACGCCTATCCAGCGAACAAAGGCCTTAAATTGTACTCGAACCGCGTAGTTTTGAGTGTCGAGCTTTTCTCCAAGTGTGATGTAGATATCACCGTCCCAAAAGCTGGTCATCGACGGCTCGGTCATATTCATCACTCGCACCGGATAGTGTCGTTTCTCAGGTTTTGCGAGATAGCTTTTTGAGCCACTAATGATCTCAATCTGCCCCTGCTCTGCGGTAAAGCTCGGCGCGATATAGAGCTCAGTATCTAGATAACGCAACTGAAACTCACCAAATTGGGTGCTAAGTTCAGGGCCAAGGCGCACAGTTTTTTCATAGGAGTAGAAGCTGTTCATGCTAGCACCCATGCACGCCACAGCTACCCCGATATGAGCAAGGCTTACGCAGAGCTTTTTAGCAGAAAAACCGCCTCGAATCACAGCCCATATATGACCGATAATCACCCATAGCCCGAGACTCAAAGTTGCAAACGCCCACCATGACCATTCGGCTCCTACCTCTCCATTGGAATGGATATAGAGATTGAGTAAAGAAATGGAAAGCACCAAGCCGCAGAACAGAGCAAGCTTGCACTCCAGCCAGTTCGGCTTCCCTTCTTGCCCTTGCCACTTAACAAACGGCATCACACCCAAGAGCACTAAACTAATCAGTGCTAAAGGCGCAAACAACAAATTAAAGTACGGCGCCCCCACAGAGATATTACCTAGGCCAAGCAACTGATAGACCATGGGATAGAAGGTGCCAAATACCACCACTAAGGTTGCTACGACTAGGATATTCACCCCTACTAGCACTAGGCTGTTTTTACTCTCAAGTTGCTTGATATCCTCTGATTGTATCTCTCTAGATTTCACTACCAGCAGGGTATAGGAAGCGATAAAGATAAGGCTTAGCATCCCCAACAGTGTCAGTCCTTTGCTTGGGTCTACCGCAAATGCGTGTACTGAGGTCAGCACCCCAGAGCGAACAATAAAAGTACCTAGGATGCTCAAGCAGAAGGTGACTATTGCAAGGGACAAACTCCAGAACAGCATCTGTTTTTGAGTGCGGCTAAGAACAAGAGCGTGCAACAGCGCTGTAGCTGTTAACCAAGGCATCAGCGAGGCATTTTCTACGGGATCCCAGAACCACCAGCCTCCCCAACCTAACTCGTAGTAGGCCCACCAACTGCCAACTGCAATGCCTAGGGTTAAGAACACCCACGCCAGCATGGTATGCCTGCTAATACGTTTAAACGCTTGTGCTGAATAGTCTCTACATACTAGCGAAGTCACTGCCAGTGCTAGGACAGAAGCGAAACCAACATAACCTACATACAGAAGTGGCGGATGGATAATAAGCCAATATCCTGAAGCATAGGGTTGAGGTCACGCCCTTCTAAAGGCACTAGGTATTGAGTTCAAATGGATTGGAAGCCAATAGGGTAAACCAACTAAAGATGGCAATCACCGCCATCATTACTGTGGTCGCGACAGGTGTGGTATTTACTCGCCTTACACTTATCAAGGTCCCCCATAGCGATAGCACCCAAACCCAGAACAGCATAGAGCCTTGATGCCCACCCAGGTTGCTGCCAGCTTAAAGCCTATGGCGAGCGCGCTATTTGAGTTATCGGAGACATAGCTCAAACTAAAGTCATCGATGGCAAAGGCGTACATTAGAACGCCCACCGCTGTGCTTGCCAGAGCCAAAACCAGAGGCGCACCACCGACGAGTAGCCTTGAGGCTAATCTAGATTGAGAAATTGAGCTTAATGCCTACTAATATAAGCAGCGAGCTCAGTACGGCTACCGCTGTTAAAAGCCATAAGCCGCTGTTTGCTAACAACAAATGAAATCCTTAATTTTTACTATATCCAAATCACCTTGTGTTCTTCGAGAAGTACAGGTTAGTTGAGCCACAAAGTAACTTGGATATATCACCAAGCCCATCACTGAGCTTGGTGAAAACTTCTAGATAAGCGTCATCTGTCCTGCGTACAGAACAAAGGTACGCAACATCAATACGCCTATCAGGCTAAGGCTAGTCACCACCAACACGAAGCCGTGGCTGTGCTTGGTCTTGGGTGGAGAGAAGTAGTTCATGGCAAGCGGCAACAACATGCCTAAACCAATCACGCCAAACCAGAACCAGTTAGACCAGAAACCGCCGCCGATCGCATTCCAAGCCGCCGCTTCATGCTGACCACCTGCGAAGATAAGGCCAGTGAAAAAGGTCACTAGAACAAACAACTCAAACATCACTACAGGGCGTTCAAAGCCATGGATCCACGCAACACTAGAACTGTGCACATCCTCTTTAAACACTAAGATGCCGAACATCAAACAGGCAGCAGCACCAGACGAGAGGCTGGAGAACAAGAACAGGATAGGAAGCACTGGGTTGTTCAGCATTGGGTAGGTTTTCAATGCAGATAGTAGGAAGCCCGTATAGGCTGCTAGCGCAATGGCCAAAAAGCCAAGGAACAGCTCGATACCATTCTCATAGCGTTTGAACCACTGCAGTAGACCATCCACAAAGCTCAACTTACCACCAAGGAAGCCAACTATAACCTCACGGAAGATGATACCGATCCAGACAAACAGCACCGCCATATACACCTGGAATAGGATCACACCCATGGACATCACTGAGGTCGGATTGTAGTAGATCATGATCTTCCAGAAATCTAACGGCTTGGTTAGATGGAAGATCAGGATCAACAGGCCCACTATGATGCCAAACGGTGCCAGCCAAGCGATCGCCTTCATGATGCCATTTTGTGAAGCATCACCTTCAATGACCTTGCGCTTCAGATACAACCCGACAATAACCGCACCCGCAGACATACCCGCTAGAAACAGGTAGATGGCGATGATCCAGTCCCAGACCAGAGAATCAAAATGAAATGCGCTACTCATTACACCTCTCCTTTCGCAAATGGAACTTTGTACAGCTTAGGTTTAGTGCCTAGCGTTACCTTGTCACGGTAGACAGGACTAGATGCTATGGCCTTGGAGACATCGCTGCTTGGGTCATTGAGGTCGCCAAAGATAAGCGCCGTAGTTGGACAACTTTCAACACAAGCAGGTTGTTTACCTTCAGCGAGGTTGGTGTCGCGACAGAAGTTACATTTGTCAGCCGACTTGTTTTCAGGATGGAAGAAACGAACCTGATAAGGACAAGCCGCCAAACAGTAGCCACAACCTACACATTTATCATGATGCACATCGACGATGCCGGTTGTTTCGTCTTTGTAAGCTGCGCCGGTTGGGCACACATACACACAAGGTGGATTTTCACAGTGCTGACAAGAAGTGCGAGTGAATCGATACTCCACATCTGGGAACTCACCCACAGGTTCAGAACGTTTAATCTCGAGGCGAGATACGCCCTCTGGCACCTTGTTCACCTCACGACACGCTTCTGTGCATGCTGTGCAGCCAATACAGGCATTCTCATCGTGTAACATTCCTAGCTTGACGCTGGTTTCCGCTTCTGTAGTAGCAAATGATTTCTTACTGGAAACCACGCTCGCCACTCCTGTACCTGTGGTAAAGATCACAGCTCCCGCACCAGCAAGGAAGTTTCGTCTAGAACAACTCATATCCCTACTCCTTCTCTTCGCGGGTCTGATTAAAATCAGAATGACAATCTACACACATGTTCACCAACTGCTTGCGCTCATAGGAGAGCACTTTGGCATCGGTGGCATGCAGTGTGTGGCAGTTTGAGCAAGTGAGGTTTTTGGCGTGCACATCGTGGGTCCAACTCGCCTCTCTTAAATTCTCTGAGCTATGACAATCCATGCAGGTGTTATTGGCCTGTAGAATGGCGTCAGTAGAAAGGTGTGTCTTGCCCGTACCTGCTTGAGATTGAGCATCAGAGAACTTAGTAACGGTGGAAGCCCCATCGCGGTGATCGGGACCTATGTTGCCGTGACAATCAGTACAGTTGGCCTCTTTGCCTAGCTTTTGCATAACACCCTCGCCGTGAGATCCGGCTAAGGTTTGTTTAGAGTCCTTGTGGCACTGAATACATTTATAATCTTTGTCACGAATGTATTCGACTTTATGACGGTCAGATGTTGCATCACTTCGGACACCATCATCGGCCATAACATTATTTGAGAAACCAAGTAGACAGGATGCAAAAAGTAAACTCAGCATCATGGACTTGATCAATATAATATTGCCCATTGTATCCTTTCCTTAAAATCAAAATATTCCACGCGGAAATTTGATTAGAAACTAAAATTCCTTGAATCCCTTGCACTGAACTCAAGTGAAATTAATTCTTATTTAGGATAAGCCACAACGCTTTTACCTTATAAAGTCTACGCCTAAACCTCTGATACAGATAATAAAAGCCGTCTATTATGCGAGCAAAATCACTACCTAAATATGGATTTAAATAAGTGTGATAAAGGTCTCTGATAGAAATTGATGCATATCAAATGAAACTAAATATGAAAAATAATTTTTAATATTTGCAGTAAAATTAATATATCCGAAGCAATATTTTGGATACTTAGAACCTATTTGGATATATAGGTTTTACTCCAATTCTTTTTTAGGAATCGTGACCACAACGCCGTTCATAAAATTAAGAATATGGAGACAAACTCGTCATGAAACAGTGGAAGCTTGGGTGGATAGCACCGTTAGCGCTTTTCGGTGCCTTGAGCGGCAACGCCTTTGCCGAATCGTATAGCCAGGAGATTGTTGACCCTCGTAATGAGGCGTATGAACAAGTGCATCCTGATCAATTTCATAGCTGGAAAGCCACCAGTGAAAGCGAACAAATCGATGATGCTCTAGCGGGAGATCCCAACATGGTGATCCTGTGGGCAGGCTATGGCTTTGCTAAAGACTACAACAAGGCTCGTGGCCACTATTACGCCATCGAGGATCTACGCAATACCCTACGTACCGGTGGTCCAACGGACGCAGAATCTGGTCCTATGCCTATGGCGTGCTGGAGCTGTAAAAGCCCTGACGTAGCTCGTCTTATCGATGAGCGCGGCGAGGACGGTTACTTTGAAGGCAAATGGGCTCGTCTTGGCGGAGAAGTGGTTAATGCCATAGGTTGTGCCGACTGTCACGACACCAAGAGCGATGGCTTCAAGAAGGGCGAACCAGCTCTTAAGATCACCCGTCCTTATGTAGACCGTGCCATGACTGCCATTGGTATGCCGTTTGAGGAGCAGTCTCGTCTTGATCAGCAAGCCTCGGTATGTGGTCAGTGCCACGTTGAATACTACTTCGTAAAAGAGGCGAAGAACGCGGTTAAGTTCCCATGGGATATGGGCACTAACGTGGATGAAATGGAGCAATATTATGACGCTCTAGGCTTCGCGGATTGGACCCACGGCGTATCTAAAGCTCCAATGCTAAAGGCTCAGCACCCAGAGTATGAAACCTGGCGTGACGGCATCCACGGCAAGAATGGTGTGGTCTGTGCAGACTGCCACATGCCTAAAGTCGAGCGCGAAGATGGCACAGTTTACACCGACCATAAGATTGGCAACCCATTCGATCGCTTCGAAGACACCTGTGCTCAGTGCCACACTCAAACCAAAGACCAGCTTCATAGCATAGTGGCCACACGTAAAGGTCAGGTGCTGAACATGAAGCTAACCGCAGAGAAGCAGATCGTTGCGGCTCACTTTGAAGCAAAAGCGGCATGGGATGCAGGCGCGACTGAAGACGAAATGAAAGATATCCTACAAGATATCCGTCACGCTCAATGGCGCTGGGACTACGCAATCGCATCACATGGGGTACACATGCACGCTCCTGAGGTTGCCCTTGAAGTGCTAGGTACTTCGGTTGACCGTGCAGCGGATGCTCGTGCGAAACTGATTCGTCTTCTGGCAACCAAAGGCATCACTGATGAGGTTCAGATCCCTGATATCTCTACTAAAGAGAAAGCGCAAGCGGCTCTTGGTATGGATATGGACGGCATGAACGCTGAGAAGGAACACTTCTTGAAGACAGTTGTGCCGAAGTGGATGAAGAAGCTGAGAAGCGTGAGGCGACTTATTAAATTTTGAGTTGCTTGGCTGTTTGCTGAGTGAGTGCGGTGGAAGATCCCGGATATTTGCTAGACGCAAATTCCGGGATGACTGAGGAAAGGTGAATGGACTTTTTTAGTTCAAACAACCCTCCAGCTCGCCACCCACAAAATCGTCATCCCGGAACGCCGTCAGGCGTATCCGGGATCTCCCCACCAACCAAACCCAAAACAAATATGCAGATACTATTCATCACCCTAGCCTAATCGCGTTCTTCATCTTACGAATCGCGTATAAACACCAGTCCCAGCCTAACCTAAAGGCAGGGGGCACTGTGGTGGGTATGGTTCTGCTAACAACCCTAGTCTGGCTATCTATAAAGCAACCCAATCCAGAGTTCGAAACCCCGCCAGGACCCGTTTCTTATTCCGAACTTCTAACCCAAACCCAAGACAAATTAAGAGACAACCCAAACGATTCAGAAGCCTGGTTTCAGCTCGGAAAGCTTTATATCCAAGACAACCAGTTTCAATCTGCGCTCACCTGTTTTGACTACACCTTAAAACTCACCAAGGTGCCACACGCTGGCCACTATGCCGCCTTTGCAACCGCGCTCTATTATCAAAACAAGCAACGCATCACTCCACAGGTTCAGCACTATCTGGATCTTGCCCTTGAAAACGACCCTTTCAACGAGACCGCACTGCAACTAATTGCTTCCGATTATTTCATTGAAGCTGACTATCAAAACGCCATCAATACCTGGACTAAGATACTCGACTCACAGAATCTCGGCGTCGATAGAGCTAAGGTTATCAATAACATAAACCGAGCTAAGGCTATGCTGCCACGCTCATAATCACAGACTGATTCTTCTACACCACGTTCACTAAACCTTATCTTGCACCAATCACGTGCAAATCTGTGGTAGAAATCCCTATGAATTGGCTTATACTGCACGCCATTTCTATATCCCAGATTTATATAAGGTGAACGAAAGTGGAAGAAAAACTACAGC
Organism: Vibrio ishigakensis; assembly: GCA_000830475.1. Classification (GTDB taxonomy): domain Bacteria; phylum Pseudomonadota; class Gammaproteobacteria; order Enterobacterales; family Vibrionaceae; genus Vibrio; species Vibrio ishigakensis_A. Next base: position 427,439 of record BBSC01000003.1, on the reverse strand, counting down.
CCAAATACGGACTGGGCACAGCCGTTTCTTTGGTTGTTGGTATCGTAGTTGGTATCGGTATCTTCTTTAAGGCAGGTCCTGTCCTGCAAGCAACCGGCGGTAACGGCACCTATGCCATCATTGCTTGGGTAGCGGCAGCGCTACTGACCACCATTGCGGCTATCGTGATCTCTGAGATCGCCTCGATGGGCTCTAAGACTGGCGGTCTGATGTCATTCAGTGAAACCGCGTGGGGTGAACGCTTCGGCTTCTTCGTAGCTGGGTTCAAACGGTTCTGTATATCCCGCTTATCCTTTCTATCATTCTTTACTACTCGGCGGTATTTACCTGCGCCTTCTTGCAGATTGAGCCTACCCTGCCAGTACTTGCAGGCTTAAGTGCCCTTTACTTCGTAACCTTTGCCGCTGCTAACCTTCTAGCTGAATCTCTAGGTGGACTACTACAGCGCGTAGCGACGGTTATCAAGCTAATCCCACTGCTAGGTATCGCTCTGTTTGGTTTCTTCCATCAAGGTGAGACCATTCAAGCGGGTCAGGCTGCAATGGAAGCAATCAGTGATGTGAGCTTTGCTACTGCAATCGCAGCAGCTATGATCCCTGTGCTATTTGCATTCGATGGTTGGATCTTCGTAACCACTATCGCACATGAAATCAAGAATCCTCAGCGTAACCTACCTCTTGCTATGGTGGGTGGCCTTGCCATCATCGGCCTTGTGTACGTGATGTTCACAACCGGTCTTCTGTCAGTGGCGAGCGGTCATGCCTATGCGGCAGGTGAGATGGATGTGTCTGGCGTAGCCAACATCCTATTTGGTGAAGGCCTAGGCCGTACCCTAACCTTCTTCATCGTTATCTCTGCACTTGGTGGTTTTAATGGTTTGATGCTGCTGGGTATGCGCATGCCTTACTCGCTAGCGATGCGTCGTAATTTTGCTGGCTCTGAGGCACTACTAACGGTTTCTCCTCGCACCAATCTTCCGGTTTGCTCAGGTCTAACTATGCTGGCACTGCTAGCCACCTACATGACTGTTGGCTTTATCCTAGCCGGTACTGGTATTCACACAGGTATCTTCGACCTATACGGTGACCTACCAATCGCACTGATGTGGATCATCTACGCTGTGCTGTTCCTTGGTGTGTGGCGTCTGCGTAAGACCCAACCAAATGCGAAGCGTCTTATCCGCGTTCCTGCATTGCCGGTATTCGTATTGCTTGCAATCGCAGGTACAGGCTATGCGCTGTATGGTTTTGTACCAGCAAACATCACCTCGTTCGCTCTATCTTGTGTAGTAGCAGCGCTTGGTCTGATTGTTTACGCTCGCTCTGAAGCGCGCGACTAATCACCTGATATCAGAGGGGCAAAGTATGGACTCAATCCAGCTTTGCCTTTCTTTTATAAACTCAATAAACAGCTTGGATTTCTGCGGTAGGTTTACCCTATCCTGGTACACCATAAACAAGCTCTTATCCTGCTCTATCCAGTCGGGTAGCAATATCTTCAGATCCTGCATATTTTGCTCTCGATAGAGAGAAGCCGGCAATAAGCTCACCCCATAGCCGCTTATGGTCATAGTACGTGCCACAATAAAGTCGTCACATAGCATGGCTGGCTCAGAGTTAATCTCATACCTCTCCCCTGCTTTGGCAAACTGCCATGGCAAGATATAACCCTCGATATGCGCTCGAATACAAGGCATTTCCAAAAGCTGGCTAGGATGATCCAACTCATCACTCACCGCATCTTTGTGTGCGGTCAACACATAAGTCACCTTGGACAACTTCATCGCAATCAAGCTGGAATCCACCAAAGGGCCAAGGCGAAACGCAAAGTCGATATTGTCTTCCGCTAGGTTTTGAAAGCGGTTCGAAGCTCTAAGATCCAGTTTGATATTAGGATAGCGATTCAAAAACTCAGCCAGCAAAGGAGCAAGCAAATCCTGACTCAAGGCGCGAGGCGCAGAGATGGTCAGCTTGCCCATAGGGCTGCTCATCATGGTTTGAGCTTCATTGCTGAGCTCATACACGGTATCTGCTATCAAACGTGCTTTGGGTAGCACCTGCTCACCCAGTTCGGTCAACGAAAGAGAACGCGTGCTTCTATTGAGAAGTTTGCCTCCGATCTCTTGCTCCAAGGATTGCACCTTACGGCTTACCGTTGTGGTTGGCAGATTCAGCTTTCGCGCCGCCTCTGCAAAGCTTTTGCATTCCACCACGGTAGCAAAGATAGGTAGTGCGGATATCTCTTTCATTGTCAGTTTCACTTAATCCCATATTCGGGATAGTAAAGCCCAATTTAACCATCTAATCAAACTTATTGGGATGACCTAATATTTATCTCAAGCAATCAAGCAGACAAACAAACAGAGGTTCATCATGGATATCTTGGTACTAGGCGCAACAGGCAACACAGGCACAGCAGTAATCGAGCAACTAAAACAAACTGACGCTAAGTTTGGCGCTATGGTTCGAAACTCATCGGCAGCAGAGAAACTTGGCCTAACACAGAACCAAGTGCGTGTGGGCAACTTTGATGACAAGGCCTCTATGGTTGAAGCGATGAAAGGCATCAAGCGCATCTATGTTGCAATGCCAGCGCACCCAGATAACCGTCTTTGGATAGAGAACGTACTTGAAGCGGTAAAAGAAGCCGGCGTTGAGCACATGGTTAAGCTTTCAGGCATGGGAGCTAAGAAAGATGCTGGCTCTGCCATCATCCGCACTCACGCAGAGACTGACGAGTTAGTGGAAGCATCAGGCGTAACCTATACCATTATTCAGCCTAACTCTTTCTTCCAAAACCTATACGGCAGCCTTGAAACCATCAATGGCATGGGTCAGTTCTTCTTGCCGTTAGCAGATGCAAAGCAGAGCGTAGTGGATATCCGTGATGTAGCAGCCGTAATCGTGACTGCGCTGACAAAAGACGGCCATGAGAATCAAACCTACCTACTTTCAGGCCCAGATTCTCTAACCTTTGCTGAGCAGGCTGAGATCATCAGCAAAGCAGCAGGCAAAAAAGTGGAATACGTTGCAGTTTCTCAAGAGCAAGCCAGAGAGGCAATGAAAGGCGCTGGTATGGGTGAATGGCTATCAGAAAACCTAGCGGAAATCATGGCTTGGTTTGGTGAAGGTCACTACGCTTACACCACAGATACAGTAGAGAAGGTTACTGGTAAGAAACCTCGCACTTTTGCAGACTTTGCTACTGAATTTGCTCACTCAGTACAATAATCGAGCTTTGGTCCTTAGAAACGGTGCTTTATGCGCCGTTTTTGTTTGTCTGCTGTTAAGCGCTTGATACACAAGTATGCAACTTTATACATTGAAAATCAGAAACTTAGATTGCAGTTAGATCTTTTCCTATTTGTGACGCAACCCATTAAACTCCGCGCTTAATTTTTACCAACATTTTTGAAAGGACGACTAATGTCAAAGCAACTAGCCAACCCAGCACCACTAGGTTTGATGGGTTTCGGTATGACTACCATTCTACTTAACATGCACAACGCAGGCTTCTTCCCACTAGATTCAATGATCCTTGCTATGGGTATTTTCTACGGTGGTATCGGCCAAGTTATCGTAGGCACCATGTGTTTCAAACGTGGTGACACATTTGGTACAACTGCTTTCACCTCTTACGGTCTTTTTTGGCTAACCGTTGTTGGCCTAATCGCTATGCCTAAAATGGGCTTCCCAGCGAGCCCAGCACCATTCATGGGTTGGTTCTTCGCAATTTGGGGCGTGTTCACAGGCTTCCTATACATCGGTTCTCTGCGCTACCCAACAGCTAAGCAAATCGTATTCTCTTCACTAACCATCCTATTCTTCCTGCTTGCAGCAAAAGAGTGGACTGGTAACGGCACTATCGGCTTTATCGCAGGTATCGAAGGTATATTCTGCGGCGCTTCAGCTATTTACTTCGGTCTAGCTCAAGTGCTAAACGCGGAATACGGTCGCGTTGTACTTCCTGTAGGCGCACCAAAATTTGCAGCTAAGCCAGAAGTTGCTACTGCATAATAATTAGAAGCTCCACGTTCTGATTTAAAAAAGCCCTGCTCAATGAGCAGGGCTTTTTGCTATGCGTTTCTTTTAAAGAAAGATACCAGAGATTTGGCTAGGGTCTGCTTACCCTCTTGGTAGGCATCAAAGACATCATCGTCTCTGCCTGCTATGGCAAGTCCTCCGTAGACTATGGTGAGAAACAGTGTCGCTACGGCGGTCAACATAGCTACAAAGCCTAAGATCCTGTACTCGATAAGCACCAAGCAAAAACCGCAAAATCCAGCCGATATTAAGGCGCGTTTTGTGTTTCTTCTCATCTCAATCCCTCCGTCGTATCCATTGAATACCATTTTACTAGGATTGAAACGGTGAATATTTGCTCTAAATCACTGTTAATACGTGAGAAATTATTCGTTACAAAATTGTAGCGAAGTCTTATTTTTTACTTTTCATTGTTTAAAGATGCATCCAATAAGTTATTTTATTTGAGGGGGCTAAATAACCAAAAGGAGAGACAGATGATCACTTGCTACGTGCGCTATGTTATCGACCCAAAGAAGATTAAAGAGTTTGAGGTCTACGCCAAGATGTGGATTCCCTTAGTGGAAAAGTTTGGCGGTCAACACAACGGTTACTACCTGCCTTCTGAGGGTGCCAACAACATCGCCTTGTGCCTGTTTACCTTCCCTAGCCTTGCGGCTTACGAAGAGTACCGAACTACTTCGGTTAATGACCCTGAGTGCCAAGCAGCGTTTAAATATGCGGAAGATGTTGATTGTGTCATAAGCTATGAACGCAGTTTCTTTAGACCCGTTTTTGAATAATGCCCTATCAGCCGATATTTGAATTAACGCACAATCACACCCTTGAACTGCTTGCCCTCTATCGCAAGCAGTGGTGGTCGAAGAGTCGAACCCTAGAGCAAACTCAACTCTGTGTTGAAAACTCAACCCTTTGTGTAGGCATAGTGAACGAAGAGCAACAGCTGATTGGCTTTGCTCGTGTTCTATCAGACAAGGTGTTTAAGGCGCTGATCTTCGATGTAATCGTAGATAGTGACTATCAAGGACAGGGGATCAGCACTCTTATTTTGAACTGCATCAAAACGCACCCAAGCCTTACCAAAGTGCAGCACTTTGAACTCTATTGCCTACCGACATGTTCGATTTCTACCGCAAACAAGGCTTTAGTGATGAAGTCTCAGGTGTACAACTGATGCGCCTGGCCAATCCTATTTTGGATAACAGATAATATCTTGAAAGACGGTCTTTTCTGAAAGCGCTTCATATCCATGAGGCTGATCGGCAAAAAAACGAACCGTCTCTCCCTCTTTGAACAGATGCCACTCGTTGTCGAAGAAAAGATTTAGCTCTCCCTGCAGTACATGAATGTGCTCAACCACACCCACTGAGTGCGCCGTCGACATCTGTTGATGCCTATCAATAAGGCTTATCTCAAACATCTCCATACCCGTGTCCGCTTTATACGGGAACAAGGTTTTGACCTTCATCTTGGCGTCATCGGGAAAAACACTCTCACTGGATTGAAGCTCTGGTTGATGAGCAAAAAAGGCGGAAAACGAAATATCTAATCCACTCGAGATCTTCCATAGCGTTGCGATGGTGGGGCTAGATTCCTCACGCTCAATCTGACCTAGCATGGCCTTGGAAACCCCAGTTAATTTGGAGGTGGCATCCAGGCTGAGCTTTCTTTCTTTACGGCACGCTTTTAGGTGGCTGGCTATCTGAGTCTTAAAAACTGTATCTGTCATGGCTCTATTTTATTCTTGTGCGTTATAACGCACAGTGCTACATTCTATTTGTGCGCTTTAACGCACAACTTAGATAATACTACAGAAACAGGGATCAAACTATGAGTCAGAGAATCAATCTTGGGCACCTCTCTGCCGGCTTCACCTCAATCTTAATCGGCTATACCGCCGCGGTGATCATCATAGTCCAGGCAGCCAACAATTTAGGCGCGACTGAAACTCAATTGGAAAGCTGGTTGTTAGCACTTGGCTTGGCCATGGGTATCTGCTCTATCGCACTGTCTTGGTACTACAAGCTGCCAATTCTGGCTGCTTGGTCGACACCAGGCGCTGTACTTATCGCAAGCGATGGACACGGTTATGGCCTTTCCGTTGCGGTGGGAGCCTTTATCGTCTCTGGATTCCTGTTGATGCTGACTGCGTTCGTAAAACCCATAAGCCGAGCCCTAGCAAAATTCCTTCTCAGCTAGGCACCGCCATGCTGGGCGCAATTTTACTTCCATTTTGCATGAGCGCTTTTGAAACCCTGCCAAGCAGTCCATGGCTGTTCTTTATCATGCTGGTGACCTTTTTCGTGGCTAAGCAATTTGCTTCAAAATACGCCATGGTCGTTCTTCTTACGGTCGCTCTGGTTTGTGCGGGATATATGGGGAGCTTCAATGGCGTCGATTTGAGCCTAAGACTGGCAAGCCCTGAGTGGGTAACGCCAGAGTTTGATCTGCACGCCATCCTAAACCTTGCCCTACCCCTATATATCGTGACTATGCTTTCACAAAACCTACCTGGCTTTGCGATGATGAAAAGCTTTGGCTATGAGCCGCCAGTAAAAGCTACTCTAGCCACCACAGGAACGGCTAATATTCTGTTCGCTCCAATCGGTGGATTTGCCATTAATCTCGCTGCTATTACCGCTGCTATCTGCATGAATGAAGAGGTAGATAAAGACACCTCTCAGCGCTACAAGGCGAGTATCTGGCTGGGGTTTTCTATCTTATTGCGGGACTGTTTGCCACCTCAGTAGTGAGTCTTTTTTTGGCCTTTCCAAAAGAGCTTACTCATTTACTCGCCGGCTTTGCTCTGCTTGGCACCTTGATGATGTGTCTGCAGACCGCATTTGCTGAAGAAGGCTACCGAGAAGCGGCTCTACTTACCTTCTTGGTTACTTTATCTGGTGCAAATTTTTTAGGAATCAGCTCTACCCTTTGGGGACTGATGATAGGTATGGTATATCTAAAGCTGTTCACTCAGAAAAAGGTCAAGGATAACCATGAAAATCAGGCTGTTACATCCTAGCGAAACGGATATTCAGAAAGAACTCCTATTCACTGCCCTTTGGAAACCAGAAGACGAAACACCGCATACCAAAGCAGATTTGGAGTTGCCCCATATCAAGGAGTATTACCAAGATTGGGGCAAACAGGGGGATTTAGCTTTGGTAGCAGTGAATGGCGATGACGCGCCGATTGGACTGATCCAGATCCGCCACAAAACCTGTGTAACTGACGATCATGCCGAGCATCCTGAGTTAGCAATGGCGGTGCTTCCTGAACATCATGGTAAAGGTATTGCCAAGGCACTGTTCGATGAACTCTTCACTCGCATCGAAAACACCGAATCCGGTATCCGCCTCGGGGTTCACCCGAAAAACCAAAAGGCGATAGGCTTGTATGAGAGATTTGGATTCCGAGTGTACGATAGGCCAGATAAAGGCTACCCACAGATGGTTTGGTTAGCGGAAACGCTTTAGCATCTGCTTTGCCATCTGCTTCAAGAGACCCGAACGCAGCATATTCGCGCCCACTATCAGGCCAAGACCTATGTATTGATGCAGGCTGAAGCGCTCATCAAATAGGGTAAATTGCCAAACAGCAGTAAATACTAGATTGGTATAGATAAGTGGGGCCAACTGTGAGTTGGTCTCTGCTAATCGATATGCGCTGTTACGCGACAACTGTGTGCCGATAATGGCAAAGGTCATCACCATGACTATTAACATCACGATATGACTAGTGGTGAAGGTAAAGTTCAGATCCACAGCACCTTGCTCATGGAACAGAGCTAAGATTGGCACTAGCATCACGCCCGCCAACAGAAAAGACCAGCCACTGCTCTCCATACCGCTCATACTGCTTTTAGATGCCCTATGTAGACTCAGCTGAGAAACCGCATTGAACATGCCCGACATAAGGCCAATCAACAGCTCCGGTTTAAAGGTAAAGCCATCCGTATTACCCGCCAGAAATATCACACCCACAAAGGTAAGACCAATTGCCCACAGAGTTGCTGACTGCAATAGAACCTTAAATAGGCAACGCTCAAACAGTGCTATGAATATTGGTCCTGTGCTGAACAACACTACGCTTTCCACCAGCGACAGCTTGCCCAAAGAGTAAAGGAAACAGAACTGACAGGCCGCCACTCCAACAGCGCGGATAATCAGCACGCGCCACATATCTCTCTCTGGAAGACATCGCTTTGCCAGCAGAATCAGAGACAGCATGATGATGGCAGGCAAGAAGAATCTGAGAAGTAACACACTACCCGTCGCCATTCGCAGTGTTAGAAATTTTGCAGTTAAGCCCGTAAGAGAGGTACAAAAAGTCGACATGAGCATAAATGCGGTGGCGCGTTGGTCAGTCTTTATCAAGTTACATACTCCTAAACCCGATGAATTTAGGCGCAGTATAGGTCTCAAAGAGCTTGAGAATAACTGAATAATGCTGAACTATACTGTTAGAAAAACTTACATATAGCATCCAATGAGAAAACAGGTTCCTCTAAAATCAATTTACGCTTTTGTTGCGGTTAGCGAGACAGGCAGCATGTCCGCGGCAGCAGAAAAGATCAATGTCAGTCACTCTGCCATAAGCCAGTCTGTTAAAGCACTTGAGTCTCAGCTGGATACTGTACTATTCACTCGTATAGGACGGCGTGTTGAGTTAAATAAAGTTGGTAGAGAGTATTATCGAAAGGTAGCTCCAGCTCTTGAAACCATACTGGATGCTAATCAAGATTTACTTAATAAAAATAGCCCAAGGTTGACCATCAATATGGTTAACTCTCTCACTCTGCATTGGTGGATCCCTAGAGTCAACCGATTGCAGGCGCTGGCACCTGAACTGGATATTCGTATTTCAAATCGCGTAGGCGTGTTTGACCTAGATGCTGAGGGCGTAGACATTGCCATCATTCACGATGCCATCGAACCTTGGAAAGACTATCACTGTGAGCACCTAGCCGATGACGAGCTCATCTTGGTATGCAGCCTAATCTTCTAGAACAGAGCACAACACCGCAAGAGCTGTTCAATCAGCATCCAAGGATCAATGTGAACAATGCTAGACGTAAGCATGATTGGAAGATCTGGTGTGACGCCTACGATCTTTCGAGGCCAAAGCCCGATCCTAAGCTCACCTTTGTAGCATCGGTGCAAGCCATTCAGGCTGCTATTAGGGGACTAGGTATCTTGGTCACCCATCGGCACTTCGCAAAGGATGATATTGAGCAAGGAATGTTGGTAGAAGTGGGAAGCGCAGTCACCAACCCGACGCAAGGTGTGTATGTGGTGTGCCATGAAAAGCAATTGGAGAACCGAAATGTATCCGTATTTCTCCAATGGCTTAGGGATGAGTTTTCAACAAACTAGTCTTTGTTTTCTCTTTTATGCTTAGGCACATAGTTGAGGATCGAGATAGGCACTTCCTTACGTGGTTGGAAGCCTTCGATCTCACGACGTTCGATAAGGTGGCCTAATCGGCTCTCAATCATGCACAGGTTCTTGAAGTTGTCCTTCGATACAAAAGAGATAGCCTCGCCTTTGGCATCCGCTCGGCCGGTACGACCGATACGGTGTACATATTCATCCGCAGGATACGGTAGGTCATAGTTGATTACGCGAGGCAGCTCTTGAATATCGATACCACGTGCACCCACACCCGTTGCAATCATGTATTGGATCTTACCTGCTTTAAAATCCGCTAACAGCTGAGCACGGACCTTTTGGTTACGCCCGCTATGAAATGCCTCGGCAGCAATACCGCGTTTCTCTAGCTGCTAGCAAGCTTCGCCGCACCGTGCTTGGTTTCAATAAAGATAAGCGCCTGATCCCATTGGTATTCATTGATCATATGCGCAAGCAAAGCAGACTTCTTATCCTTATCTACCGTTACCAACCACTGCTCAATATTTGATTTTGAGGCACTGTGCTTAGAGATAGCAATCTCTTCCGCGTCATCAATTGCAGTGCGCGCTAGCTCGCGAACTGGATTGGACAGGGTCGCTGAAAACAGCAGGTTTTGAACATCATCAGGAAGGCGCGCAATGATCTTATTAATGTCCTCGATAAAACCCATATCTAGCATACGGTCAGCTTCATCTAGAACCAGAGTTTCCACTTCCTCAAAGTAAACCGCGCGCTGACCATACAGATCAATCAAGCGGCCAGGAGTGGATACCAAAATGTCCACGCCTTCAATCAGAGCCTGTTTCTGAGGTGCATAATCAACACCGCCATAGATAGCGGTTGAACTGAGGTCGGTAAACTTGGCGTATTGCTTAATCTTCTCATCAACTTGGATGGCAAGCTCACGAGTAGGAACCACAATCAGTGCACGCACACGCTTCTTTTTCTTAGTGGTACCAGTGCTCAGCATCTCCAAAATAGGCAGTACAAAACTCGCCGTTTTACCCGTACCCGTCTGCGCTGCCGCAATCAAGTTTCGACCCTTCAATACGATAGGAATCGCTTTCTCTTGGATAGAAGTCGGCTTGTCATAACCGGTTTCGACAACGGCATCGGTCAACGCCTTGGAAAGACCTAGTTTAGAAAATGGCATAAATCACTCTGTGGTTTGCTGAACCCTTTAGATGCAAAGAATTCTAGCCTAAGAAATGGAGAGGGATAGTAGCATGATTGGAGCTTAGATAGTGAATGAGATAATGCTCTAGAATTTTAACTCAACGTTCATTCACCCAGTTAATACCTCTTCTTTACGAATTACTATTCTGTATAATCTTGTAACATATTCCTTTAGTTGCACTAAAGGCCTAAGTCCCCCCTCTTCAAAGGGAAATTCTTTTAGATTTGATAGCGAAGTAGTAATGAGAGTTAAAGGCTTTACTCTGATTGAGCTAGTTGTGGTGATAGTTTTGCTTGGTGTGATTGCCGTGGTGGCAGCGCTAGGTATTTGGACTTCCGGGTGGATGGCAAAATAGCCGTCATGAATAACTTTGCCAGCGCTCTGCGCTCTGGCGTTAATCTCGTGCATGCAAAGGCCGTTATTCAGGGGCAAGAGGGGGAGACGGGCAAAGCTGACCTTGGCAATGGTACCAATCTTGACCTTGCTTATGGCTATCCTGATATGAGTTACGGCAATCTTGATAGCCACATCACCAAGTTAAGTAGCTGGTTAGATGCTGAGGTTGTCAACCGACAAACGAACAAGGATTGGCCGCGCGAAGTAATGACTATGGATCGCTCTCAGGTTGGCTTGGATGGCGCAAAGCGTGTCATTCAGTTTTTCTTTATGAGTGATTCCAAAGCAGGACTAGTAAACAGTAAGTTCGAATGTATGGTTCAGTATCAAAATGCTAAAGAAAGTAGTGCACCTATCATTACTACCTATCTCGATGCGTGCTAACCCCATAAAAAAGAAGCTACCAAACAGATAGCTTCTTAATACATGTCACTTTAGAGACTTTGCTGATGCGCCTGGATTAATTCATCCATTTTAGCCTGCGCCAATTCATTAGCCTCGGCAAAGCTCATACCCGAGTCAAAATTACTGATCACCTCGTAATAGCACTTCAATTTAGGTTCTGTGCCGGACGGCCTAACGATCACTCGCGATTTATCCTCTAGATAATAAATGAGTACATCACTCGCCGGTAAATCAATAGATTCAACATTCCCATCGTCAAAGAGACGATTTAAGGTTTTCAAATCTTCGGTAACTTGAACGCGCTTACCTGCTATCTCTTTAGGTGGATGCGCTCGTAGCTTATCCCCTATTGGAGGCGCTTTCGGGTCTAAAGCAATACTGCGCTGCGCGTTCAGATAGAAGCCATGTTGCCTGTAGATGTCTTCCAGTTTGTCCCAAAGCGATTTCCCTTGCGCTTTTAGCTTGGCTGTCAGTTGAGAAAACGCCACCAGCGCCGATAAGCCATCCTTATCCCATACCTTACTGCCGACTGTGTAACCCAGCGCCTCTTCATAGGCAAACAGGAATGGCTTTTCCTTGGTTTGTTGCTGCATTGCAATGTTGGTGAGCCACTTGAAACCGGTCAAGGTTTGATAGTATTGAGCGCCATGGGCTTTAGCGATACTGCTCAGCAGTCGCGAGGAGACAATGGTGTTTCCCACCAAAGATCTCGGCTGACTCTCAAGCAAGTATTCTCCTAATAACGAACCCACTTGGTCACCAGTGAGCATTTGATACTCTCCATCTGGGCGTTTTACCGCAACCGCAAAGCGGTCGGCATCTGGATCGTTAGCGCAGGCGATATCAGCATCGACTGATTTCCCCAAAGCCATCACCATGTCCATTGCACCCGCTTCTTCTGGATTTGGAAAGTTAACCGTTGGAAAGCGACCATCAGGCTCTCGCTGCTCGGCAACACTAGCGACTTTTTTAAATCCACATCTGCGAGCAAAGTTTCCGCCATTTCAGCGCCTACCCCATGCATTGCGGTATATACGATCGAAATATCAGTATTGCCATCGGGTATTAACAGCGGATTTTCATTCATCGTTTTGCGATAGGTTTGGTAATACTCATTTTCTAGCCAAACTAGTAGCCCTTTTTGCTGCGCCTCATCCAAAGGCATCAGTTGTAGAGGAAGTGCTGTGGCTTCATCAATCTTGTGAGCAATACCTGCATCGTGGGGAGGAATAATCTGAGCACCATTCTCCCAATACACCTTAAAGCCGTTGTACTCTGGAGGATTATGGCTAGCCGTAACCACTACGGCGCCTGCAGCATTAAGCTCGAGAACACCGAAAGCAGCGATAGGCGTCGCCGCTACCTTGTGAGTGAGATAGACCTTAATGCCAAGAGCAGCCAATACCGAAGCGGTATCACGGGCGAATTGCTCTGAATCAGGCGACCATCATAACCAATGACAACACCACGAGATTGTGCATCAGGGACCTGCTCAATTAGGTAGTTACCCAAGCCCATCGCCGTTTCTTGAATCACCAATCGATTCATACGATTGGTCCTACGCCTATCATTCCGCGCAGACCAGCAGTACCAAAGGCCAAGCGAGAGCCAAATCGGTCTGTCAGTTCTTTCTCGTTGTTGGTATTCACTAGATGTTGGAGTTCATCTCGAGTTTTCGGGTCTGGATCTCTTGCAAGCCATTGGCTAATTTTTTCCGACATATTGTATCCCTCACCAATTTGACCCAGTTGAAGTGAAAGATTAACTGAGCCTAAATGTTCCTATTGAATAAGTGTAAATGACGATCAAGTGTTATTCAGGGTGGGGTTTAGACAAGTAGCCATGACTGTGCCCCAACAAGTTTAATCTTACTGATTCTCATTCGCGTATACAATTAACTAAATAGGTTTACTTGGAGAGAGCGTATGTCAGAGCATCAACTTTATGACCGTTATCTACCTGGGTATACGGATGCGCACAGCGAAGATGAGCGACAAAGACTATGGTTTCAGGCATCAGCGCAAGCGAGATACAAAATACATCGAGGACTACAGCAGCAGTATTGTGAAGGGGATGATTGCATTAGGTTTCGTAACCATGACAGGGCTGAACTTGGCCAGTAGATTGGCCAGATCTCCTATCATTGGATGTAGCCTTATGGAAAGCTCGTCAGTGGAATCCCAGCCCTTCTCGCCAAGAAGAGCCAATATCTAAGCAGACTGTTTCCACCCAAACTACACCTGCCAACTACATTAATAGCTACGATGGAGAGCGAATGCAGTTGTTTTATGACTCGCGCTTCGTCTATGCACGCATCTTCACTGCCGCTCATTACGTTTTGATGCATGCAAAGCTTCTCTCAGACCATTGGAGCAACGAACGATTCCCACATCACCTGCCAACCGAGCTATACACACCACCAACGAGTGAACGCTCCTTTTCTTCCAGTTTAATCAACCTCGACGGCTACCAATCACTCAGAAAGCACTTTCTGCAGGACTTTAGTGATTGGTCTGAAAGCCAACATTTCAATTGGTTAATAGAGCTCAACGAGGAGATGAACAAGCAAACCGCCGCAGCCTACATCATCGAGTACGAAGATGATGATGGCATTCCTTGGGTGGATTTCGTGTGTAAAAACGAGAGCGCACTCAATCTGGTGCGCCCCGCCCACTTTATCGAAGATATAAGACGAATCGCCAGCGACAATCACTACATAGAACATCAGGCACTCAAATTGGCATCCAGAATAGAAGATGAATGCAGACACAAGGGCTGGTAAGGCAGCCTATGTTTGATAAAACCGAACATTCAAATGCCATATGCTGGGTTTATAAATCATAGGGGGTGGAGGCGATGCTATCGCTGAAACAGTTGTCATACGCACTGGCTGTCTCTAAAACGCTGCACTTTCGCAAGGCTGCGGAGACTTGTCATGTCAGACAATCAACCTAAGCACAGGTATTAGTGAGCTTGAAAAGCAGCTCGGTATTAAAATCTTTGAGCGGGACAACAAGAAGGTACTCATTACCCCTCTTGGTCGAGAGGTTCTAGATAAAGCCAGCATTATCATGAGCCAGTTAGACGAATTGGTTCGGTTAGATAACAGCAAGGGTAAACCTTTCTGTTTCCCACTGTCCGTAGGCATGATACCGACCATAGCCCCTTATCTATTGCCGAAATTGCTTCCAGTCCTAAAGCAAGAATATCCTGACAGCAATATAGACATCGTCGAAGAGCAGTCCCATGTATTGGTGGAGATGGTGCATAGCGGAGAGATAGACACAGCCGTGTTGGCCATGCCCTACCCCTGCGACGGATTGCTGACTCTTGAGTTCTGGCAAGAAGACTTTTACTGGATTGCCTTAGATGGGGAAGCAAACACCAAACAGACTGAGATAACCTCACAGCAGTTGCAAGAGACTAACCTAATGCTGCTAAAAGATGGCCACTGCCTTAAAGACCACATCTTAGACGCTTGCCGTTTCTCCGATGACACTAACAACCAGGAGTACAGGGCCACCAGCTTGAATACTCTGATCCAAATGGTTATGAGTGGTTTAGGCACAACCCTAGTGCCAGAAATGGCGATAAAACAACTGGTTACCCACTACCCTGTCCTATCCGCTATCCACCTAAATGAACCCAGCCCACATCGACGTATCGCTTTGGCATTCAGGCCCAATTATGTTGATATCACCACATTACAACTGCTAGCTAAGATATCGAAACAGTCTTTGATGGAACACTGACCTGACTCTTTTTCAGTGCCATTATTCATCGATTGATAAAACCTGCGCGCCGTACAGTTATTAATCGATTTTATCGATTGAAGTAATCACCATTATCATTTTTACAAATCACCAGTTCTCCCCAATACTTTCCCTATCTGAACATAAGGTTCTGAATAAATAACCGTGATTTCGCCACAGAGCTGATTGTTGATTCCAACAAAACAGTCTTCAGGAAACGTACGGTCATAGTGTTGCTATAGAAGAAACCTTATTCAGCAATTGCTCGATTGGATTGTTGTAGCCGTAATAGAGCAACGAATACATTCAATAGCCTGTGTTTGTTCACCAGTTGTAAAGATAGACACCCGCGTTTTGCACTTTAAAGGGAGTACATCATGTCACAAGACAAAGCACACTCTTCTGGGAAATGCCCAGTAATGCATGGCTCGATGACTACAAGGGACCGCACCGAGAAAGACTGGTGGCCCAAGTCTCTTAATCTCGACATCCTCCATCAACACGACGACAAAACCAACCCAATGTCCGGTGCTTTTGACTATCAAGAAGAGGTCAAGACACTGGATTTTGCAGATTTAAAGCAAGACCTTATTGCAGTCATGACCGATAACCAAGAATGGTGGCCAGCGGACTGGGGTCACTACGGCGGCTTAATGATCCGTATGACCTGGCACGCAGCCGGTACCTACCGAGTCGCTGATGGTCGCGGTGGCGCTGGGACAGGTAATCTCAGATTTGCCCCCCTCAACTCATGGCCGGATAACACCAACCTTGATAAGGCGCGACGCATCCTTTGGCCTATCAAGAAAAAATACGGCAACAAGCTCAGCTGGGCTGACCTAATCGCTTACGCGGGCACCATGGCCTATGAATCGATGGGACTGAAACCTTTGGTTTCGGCTTTGGCCGAGAAGATATTTGGCATCCAGAGAAAGACATCTACTGGGGCTCTGAGAAAGAGTGGCTTGCCACCTCAGACAACCCTAATAGCCGTTACTCCGGCGAGCGTGACCTTGAAAACCCTCTTGCGGCGGTAATGATGGGTTTGATCTACGTGAACCCTCAAGGGGTAGACGGACAACCTGACCCAGCCAAAACCGCACACGACGTACGCGTCACCTTTGCTCGCATGGCGATGAACGACGAAGAAACTGTAGCACTGACCGCCGGTGGTCACACCGTAGGTAAAGCGCACGGTAACGGTAATGCTGATGAGCTGGGGCCAGAGCCAGAAGGCGGTGACATCCACGACCAAGGCTTCGGCTGGCTCAACAAGAAGTCACGTGGTGTGGGTAACCAGTCTGTTACCAGTGCCTTGAGGGCGCATGGACGACAGAACCGACCAAATGGGATAACGGCTACTTTGACCTCCTCCTAAACTACGAATGGGAACTCAAGAAAAGCCCGGCCGGAGCTTGGCAATGGGAGCCGGTAGGCATTCAAGAAGATCATAAGCCTGTAGACAGTGAGAACCCAAGCGTTCGCCACAACCCAATCATGACTGATGCTGATATGGCGATGAAGGTAGACCCAGAATATCGCAAGATTTCTGAGCGCTTCCATAAAGACCCAGCCTACTTTGCTGAGACCTTTGCCCGAGCTTGGTTCAAACTGACTCACAGGGATATGGACCTAAAGCACGCTATATTGGTCCAGACGTGCCACAAGAAGATCTTATCTGGCAAGACCCTGTGCCGAAGGGCAACAGTGGTTATGATGTGGCAGCAGTGAAAGCTAAGATCGCATCTAGCGGTTTATCAGTGAGCGATATGGTTTCTACCGCGTGGGACAGTGCGAGAACCTTCCGTCACTCAGATAAACGCGGTGGCGCAAACGGTGCACGCATTCGTCTCGCTCCACAAAACAATTGGCAA
The DNA here is from genome assembly GCA_000830475.1 of Vibrio ishigakensis. Lineage (GTDB taxonomy): Bacteria > Pseudomonadota > Gammaproteobacteria > Enterobacterales > Vibrionaceae > Vibrio > Vibrio ishigakensis_A. The sequence continues at coordinate 410,381 of BBSC01000003.1, read as the reverse complement.
GGCAATGAGCCTGAGCGTTTGTCACGCGTTCTTTCCGTACTGGAAGGTATCGCTAGTGATACCGGAGCAAGCGTGGCCGATGTCATCGTACTCGCTGGTAACCTTGGCGTAGAGCAAGCAGCGCAGGCAGCAGGCGTCAGCGTCAATGTGCCTTTCCATCCAGGACGCGGTGATGCCACCGACAACGACACAGATGTAGAGTCGTTCGAGGTACTAGAGCCACTTCACGATGGCTTCCGCAACTGGCAGAAACAGAGCTATGTGGTAACGCCTGAGGAAATGCTTCTAGATAGAGCACAACTCATGGGGCTATCGGCATCTGAAATGACGGTGCTTGTGGGTGGTATGAGGGTACTTGGCACCAACCATGGTGGCAGTCAGCACGGTGTGTTCACCGACCGTGTTGGCCAACTTACCAATGACTTCTTCGTCAATCTCACCGATATGGGATACTCCTGGGACCCTGTAGGTGAAAACGCCTATGAGATCCGCGACAGAAGTACCAAAGCCGTTAAATGGACTGCGACCCGTGTAGATCTAGTATTCGGTTCAAACTCCATCTTACGCGCTTACGCTGAACTGTATGCACAAGATGATAACCACGAAAAATTTGTACACGACTTCGTGGCCGCTTGGAGCAAGGTAATGAACGCAGACCGCTTCGATTTGTAATCGATTAGCCTGATTCACCCAGTAGACAAAACCCCGCATTTCCTCGCGGGGTTTTTTATGGTTCATCGCAGATTAGAGTGGAGCGTTAATAATCCCTCTGAGCCAGTCACTCCCTCCGAGTGATTGATTCACAAGGCCGCGGTGAACCCATCCGTGGGCGCTTGGCGCTCGCCTCCCTGCGAGCGACACCTTGCTCCATCAATCACTCTCCAGCAGTTGCATCAGTGGGAACTCTAACTTCGCAAGGCTCAAAGTCATCGCCGATATCTGGGCGTTTGAGCGGCAGGCTGTGGTGCAGGGCAAGTGTTTGAGGCAAGGATGCCGAAACCAAGCTACAGGGAGGTATTTACGGTGGCTTGCCATGCATCACAGGCAGAGTGAGCACACGAACCTCAAGTAGCAGTTGTTCCCGCGAGTCTGCAATGAACCTTTTTTATTACCTTAAGCTTTCCAATCTCCCCCAAGGGATTTGTACAAGCCCACAGTCACCTGCGAGGTCTGAAGCTTAGCCGCCACCTCTTGGTCGAGCAACATGCGTTTTTGGCGCTGGGCATCAAGCACGCTCAAGTAATCAATCAACCAGCTTTATACAAAGACTTCGCCTTGGTCAGGGCGGTTTCGGCAGACTGATACGCCTTTTCGATACTCTTCTGATGCTCCTGACTTCTGCCATAGGCAAACAGCAAGCTATCTACCTCTGCGACTGCACTATTTACCGAGTGTTGATAGCCCAAAGCAGCGGATTCAAACCTAGCCTCGTTCATTTCCACCATAGCCTTACCTCGACCACCGTCAAACACATTCCAATGGATGCCTGCAGCCCCCACCCAGCCGAATGAATCACTGCTGAACAGGTCATCAAAGCTGTCCGCCGAAACACCCGGAGCTCCAGTTAAGAAGAACTTCGGATAGCGGTTCGCAACACTGGCTGCCCACTCTTCATTGACCGCTGCCATCTCGCGCTCGGCAAAGCGAATGTCGGCGCGACGCTTCAGTAGATCTGAAGGCAAACCTACAGGGATAGTTCCCTCAAGCTCAGGGAGCTCAGCCTCATTTGCCAAACGAATGTCCACCTTAGATAGAGGCTCGTTTAGAAGCGTTGCGATGCGCTGCTTATGTACCTGCTGTGCTATCTCAAGCTGTGGCAGTAGTGCTTCGGTGGCTGCGGTTAGCGCCTGTGCCTGAGCCAAATCCAGCTCTGAGCCATAGCCACTGGCAACCATCTTTTGCACTAGCTCTTCGGTGCGCTGTTGATCCTCAAGGTTATCCTGCATTAGGGCATGGCGTTTCTGCGCACCTCGATACTGAAGATAGTTATGGATAAGGTCTGCGGTGACCAAGGTGGTTAAACCATCTTGATAGATCTCAACCTGCTCTTTTCTTATCTCTGCAGCGTTAGCTTGTCTGTCTAGTCTACCGAAGATGTCCGCTTCCCAAGCGATAGAGGCCCCAACAAAGCCGCCCTGATGCTGGTTGTCTAGAAGTGTCATGCCGCCAATCTGAGGTGGCAGACCAGATACGCTATCACCGATAGGGTTTAATGCTGGTGACAGCAAAGAGTCATTCTTACTCAACTGATAGTTGTAGTAGCCAGCACCGACACTCACGGTCGGCACCTTAAATGACTCCACCACAGTCTGATAGCTCTTTGCCATCTTTACACGCTGCGAGGCCATCTGTAGGGTCAAGCTCTGGCTCTGCATGTCCTGCACCAAGATATTCAACACTGGGTCATTTAGTCCAACCCACCATTGCCCCTCGTGAATTTGACCTTGAGTTCGGTCATTGATGTATGCCTCGGCCATGCTCACTGTTGGCTCCTGATAATCAGGGCCAACAGCGCAGCCGGAAAGCAAGATTCCTAGCGCAATAGGAGTAAAGTTTTTTAGGTTGTTCATCATTCGTTCCTATTGGGTCAGTAGCTCAGCTTGAGGTTCTGTTACCTCGTCTTTGGTGGTCAATCGATACAGAGCCGGCATCACAAACAGTGACAATACGGTTGCCGCCACCAGACCACCGATAATGGTCGCCGCCATCTGGTCAAACAGCAGGTCGCTCAACAGAGGATCATGCCTAGCGCTGTGGTCAATGCACCCATGCTGATCGCCATGGTACGGTTAACCGTTGCATGCTTGATAGCATCGGATAGCCCTTACCGTTGGCACGCTCTAGCTCTATTTGGTCCATCAACACAATACCGTTTTTGATGATCATGCCCGATAACGTGATTGCCCCCACCAGCGCCATAAATCCAAATGGTTTGTCCAAACCTATCAGTGCGAAGGTTGCACCACAGGCCGCCAGTGGAATGGTTGCCAAGATGATGATTGGCTGTTTGAAGCGGTTAAACATAGCGACTAGGATTATCACCATAATCAGGAGTGCCTTAGGCATCTGCTTCATAATGTCAGTTACTGCCTTGTGCTCATCGTAATACTCACCGCCCCACTCCATGTTGTAGCCCGGTGGCAAAGCGATAGCTTCTATCTGATCGATAAGCGCATTGCGAACACGTGCTGGTGTTGTGGTTCTAGCCACGTCCGCTTGTGCGGTGATGGTTTTGACTCGGTCACGTCGCCAGATCATGCTTTGCTCCATTTCTAGCTCAAAGCCATCGACAACCTGACCCAGAGGCACGCTGTGAAGGCCAAGAATAGATTTCACCGGTAGGGTCTCAAGAGAGGCCATGTCTTGGCTATCGGCACGAAGCCTGATTGGAATAAGCTCATCATTCCAGTTCATCTGACCAAGAGGCATACCATCGGAAGAGCGCTTCATGGCAAAGGCAATATCGGTGCGGTTGATACCTGCCTCACGAGCTCGCTGCTGATTGATAATAGGCTTAAGCACCTTACTCGGCTGACGCCAGTCATCACGGATATATTTAGCATCAGGGTGTGTAGCAAAGATAGCCTTAGCTTGGCTAGCTAGGTCATGCAAAACCGCTTCATCAGGTCCAGAGAAGCGCGCCTCTACCGAGAACTTATCCGCCGTTGCTAGCTTCAGGTTTCTAAACCTAGGCTCAGCATCAGGGAAATTCTGAGCTAGCCATTTGTCACCACGAGCAATCAGGCCATTGATGCTATGAAAGTCCACGGTATTGATCAGGATCTGACCATAGGCCGAGTCCAAAGGCTCTGGCTCAACGGTTACCGAGAAGCGAGGAACGCTGGCACCGATAGAGGTTGAGAAACTCTCCACCTCAGGCTGTGCAATCAACCACTGCTCCACTCGTTTTAGATCATCTGCAGTGCGCTCTATCTTGGCACCGTTTGGTAGCCAGTAGTCCAAGAAGATAATGGGTCTGTCTGACTGGGGAATAAAGTTCACCGCCACCGACGGGATAGCAATCGCTGTTGCGGTAACAAGGGGAATCAAGGCCGTCAGCGCTTTCGCTGGATTATCTACCGTCCAACTAACCAAACGCTTATACAGTGACTCTTTCTCTGCTTCTTCTTTAAGGTCCGGCTTTAGGAACAGCCAACAAAGCAGAGCGGTAATGGTCATTGCCACCAACCAAGAGAACATCAAGGATGCGGCTATGATGTAGAACACTGAGCCCGAGAACTCAGCTGCATCGGTTTTAGAAAACAGCACAGGCTTGCCGCCATGATAGCGATAACAGTCGCCCCGAGTAGAGGAATAGCAGTCTCTTTTACCGAGTCGATAGCCGCTTGTGTGCGCTCAATGCCTTGCTTGAGTTTTGCCATCATCATATCGGTGATCACGATAGCGTTGTCCACCAGCATACCAAGCGCAAGGATAAAGGTACCAAGGGATACACGGTGCAGGTCAATACCGGCGATATACATGTAGTTAATGGTCAGCAATATGGTCAATAACAGACTAGTGCCGACTATGCTCGCGCTCTTAAAGCCCATAAAGACCAGAAGCACCACAAACACGATACCGACGCTCTCCATCAAGTTACCGACGAAGTTATCGATAGACTTCTGAACCTCTTCAGGCTGATAGGCGATAGTCGAGATATCAACACCAAGAGGCAGTGTCTGCTCAAAGTTATCTAGGATATCAAGAACCGTATCGCCCAAGGACACCACATTAATACCTTCAACAGGGCTTACCGCAAGGGTAATAGAAGGCTCGCCGTTGTAGCGGTTCTGGTTCAGAGCCGGGGTTTGATAGCCCATGCTGATATCGGCCACATCGCCCAAGCGAATACTTCCTGAGCTGAGCTCGCCCACACCACCTCGGATAAGTAGGTTTCGAATATCATCCAGAGATTCAAATTCACTGCCTTGGTTGATACGAATGCGCTCGCTACCAGCATCGAAACTGCCCGCCTCAAACACCATGTTCTGGTTGTTTAGCTGATTCCAAACCTGAGCAATAGAAAGACCATATTGAGCAAGGCGCTCGTCAGGCAGGTCGATATTCACCACACGAGGCTCTACCCCATGCAGTTCAATCTTCTTGATGCCGTCGACGGTTTTTAGCTGACGCTGGAGCTCTTCTGCATAGCGACGCAGTTCTTCAGGTTTAGCGTCGTTACTGTGAATGGCGAACAGCATGCCATACACCTCAGAGAACTCGTCCTGAACTATGCTGATTTGCGCGGTGGAAGGTAGCCTGAGCTTAACGTCGTTAACCTTGCGGCGAAGAAGGTCCCACTCTTGAGGCAGTTCGTCTGAGCTCATGCTCTCTTTAAGGTCTACAAACACCATAGACACGCCAGGGCGCGATAAAGAGCGCAGGCGATTCAAGCTTCCCATCTCTTGAAGCTTGGTCTCTATAGTGTCCGTTACCTGTTGTTCTACCTCGTGTGCAGAAGCGCCAGGATACAGGGTCACCACAACCGCCGTTTTCACGGTAAAGCTCGGGTCTTCCAGCTTACCCATGTCGAAGTAAGAGTAGAGACCAGCGATAACGCTCAGTGCGGTAAAGAACAGCACAAAGGTTCGTTGGCGAATGGCAAATTCGGCTAGATTTATCATGCGTTATTACTCTGCTCTTACCAATAGGTTCTGTGCTGGGTCACCGTCTTTTACAAAGTGTGAGCCACTGACAATCACATAATCGTTGTTGGTGATATCTCCTGAGATACAGGCTTGATAAGCATCGATAGCTTTGATTTCTACCGGAGTGCTTACCACCTTGGCGTTACGGACTAGGTTCACATGAAGATGCTCTTTGTCCCCCACAATCGCAGAATAGGGAACGCAAGAGGCAAACTCGCTAGCAACCACATCAGTCTGCACGGTTACTGTCTTGCCGGGGAATAGCGCCTTATGCTCGGCGTCTAAGGTGTAAACCACAGAATAGGTTTGTTTGATAAGGTGAGGCAAAGGCGCAATCTCAGTGACTTTCGCCCCCAGAACCTCTTTACTTTGATACCAAGAGACATTTGCCTGCTGGCCAAGATCGAATTCTTCAATCAGGTTTTCAGGCACGTCTACTTCTACCTCAAGGCGACCGTTATGTTGCAGAGTCGCCACAGCAATGCCCGGTAGGATTTGCTCGTGATCGTCATAGTTAACGTTGCCAATAACGCCGGTAAATGGCGCCTTAAGCTCGGTATAGCCAATGGTGTCCTGAGCTCGCTGAATGTTCTTATTCACTACCTGAATAGCGGCAAGGCTTCGCTCGTAGCCGCTTGCAGCACGGTCTAGGTTTACCTGTGCAATGGCGTTGTCCGCCGAGGCTTGCCTCACGCGAGCCAGTTCTGCTTTAGCCAATTTATGTGCAGAAACTGCTTCTAGTTTTTTGGCTTTGAGTTCTTGCAGAACCAGTTCGTAATCGTGAGGGTCAAGCCTTGCGATCACCTGCCCCTTCTCAACGTTGTCGCCCTGTTTGACTAATACTTCCTGTATGGTGCCAGGGACTCGGAAAGATAGATTTACCTTCTCTTGGGCATGAACAACGCCGTTGAAGGAGTAGGAGGGGGAAGCGCTCGCTACCTGGATGACCTGCAGTGGTCGTGGGTCGGGTGAAATGGTGGCGGTTTCAGTAACCTGCGCGCCTTTACACCCCATTAGAATTAGGCTGCCCATTATTGGGATTAACGGAAATGCATATTTCATAAGATATGGCTCCTTGTAGAATGGAGCATCTTAGAGATAAAACGGCATTCGATAATCTGCCGTACGCATTACTTACTGTCTCATTATTTATGACAATTGATAGGTCTCAGGCATCACCTTCATAAAATACTCGATAATTGCGCGACTAGCAGCGGTCAAGGTGCGAGATTGAGGATGAAGAATGTAGCAATCACACCATTTCACCTCAGAATCAGTCAGCACTTCCACTAACTCTCCACTGACTAGACTCTCTTGAGTAATGATGTTTGGCAACACCCCGATACCCTTACCTGAAAGGATGGCATTCTTGATTAGGCTAAGGCTATTAGAGATGAGTTTTGGTTCAATATCTATGGTCTCGCCGTTGTGCTCATATTGAGAATAAACATCCCCTGTCGGCCAGCGTAGACACAGTACCTGAAGCTGATTTAGATCTTCTAGCGTTCTGATTTCGTTGTGTTTACTGAGGTATTCCGGGGAGCTCACCATGCTAGCTTTAACCGAAAACAGCTTACGCGCCACGATATCCGAGTCCCGCAACTCACCACCGTGAAACGCAAAATCCAGCCCCTGCTCAAACATCTCATCAAAGCCGTTGGTGATGTTTCTAATATCTAGGGTTACCTCTGGATATTGCTCCATAAAATCAAACAATAGTGGCTGAAGGAACTCTAACGAATCAGGTAACAGCCCCAGTTTTACTTTACCCGCTACCTTCTTGGTATCTCGATAGAGTACTTGGTTGGCGTTCTCTAGCATCTCCAGCGCTTTTAGCAGTTCTTCGTAGTAAACCTCGCCATGGTGGGTCAGAGATAGGCTTCGTGTAGTGCGATGAAACAGTTTGATGTCAAGGCTATTCTCTAACTCATTTATACGACGACTGACGTTCGCCCGGGGAAGTTCGAGGGAGTTCGCCGCCGCAGTAAAGCTACCCAGTTCTACCACCTTAACGAATAGCTTTAGGTCTTCAATCTTCACGTTATTTCCTATGTGAATGAATGCATACCCGCGTACCTTATCAACACTGCGTGCAGCAAAACCTTGATCTGAATCGCTACATAAGAAATAACCGAGGCTCAATTCTAGTTTGTTGACCTCGGTTACTCAGAGTTAGCAGGTTCCCGCGTTTTACTGAACCACGGCTTGCTGATAAATATCCTGCTCAGAGATTGGCTGGAAGTCACCGGCTATATTCCCTTCAAGTCCGTTCTGCGCATGTCTGTCGATCCTTGGGATAACACTAACCGCTTTTTCTTTGTTCCAGTCAATGTTGCCAAGCTCAATGTACACATCTTGTGGAGCCAGCACAGACTTGAAGCGATAGACTAGATTAGTTAAGTCTGAGATAGACTGGAAATAAGTACCTACACCATAAGAGTCCTCCGGACTGGTGTGTTTCATAATGGCTTCACCGACCGCTTTATCTTCACTAGGTAGAGCCATGCCCGGAACGAAAGCAGTGGTTCCAAGCGCTGAGTACATGAAGCCATAAGCGGCATTAATGTCGTCAGTACCTTTAACTTTTGGGAAGGTATCTAGCCAATATTGCGCCTTTTGGAATCTATCTTCCGCGCCCCAAGTATTTGGGAAGGTGCCATCATTCACGTCGATGCTTCTCTCTTTCGCTTTGCTGATTTGAGTCTGCATATTTGGCGGATTGGTCATCACTTGATACTGCTTGCCGTGAAAGATTTTGACCTCTCCATCTTGGATCTCGACGATCGCTGAATCCCCAGTCGAGTCTGCAATCGACAGATGCTTAGGGCTGGCTGAATAGCTGTATCCACCTTTAATTGCGACCAATTTTACTGACTCAAGTGCTTTAACTGCTTCATCAACCGTTGCGAAATTATCTAACACAAAGCTAACCCAATGATCGCCATCTAGCTCAGGCATATCATCAGAAGTGGAGACTTGGTCTATCTCACCTTGATCGAAATAAAGAGTACGCGCAGTCAGTCCCTTTTCATTCATTCCATCCATTGGGAAACGGTTGTTAGCAAAGGCTGCGATGCTGCCATACTTAGTACGCCACTCGATGGCATTAACATTGTCGTCAACAGAGCCTCTTCGCTCTATGCCACGCGGCGTCTTAACCAAAGTCGGTGCTGACGCTGAAAAGTAGTCTTCGTTGCGACCCACTATTACAAACTCAGAGTCGGTATTCCACAGCATACGAGTACACGCACTCACGCTAGTCGGGATAAGAGCGGTGGTGGTAAGCGCTGCTGCAAGGCAGGAAATAATTAATTTTTTCTTCATTTTTGATGTCCTCAGTAGTGAATGAATTGAGGTCATCTTAAGCTTCGTTTGCTAAAGTTCATCCCAGGGAAAGGGGGAATATCCCCCCATTAAAGATTCGCCGAGGAACTAGATGGATGAGCCAAATCACCCTATCTCAACTTACCGCCTTTGTGACTGTCGCCAAGAAGAAAAACTACAGCAAAGCGGCAGCTGCATTAAGAAAAGATCGTAAAACCATCAGTGAGCAGGTTGAATATTTAGAGCTTAATCTTGGCTACAAGTTGTTCGAAAAATCAGGTCGAAAGTTAGAACTCACTGATAAAGGGAAAAAGCTATCCCATCGCGCACAACTGCTCTCAGCCGATATCAGTACCTTCGAAAGCTTTGCTCTAAGCCTTTTCGATACTGACCTCGAAACACTGTCGGTCTGTTTTGATGAATCCATACCCCAGATATGGCTAACTAGTTTAAGGCGTAGCTGCCTTGCTAAGAAAATCAACCTAGATCTAATAAAGGTCTCAAGAGAACATGGTGAAAAACTTCTCAAGACGGCGCAGTGTCAATTTGGGATGTTCTTGGCCAAAGGACAGGTGATCAATTCGGAGCTGTATTGGAAAAGTTTACCTCCTGTATCCGTATCCGCATTCACCCATCAAGACTCCTTACTTTTAACGCAAGTGCCTTGCTCGATTCGGGCTCTGGCGAGTCAAAAGCAGCGTGTCTATTCCAGCGTCACAAGCAATATCGATAAATACCCGCTATTGCTGTCTGACAGCCGTGTATTTGAGAATAATCTAGACCTTCTGTTAGATGGTTTGGTGGATGAACCGAGTTGGGCTTTCTTGCCCAATCATCTCGAGCAAAAAATTCCTAAATCTATAAAGAAAAATAGATCTAGACGTGGCCGACGAGGCCCAGTCAATCCAACTTCAGCCAGTATTACTATGGGCTATCCCATATCCGGACTATTCTAAAATGATCCTTGCGGCCATAGAGAAAGGAAATTAGACCTCAACCTTGATACACGGAGCGGTGTCGTTTGAATCGTGATAACATACCGCGAAATTGAATGACTAGGTCAACATCCATAAACTTTAACTGAGTGATGGTGTTTTCAACTTGGTCTTTACCACCTGGTATGACATCAGTGGTGCAAATTAGAAAAGGCAATATATTTAAGATGGTAAACAACAACATCCAATGGTTTCCGGGCCACATGCACAAGGCACGCAAGGAAATCGAAGAAGTTATCCCTCAGATTGATGTAATCATCGAAGTGCTAGATGCACGTATTCCCTACTCTTCTGAAAACCCTATGATTGCTGGTATCCGTGGCGAGAAGCCATGCATCAAGGTGCTGAACAAGCGCGATCTGGCGGATCCTGAGTTGACCGAACTTTGGATCGAGCACTACGAGAAAGAGCAAGGCGTGAAGGCAATGGCCATCACTACTGAGAATGTTCAAGAAGTGCATAAAATCATGGAGCTTTGCCGCAAGTTAGCGCCTCATCGTGAAGCCATGGGCAAGAACATTCGCACCATGATCATGGGTATTCCAAACGTAGGTAAATCTACCATTATCAATACCCTAGCCGGCCGTACTATTGCTCAAACAGGTAACCAGCCTGCGGTAACTAGGCGTCAGCAACGCATTAACCTGCAAAACGGTGTAGTACTGTCTGATACCCCAGGGATCTTGTGGCCGAAGGTGGAAAACCCGCACAGTGGTTTTCGCCTTGCAGCGACTGGTGCTATCAAAGATACCGCGATGGAATACGATGAAGTGGCGTTCTATACGGTTGAGTATCTTTCGAAACACTACCCTCAGAAGCTACAAGAGCGTTATCAGTTGGACGAGCTACCAGATAGCGAGCTAGAACTGATGGAAGCGATCGGCAGAAAACGCGGCGCACTGCGCTCTGGCGGTCATATCGACCTACACAAGGCCTCTGAGATCCTGCTTCACGAACTGCGTCAGGGCACGCTAGGCAATATCACCCTTGAGCTTCCTGAGATGATCACTCAGGAGCTTATCGAGGTAGAAGAAGAGACCGCACGTCGCGAAGAAGCGAAAGCGAAGAAGAAAGAAGAGCGTCGTAAGCGTTATCTGAAGAACAAACGCTAGTCCCCTCTCAAAAAACAAAACCTCAGTCCTTATTAAAGCTGAGGTTTTTTATTTTTGGAGCAGTTGTTCTATATTTAACCGGTGTTGCACCTTTTCTTCATGGAGGAAGAAATATGCTACGTCGTTTGCTCTACCCACTGATCGGTCTTTTCATCATCGCCTGCATCTTTTTTGGCGAAGAGATGTGGCAGTTCATATCTGGCGACCCTATCCGTGACATCCAGGAAGGCGCGCAAAACATCATCAAGGCTTTCAATCGCTTCATCAGTGGCTAGACGATATTCAGCACATAGTTAACTACATTGAAGTAGATCCAGATACCTGAGATATCTACCACAGATGCCAGTACAGGGCTTACCAGCACGGCTGGGTCTAGTCTTATTGCCCTAGCAATAATAGGTAGCAAGCCACCAATCACGGTGGACAAGGTCACTTGGATAAACAAGGCTACAGCTATGGCGATGGCTATCATCCAGATAGAAAATCCTGCGATAGTGCTAGCGTCTGTAAACAGCACCACACGCCCAATAATCACAACTGAGACGATAAAGGCCAAGCAGATGGCGATACCTCCCTCTTTCAGAAAGACCTTAAACCAATCGTTCTGCCGAATCTCATTTGTTGCCAACGACCTCACTACCAGAGTGGCAGCCTGACTGCCCGTATTACCGCCAGCTGCAGCAATCACAGGCATATACACAGCAAGCAAAACCAATTGACTGATAGCATCTTCATATTGCGAGATGATAACGCCAGAGACGATGCCAGAAGTGCCAACATCACTATCCAGCCAGCCCGCTCTTTTACGTGCTCTAACACTGAGGTAGAGAGATAATCCTCACACGGCTCTGCCTCAGAGTGAACAAAGCCCAGTTGGTGCGAAAGGTGACTAGCAAGGGTATCTAACCCCTTCTTTTCAACCTTTTGGATCAGGTTTTGCACATAGTTGATAGAAAGCTCTGATAAGATTTCCACCGACTCTTCAATGCTCTTGATCCTAAGTATATTGATCTGCTCATCAACACTGGCCTCAACAAAGCGTTGTCTAAACTCTTCTCGGTTGTCAGAAGAAAATATCGATAAATCTTCTGTGCAGATAGGCTTTAACTTATCCATTATTCTCTCCTAATTCGTTGATTAAAATAAATGCCCTCGTTGTCCTTAACAAGGGCAAAATGGTATGTAAAATACCAAAGGATAGAGACTGATTTGGTGTTCCCCGCGTCTCTATCAAAGAGGATGTGCATTTTAATTACTTACCCCATAGCAATTACAAATACACAGGCTCGACCAAAGCCGATAACAAATATCTGGTCTTTGTTATTTAGAGGCTGATTTGATATTTGTTATTTAAATTGCGTAATAAAGTGTTGCAGCAACGCTGCCTAGAGACTCTAATCGAGTTGCGGCTTCACCGTGAATAATCTCCACATCCACATTCTTTGCTAGAGCTTCAACTAGAATAGCGTTGAATTTCACTGCATCTACTGGATGAGAAATATAAATACGACGCACTTGCGCATTCTCTAGAGCGGTTAATACTTCTTGCTCGCCGAACACACTGCGGTCAAATACGTTTTGACGTGTAATCAGCTCTTGAACCATAGAGTAGTCTTGTACCTGCTCGTACTCATCAGCGATGTTGCGTACTACATCTCTTAGTTCCTTCTCAGCAACCTTGAACGGGATCGGCTCGATAGAAACCAGCAGTTCTGCAACGCTGTGGTGAAGCTCACTCGCTACTTGATTCGCAATCTTCATGTTGCCACCAAGGATGACACGGTCGAACTCGTTGTCGTCCATAAAGTAAGAGTTAATCTCTTCAGCGGCAGTGCGATAGATACGTTGTTCTGTGTCTAGGTCGCGACGGTCTGACGCTTGAGTACGAGACTTCTTACCACCTGGGCGCAAGAACACACCGGACTCAACACCACTGTCAATAAAGGCTTCTGCCTCTTGAGAGTTAAGGTTGATAGAGATAACGCGGTGCTCTTTCTCAGAGAACAGAACCACTAGGTATTTACCGTAGCGATGCAGTTGAGACATCAAGTGACATACCTGTGGCAAACCATAATAAACCTTGTTCTCAACTGGCAGTGGCAGATCAACGATCATGCCGTCAACGAAGTCCGTCACTATCATAGCTGCGCGGCCTTTTGGCTCATGTTGTTCAAGGGTCTTTAGCGTGTGCTCTTCGATGTATTCCCAAGTAAGAGAAGTACCCACCATCTCTTCTGCTTCGCGCTTTTGCTCATCAGTTAGGTTGTCAAACTGGTTCTTAAGCTCGATCATCCAAGCCGGGCGCTGACGCTGATTATTGCGATCACTTGGATCTAGGTTCGCATATACAGTCATCATATTTGACTTGGTTTTGTGATGCGCATCGATATAAGCACGCAGTGTCGAAAATAGATCTTGAATTGTATTCTTCATACATACCTCTATAAATTACTTTGGGTTAACCAAATTTATAAATAAGTTGGGGATTTTTATAACCAAGGCCAAAGATTATGCTTACTTGCTTCTTGGTTGATTTTTGAATTTAATTACATAGTTATGAGCAGAGACAAATAGTCTCTTAATACGAACTTTCATATTTAATCTTGAATTTTGGGAGTAAGAATCCTGCTATAGCAATCAAATCTATATTTTCTTACTGATTTAAATTATTTAATAATTAATTAGCACTCAAACAATTTGGAGTTTGAACCATCCAAAGAGAGCTTATTTTTATTAAGAATTACGATGTTGGACTTCTGCTGCAAGATAGCGCCTCTGTCCTCAAGCGTTTTTAACGATTGACTTACCGTATTGCGTGACATACCCAGCAAACCTGCCAACTGCTCTTTAGAAAGCGGGATTTCATCCAAATCACTAAAGTCAGAAATACCTTCTAGAATGGCAGCAACCTTGGCCAACTTGTCTCTCTCAGTACTGGCATAGTGAACCATAGTGGCGTATTTCAGTTTACTGGTCTGAGAACGAAGTAATAACTCCAAGAACTCTCGATTTTGAGCCAACACATGCTTCGCATGCTCAATATCGACCAATACCACTCTGCTATCAGCGAAGGCAGAGAAAGAGCCGTAATACCTTAGGTCTTGGATTACGCCAGATTCTGCCGCTATGCGCCCTTTGGTCATCAGGGCATTCATTCGAGCCGAACCGTCATAGGTTTCACGTACACCACCGATCACTCCATCAATAACAAAGATGACGTGGGTCGGAGCACTGCCCTGCTTTACTAGAACGGTTCCTTCCTCAACATCCATTACTTTTGCCCCCATTAATAGCTCAGAAGCCAATTCCTCTGAGATATCAAATAGCTGATGAAATTCGTTAATCGTGATCATATTTCTCGCCAATTACGACTCGCACATGCGAAGGCTGCGCAGTCTAATTTGTTTACATCTTGAACGCATGCACTTGCAGTGCATGTACTCGAAGTCTAATGACACTATCCTTTGCGCCGTCAATTCAGTTCAGGTACTTCACAGCAACTAAGCTGCATGGAACCCGAAATGCCTGCGTTTGGAATGGTTACGCATCGAACTGCCCTAAACCAACCCAGGTGTTTACTATGATTTCAGACCTAGAAAACTTCGATCTAAACCTTCTTTCTGTTGTGCGCAGCCTAGTGAAGTATAAAAGCACTAAGCTACTGCCCTGCATCTTGGTATCTCTCAAGCCAGTGTGAGTCGCAACGTTGCGAAGATAAATCAGACCTTTGGCCAGAATCTTTTTACTCGTAGCGCCCATGGTATGGAAGCCTCAGCCCTTGCCCAAAAACTTGCCAATGTGGCTGAAGAGATGCTTATTCCTCTTCAGACCGCCTTGGACGAGTTTTCTGACTTTGACGCCCAAGCTTATACCGCCTCTATTTCTTTGGTCATTGACCCTTATATTCTAGATGAACAGGCAGAGTCCTGATTGAAATCTGTCATCAAACGTTCCCTAATGCCCAACTTGTGTTCGAACCATGGAATCAAAACTCTCTGGAAGCACTCAAATCAGGCGAGTTTGACTATGCGATTACCGATCAAGACATCGTACTCCCTCAAGCTATCTATCAAGAGAAGCTTTATGACGAACAGGTTGTCCTCATTGCACGTGAAGAACACCCGGTCCTTTCTCGAGATCATTCTCTTGAGGAAATGCTCGCTCTGCCTGTTGTTTCTATTCCTGCGCCTGGTATTCAAGACTCTTCAATCGATCTTTTGTCGCTTTATCCGGCCAATAATAGCCAAGCGCAGATTGTGCTGAAGACACAGAACCTTCGAACTGCTGCAAGCTATCTTCTTTCTACTCACGCCATCATGTTTGGCAGCCCTTCCTCTGCCAAACATTTTGATGGCATATCCACATACCCGCTACCGCAATTAATTAATAATATGAAGCGATATGAGATATATGGTGGTTTCCTTCAGACAAAAAGAAATAACCCTCTCACTCAACACCTGCATAGTGTTATTCAATTAATGTTCCAAGACAAGAATTTCCTGTTTCAATAATGGATAGCTGTTATTCATACGAATTAATTAATATTCGGTATTATCCGCTCCGTTAACAACAAAACTTAATTAACGAGGTCATAATGATTATCGCACGCTTCTTCTTGCTACTGGCTATATTGTCAGAAGTAGCAGGTACTAGCTCAATGAATATTGCAGGACAAAATGGTAGCTGGGTAAGTTACCTATTAATGTATGTTCTAATTTCTATTTCTTATTACTTCCTAGCACTTGCCGCTAAGAAGATCTCTATCGGCGTAGCTATGCCTGCTGGGAAGGTCTTGGCATCGCTTTGATCACCCTAGTTTCTATCTTCTATTTCGGATCAGAGCTCAGCGCACAGGAATTGATCGGTCTGGCACTTGTGGTTGGGGGCGTTGTAATGGTGACCCTAGGTGAGGAGCACCATCAACCTGAGCCAGGTCGTACCCGCAACGATGCAGCACGCCAATCTATCAGTGGTTAAGAGGTAACACCATGAATTCTATATTTAATATCTACTTTGGCTTTGTAGTAATTGCCGCACTTCTGGACATCGCAGCTAACATGGCACTTTCTAAATCTCACGGCTTTGAAAAGAAAAGCTGGGGGTTTGCTGCTATCGGTTTAGTACTTCTGGCCTTCACCCTGCTAGCACAGGCGGTTAAAGGAATTGACCTGGCAGTTGCTTATGCAACCTGGGGCGCTATCGGTATTCTTGGTACCGCACTTGGTGGTTACTTTCTACTAAATCAGAAACTTAAGCCTATTGGTTGGGCTGGTATCTTCACAGTAATCACTGCGGTTATTGTCTTAAAGTCCGCATAACCCCTAATTACTTCAATTTATTTACTCCTAGGTGCACATTGTACCTAGGAGTCTTTGAGGCTGAATAAAATGAACAATAAATGGTTTTCTAAAGACACTTCGTCAGTTATTGAAACATTAAATGTCAATATTGAAGAGGGTCTATCAAATATTTCAGTAGAGAAAAGAAGAAACACCTTTGGCTACAACGAAATTACTAGTCAAGAACAAGAATCTATCTGGTCTATTTATCTATCCCAATATAAAAATCCGCTTATCTATATTCTATTAGTTGGCTCTATTGTCTCATGGGCGACAGGACACCTTGTAGACGCAATCGCCATTGCGGTAATTATCCTAATTAATACCGGTATCTCTTTCTGGCAAGAATATAAAGCTAAAAAAGGCATGGAGGCCCTACAAAAGATGGCGGCCCCACAGGCGCAAGTTAGACGCGCGAGGCAGTGGGTTGATATTCCCGCGAGCGAGCTGGTACCTGGCGATATCATCAGGATAAACACAGGCGATATTCTGCCTGCGGACGTGCGTATTCTAGAATCTCACAACCTGTCTATGGACGAAGCTGCGCTAACTGGCGAATCTGAACCGGTACAAAAGCAAACCGAGTCACTAGAGGGCGAAAACATAAGCCTAGGTGATCAAACCAATATGGGCTTTATGACCACATTGGTGACTGCGGGTAATGGTATCGGAGCTGTTACAGCCACCGGTATGCAAACCGAGGTGGGCCATATCGCGGATATGATGAACACCACTGAAGAGACTCGCTCTCCGATGCAGGTGCGTATCGACACCCTAGCTAAAACCCTACTTTTTGCAGCACTAGGCGTAGTATCGGTTATCTGCGCTATCGGCTATGGCCACGGCCTTAGCTGGCTTGAGATTCTGACTACAGGTATCTCTCTATCAGTGGCCGCTATTCCAGAGGGTATGCCGACGGTACTGACCATAGTGTTGACTATGGGCTCAAACAAGATGCTAAGAGCAATGCTCTGGCCAAACACCTTTCAGCTATCGAAACCCTGGGCTCAACCACGGTTATCTGCTCGGATAAAACCGGCACCCTAACCCAGAATCAGATGCAGGTAATGCGCGCTTTCGATGCAGACGGCATCTACTGGAAGGTTACAGGCAAGGGATTTGCTCCTGAAGGTGAGTTCTTTGCTCAAAATAGCTCAAGTAAGGTTGCCGAGTGTGACGCCATGGTTGCAGCCTTGACTGCGGGTAGCCTAGTAAGTGACTCAGAGTTGGTTTTCAAAGACGACAAATGGACGGTAAATGGCAGTCCAACCGATGGCGCGCTCGTAGTAGCTGCAACCAAGGCTAAAATCACCAAAACTGACCTTCTTGAATCTGGTGGTTATGAGATTATTCGTCGCTTCCCATTTGATTCAAGCCGCAAGCTAGCCTCGGCTATCGTTCGCAAACCAAACGGCGAACATATGCTTGCTGTGGTCGGTGCCCCGGATGTTCTGTTGTCTAAATCAATGGAAAACCAGCCACCAGCAGAAGCCTACCGCAAGGCCGAGCTATCAGACATCACCAGTAAGGAGAAGCTGCATGAAACTCAGGTTCCTGCTACCCATATTGGCTTTAACCGCGCTATGGGTAACTTCGCTAGAGACGCACTTCGCACACTGGCTGTGCTCATCGCCGCATAGATGAAACCGAGCTGGACTTGGACTCGAGCCTACTGGAAAACAAGCTTACTCTACTTGGCGTCTTCGGCATCATGGATCCACCAAGACCTGAGGTAAAAGAGGCCATTAAGCAATGCTCTGAAGCTGGTGTAAAAACCGTTATGATCACAGGTGACCACGCGGCAACTGCTGCGGCTATCGCTAAGCAGATTGGCATTATCCGCACCCAGTGCGACAAGGTAATGACGGGTGTTGAACTCGACGACCTTACCGATATGGAGCTGGAAGAAGTCTCTCCTGAGGTAGCGGTATATGCTCGCGTAACCCCTGAGCATAAGCTTAGAATCGTTCGCGCGATCCAAGCTAACAATGAAGTCGCGGCAATGACGGGCGATGGCGTGAATGATGCCCCTGCTCTGCGTGCTGCCGACATCGGCGTTGCCATGGGAATCAGGGTACATCGGTTGCTAAAGACTCGGGTGATCTGATCCTTTTGGATGACAACTTCTCCACTATCGTAAAAGCGGTTCGTCAGGGGCGTAAGATCTTCGATAACCTACGTAAGTTTATCCGTCAGGCACTGACTGCCAATGTGGGTGAAGTATCAGTTATCCTGTTTGCCTTCTTGCTAATGGGACCAGAAGCAATTCTGCCACTGACACCACTGATGATCCTATGGGTAAATCTAGTCTCCGACGGTATCCCAGCCCTTGCTTTGGGTATGGAACCAGAAGAGAAAGATGTGATGCGTCGCAGGCCTCGCAAGCGTGACCAGGGATTTTTCTCTAATGGTCTCGGTGCGCAAATCATCACTCGAGGTCTAGCGCTGGGTGGATTGAGCTTCTTTGTGTTTAGCTGGATGCTAAGCCATGGTCACAGCGCAGAGTATGCACAAACAGCGGCCTTCATGACATTGATTTTCGGTCAGCTATGGCATTTGTTTGACAGTCGCTCTCTGACGACACTGTTTAGAATAAATCCATTCACTAACAAGTATCTGCTGATGGCAATAGCCGTGTCTTCAACCTTGTCTCTGGGTGTTATCTACACCTCGCAGGGTCAAATGATATTCAGCACTGAGGCGCTTTCGATGCAGCATCTTGGTTGGATAGTGCTAGGTTCGGCAATTCCGACATTAGTGCTCTCTGCAATCAAGGAAGTAACAAAAGTTCGCTTCTTATAAAACTGCAAAGGTCCCTCTCGGGACCTTTTTTATTGTCGCTGCTTTGGCTTAACCGCCAACGCCACAACAGGCACCATGTGCAGTATCATCATGCGTATTACATGACTGAGCATAATAAGCGCTGGCTCTAAGCAAGATAAAGTGCGGCTACCGTCATTGCCTCAATGCTCCCTGGCATCCACGACAACGACAGAACGATAAAGGCTTATCTAGCCAGAATGAAAAGACAAAAGCACAGATAAAGGTTACGGTCAGGCTAAGTAAGGTCACGCATAAGCTGGAGAAAGTGAAGTATCTGAATTCAGTCAGAGTTATCTTGCTGAGTCGCATCCCCATAACGGCTCCCAGTGCCGAGATTGCTACCATCATTATGATGGGAGAGATGGTCAAATCCAGTTGCGGAAAGAAGCCATTTAAACCAATTCCTACCAGCATACCCGTCACCATATAGGGTGCAGGGATACCAAGTTTATCGAGCAAAACACCTGTGCCTCCAGCAAGCAAGAACGCCAGAAGGAATGCGCCTACATTAAACCCGAGTGGTTGCTCTAGAAGACCCCCACTCGACTGCTGGGAAACCAAAAGCCCCGACAGCAGAATAAGGAATATCAGCCGAAAGGTGTGAACAAAAATGACCTTGGCTGATGGTGTTTTCTGTGACTCATTGAGCACCATAACCGCCGCCATAGCTCCCGGAATCGAAGCCAATAGACTGTCGCTCTTACTCCAGGAAAAGCGTTGCAGCAACCAGTATCCACACAGCACCTGAAGACTCATACAAACTACTAGTCCTATCAACATAGTCAGTGGAAAACCGGTGGCAAAGAATGAAGGTGGGATCAAGCCACCCACACTTAGCCCGAGAGCGAGCTGAACAAAGATAAGCGTATGAGTCGGAACCTTGGTTTTTATCCTCCACTTATTCAAAAGAATAATGGCAATAATGCTGCCAAACATCTCTCCTAGCGGCACCGACAACAGCACAAATAGCGCTGAGGCTGCAAAGGCGATAGCTATAGTTGAGACAGAATTTAGTGAAGGCTTCAAATCAAACAATCCATGTCAAAAGTGAAGCGCTAGCATATCAAAATAGGGTACCTAACACCCTAACAGATATGTAACATTGAGATGCGTAATGAACTTCCTGCATTATTGATACTCAATCATAGTAGCCACTATTTATGAGCTTTATTGTAAGTATCTTTTAGAAAAATTTTGTTTGATTTGGTCAGCATTTACTTATCATGACGACTGATTCTCAACCACTATGCTGGATAAACATGATTAGAACGCTCACTATAGCCGCGACTACCCTTGCACTCTCTGGTTGTATTTGGAATGGACAAGAAATCATATCTGGAACAGCAATGGGCATGGAGGATAGAGAAAAAACCCGCTTCCTGCTGGCGGCAAAACACGCCATGTATCAGTGCGAGTATAAAAATGAACTGGATTTGGTAAACAAACGCCTCGACGACTTCAAAGAGGACTACCCAACCTATACTTTCCTACATGAACCATTTGAGATCGAAACTTTCATTACCGATGCTCAATGTGAGTACTGGAAGAAGAACGTTGAAAACTGGGCTAAGACAGGTCGCTATGAATACCTTGGCCAAGGACAATGGATCGTCTATCAAGACAACTAAAGCCTATGCGCTTAAACTCCTCTCTGACATTGCTTAAATGTGACTCTATAAGATATCTTGTTGATAAATAATCGATTAAATATCACCAACAATGAAAGAATCCATATTAATCACAGGCTGCAGCAGTGGCATAGGTTATCACTGCGCAAAGGAGTTAGACCAAGCGGGTTATCAGGTTATCGCTAGCTGTCGCAACCCTGAAGATGTCGAAAGGCTTAAAGCCGAAGGAATGGTCTGTGTCGAATTGGATGTGACCAAGCCCGAATCAATACAAACTGCCCTTGACCAGACCTTTGAGATTACCGGCGGTAAACTCGATGCTCTGTTCAACAATGCCGCCTATGGCCAATGTGGTGCCCTTGAAGACCTGCCTACTGATGCCCTGCGAGCTCAATTTGAAACAAACGTCTTTGGCTGGCATGAACTCACCAAAGCGGTTATTCCTGTGATGCTCGAGCAAGGCCATGGCAAGATTATTCAAAACAGCTCAGTGCTTGGATTAGTGGCAATGAAATATCGTGGTGCATACAACGCCAGTAAGTTTGCCTTAGAGGGTTATACAGACACTCTGCGTCTAGAGTTAATGGATACTAACCTTTCTATTAGCCTTATCGAACCTGGCCCGATTGTGAGTAAATTCCGTGAAAATGCGCTAAAAGCATTCCAAAGTACGATAGATGCGGATAACTCCAGACACAGCAAAAACTATCAAAACACCATTGAACGCTTATCGAAAGAATCGCCAACCAATGGCTTTACCCTGCCACCGGATGCCGTGACAGACAGAGTTATTGAGATCCTAGAAAGCAACAAGCCGAAAGCCCGCTATTACGTTACCAAGCCAACCTATATCTTCGGCTTCTTACGTCGCGTTCTCTCGGCCAGATTGTTAGACAAACTACTAGTAAAGAGTGACTAGATCACTCTTACTTGATGTTCGATATCTTCAGCAAGATCTCTTCAAGCTGATCCCAAGGCATAGGCTGTGTATCGATTACCTCTATTCTGGATTCAAACCCATCTAATGTAAGTTCGTTAACAGACAGCACACCATCAGCCTTATTAAATGCATAGCACCCTTTATCGGTGTTCATAACCGCTTTTATACGGTCAGCAGTAAGCTCGTTTAACATTGAGAATAGATTATCAAAGTTAAACACTAGTTCTGCACCGAATAACCACCCACATGAGAAGTAGCCCTGTCCTTTGTTTTCTTTTCGGATGTGGCTTTGATTAGGTGGTAGTTGGAACTGCGGCTCTAATGCAGCATGATGATGGTGATGCTCTTCAATATCATCATGCTCATTTGGTTTAATGTGCATATCCAAAAGTGAGAGTTCAATATCACCACGAGTAGCGGTAACAATCGTGGTATTGATATCCTGTGCTTGAAGCCAGTCATACATATCTTTGATTTGAGCTGTCGATGCCAGTTCATGCTTATTGGCTACGATGATATCCGCTACTTCCAATTGTTGCTTAAAGTTGGAGTTAGAGGTGTATTTCTCGTCTTCATAGTACCTAGCATCGCTCAGTGTCAGGGTTGTACGTATTTCGATATATGGACTGAATTGAGCAGATGACAGAGTTGCCATGATTTGCTTGGGATGCCCTAATCCAGTTGGCTCTATGATTAGTCTATCTGGATTCTCACGTAATAGTGCAGTAATCGCTACGCTAGTAGGAACACCTGCTGTACAACAAATGCAACCGCCGGGTACTTCTTTGATAAGAGCACCGCTATCAGACATCATAGCCCCGTCGATACCTATCTCACCAAACTCATTCACAAGCACAGCCCAGTTTTCGTCGGCTGGCTTATTTTTTAGAAGATTAAGAATAGTGGTGGTTTTGCCGGTTCCGAGAAAACCGGTGATGATGTTGGTAGGTACTTTACGAGTCACAGGATACTTCTTGATTTGAGAGTAAGAACTCGAGTCTACAAAAAGTACCGCAAAAGAAAAAGCCCGGTAGCAGTTACCGGGCTTTAGAGTCTGTTGAGCGTCTAGATTAACGAATATTCAGTACCGATGACCAAATATCCTGTGAGTGCGCCATAAGCGAAGAAAACAAAAAGAACATTGCTACAACTATCAATGCTGACATTATCGCGTACTCAACTACTTTCATTAATCTCACCTTTATTACGTGCTAGAAACTGAGGCGCGATTATACTGACAATGATTAAAAATTGAACAGGTTATTATGTGTCTATTTGCGTAATCTAAGATACCATTTTGGTCAATCAACACTCAGAGCTGTGAGGTGTATCAGCTGGTCAATAAATCATACAATTAAGTAGTGCACATCGACACTTGTGGAGGATAGAGGCTGGAGGGACATTTGCTCTAGAAAACACAAAGGCGCAACGAATTGCGCCTTCTTAACGTCTCGTTACTCAATCGTGAGTCTGCGAATCTCGCGGTCATTTTAACCCGGAGATATATTAACGAGTGTTGAAGTATTTGAAGCTCTTCAGCCCTGGAACAATAACCTTATTGTCGTGAAGATCAAACGAGGGACCGATAATGTGTGCCTCTGAGTAACCTTACACCTAAAGCATGGCTCAAAATTGTGAAACTGCAAGAATTACCAATTAATGAAATTTTAATTACCGTTTTGATCATGGAATAAATCAGACAATTCAGGTTTAATATGCAACGGATTAACTACAACAATTAAAAAAAGAGACCCCATCAGTGCTTCGTAGATTCAATCGCTTCCAGCATATTCCACCCTCACAGGCGGCGCTAGCGCTGGGTATTATTGGTTTAGGTCAAGCATGGTCTCTCTATATTCCTACTGTTGGTGGTGCCATACGTCCATATCTGGTCGTCATCGGCGCACTCTTGTTGATCCCAGTACTTCTCAAATATTTCCTTAATCCGAAGATATTTCTGGCTGATATTCGCCACCCGCTAAATGGCAGCCTTATGGCCCCAATGAGCATGGCACTCTTGGTTTTGTGCGATTATGTGGCCACTGTTTTTCCAGAGCCTGCGCATTATCTTTGGCTCGCCTCATTAAGCCTCCATCTACTAATGATGGTTCTGTTTTTCGGCTTTCAGTTTGCTGACTTCAAAATGGCGAATATCGTACCTAGCTGGTTCTTATATCCAGTTGGGGTAATCAGCAGTACCTTGGCAGTCTCAGGTCTGGGGCATATCACCTTCTCACAGAACATGGCTAACCTATGCATCGCTATCTATTTTGTGATGCTTCCAGTTGTGCTGTATCGATTAGTGTTTTTAGGCAAACTGCCAAGCGTGCGCGCCCTACGCTCGCTATTATGGCGGCACCTATCAACTTGACCTTGGCCGCCTATCTGGTGAACTTCCCTGAGCCTGACCCTATATTGGCAGGTGCGCTTGCGGGTATCGCTATCACCATGACCGTGCTGGTGTTCCTGTGTTACTTCAATCTGCTTAGACTGAACTTTCAGCCCTCTATTGCAGCAGTAACCTTCCCATCAGTGATCAGTGCTATCGCTATGTCGCGCCTGACCACTTGGTTTAAAGACTCTCACCCAAACTGGTATTGGCTACATAACTTCGGCATGTTTGAACTCACCATAGCCACATTGCTGGTTGTCTGGGTATCCGCTGGCTATTTAGTCATGTACTGGCCAGAACGATTCAAAACAAAAACGGAGCACTAAGTGCTCCGTTTTTTATTCGTTAATTTGCTATTTATTAGCGCAAGCCGTGCAGGAACTCATGGCGAGTTGCGGCATTGGATTTGAAGATACCGCCTAGTGCTGTAGTAGTCGTTTCACTGGTTGCATCCATCACACCGCGAGATTTCACACAGTAGTGAGTCGCATCGATAGTAACCGCTACATCATCGCTACCTAGTAGTGTTTGCAGCGCAACTAAGATTTGCTGAGTCATCCGCTCTTGTACTTGAGGGCGCTGAGCAAAGAAGCGAACGATACGGTTAATCTTTGAGAGACCAATGATCTTGCCACGAGGGATATAAGCTACCGCTGCGCGACCATCGATGGTAACTAGGTGATGCTCACAAGTGCTGGTCAGCGTGATGTCTTTCACTCGAACCATCTCGCTAACATCCATCTTGTTTTCGATAACAGTGATCTTAGGGAAGCGAGTGTAATCAAGGCCAGAGAAGATCTCGTCTACATACATCTTGGCGATGCGGTGCGGAGTCTCTTGCAGAGAGTCATCAGTAAGATCCAGTTGAAGTAGACCAAGAATCTCACGCATATGATATTCAATGCGCTCTTTCTTCTCGTCTGAACTTAGATCGTTTTGCACCATAGGTGTTTCAAGGCCACGGGCCTCAAGTGCTTGTTTTACCAACAAAGCCGATTCACTCAAACCTGACATCGTTTAGCGTCTCCTGTACAACTCTTTGCTCAATACGGCCAATAATTCCGCAATGGCGTGAGAGGATACTCGTATTTTGCATAAATTACATCTTCTATTTACCGTAAGCGGTATTGTGGCTGGCGACATCATGCTAAAGTTTCATTTTTAATACATGTGAAACAAAGGATAAATCATGGGCTGTTGTGACGCTCCTGGGTTGATGCCAATTGAAGAGGCAATGCCAATCATTCTAAAAAATACCCCTGTTGTTACCGAGACCGAAACTCTGGCAATAGAGGATGCAATTGGCAGAGTTCTGGCACACGATGTCAGCTCTCCCCTTAATGTCCCGCCTTTTGATAACTCAGCAATGGACGGCTACGCAGTTCGTATTGCTGACCTAAATCGTTCGCTAACCATGCCACTTGCAGGTAAGTCATTCGCTGGTGCTCCATTTAATGATGAATGGCCAGCAGACAGCTGCGTACGCATCATGACCGGCGCTCAAATCCCTAAAGGGTGTGACGCTGTGATTATGCAAGAAGATGTAACCGCGGATGGCGAGAGCATTACATTCAATGTTGAGCTAGGCTCGGTGAGGCCTCAGCAACATATTCGCCCTACTGGTGACGACATCAAGACAGGTCAACTGGCGCTTGAAAAAGGCACACGCCTATCTGCGCGCGACCTTCCTATGCTTGCCTCTTTGGGCGTTGCTACGGTAGACGTATTTCGTAAGCCAATCGTGGCTGTGTTCTCAACGGGTGATGAGCTAAAACCTGTAGGCACTGAACTGCAAGCCGGTGAGATCTACGACAGTAACCGCTACGGTATGCGCCCGCTGTTCGACAAGTTCGGTTGTGAAGTGATTGACCTAGGTATCATCCCTGACAACGAAGAGCTTCTTCATCAAGCGTTTGAAAAAGCGAAATCAGTTGCTGACGTAGTGGTCACCTCAGGCGGTGTAAGCGTAGGTGAAGCGGACTACACCAAGGATATCCTTGAGCAACAAGGTGAGATCAGCTTCTGGAAACTAGCAATTAAACCAGGCAAACCATTCGCATTCGGTTCCCTGGGTGACGCCCTATTCTGCGGCCTTCCAGGTAACCCAGTGTCAGCCTTTGTGACCTCTTATGTATTGGTTCAGCCACTTATTGCCAAGCTAAGCGGTGAGAGCCAATGGAAAGAAGCGCCAAGCATCTCGGCTATCTCTAAATCTGCGTTCAAGAAGCGTCCAGGTCGCGCCGATTATCAGCGCGCTATCTTCTCTGTGAATCAAAATGGTCAGCTAGAAGTTGAGAGCACAGGTAACCAGAGTTCAGGTGCATTCCGTTCAATGAGCCTGGCCAACTGTTTTGCCATCCTTGAGCGTGAGCGTGGACATGTAGAGATTGGCGAAACCGTACAAATTCAACCATTTAGCTCAGTGATGTACTAATGGATATATTAAGCGACGAAGAACTGCTTCGTTATAATCGTCAGATAATCTTGCGCTCATTCGATTTCGAAGGACAAGAAACCCTGAAGCAGAGTTCAGTTTTGCTTATTGGTGCCGGTGGCCTAGGTTGTGCCACCAGCCCATACCTAGTTTCAGCAGGTATTGGCAAACTCACCATTGTCGACTTTGATGATATCGAATTGTCTAATCTGCAGCGTCAGATCTTGCATACTGAAAAAGATGTGGGACGTCGTAAGGTAGACTCTGCCAAAGAGAGCCTTACAGCCATCAATAGTCTGTGTGACATCCAAGCCATCCATGAAAAGCTGGACGATGCTAAGCTAGAGGCGCTTATCCAAGAGCACACCTTAGTTATTGATGCCACCGATAACCTAGATACCCGCAATCAGATAAACCGTCTCTGCTTTACCCATAAGACACCGCTAGTATCTGGTGCCGCAATTCGCCTTGAGGGTCAGGTGATTAGCTTTACTTATGGCAAAGATGAACCTTGCTATCAATGTCTAAGCTCTTTATTTGGTGATGCCAACCTGAGCTGCGTTGAAGCAGGAATTCTATCTCCTGTGGTCGGTGTGATTGGCAGTATGCAGGCGTTAGAAGCGATTCGCGTGCTGACTAAGCTGGGCGAGCGCTCCAGTGGCAAGCTTCTGATACTGGATGCACTGAATCTAAAGTGGCGAGAGTTTAACCTTCCTAAGCAGCAAAACTGTAAGGTTTGTGGCACATGATTCTCAGCTAAACGTTTGCACTGGTCACACCTTACATTCTTGCAATAAAAACCATTCACAAACGCTCTAGATTAGCTTAGATTAGTCCAAACACCTCCCCACTGGGACGCAAAGGAGGCCTTTACCTCCTTTGTTTTAATCTTGATTAGGATGAACAAGAATGAGCAATAAACTACAACAACTTCGCTCTCAAACTGTTGTTGTTGCCGATACAGGTGACATCGAGGCGATTGCAAAATATCGTCCAGAAGATGCAACAACTAACCCTTCTCTAGTTCTTAAAGCTGCAGGCCTTGACCACTATCAACCCCTAATTGATAGCGTTGTAGCAGAAGCAAAACAGAAGTTTGACAACATCGATGCACAAGTAGCATTTGCAAGTGACTACCTAGCAGTGAAGATCGGCCTAGAAATCCTAAAAGTGGTACCAGGTCGCGTATCTACAGAAGTAGACTCTCGTCTATCTTACGACACTGAAGGCAGCATCGAGCGTGCACGCAACATCATCAAGATGTACGAAGCGGAAGGCATCAATAAAGAACGTATTCTTATTAAGCTGGCTTCTACTTGGCAAGGCATCCGCGCGGCTGAGCAACTAGAGAAAGAAGGCATCAACTGTAACCTGACTCTACTATTCTCATTCGCTCAAGCTCAGGCTTGTGCAGAAGCAGGTGTTTACCTGATCTCTCCTTTCGTTGGTCGTATCATGGACTGGTACAAGGCGAAAGAAGGTCGTTCATTTGAAGCGGCTGAAGACCCAGGCGTACTGTCTGTAACTAAGATCTACAACTACTACAAAGAGCACGGCTACAACACTGTAGTTATGGGCGCAAGCTTCCGTAACACGGGCGAAATCCTTGAGCTAGCTGGCTGTGACCGTCTAACTATCAGCCTCAGCTTCTAGAAGAGCTAGAGCAAGCTGAAGGTGTTGTTGAGACCAAGCTTGTAGACAATGGCGCAACTAAAGAGCGTCCTGCTCCTTTGACTCACTCTCAGTTCCTATGGGATCACAACCAAGACCCAATGGCGATTGAGAAACTAGCAGAAGGCATCCGTCAGTTCGCAGTTGACCAAGAGAAACTGGAAGACATGCTAAAAGCGCGTCTAGCTGGCTAATCCCAACTAGAGTCCAAGATATAGAGCCTCAGCAATGCTGGGGCTTTTTTGTTTCTTGCCACTAGCAAAATGCAGGTCTAGTTTTATTGAGTATCCAGAACACTCAAGGAGAAGCTAGATGCCACATCACACCTATAAGATGACAGAGCTTGTCGGCTCATCACCAAATGGAATTGAAGACGCTATCAACAACGCGGTAGAAAAAGCCAGCAAGAGTGTACACAACATGCGTTGGTTCGAGATGCAGGAAGTGCGAGGTCATATCGATGACGGCAAGGTGGCCCACTGGCAGGTGACCATCAAGATTGGCTTCACCCTAGATTAGATTTAGAAAAAGCGCCCTAGAGCGCTTTTTTTGTTAACAGAAGCAGCCTTTTGAGACTTCCGAATCTTTAGCGCTTGCTCTGCAAGGCTTGTTATTTATCGCTGTCACCAGATGCTGCAATGATGCCTCTAGCTTTTTTCGTGGCACGGCGAAGTTCATGCGATAGAAGTTAGGGTCAGACTCGCCAAACCAAGTGCCCGGTGTTAGTGCGAGCTTTGCCTTTTCAACCAACAGAGACTTCAACTGCTCTGCTTCTAAGTCCAACTCAGTAAAATCAAACCAGATCTGGTTAGTGCCTTGAGGCTCATACACTTTAACTTGAGGTGCGTGAGTTTTTAGGTAGTCGACGATAAAATCACGATTCGCATTAGTGTATTCAAGGTAGCCATCAAACCACTCTTCCCCCTTCTCGTAGGCTGCAACAGTGGCGTAGGTAGTTAGGGCATTACCATGGTCTAGAGCCAATGAGCTCACCATGTCAGCTATCTCGGACTTCATCTCAGAGTTGTTGGTATAGATAAAACCAACTGAGATACTGTTGAGACCAAAGTTTTTCGCTGGAGAGCCAATAATCGAGATGATATTAGGGTAATCGAACTCTAGGATACTGGTGAACTTCTGCTTATCAAACACGATATCTGCATGCACTTCATCGCTCACTACGACTACATCGTATTTCTTGGCGATGCTAACCAGTTTCTCCATCTCAGCATGAGACCACACACGGCCAACAGGGTTATGTGGATTACACAGCAATACCATCTTCGCTTTGCCTGAAGCAAGCTTTGCCTCAAAGTCGACAAAGTCTATCTCATATCGCTCCCCATCCGCTTTTAAGGGGTTGGCAACAACCTTGCGACCAGCAGACTCAATTAAGCGACGAAACTGGTGATACACAGGGGTTTGGATAAGCACTCCATCTCCTTTTTCTGTGTACTGGCGGATAAGAAGACCGATAGCACTTAGCACTCCTGGCACTTGAACAAAGTTCTCAGGGTTAAGTTCTAGAGCATGGCGGCGCATATTCCAATCAGCAATGGCACTGAAAGCACGCTTTGAGTCAAACTCATAAGAGTACAGCTCACGGCTCACCAAACGTTGCAATTCATCGGTGATCGGCTGTGCAATTGGGAAGTCCATATCCGCGATCCAATATGAGTCTAGGTCAGTGGCACCATAGATATTGTTGAGCATGTTCGCTTCATGTTTGATGAAATTATTCTGACTTTCTTTCTGCTTTGCTTCGATTTTAAACACTGTTTGTTCCTGTTCAAATAGGTGATTTACCTATAAGACGGAATAGTTCGACAAAAGACGAAATAATTTTTTAAAAAATAAAAAAAGACCTCCACTTGGGAGGCCTTCAATAGAAATTTAAGAATTAGGCACTAACTAGCTCTGTCTTCTCGCTACGCTTTTTAAGAAACGCATAGCCAAAGCCTGTTACCGCTGTACCTGCTGCGATTGCTACTAGGTACATAAGTACCGGAGAAATAGCATTCGGGATAAGCAGAACGAACAGACCGCCATGTGGGGCCATTAGTTTTGCACCGAATAGCATAGATAGAGCACCGGTTAGTGCGCCGCCCGCCATACATGCTGGGATAACGCGCATTGGGTCTTTGGCTGCAAATGGGATAGCACCCTCAGAGATAAAGCACAGACCCAGTACAAACGACGCCTTACCTGCTTCACGCTCGCTTTGGTCGAACTTGCTCTTAGCAATGAAGGTCGCAAGGCCCATACCTAGCGCAGGAACCATACCTGCAGCCATGATAGCCGCCATAGGGGCATAGGTTTGTGAGGCTAGAAGGCCTACACCAAACGCATACGCTGCCTTGTTAACCGGACCGCCAAGGTCAAAACACATCATAGCGCCAAGAAGCACGCCCAGTAGAACTGCACTGTCAGAACCCATGTTGTTTAGGAAATCTGTCAGGCCATTCATGATGCCAGATACTGGGCCACCCACGATGTAGATCATCACAAGGCCAGTGAACAGGGTCGCTACAAACGGAATGATCAGGATAGGCTTAAGTGCTTCCATCGACTGTGGAAGACTAACCTTTTCAGCCAAGAACTTAGCTGCATAACCTGCAATGAAACCTGCTGCGATACCACCAAGGAAACCTGCACCTGTTGAGCTTGCAAGCATACCGCCCACAAGACCTGGAGCTAGACCCGGACGATCTGCAATAGAAAACGCAATGTAACCCGCAAGCACAGGGATCATAAGCGCGAACGCAGAGCCGCCACCGATAGTCATCAAGGCCTCAGCCAGTGTGCCCTGCTCTTTAAATGCCTCGATACCAAATACGAAAGAAAGAGCGATGATAAGGCCACCTGCAACCACTACAGGAAGCATGTGCGATACACCCGTCATCAAGTGCTTATAAGCACCCTTCTTCTCTTCTGTCGCACTTGATTGGCTAGTGCCCGAGTGTTGATAAAACGCTCGCTTCAACAAAGGCTTTGTCCATCTCTTCAGCGGTTTTTTTCAGTGCTGGACCCGTTTTGGTACGGTACATCTTCTTGCCATTGAAGCGATCTAATGGCACTTCGATGTCTGCGGCGATAATCACAAGATCCGCATCAGCGATTTCTTGGTCCGTCAGTTGGTTCTTGGCACCTACAGAGCCGCGTGTCTCAACCTTGATTTGGTGACCTCGACGCTTACCTTCCTCTTCAAGGGCTTCTGCCGCCATAAAGGTGTGTGCAACGCCAGTTGGACATGCTGTGATAGCAACAATCTTCTTAGTTTCTGAACTCGCAGCCGCCTTAGCTTCTGACTCAGCAAGAACCTCAGCTTTCTCACTAGCGCTGTTTAGAAACGCCACAGAATCAGCGATAACCTCATTGATTGCACCTTGATAAAGCTTCTTGCCTGCAAAGCGCGATAAATCGATAGCCACATCAGAAGCCACTACCACTAGGTCGGCTTGTTCGATGTCGCTGGTTGATAATGGTGTAGAGTCGATAACGCTAGACTGGCATTCAACCTTAGCATTCCAACCTAGCTTAGCAGCTGCTTGCTCTAGTAGACCTGCCGCTAGGATGCTGTTCGCAACACCGCTAGGACAAGCTGTAATCATTACGATATTCATATTAGGGAACCTTTTTCTCAGAGCTGGATAACTTTTGTTTCTTGTTGGATTTGTTGTAATTGTTGTTGCTAGATACGCCCACACCGACCTGACTTACTGCTAATGCAGATAAGGCGGTAGCGAAGCCAATAAGTTCTGTTTTAGGCATCCGTTGCATCTGACCCCAGCAAAGCCCAGCAACTAGGGTATCGCCCGCGCCTACAGTGCTAACCACATGCATACGTGGTGGCTGAGACTGGAGCCACTCACCTTGGTTTAGCCACATCACGCCTTCAGCGCCCATAGAGACAACCACGTTCTGGATGCCTTGCTCACCAAGAGACTCGGCAGCGACTTTACACTGCTCAGGCGTTTCTAGCTTTTCACCGACAAAGTCACTTAACTCTTCATCGTTCGGCTTGATAAGCCAAGGCTTGGCAGCAATGCCTGCTTTTAACGCAGCTTTGCTACTATCGAAGAATACCTTCTTGCCTAATTGGTTTAGCTTTTCAATCCAAGCTGCACACATCTCCGGGGTTACACCACCCGGCAGGCTATCCGCAATCACAAAATAGTCGTGGGTTTCCGCTAGGCTAAATAGGGTCTGCTCGAAACGCTTTATCTCTTCTTCACTTACCTGAACACCAGGGAAGTTGATATCGCTCACTTCACCAGTTGCTTCCACCAACTTAACGTTGATACGAGTAGCACCGCTTACCTCGACGAATTCATTACGAACGCCGAACTGCTCAAACAGCTGATGGAAAAGCTCTGGGTTGTCTTTACCAAGAAAGCCAGTAACCGTCACATCGGCGCCAAGCTCACTCAGTACCTTAGCCACGTTTACCCCCTTGCCAGCAGCATGCAGATTGCTTTTCTCAACTAGGCTCACAGAACCTTGGTTAAGGCTTTGCAGACTGCCAGTAAGATCCAACGCTGGATTTAAGGTAATAGTGACTACTTTGTTGGTTTTCATCTCCGTCATAACCACTCCTTAGCCTTCACCTAGCCAGATTCGATAGCCTTACCGATAGACGCTAGAGCCTCGGCCGCATCGCTACCTTCAGCGGTGAATTGAAGCTGATGACCATGCTTAACGCCTAGGGCAATCACCTTCATTAGGCTCTTAGCATTCACTACCTTTCCGTCACCATCTAGGTTGGCAACGCGGATGTTGGACTCAAATTTCTTACACTCGGCCACCAGCATGGCGCCTGGTCTTGCGTGCAGGCCGTGTGCGTTTTTGATCTTAAAGATTGCGCTATTACCATCTTCAGAAGCCGCTTCAGCTTCCCCGCCAGTTAAAAGCGAAACAATTGCAGGGGCGTCAGCATCAAGTAGTTTGCTTTGAGAGCCCTCGAAAACCAGCTTAGAAACATTGGATAGAATGTTGGCATGAGCGCCATTACAAGCTGCAAATGTGATAAGACCTTTTACCGCTTGGCCGTCTAGTTCGAACTCACTCGCGCTAGAGACAAATGATACGCCAGTGCGTAAAACACCCTTGTCACTGCCAACCAACCAAAGACCGTTACCAAGAGCGGTCGGTGCTTTAGTTACGATATCAGCAACAAACTCACTGCCCCCACACTCATTATTCTTAAGAAGACCAGCGGCTACCGCGCTCAACTGCACCATATCCGTTGCTGGGAAACCTAGCTGAATGGTCGATGCATCAAGTTCTGCCTCGAGCTGAACCTCACCATTAAGCAAACCAATAATCTCATCAGCATCTTTCGCATCACGCAGACGCTCTTGAATACCGTCAGCACCGAGAACCTTAGTCAGTTGTTTTAAGATATCTAGGTGCTCATCAGATTTAGCCGCAATACCG
Source organism: Vibrio ishigakensis (assembly GCA_000830475.1). GTDB lineage: Bacteria > Pseudomonadota > Gammaproteobacteria > Enterobacterales > Vibrionaceae > Vibrio > Vibrio ishigakensis_A. The sequence goes on along the minus strand of BBSC01000003.1, from coordinate 376,636 downwards.
ATTGCTACATAAGCCTGATTGCCATCGCCCCAATCTACACCTTGCGGGAAGTGATGAACCGCAACTCCTGTAGTCTTAACCATAGAGCGGGTATCCGTGGTGCCGTGAGGGGTGGCGATACCATTTCCAAGAAAGGTTGAATTCTGATTTTCTCGGTTAAGCATGCCTTCTACATAGCCCTGCTCTACCAGACCTTTTTCAGTCAGACTGGCAGCGATAGCCTTGATTGCAGAAAACTTGTCTTGCGCTGATTGCGACAAGCTAATGTCATTAGTGGTTAGTTTAAGCATGGTTGCTTCTCCAGCTTTACTTGTTTAGCTAGGTTCAAGCCTAGCGAATATTTTAATTTGTTCACCCTGCTGAACTGAATCGATTCAGCAAATAACTATTCTTATGTTGTTCTGTTCAACAATTCCCAATTAAGTGTGTATTTCATTTCGTAAAATGAGTGAGCTGTGTCACTTAACAAGATTTGCTGAATCCTTTCATCTTTTATACTGAATCGATTCAGCATATAATTCAAATGGAATTTAGATCATTCGTAGCGGAATTTGATCCGGTGCACAAAAGATAGGGCGAATCAATGACTCTCGATGAGATAGCAAAACTGGCTGGTGTATCCAAAACCACCGCGAGTTATGTCATAAATGGCAAAGCACAGAAGTATCGCATCAGCGAAAAGACCCAGCGTAAGGTCATGGCAGTGGTTGATGAGCATAACTATCGCCCAGACCACGCGGCCTCATCCCTGCGCGCTGGAAACTCTCGCTCTTTTGGTTTGATCATCCCAGATCTTGAAAACACCAGTTACGCCCGCCTAGCCAAACTGCTCGAGCAGAACTCCCGAAAAGCAGGCTACCAAATCCTGATTGCGTGTTCCGATGATGATCCAGACACAGAGCAAAAGGTAGCGGATACCCTCGTCAGTCGCCGTATCGATGCCCTATTCGTTGCCAGCACCATGCCCAACGCCAGCGAGTATTATCAAAGACTGCAAAACAGTGGTACTCCGGTTATCGCCCTCGACCGTGCTATGAATGACGAACACTTCAGCTGCGTGATTAGCGAAGACTTCGACGCTGCCCACGACCTCACACGTTCCCTTATCTCATCTAAGATACAAAGCATGGGCCTAATCGGTGCGCTGCCAGAACTTCAGGTATCCAAAGAACGCGAACAAGGGTTTCGCTCCGTATGTCAGCAAGAAGGGTATGAGACACAGGTAAACTACGGCCATCACTTCTCCCGTGAAGAGGGTAAGAAGCTTTTCTCTGACTGGGTACAAAAAGGCAATGTTCCAGATGCGGTAATCACCACCTCATATACTCTGCTCGAAGGCATTCTGGATGTAATGCTGGAAAAGCCTGAACTAATGAACAAGGTTAAGCTCGGCACCTTCGGTGATAATCGCTTGTTGGATTTTCTACCGATAAAGATCAATTCGCTACCACAGCAGTTTGAATTGATTGCGGACAGTGCAATGGAGTTAGCGTTGAATGCTTCAGCGAAGAGGTACAACCCTGGAGTGGAGTTGGTGCCTCGGAGGATTGTGGTTAGAAAATAGCGGTGAGCTTTAAGCTGTCAGCTTTCAGAGGTTTGTTACGATGTAGAGGTGTACTTTTGTACACTCGAGTTACGAAGTCATTTAAGATCCCGGCTAAGAGCCTGCCGGGATGACGTTCATTATTGATTTACGGAGCTATTTCCCTGCGTCATCCCGGAGTGCCGGCCCAGCGGAATTTGCTCCACAAATATCCGGGATCTGTTTGAACGCACAATCAAATTAAAGGCACATTAACCAAGACAAACAGCCTTTGGTAAGCCAAGAGAACCAAACTGACAGCTGATCGCTCAAAGCTGACAGCTCCGCTCCCCTACCACTTAACAATCCCCTTAGTCACCTTAATCCCCCCAACCAAGATTGACCCGCCAAGGTCCTTCGCCAGCCTCATCAAGGTATCGTGAAAGCCATTATTTGGAAACGCATCCTCGACCTGTTTAATGGTTTCCTTACTCAGCCCCTTGCGCACCATACCCTTGGAAGCATCAATCCAGTCCGCCTTGCGGCACGCTTCTATGACTTTCTGATGGGCACCCTTATAGGGGGTGATCTTATGATGCCAATGAATCGCGCCTTGCAATTCATCTGGGTCGAGCCCCCAACCGAACTCTTCATTGTCTTTCAGAGCCACTGCCTCAGACGGCTCTAGATAAGCAAGCTCATGGTCTGTCCAAAGGCCTATATCGTGGTAGACAAAAGCGGTCTCAACTATCTGCTCTAGCTCCGGGTCGTTACCAAGAAAGTGCATTGCGTAGGTGATGGTGCGGTACACATGATTGCGATAGCCAGGATAATCGTCACCAATCAAATGCTTATAGCGTGAAAAGAGCTCTTCCACTCGTGGGCGTTCTAATTTTATCTCTATCTGCGACATCTTCCCTGCTCATTCGGTGATATTCCTAAAAACAATATAGAAGCTGAACTTTAATCGATAAAGCAGCTAACAACCGCTAACTGAAGAAAACTTACCTTCCATCAAAACAGGTGCAAAAAGCGGCGCTAGAATACGGCATCTTTCGAACAGTGACTCGAGGCATAGCGTGATTACAAGGTTACCTAGATGGGTAGAATATGGGGCTTTCTTGCTGGCATTTATCGCCGGTACCATAAATGCTATCGGGCTTCTAGGAATCGACCACCAGTCCGTGTCGCACCTTTCAGGTACCGCAACCCTTTTTGGCACTAAACTGCTTACCTCTCCGCTATCGAAGAGTTTGCATCTTGCCGGCGTGATTGCCTCTTTCTTCATCGGTTCAGCCATATCTGGTTTCGTGCTTAAGTCTTCGTCGTTGAAGTTAAAGCGTCACTACGAGATACCGTTACTGCTTGAAGCTCTACTGATTTTCATCACCCTTTATCTGCTAACCACCGACAGCGGTTATGGTGACTTCACCGCATCTATGGCATGCGGTCTGCAAAATGCCATGGTTACCACCTATAGCGGCGCCGTGGTGCGTACTACCCATCTTACCGGTATCATCACTGACCTTGGGCTTATGTTTGGCCACTACCTCAGGGGCGAGAGCATCAACAAGCGAAAGCTCATCTTGTTTAGCTTGATCAGCCTAGGTTTTATTTTCGGCGGCACAGTTGGCGCTCTGCTTTTTAACGCCATTCTATTTCACGCTCTGCTTCTACCTGGGGTTCTATGTGTGCTGATAGCACTTTGCTATCGCTATTATGTGAAAACACATCCAGATATTGAATAAACACCAGAAACGACAAATCACGCAGTTAAGCGTTTGTATTTTAGAAAAGGGAATTTTAAAGATTGGAGCGTGCAGCGGGAATCGAACCCGCATCATCAGCTGGAAGGCTGAGGTAATAGCATTATACGATGCACGCATCATCGTGAAGACAATTTCAATATGCCACATCTGGTTGAAAAGAAAAGCCCTAAATCGACGACAAGTGATTGTTTACTCGTTTTTTATTCTACTTGAACAAACCTTGCTCACTTATTCACAAACACACACCATTAACACTCCAGCTACAAATTGACTCAAAGCCCGTTTTACTTCAGCATGTGCCTAATTATTAACATGGAAGACACATAAACTGTTATGAAACTTATCCGAATCATTCTTGGCAAGATCATCTTGCTACTCGATTTTGTATTCACCCCGCGCGGTGTAAAGCGCTCTCAAGATGCTCAGCTACAGGCTGACAGCAAAGCCAACGACCTTACACTATATCAATTTGAAGCCTGTCCTTTTTGTGTGAAGGTCCGTCGTGAAATGAAGCGTCAATCAGTAAAGATCGCGCTTAAAGATGCGAAGAAAGATGAGACAGCTCGCGAAGAATTGCTTTCAGGCGGCGGTCGCGTGAAGGTACCTTGCCTTAAGATCAACAAAGACGGTCAAGAGACTTGGATGTACGAGTCTTCAGATATCGTTGCTTACCTGCAAAAAGAGTTCGCCTAGTCACTTTTCTCTAGGCAAAAAATACGCCCTACAGTTGGGGCGTATTCATACTATCTTGTCTTTTTCTATATTCCCTATAGACAATCACAAATCCAATCTGAACAATTTTGACGCTTAACCAGATCATACTTGTCCTCATGCATTCATAAGGATTATAAATAATATGTAACCAGATGTGTAGGTTATATATAAAACTTACCTATTAAGGGGTATGAGTATGTTCAAATCAGATAAGAGTAAAGTCAAAGAGCTATTGATAGCGACTCGCTTTGGTGTGTCTGCCTCAGAGATGGAAACCATCATAGGTGTGGATCCCGTTAAAGCACTCAAAATCATTCGCCAGCTCAAACAAGAAGGGGAAGATATTCAAAGCTTGGGAGAAGGTAACAACCCCGAACTGCTGGTGCTCTACTCTATCGGTGAAATAGAAAACTAGTTAAAACAAAATGTTACAGGCTCCGCCACTAATTTATTTGAAATTAGTATTTGCTGTCCTATTTTGCTGATATTCTCCTGACTTATCAGTGTTTTAATACATTGATAAAAATTACAAAACAAAAATGAACCAATAACTACTAGAACAAGTACCACTATTATCAGCAACTTTGCTAGGAAAGGATTATGCATAGACTCAACCCAAAAAGCTTGTCCGCTTTAGACTCCATTTTGCAAGACCTCGGCGAACTCTCCTCAGAAGAAGCCCTTGCTACCTTGATGTGCGGCTTAAACATCGTCTCGGAATACACCTTCGACCTTGAACAGATCGACGAAGGCAAAGTACTAACCACAGTACAAAACGCAGAAACGCAGATTCAAATCATCAAATCCAGTCTTAAACAGCCCTCTCCTATTCAAGAGGACATGGCGGTTTAGCCACCCAACTCCCCTATCTCTTTCGTCCTCTTCTACACTTTAGGTCTGATTTACCAAAAGCAGGCAGTGTAGAAGCGGAGATATATGTCTCCTCCAAAACACTTTTTAAGTCTGCTCAAAATAGAAAAGCGGTACGTAACTTTCCAAACTTGCAACTCAAATGATATTGATTATCATTTGCATCAAAGCTACATTGATGAACACGAAGTATGGCCAAACTTTAAGCACAATAACTGTTTCTACTAACCAGGAGATAATCCATGGACTTTTCAATTGAGAACATAGTCGCCCGTGAAATACTCGATTCACGCGGCAACCCAACCGTTGAAGTAGATGTAACACTATTCTGTGGTGTTCAAGCCCGCGCCTCAGCGCCATCGGGGGCAAGTACAGGTTCAAGAGAAGCGCTAGAACTAAGAGATGGTGATGACAGGTTTGGTGGTAAAGGTGTAGCGCAAGCAGTCAACTTTGTGAATACCGAAATTGCGCAGGCCCTACTTGGTATGGACTCACGTGAACAGCGCAAGATAGACACCACTATGATTGAGTTAGATGGCACAGAAAACAAAGCACGCTTTGGTGCCAATGCCATACTCGCAGTATCCATTGCAGTAGTTAAAGCAGCAGCACTGGCAGCGGAAGTCCCTCTATATCGCTATATCGGTGGCGTATCCGCTAACGTCCTACCTGTGCCTTGCATGAACATACTTAATGGCGGTGTGCACGCCCGTTGGCAAGGACCTGATTTCCAAGAATATATGATTGCCCCTATCGGCGCTTCTTCTATGCGAGAAGCCGTTCAATGGGGTAGCGAAGTGTATCAAGCCCTGCGCAAAGTGCTGCTCGATCAAGGCTATTCCACCGGTGTTGGTGATGAGGGTGGCTTTGCACCTAAGGTAAACTCAAACAAAGAGCCCCTTGAACTAATTGTTCAGGGCATTAAGGCGGCGGGCCTGCGTCCGGGTGAAGATGTAGGTATTTGCTTAGACCCTGCCTCGAGTGAGTTCTTTGAAGATGGAGGTTATCAGCTTCATTCAGAGAACCGCAAACTCAGCTCGGCGGAGATGATCGACTACTATGCTGCGCTTGTAGACGAGTTCCCTATCATTCTTATCGAGGATGGATTAGCCGAAGATGACTGGGACAACTGGCCTCTGCTCAACCAAAAACTTGGTAGCCGTATTGAGATTGTCGGTGATGACCTCTTTGTGACCAACACCAAATACATAGCCAAAGGCATCGATTTAGGCGCAGCGAATTCGGCCCTTATCAAACTAAACCAGATCGGCTCTCTGACCGAGACCATAGACTCGGTAAACCTATGTTACTCAGCAAACTGGGGCGCTTTTGTTTCTCATCGCTCGGGTGAAACAGTAGACAGTTTCATCGCTGATATGACGGTAGGTTTGAGCACGGGTCACTTAAAAACCGGTGCTCCATGCCGAGGCGAACGCGTTGAGAAATACAACCAATTGATGCGTATCGAGGATGAACTGGGAAGTTCTGCCCGATTTGCTGGTCGTGGAGCATTTCAAAACCTCGACTAACCACTAAAAATAGAAAAGGCGCTTCAAGCGCCTTTTTTAATCACTAGCCAACTCATCTCGATAGGCCTTGAGACCATCGATAGAGCTTACTTGAAGTTTTCGACTCCCTGAATCAAGTATCCCCATTCCCTTTAGTTCCTTGCAGAAACGAATAACAGTGGTGGTGTCTGTACCACTGTATTCTCCGACCTCTCGATAGGTCCACTGATATTCAGGATGATTGTCGAATAGATGGTAAATGGCATCCATGATCCTCACTTTGGCGCTGTTTGAGGTCATCTGAGTCAAACGGTTCTCGGCCTCGCCCAACTCATAACATACGCCTCGCACCAGAAAGCCCGACAGATTACTCGATACGCTATCTAGCTCAGTAAAGGTGCTCAGATTTACCTGGAGTAACTCACTTGGCAACATGGCCCTTGCGGTAGAGCGATAGTCTTGTTTGGTGAACAGTGAGCGATATCCAAAGAAATAGCCAGGGCCATAGATACGCAGCAGGCTCTCTTTGCCTGACTCTGTGGTTTGGTAGAGACCTATCAGTCCAGATTTAACATAAAAGAATCCTCTGGTTGGAGCACCGTTTCGGTACACCACTTGATGCTTGGCATAGTCACGCTCATCCGTATAAGCGGTAACCTCTTGCAACACCTGATTGATCATACTAACTATTACTTCCTAAATGAGACCGAGCCCAGAGTTTAACAGCTTTTGCGGGCCATTTATGATCGTCACTATAAATCATTGAGAGTGTTCAAATTTAAACTGTTGTCATCTGATTTTTGAAGTGACAATCCATGCTTCCCGACATCTCCTTTTTGTATGAAATATTAGCTAGCGGCGACGTAATGCTTAAGCTAGCTATTGGCTTTACCTTTGGCCTCAGTCTTGGGCTCACCGGCGTTGGTGGTGGGGTGCTACTCATCCCGCTTTTGCAGTTTGTGCTTGGGATGCACACGGTACTAGCAGTAGGCACCGCGAGTATCATTGCTCCATAGTGAAGCTAAGTGCTGCTGCTACCCATGTAAAACAGCGCAATGTCGAATGGCAACAGGTTGGCCTGATGTTTTTGGGCGCTGTGCCTCTTACCCTTATCAGCACGCAAGTATCGTGACCCTCAATGGCAATCCAAGCTATCAGGTGGCGCTAAATCAAGCCGTGCAAGCCATGATAGTGCTGGTGATGTTGGCGTCACTGCTGCTGGTCATTCGAAAGTATCGCTCGGAGCATAAATCGGTTGAAGTAAAAGCGATCAGCAAACCCAAGCGACGCACCTCTCTTCTGTCTGGGATGTTTTGTGGTTCTCTGCTTGGCTCAACGGGCGTTGGAGGTGGGGTGATACTTCTGCCTCTGCTCAACTCGGTGATCGGCGTGAATATCAAGCGCGCTGTGGGCTCGTCGGTGGTGTTATCCCTGATGCTGTCTGCCATCACCGCCTGGAATTACACCAAGAATGGCCAAGGAGATATGGCGACCGCTGCTATCCTAGTAACCGGGTCAATCGCCAGCATTCCATTAACCAATTACCTACTAAAGCGCATCAGCGACCAAAGCGTTTATCGCATTACCATTGGCGTTATCGCGCTAAGCCTAATTATAACTATTGCAACTGAGGTTCTATAGATGCAACGTACCCTACACGCACCTCTGTCGGGCAAGATTGCCCCGACAGGCTGGATTAAACAACAACTGGAATTTGACCTTAACCAAGGCTTTGTCGGCGCACTAGACAACCTAGTACCTGACCTCATCATCGACGATGACATCTACAACTCTCATCGCCTTACCAGCAAAGATAAAGCGAAAGATGTGGGCGCTGTGGCACAAGATGCCGACTGGGAAGTTCAGTACCTGTGGTGGAACTCGGAAACCCAATCGAACTGGTGGGATGGCTATGTGCGCCACGCGCTACTTGTCGGCGATGCCCTGCATAAACAGAAGGTCGAGAATTACATCGAGCGTATCTTAGCGAGCCAGGATGAAGACGGTTATCTCGGTATCTATGCGCCAGATCTGCGTTACAAAGCTCAGGGTGAGAATGGCGAACTATGGGCGCAAGCATCACTGCTACGCGTGTTGCTTGGCTATTACGAACACACTCAACGTCAAGATGTGCTCGATGCGGTAATCCGATCGGTCAGCCGTACCATGCTGGCCTGGCCTATTGGTAATAGTCACCCGTTTAACGTCTCTGAGCCTTATGCGGGTGTTGGTCATGGCTTGGTTTATACCGATGTTCTTGATCGCCTATTCGACTACACCCAGGATAGCCAATACCTAGATTATGCTAACTTCCTGTATCTGGATTATTGCCAATATGAGCTGTGCGATAACGATATCATGTGGGGCAACCTATTGGATGAAGAATACAAATTCCAAGGGCACGCGGTTCATACATGGGAGCACCTTCGTCCACTTGTCGTGTCCTGCTTTGCCTCAAACAGTCCGCTACTGATGCAAGGTCTAGAGGCTTTCTTGAAGCGCCTACCTAATTACCTCACCCCATCGGGTGCGCCAATTGGTGATGAATTCATTCTTGGCAAGTATGTCGACTCAACCAAGGTTGGCTATGAATATTGTTCGCTGCAAGAGTGGCTAGATTCGCTGATTATCCTGACTCGCAATAGCGGTGACCTCAACTGGCTCGACGAGGTGGAGAAGATCTTCTTCAACGCTGCGTTAGGTGCTCGTCACCCTGATGGCAAAGGCATCGCCTACCTAAAGACAGACAACTCTTATTCCATGACCGGTGATGCAGGCTGTCATGAATGTGGCGGCACAGTACATGAGGTGCAAACCCGCTATAAATACTCTCCGACTCACCAAGAAGCGGCGGTATGTTGCGTACCAAACGCAGGACGTATTACCCCATACTTTGTGAAATCAATGTGGCTTGAACAAGAAGAGGGAGTGTTAAAGGCGCTGTATGGCCCAAGCATTTTCCAAACTGAAATCCAAGGCATCAAGTTGAATTTGAAGAGGTCTCTACCTATCCAACCGAGCTTAACTCTACTATCCATGTTCGCAGTGAAAAGCCTGTTAACTTCACTCTAAGCCTGCGTGTACCAAGCTGGGCAGAGACTGTGCTTATCGACGGTGAGCAAGTTAAAATGCAAAACGGTATGGTTACGCTTAGCCAAGAGTGGCATGAAGCTAGCCTAGATATCGAATTCGTTACTGCGCCCAAGACGCATGTCGACCAGCAGGGTGAACGCTTCTTCAGCTATGGTCCTTTGGTATATGCCCTGCCTCTTGAGTCTGAGCAGGAGATCGAGCGCGAGTTCTTACAAGGTCGCTTTGCAGATCGCAAGTATCTAATGAAAGAAGAGTTTGCTCCACTGACACTCGGTGAAGAGCAGCAACCGATTCTAAATGAAGTAAACAAGGTTTCCTTGTGTGGTCATAAGACACCGAGTTTGAGTGTTGGAGGTCTGAACCTGAGGCCTATGGCCGAGACTATTTTGAGGCAGGTTACGTTTGCTGGGAAATGATTGAGATTCGCTGGTAAGAAGATCCCGGATAGTTGCGTTGCAACTTCCGCTGAGCCGGCATTCCGGGATGACGGACTAAATAGTTGATTTTCAGGCAATTATCATCATACCGGAAACTACGAAGTAGTTATCCGGTATCTGTATTACTGCTGAACCACTCGAAGCGTCTTCACCTCAAACGGCGTAAACTCAAGCTCAACATTACCTTGAGTAGCATCGAGTGGTGCTATCAACTCCTCCATCATATCGACTTCACTTACCTCAAACCCGAAGTAGCTCACATCAACAGACGCCGTTTGCTTTTCACCATGCGTTTCAAACAATCGAACAATAACCCCTTTGCCATCTTCAGCAGGCTTCAAGGTTTCAATTACCACAGCGTTGTTATCGCAACTCGCAACCTGAACGCTGGACAACAGTGAACCTTGCTTAACCGCTATAGGCTCCGCTTTTAGATCCCGAAGTGCATAGCCCTGCTCTACCACACCACCCTGCTTGTAATCGCCAGCGTGGGTGAAGATAGAATAACTAAAGCTGTGCTCGCCAATGTCACCAAAGTTGTTCTCGGTAAAGTCAGCATCTTGCGGGTCACCAAACTCAGAGCCCGGTTTTTTCTGCGAACGCAGCAAGGTGATCTCAAGCTCTTGGTCTTTCGCGCGGTAGCCATACTTGGCGTCCGCCATTATCGCAATACCTTGCTCACCATCACTCACATCCACCCAGCGGTGCGCAGGGATCTCATCCTTGGCCATGGCAAAGCTATCGTCGCTATGGGTGGGTCTATCGATAACGCCAAATTGGATATTGCACTGCGCATCCCTTGCCTCGACCGTGATAGGGAAGTTTGCCTTGAGCGATACATCCTGTTCTTGCCAATCGACATGGGTATTAAAATCAATGCGACTGCTGCCTTCGACAATAGAGATCTCTTGAGTGAGCATAGAGTCACCATAGCGATATACCTGCTTGACCACAGCGTTCGGTCCACGGGTAAAAGCACTGCTTTCCACTAGCTCAAGGAAGATGACTCTCCGTTTCTGTAGTCATCAGCAAAGTCCCACGCGGCATATTGAGTGGCGCGCTCTTTGTAGGCCCTCAAAAGATTAGCCATAGGTTTAGAGATGAATTCTCGATTCAGCTCTTTGTTGTACACTGAGGTTATCTGCCCAGAGCTATTGAATTCCACCTTCAGTTGGCTGTTTTCAAGGCATAGTGGCGATGCGCTTGGCGCAATAAACTCGGCACTATTTGGTTCAACGACCTTATAACCCATAGCTGGCACACAAACCTGTTGCCAATTGCCCTCAATCTCCAGCCACTGACTGCGTGAGAATGGCGACAGATTGTAAAGCATATAAGGCTTTGCAAAAGATGAGGTATTGATGCCTGCTTCAAGCTTAGCTTTTTGCAGGTCAATCAGCTCTTTAGCTTTGGTGGTTAATCTAACGTAATCCACCTCTGCTTCCTGATAGACCCGTACGATAGAGGAGCCCGGCAGAATATCGTGGAATTGCAGGGTTAGTGTCTCTTTCCAAAGGCTATCCAACTCAGACTTGATACTGAAGTCGCCATTGATAGCCATCAAGGACTCTAGCTGACCAAGCAAAAACTCCATATCGCGATTGCCCTGCTTGGTGCGAGACTCGGTAGTAAAGCAGCCTTGGTGCGCCTCGAAATAGAGCTCGCCCTGCATGACGGGTAACTTGTCTCGGTAGCTCTCCACTCGCTCAAAGAATGCATCCACTCGACCATTTTTAGCCTGAGGCAAACCGTCTAGATTTTGAATACGCTGAAAACGTTCAATATGCTCTTCGGCAGGACCACCGCCACCATCTCCGACGCCATAAACCATCAAGGCTTCTGCAGATTTCTTTCTCTTTATAGTTGGCTTCAAGCTTAAGTGAAGAGGTCGCGCGAGCACGGCTATCATAGGTGTCTTCAGGGAAGTTATGCATGATGACTTCAGAGCCATCCAAACCCTGCCAGCGGAACATATGATGGGGAAAAGGGTTCACCTTATTCTGGGACAGCTTTTGCGAGGCAATATATTTAACCCCAGATTTAGCCAAGATCTGCGGCAGTGCTGCGGTAAAGCCGAATACATCCGGCTCCCACAGATAATCAACACTCTGCCCAAAATACTGCTCAGTGAATTTGCGACCGTACATGATCTGACGGATCAGAGATTCACCACTGACTAGATTCAAATCTGATTCCACCAAAAGCAGCCTTGAAGCTCAAAACACCCCTGCTTAACTTGATGCTGGATCTGCTCAAACAGTTGTGGATGGTCTTCTTTCACCCACTCAAACAGTTGATACTGGCTCGCTCCAAACAGATAATCCGGGTACTTTTCTAGATTAGCCACAGCGGTGGTAAAGGTGCGCATCGCCTTACGTCTGCCCTCTCTGAGCGGCCACATCCATGCAAGATCCAAATGCGCATGCCCGGTAGCGGTAATATCTACGCTGCCTTGTCTAGCCGGTTCATCGTAAACCTCTGAGAGAATGGCCCGACACTGCTCTATCTCATCTTTTGAGTATTCAACCAAGGTTTGGTCGATACGCTGCATAAGCTGAATAAAGCGCTCAAAGCGAGCATCATTATTCTCTAAAATCACAGTTTGACTGGCCTGCGCACCTTTAGCTGATGAGAAACAAAGCCTTCATCGCCCTTAATCCAATCAATCAAAACTTCGAGGTCATAATAGAGTGCTTTGAGCTCGCTATTACAGGATCCAAGATGCGCATCGGTAATAATACCGCCGTTTTGTACGTAACCAAACAGGTCGTTACAACCCGCATCTACCCACATCTCAAAGTTATCGCCCGCCATTTGATCCAGTTCAACCACCCACTTACCCGGTTTATCTGGTGGGATACCATAAGAAGACATCTTGTTGGTGATGCCACGAACTGGATTGCCTAGCTATCAAACACTAGACCCTCTCCACCTACATCCACCATTAGCACTAGCTCATCTTGGTATGTCGGCACCGGGCCCGAGAGCTTAAACCACGCACAATCAAACAAACCACCCCAGTTATCACCTATGGTGAGTTCTCGATATTCACCTTGGGTTTTATCGGTAAACGAGAGGGGCTCTTTAGAAAGCCACCCCTCTATCTTGAGATCTGTAAGCGGCTGATAGATTTGGTGCCCAACCCTGTTTAGGAGCGCTGTAATATTATCTGGTACAGAAATCGACATAAGATTACTCCTTACACAAAGCTGGCTTTTTCAGGGTGTGTTTTATCTTGATGATCCAGATGATGCTTGCCAGCAATAAGGTAATGGCATTGGCGAGCATCACAGGAATGTCCGAAACGATGTAGCCATAGGTCATCCACAAGAAGACACCCATAATAAAGATGGTGTACATACCAAGGGAAATAGACGAGGTATCTTTGGTTTTAAGAATATGGATAACTTGGGGAATAAAAGCGCAGGTGGTACAAGTGGCCGCAATATATCCGAGGACAGTTTCGTTAATCATTTCATTTTCTCCAGGCGTCAGAAAATAGAGCCACCCTGCTGGAGAATGGCTCAAATTATAAAAGTGTTTAATTTAGAAATTATTTAAAGAAGAAGCTCAGCATCTCAGGGTAGCGCTTGGCCCAAGCTGACTCGGTGTGTTGCGCTCCTTCATCAACAATATATTTAAGGTCGATGTTAGCCTTGGTTTCTAATAAAGCGTTGGCCTCATTAGAGCCATCAAGATAGATCTTCTCAAAACCGATACCACGACCACTGCTCTCTTGTGTGCCCATATCCATGTAGACCTGAATCTCTTGTTCAAGCTCAGTGGCTTGCAGGTAGTCAAACATGGCCGGCTTGTTGAACCAAAAGGCTGGAGAGAAAACCCCCGCTTTAGAAAACACATCCGGGCGCTGCATGATGCCGAACAAGCTAATAAAGCCACCCATAGAGCTACCCGCGATTACGGTATTGTCGCGCTCAGATTTCGTACGGTAGGTTTGATCGATATAAGGCTTAAGGGTATCGGTAATAAACTCGATATAGCGAGCGCCATCGCCCCCGCTCTGATACACAAGAGGATCCCAATCCGACAAGATAAAATCTTGGTCCATCTTCCATGGTGAGTATTCATACATACGACATAGGCCATCAAACTCAGAGCCGTTGTCGATACCCACAACAATAACGCCATCTTTACCTTCAAAGAAGCTGTCTACATTGCGCGAGATCTCCCAGGTATCGCCACCATAAGAGATAGATGAATCAAATAGATTCTGACCGTCATGCATATACACCACTGGGTAGTGGCTGTCAGAGTTGTGATAATCCTTCGGCAGATAAACGCGAATGGTTCTGGTGCGCCCCAACTGAGGCAGTTCAAAATTATCAATAACTAGGTAACGGTCTTTATCTAGCATGTCAGGTCCTATTTGTTGGACATCTTCTTCTCTTCATCCAGAACCATTTCGTTGGTCTGTTCATGAATCGTATTGATGCGGATTGGCTCTATCGCGGAGTTCTTCTCGTACTCGGTCAGATAGATGTCGTTATGAATATGTTCTGCCGTCATCTTCACCATCAAGCGGTTGTTGGTATACAAACCCTTGGTCTCTTCTCGATGAGAGAAGATAAGCGCCAAAGACATGTCCACCACCAGCATAAAGCGATGAGATGGGTATAGGGTTTCTTCAATGTTGTGGCGCGAGAAAGACTCCATCTTTTCATGGGGTTTTTCGATGCGGTTGAACGAAAAGCCGATAACGCGCACACCACGCTCGATGGCATCGCAGATCTCTTCTTTGAAGATGTTCAATCTGAAGTCTGAGTTCATATAGATCTCAACTTCAGCCTGATTAATCAGCTCTTTCGCCTTCTGTACCACGTTGTCATAACCGGTGAGGTTATAAACAAATTCTTTCTCTTCCTGGAGCATCATCTTGGACAGCTCTTTTTTCAGGAAGCCAATATTTTCAACCGTCTTCTTTTCGATCTGGCTAAATATCAATTCTGGAGACTTGGCCTCGTATTCTTTAGTGTCGCCATCGGACATAAAGATATAACCATTGTTATAAAGGTTATCTATCGAGGAGTAGACGGACGAGCGGGATAATGAAATTTCCTTGGCGATTTTATAGCCACTCGCTCGGCCGTTCTTGAGTAGATTGATATACACAAGCGCGTCTGTTTTGGTAAACCCAAAGTCCATTAGCTTTGTCACAAGATCTGGCACGGTTTGTCCTCTAAAACTATTCACAATCAGCCTTTAGATTACCACTTAGTGCTGGGTGCGTCATGACGCCTAACCCATTGAATTCACACTTCACAATTATTCGATAATGATGCGGGCTCGAATAAACCCGCATGGGTATCGATTTTAAAGATTTAGGCCTGCTGCGCTCTTTACTCAGTGCACAGCAAGCGACTATTTTATTTACCTAAGATTTGATAACCGAACGGTGCAAGAGTCAGTTGTTGACCGTTCACCTCTACCGATTTTTCTTGCTCTGAGTTATTCAGAACAAAAGTCAATCGGCCTCGTTGATACGCAACACAACTGTCGTCTGCCACTTCGATCCAGTCGATAGACGCATCATTTAGCTCTGGATAGCCAAGGCGCATCTGGATCATCTCTTGAATGAAGGCTTTAAACTCAAGGTCTTGATTCTCTTCTTCCCAGATCATGCAGCGACGGTTTTGGTCGTAGGTCATGCCACGCTCGCCGGTCATACCGATCTCGCCACCGTAGTAGATACAAGGAGAACCTACTTGCGTGAACATAAACAGATAAGCCAGTTTTGCCTTGTCTTTATTCTCACCGCACAGGCTCATGATACGAGTGGTATCGTGACTATCTAGCAGGTTGAACATCGCCTTGTTCACATTGCGTGGGTAAGACATATATGAACGGCTTACGTCATCAATGAAGCCTTGCTTGTTAGAAAGGTTCAGTGCAAAGAAGTCCGTTACCGCCTGAGTCATTGGGTAATTCATCAGTGAGTCATATTGCTCACCACGAAGCCACGCCATACCTTCATGCCAAATCTCACCTAGGATGTAGCAATCCGGCTTGATGCCTTTTACTACGCGGCGGAAGTCACGCCAGAACTCGTGGTCAACCTCATTGGCAACGTCCAAACGCCAGCCATCAATATCGAACTCTTCAACCCAGTGACGGGCCACATCTAGAAGATATGCACGACACTCATCGTTCTCAGTATTGAGCTTTGGCATCTCAAGTACGTTAGCGAAGGTTTCGTAGTTGAAGTTCCAGAAGTCCCACTCGCTCTTCGGCGTATCAGGGTAAACTGGGAACTCGTTGATCCAGAACCAGTCCGCGTACTTAGACTCTTTGCCCTTCTCTACCACGTCTAGCCATAGTGGAGATTGGTCACCGATATGGTTGAATACTGCATCCAGCATCACCTTCATACCGCGCTTATGCGCCTCTTTAACCAGCGCCTTAAACGCTTCATTGCCACCAAAGTGTGGATCTACATTGTAGTAATCCACAGTGTCGTATTTGTGGTTAGCATTCGCGGTAAAGATTGGGCAGAAGTAAAGGCCGTTTACACCTAGGTCTTGCAGATAATCTAGCTTATCGATCACGCCCCATAGGTCACCGCCCATAAAGTTGAACGGGTCAGGGTCAGTGCCCCAAGGCTGAACCCCTTCTGGAGAGATCTCAGGACGACCGTTAGCAAAACGCTCAGGGAAGATCTGATACCAAACCGTCTTTTCTACCCACTTTGGCGTGTCTAGCACGTCACGTGGATTCAGATAAGGGAAGCAGAAGAAGTTACTGATGTTGCTGCACTCAGCCTCAGCTACTTTAGGGTCGCGGATATCCACAATACGCTTCTCGCCATAGATAATCTTCTCACCATCTTTACCCTCTAGGATGAAACCATAACGGGTACGACGCTTAGGTGGAGCGAACTCAGCGAACCAATGGTCGTGGTGTTCAGTCTGGCCCTCAAGCTCCATCTTCACCTCGTTGCCGCCAACCCAACCGTGGGCTTCGCTACCGCCAAGGTTACCGCCGTCTAGGCCACCTTCGGCCCAGTGGTAAGGGTCACCAATCCACAGTACCACGCGCTCAACTTCGTTCTTCGCGGTGCGCAGTCTCAGGTGTAAAGTCTCTGTATCGAAGGCGTAAGCATCCGCACTCTTTGGCGTGTGCGCAATAGAGCTCTTAGTAATCATATTATTGTGTTTCCTAAATCTTTATTTTTCGGCGGGGATAGGGCCAACAGACCCTATCTGCCATTTCATTTATTCTTTTACTGCGCCACTGACGAGGCCTTTTGCAATATGTTTTTGGGTTGCAACAAACAGCAAGGTAATAGGTACCGCGACTAAAAGTGCGCCTGCGGTAAATAGAGTGAAGTTCTCCGCGGAATTTGAGCGAATCCAGCTAAAGATACCGATAGCTAGGGTCATCTTCTCTTCACTACGCAATATCAGCGTTGGCAATATGAAGTCCATCCAAGGTGCGGTGAATGACATCAATGCCACAAACACCAAGATAGGTTTTGCCAATGGAAGTATGATCTCAAAGAAGATGGTCAGGTGACCCGCGCCGTCAATCTTAGCCGCCTCATCCAACGAGGTTGGGATAGCATCAAAGTAGCCCTTAACCAACCAAGATAGGAATGGCAGACTGCCGGTCACGTACACCAGTAGCAGGCCCCAGTAGCTATCAATAAGGTTCAGCTTAGAGAGCAGAACATAGATAGCCGTCATGGATAGAAACGCAGGGAACATCTGCAGCACTAGGATGCTTAGCATTACATTACGCTTTCCGCGAAAACGGTAGCGAGAGAATGTATACGCCGTGATGGTCACCAAAACTAGCGAGATAAGCATGTTTGCCACCGCTAGATAAAACGTATTCTTATACCACTGAATATAAGGTGTATCGTTCAGCAGGGTACGGTAGTGGTCCAGAGTAAAGTCAAAACCGGTAAAGGTTGAGCTAAACAGGTTGGTACCGGGCTTAAACGAAGCCAGAACCGTCCAGATTACCGGAGCCAACACCGCAATCGCATTCAAAGACAAGAAGATATAGACGAATACGGTACTAATTTTTAGAGGTTTCTTAGTCGTCGACATAATTACATACCTACATCTTCTTTGAATGACTTCATTCTTCTAAATTGCCAAATCGCAATCGTAGAAAGGAACAAGAAAATAACTATCGAGACAACCGCTGCAATATGGTACTGCTGGAAGTCTAGGGTCAGTTTATAGATCCAAGTAATTAAGATATCTGTGTGACCCGCGAAGCGATAATCTGGGTTGATCGGACCGCCTTCTGTCAGCAGATAGATGGCACCGAAGTTATTAAAGTTGTGTGCGAAGGTCATCACCAGAGATGGAGCTAGCTGGTTTAGAACCATAGGCAGGGTAATCTCTTTAAACTGCTGGAACTTGCTCGCACCATCTACTTCAGCTGCCTCATATAGGTCTGCTGGAATGTTTGTCAGAGCGCTCGAGATCATCAGCATGAAATAAGGAGCACTTGCCCACACGCTTACCAGAATCACCGTCACCTTGGCCGTAAATGGGTCAGATAGGAATGCAATCGACTCCAGTCCTAGACCATTTAGCATATTGTTTACCGGGCCCACCCCGTTAAGCAGCAGTCGGAACACCAACAGGGTTACGAACGCAGGAATCGCGTATGGCAGGATGAAGATAAGACGCCAAGCTTTCTTGAACTTGATATCTTTGTTCTCAACCGCCAGGGCTAGGATGAAACCAAAACCAAAGGTAAATACCGTCGCACACACCGCCCAGATAACTGTCCAAGTCGCAACGCCAAAGAAGGTGCCAGACCAGATTTTCAGTTCAAACAAAGCGACAAAGTTCTTAAAGCCAACCCAGTCCACTAGGCTTCTCGGCGGAATATGGTTCGGCGCTGAGTAGTTAGTAAAGGCCACCATTACCGTGATAGCGATTGGCAATATGATGAACAGCAGTGCGGCAGCGGCCGCTGGTGTCAGCATCAAGAAGGCAAAGTTCTTCTCGTACATGCGAACCCATTGCTGTTTCAGAGTTAGCTGGCGCTGGTCATCCAGAGTCTTAGCATCATTTACATTTGCTCGGTAAACCAAGGCAAACAGAGCGACGATCAAGATGGCTACCACACCTTCTACCAACATAAAGATCGAGTTATCACCTTGGATAATGTCGAAGCCCTTACGCGTCTGGCAACCTCGCCCAAGGTAATCAATCCTTTAATGGCAGTGAACAGGTCTATCGCAAAGTAAATAAAGACAATCTGGATAAATAGAAAGGCAAAGCCTTCAGGTGAGCACCGCTTCTTAGTTGACTCCCCCCATAATGAGCAGGGAGAGAGGCGCGCTAGGCGCCTCGTTCTTAGCAGTTAATTGCATAGGGAATAATCCAAATAATTACTGTTGCATTGAGATTTGCTGTTCAACGATAGTTTGCGCCTTAGTCAGCACACCCTCTACGTCTTTACCGTTGTTCCATACCTCAGTAACAGCCGCAGCCATTGGTTGCCAGATATAGCCCATCTCAGGGATAGACGGCATTGCATCAGCGTGGAAGCCTTGGTTGATCACCGCCTGAGTCAGTGGCGTTGCACTCGACTCAATCTCTTTCATTACCGTGGCGACTGGTGGAATCGCACCCGTCATCTCATAGCGTTTTTCCGCCATCGCTTCTGACGATAGGAAGTCGGCAAACAACTGAGAAGCGCGTGGATATTCTGTAAAGGCAGACACTACCGCTAGGCGAACCGTTGAGAAGGTACGTGGATGGTGACCATCAAGAGTAGGGATAGAGGTAACACCTAAATTGATGCCAGACTTCTTCAAGCCTGCTTCTGCCCAAGGACCATCAATAAGCGCTGCAACTTTACCTTCTTGGAACAGACCACGACGGACTTGCGGGTCAGTAAGGTCAGCGGAATTCGCGCTGTTCGCTTCTTTCAGCTTAAGCATTGCAGTGAGGCCCTGAATAGCACCTTCGTTAGCAATACCCAGGTCTTGAGGGTTAGAGCCTCATCACCAAACTCATAACCACCGTTCATGGCGAAGAACATACGAGACTCGTAGTAGTTCTGTACGTTCCACAGTAGTGCATATTTCTTCTGGCGAGAGTTATTAAAGGTCTTTGAGAATTCGATAATTTCTTCGAAGGTCTTTGGCTCTTCATTCAGCAGGTCTTTGTTGTAGTACATGGCCAGAGTTGCAAATGAAACTGGGAAGCCATAACCAACATTGTTTGCTTTAGATGCCGCAACCGCACCTGGAATCATTTCCTTTTCGATGCGATCTGTACTTACTAGGTTTTCCATTACGCCACCAGCAACAACTAGACGGCCTAAGGTATCGTGTTCGATCTCTACTACATCACCTACTTGGGTGGTGCCGCCATCCTGGATAAGACGGGTTGCAGTATCTACTGGAGATAGAGAGCGGAACGTAAATTCTACGTTGTAACCATTTTGCTTATTAAATTCTTCAGCCGCGTACTTCATAAACTTGGTGCTAGCGCCGTGGTCAGCCCACACCATTAGTTTTGCATCAGCCTCTGGAACAATTTCTTGAGCCATTGCCGAACCACAAATGCAGCTTGTCGCAAGCACGGCAGATAAGATGGCTTTCTTCATTTTATGTTTTCCTTATTCGAACTTTGCAATTTAGTAGTACACCCTGTACTCCCAATTAAACTACCGGCTCAGTTATAGGTCAATGAAACTCTGCACCTATTAAAACAAAATTGTGATTTTCATCATCAATTGCAGGCAATCACTTATTTAGAAACCTGATGAATATAAATAAACTGTGCACCAGAAATATTTGACCGCGTAGCACAAGAAAAACCAAATAAAAGGCGAATTTCATTATTATCAAGCCCAAAAACGAGATCTCACGCATATATTCTGCTGACCGATCATGATGACTATCACATTATTCCGTTTATCGAAGTGACGAATAAATCTACATCGAGAATTATAGTAGTACACCCTGTACCACCAAACTCTAATTGTGAAACAGACCAAAACGGAACTCAAAGAATGAACAAGTCAATCTTGTCTGTACTGATTGCAAACGCAATCTATGCGCCCTATGCACTGGCTGACATCTACTCAACAGATTCTCAGTCAGCAGAGCAGGACTACTTCTCGGCGCTTATTGACGGTACAGGGGGACATGTAGGTGCCTTCTTCGAAAAAGAAGACAAAAAGGTGTACAACGAGGACGGTAGTCTAAACGGCACCAACGAATATATTGAGAACAGCCTTATAACTGGCTTCCTTTACCAAAAGGATCTGCCATTTTCTCTTAACTACTCTTTTAAGCAGATCCAAAACACTTGGCGTAATGCTGAAGGCACCTTTACCCAAAAAGACGATGGTTTTCAGTTATCTACCAACCTTGCCTATCGCCATGGCTTTGGCAACGGCCTAAGCACTGGCCTAGGTTGGAAAACCGAGATTGAGCGCAGTACTCGTTACCAAAGCAACCTAAAGGGTGACCTCGATAAAGACCAACACCAGTTTTATACCTTCCTAGGTTACTGGAACAATGACTGGCGCGGCGGTTTCTACTCAGAGCTGAGCTACGGTCTACAAGACGACACTAACGAGCTGGATTCTGGTGACTGGGGTCGCAAAGATACAACCTATTACAAGGTTATGCTGAAGCCATATAAAAACTTCGGTAACTTCTTTGTCGGCGTTGAGCTGTACTACGAAGATAAAGACACCGAGAGCAAGCGCAGCGGTCAGCACCTAGAGAACTTCAAGGAGTTCTATGTTGAGCCAGAAATCGCGTATCAGTCGACTTCGGTGGACGCCTGTTCGTGAAACAGCGCTACACAGAGAAAACCACGACTCAGGCAAATGGCAACGAATACTTCGGCACAGTTAACAAGACCACTATCGGTTATCAGCACAACATCAAAGATTGGATGGTTGGTGCCGAGGTTGAACTGTTCAACGAAGATAAAGAACAAGATGTGGGCGCCGGCAAAGTTGGCTCAGGCAACGAAGAGTACAACAAGCTGAAATTAATGGCTCAGTACCGCTTCTAATAAGGAAAAATAGTAATGATCAAGGTCACTGATATAGCAGAACTGCTAAACGGTCGCGTAAAGGGAAATAGCGAGCTCAATATAGATACATTAGTTGAACTTACTCACCCTGAGCGTGGCGGATTAGCCATAGTTCGCCAGCCCAGTGACCTAAAAAGGTTAAACAGAGTTTGGCGGATGCCATCATAGGTCCAGAGTCCATCTGTGAAGAGACAGATGCGACCGTGATAGTGATCGATAAGTTGAATGCTGACGCCATCAACTCTCTTTTAACTTGGTATAAGGTCAACAAATACCGTCTCGATGACCAAGGCAACACCTCTACCCTCTCTGATGTTTATATCGGAAAGCACACTACTATCGGTGAGAACTGCCACTTTAAACCTGGGTGAAGATCATGAACGGCGTGACTATTGGCAATAACGTCGCTATTCACGCCAACACAGTGATCAAAGAGGGCACAGTGATCGGCGATAACGTCACCATAGACTCCAACTGCTCTATCGGTAACTTTAGCTTTGAATATCTCACCGATGAGAAGGGTGAGTATGTCAGGCTAGAAAGCGTTGGGCGCGTGGTGATTGAAGATGGCGTCGAGATCGGTTGCAACAACGCCATAGATAGAGGCACCTTAGGTGACACGGTTATAGGGGCTGGCACTAAACTAGACAACCTTATCCAAATCGGTCACGACGTGAAGATTGGACGCCACTGTCTATTGGTTTCTCAGGTTGGCATTGCAGGCTGGACCACCATAGAAGACAGAGTTTTGATCCATGGCCAGGTGGGCATCACAGGTGGCATCACCATAGGTCAAAACACCCGAATCAAGGCACAAGCTGGGGTAACCCGCTCATGCCCAGCAAACAGTCATCTCTCTGGTTACCCAGCACGAGAGACAAAAGAATATCTTAAGACGCTAGCGGTACTTAACGGTCTGGTTAAGAAGCGCAAAAACAAGCCAGCGTCTGAACCATCAGCCCAAACCCAGAGCGAAAAGCCGGGTTGGCTAAACAAGATTTTTAAACATTAATTTCAGGTTGCGGAGCAAATCATGGCAACGGTAAGCCTACGTAAAGTAGAAAAAGAATACGAAAACGGTTTTAAAGCAGTACATGGCATCGACCTTGATATCCAAGAAGGCGAGTTCATGGTATTTGTTGGTCCATCGGGTTGTGCAAAGTCGACTACCCTTCGCATGGTAGCTGGCCTTGAGGAGATCTCAGGCGGCGAAATCCGTATCGGCGAAAAGGTAGTAAACGATCTAGCACCTAAAGATCGCGGCATCGCGATGGTGTTCCAGAACTACGCTCTTTATCCTCACAAAACCGTATATGACAACATGGCCTTTGGCCTAAAGATGCAGGGCAAAAGCAAAGAAGAGATCGAAGAGCGTGTAACCGAGGCGGCAGAAAAGCTAGAGATCACTGACCTGCTCTCTCGTAAACCGAAAGAGATGTCTGGCGGTCAGCGTCAGCGTGTAGCGGTAGGCCGAGCCATCGTACGTAAACCAGACGTATTCTTGTTTGACGAACCGTTATCAAACCTAGATGCCAAGCTGCGTGTTTCAATGCGCGTTAAGATCGCTCAGTTGCACCAATCTCTAAAAGAGGAAGGCAACCCAGCGACCATGATCTACGTAACCCACGATCAGACTGAAGCGCTAACTCTAGGCGATCGCATCTGCGTACTGAACAAGGGTGAGATCATGCAGGTGGATACGCCAGCCAACCTATATAACTACCCAGCGAACAAGTTCGTAGCAGGCTTTATCGGCTCACCAGCGATGAACCTAGTCGATACCGCGCTAAAAGAAGAGAACGGTAACTACTTTATCGAGTTGGCACCAGGCTCTCGCGTTGTGATCCCGACCCATAAAACCCACAAGTTCAGCCAGCATGTAAATACCAAGGTTTACTTTGGTATCCGCCCAGAGCACATCTCTATTGCAGAATCGGCGGATGAGCTAAACACCATCGAAGGCAAGTTGGCTGTGGTGGAGAACATGGGTAACGAGAAATACCTGCACTTCCGTGTGGGAGCCAACATCATTATCGCTCGTGTGTCTTGTGTAGATATCACCACTGCAGACATCGGCAAGAGCTTCTACTTCAACCTAGATACTAGCTTCTGCCATGTGTTCGACGGTGAACACGAAGAGAACATTTCCCTTTAATTTGTGACGCTTTACCCCCTATTTTTCGGAGAGCCTGAGTGCTCTCCTTTTTTATGGGCAATATCTAATGATAAATACCATGCATATCATTTATAAAATATTATGATTTCCATGCATTATATTAAATAGCTATGATTTCTGCATCAAACGAACACCGAGCCATCAAGGCTCAAGTTCAAAGTCTATTTCGATGTGCGTCTCGTACGTATATCAAAAGCTACTAAGGTGACGAAGATGAAGAAACTGCTAATTGCGACAATACTGACCTCAATGACGGCTTCAACTGCTTGGGCTGCTCAAGAGATTAACCGTGATAACTATATCGAGGCAGAAACCTCAAAATATTTTGCGGTAACCGAAGCAAAAGCAACCGACGGTGTTAACAGCTGGCGTCATTTCCGAACTCCACCTAAGACCGAGGTTCAACCTATTGTTCGTATGAACCGCGACACCATCTACTCTACTGCGGTAATCGATACTGAAGAAGGCGCAACCATCACACTGCCTGATTTTGGCGACCGTTTTGTCATGGTGCAGTTCACCGATGAAAAGCATGTAACCCAAGATCTTATCTACACCAAGGGTAATGAGACTATTGAGGTTCCACAAACGACCAAGTTCCAGTTTGTGGTAGTGCGTGCTTACCTACCCGATCTAAACGATACCGCTGAGATCAAAGAGCTTAACAAGCTACAAGACCAACTAGTGATCACTGCTGCATCTAAAGATGACTACCCTATCTACGGTGGTTATGATCTTATGACTCTTGCTACCAAGTTAGAGCCTGTGAAGAAAGAAATTCTACAAGAGATCGCAGCAGAGAATGTTCCTGATTCAGCTCAGATGTTTGGTCTAGGTGAATACACCACGCCAGAGAAGCGTATCCAAGGTGCGGCATACGGTTGGGGCGGCGCGACCTACAAAGACAACGTGTATCAGTACTCACCAAACTTCGCGTCTAACGAGTGTCATTCAACCACATTCGAAGACCCGAAAAACAAAGGCTTCTGGTCATTTACTGTATATAACGAAGATGGCTTTATGTTTAACGACGACGCAAGCTCAAACAGCGGCGTAGCTAAGCCAAATGCTGATGGCACCTACACCATCTACTTTGGTTGTGATGAAGAGAAATATGGTGCGAATAACATTCCTCTTGAAGGTCTGAAAGACGGTCAGGAATGGAACGTGCTGGTACGCCAATACGCACCAACCGAAGAATTCCATTACAAAAATATCGACCCGAGTAAAACCATCAAGCAGCTTTAAGACTGGGGTATTTACCCTGACCAAACAGCCCACTTCTTAGTGGCTGTTTTTGTTTTCGAGGTACTCTACTAATTACAAAACTTTAACCCGATCACACTGATTTTGTAGTAGCCAATCTGCTTATGATCGTCGCCATAAAATCTATGTCGCATTTCACTACCAGACTTATGGTGAGCAACTTTCTTTTGATTTACAGTAGTACACAAGATACTACTAATGAGAAAGACAATGCAAAACAAGCAACCTAACGTGATTTTTATTGTTGCTGACCAATGGTCCACAGCAATGGCAGATGGCTCTGGTAAGAACGATTTTGTGCAGACCCCTGGCTAGATACCCTAGCCGAAGAAGGCAAACGTTTTGAGCAGAGCTACAGCTCATACCCACTTTGCTGCCCAGCGCGTGCCAGTATGTTCACCGGCCTAATGCCTCACAACCACGGCCTTATCGATAACGAAGAGATCATCGAGCATCAAACTGGCGAATTCCCAACCCCAGAAAACTTCCTAGCCGACGCCAAGACCATGGGCGAAGCCTTTAAAGAAGCAGGTTACGACACTGGTTTCTTCGGTAAAGAGCACGCGGCAGGTTACGGCTGGCGCGGTATCGATGAGCAAGGTAGCCTGAGCTACACAGGTGGTGGTTATCTAGCAGAAGGCTCTGTATACGACACCATCTTTGCCAAAGACGCTATCGATTTCATCAAGAAAGATCGTGAAAATCCATTCTATCTGACACTATCTTTCATCAACCCGCACGATATCTGTAAGACCCTAGGCGGCCCTGTTGGCGGTAAGAACATCTCAGATGCCATCTTCTTCTGCCGTAACGATGACGAGAAATTCCTGCGTAATGAAGAGCGTAAGGGCCTTCCTGAGAACTTCTCTGACAAGTATATCGAGGGCATGATCAAGCACGAAGACTACATGTACAAAGAGCTTGAAGACCTTGATGAAAACTACTGGAAGCAGTTTATCTCCACCTATGGCTTGTTGATTGAAAAGACCGACTGGCTAGTTGCTTTGGTGCTGGATCAACTTAAAAAACAAGGCATCGACGATAACACCATCATCGTATTTACCTCAGACCACGGTGAGATGATGGGTAGCCACCGCCTGATCGCTAAGACGGTATTCTACGAAGAGTCTGCCAAGACGCCGATGATTATCCGTTACCCTGAATCAATCAAGGGCGGCGAGGTAGATAACCGCAACATGGTCTCTACCGTAGACATCATGCCTACCCTTCTCGACCTATGTAACATCGAGATCCCACAAGGCATCGATGGCAAGAGCTTCAAACAAAGTTGTGTTGAAAGCGATGCCTTCACCCATGAAGAGGTGTTCTGTGAGAACTACTTCTCGCGTATGTTCCGCTTTGAGAACTTCAAATATGTGGAAAGCTTGGTTTACGTTAAGCACTACAAGATCCTTATCGACCTAGAGAAAGATCCAAAAGAGACCGAGAACCTGTTCAATACTCCTGGATACGAGGAAATCTCAGCCTTCGCCGAGAAGCGCATGCAAGAGTATATGCAGAAGAACAATCTCACCCTAGAGTTCAATGCAAAGAACCTAGTTAAAAAGAGCGCTTAAGCGTGATGACCGCCTCGGGAAACCGGGGCGGAAACATAAGAATAATGAGTTAAACATGCAGCAAAAACCCTTCCATATGATGGCTAAACCCGTTAGCCACCTGTGTAATCTCAAATGCGACTACTGCTTCTATCTTGAAAAAGAGGCCTATTACCCTGCTCAAGACAAGATGAGCATGGATGCCCTAGAGAACTATGTGAAGAACTACATCCAAGGGTCAAAACAAGCGCATGTGGACTTTGCTTGGCAAGGGGGCGAACCCACCCTAGCCGGGCTCGATTTCTATAAAGCTGCAGTGAAATTCCAGCAGCAATACGCCAGCGGAAAAACCATCACCAACAGCTTCCAAACCAACGGTATTGCTATCAATAAGCAATGGGCAAGCTTCTTTGCTGAGCATAATTTTCTGATAGGTATTTCGGTTGATGGTGATGCAACTATCCACGACAAGTACCGCATCTCCACAAATGGTAAGCCTACCTTTGAGCGTGTGCGTCACGTTATTGGGCTATTGAAAGATCATGGCGTTCAATTCAATACCCTCACCGTGGTGAACGATGCGAACTGGAACAAGGGTAAACAGGTCTATCAGACGCTAAAAGAGCTTGGTTCCATGCATATGCAGTTTATCCCAGTGGTAGAGCAAGACCATGTTCACGATGAGCGCTTTGAGCCCCAAGCCACCGAAAAGGTAACTCCTTTCTCAGTACCCAAAGCAGGCTATGGGGTCTTTATTGCCGATGTGTTTGATGAGTGGGTAAGGCATGACCTAGGTCGAATCTACGTGCAGTCATTCGAGATGCTACTGGCGCAAAAGCTTGGTTATCCATCAGGTCTGTGTATCTTCAGTAAGACCTGCGGTGACAACCTCATCATAGAAGCAAACGAAGATGTCTATTCTTGCGACCACTTCGTCTATCCAGAAAACAAAATCGGCAATATCCAAGACACGCCGTTAGATGTCCTAGCCACCAGCGACAAGCAAGTTGCGTTTGGCAATCACAAATACGAGACCCTGACCGAGAAGTGTAAACAGTGCCCTTATCTAGAACGATGCTACGGCGGATGCCTAAACAGCGCATTGTAAAGACTGATGATGAGTTCCTGCACAATTACTTGTGTGAGTCGTATCAACATATATTCCGCCATACTGATCCTATTATGGATAATATGGCAAAACAGATAACAGCAAATAATCGAGCCTAGTTCTCTAAGCTAGAAATATATAATCCAAAGCACACTCCACTGTTATTTCTGTTTCTAATTGCCTGCTGTTCCCAACGCACCTAGGTTGGGAACATTCCCCATATTACCTAGCTTCAAGCCCAATCTTACTTACGGATTTACGATACTTTGTGGCGTAAATCCAGAATCGATTTACCAAATAAAATCCTATATAAATTAAAGACTTGCTCTAACAACTCACTATTGGTTTAATTGCCTAAAACGAGTTAAATAAATATAAAATCTACCTAAAATCGCCAATAGCAACTAGACTTTTGCCTAGATTAAATGCATAGTAGTACACGATGAACGACCACAGGAAACAGTGTACAATTCATCATTAGCTTTTTCATGAGTTATATTTTTTATCTACGCCGATTTGGGTCTTGGATAAGGTAACCATCAGACTTAACGAGCATGCAACTGACTCGTTTAAGTCGAGCTTTGGACTCCCCCATAAGCTCAACTGCCTTCTTTCAAATCCAAACAGGCAAAGACTATTAGCGATTTCGGGAGGCCACTGGCCTCCCTTTTTTTGTAAATTGCTCAGCCCTCACACAAAACTGTAGTTTCCGGTCACCAGTTTTAAGCGATCCTTAGTGCTTTCATCTCAATTGCTCTGAAAGCCCCCTAAACGAGATTTACTCTATATCGGTTTGATGTATCTCGTTTGAAAGTGGCGGTTCAACACCATCACACAGAACTTATAGATACCTTATACGAATTTATTTTCATTCATAAACCATTGATATAAATAAGTTTATTTAGATTATTATAAAATAATACATAAGAATAACCAAAAGACCTATTGACGGCAATTATTGTTCTGATAAGATGCACACCACTTAAGCATACACAGTACGCATACAAGCAAAGCGTACGTGGTATCGCAAATGATTTGGTCGAGCATAAAACAGATAATTTTATGTTTAAGAGGTTTTTGAAAGAGGTACCTTGATGAAGAAACTACTTCTATTGGCGACTTTAATGTCAGGTCATGTAATGGCGCACTCACATGCTCCAACAGAATTTGGTGGCAACGCTACAGATGATGACTTTATCAATGAAGCTCTAACCATCAATGGTATTCAACAGGTTCCGATCACCATCACTAACCTAAACAAATACCCTCAACAATACGATGTGGTTGTTGAAAAAGTAAACATCGACAAAAAACAGGTGAAGTAGAGGTTCTGTCAACCAAAGTAGCCGGTCAAACGTCGATTGTTTACCCAAATGATTTTCGTAAGTTACCAATTACCGTTCAACTGGATCAGGGCGATTGGAACAAGCCTGTAACTTACAAAGTTTGTTCGATTTCAGTAGCAAACGATGGAGATATGTTCAGATCAAAGATTTGTACATTAGCGAAGTTGTACTGGAAGAAAGATACATTTTAAGGTCATTTAAATGAAAAAATTAACTCTTGCAGTAGCGATTGCTCTCTTCGCAACTCCAGCCTTGAGCGACACAATCCGTACCTCAGATGGTATTTCGTGCTCATTCGACTCTGACGACTCTCCGTACGAAGTTCGTACCTATGCTGAGTCTGGTGCGAACGAGTACGACCAAAACGGCTCAAATGATTATTACAATGGCTATGATGGCAACGATAACCGTGTAGGCATTGAATTCACATGGAAATTTGGAGCTCCAAAACGCCTTGATTGCGACAAGTTATATGCATTGGAACTTCGCACCAAAGAAGCAAAAGTAAAAGAGCTTGAAAAGAAAGTGGAAATGCTTGAATCCGCAGCGTCGCTTTCAAACGTTCAATGGTAAGCCATATGAAGAAGTTGGTTTTATCAATCTCAATTCTGGCTTCACTTGGGGCAAATGCTTCAATGGACTTTAGCTCTAACGGCGTCTCATTCAGCGCAAAAATTGAAGACTCGTGCGGTATTCAAGTTCATGACGCAACCGGTGACATTATCTTTGAAAATGGCGGCCGTATTATTTACGACGACACTGCAAAGTTTGAAGTAGTGGCAAATACGTCCTCTGAAAGAGCAAATGTAAGATTTACCAATGTTGAAACGTCTCAAGCCATTGGCGATGACTATTTAATGTTGGTACGTGGTAACAATGGTGAACGTAAGCAGTTCAATCATACCTATGGCGGTGTCACTCTAGGTAACGGAGAGTACGAAGCCGTAGTAAAAGTAAACAAGACGGTGAAAGATATGCCATCTGGTACGCACTACGTATCGGGCACTCTTGAAATCGAATGTGGCGATGTATCGATTGGTCAGTTCCAGTCATCTCGAATCAAATAATTCTTTTAATTTAAACAAAATGCGTACTAGGTATTTTAAGTGCGCCATATATCCCTGATAGGAAGGTACATAATGAAGAAGACTCTTCTAGCTTTGGCAGTGGCTACAACTGCTCTTACTTTTGGTGCACAAGCAGCCCCATCGGCTGAGCTTAACCGTGATGAACTCAAAGATTACACTTACCTAACGACCATTAAGAATGCAGATGGTGAATTGAGTACTCTATCTAAAATGGTTCTCAAACTAGAGACCGGCGTTGGTGAAAAAACTGTTGCTGAACTTTGGGATGAAACATTCGATGACTTAGGCGACAAACAGAAGTTTCTTACTCTAGCAATCCTTAACAACACCAATATTAATGAGAATGGCGGAGAAAATGGTAATGGCGAAGATGGGAAGTACGCATCAGTTCTTGACCAGTTAATAAATGGTGGCAACATCAAGCTCGATACTGAGATGAAGGAAAAGTACAACGCATTCATGGCGCAAGAGAAGCACATTCAAGGTGACTTCTATGAAGTGAAAAAAGCAGCTAAAGATCGTGGTCAACACATTGTTAACAACCCAATCACTGCTCCAACTCCAGTAAATGGGGATCTTTTCTTTACGGAAGAAATCCCAGTAGTTTGTGGAGTGCAAGTGCAACAATCAGTTGGTTCGATTGCATTCAACTCCGAAGTTATTGGGCTTTCTGGTGAACAAGCAACAACAGTTGTAGCGTACAACAATGGAGCTTCTGGTCTAACAACTCTAAAATTGGCAACCACTGCAACTAATCTAGATGTGTCAAAAATTTCTTACGATTTTGATGGACTAGTCGTTAAGCCAAACGAATCTACTCAGATTAAAGGCGGTCTAGAGGGTATCGCAACTAAAGTTACCGCTCTTTACGATGCTTCTTACGCGGAAGTTGAATCAGGCAACGCTTATATCACTGCAACTATTGAATACTCATGTCAATAATCAATTAAGGACTATCTCCAGAGGCTACTTTGATAGCCTCTTCTCCTTTTGGTTAGCCTATGGAAAAACTCTAGCTATCGTTCTGATCATGCTGCCCCCACCCAGCATCAGCTCAGGCTAACACCGTTTCATTCTCAAACACTATTCAGCACGAAAACTATTGCGGTCTGACTTGGGGAGATGAAAGTGAGGACATTAAGTTCTGCGGTGACCCCATCGGGCAGATGATGTTAACGGCATTTTGAGCATCGGCGATCCAACAGAGATTGAATTGACATTTTCAGATACACATCACGTCAGTGGTGATCTGGATATTAATCAAGGCTACTACAAGGTAGAAATTAACGACAACATCGTTGGTACAACACCTAGAATACCTCTGGAACCATGTCACTAACAGGTGTTCAAGACCAAGATCGCATTGATATTGGCGCAAGAACTAACCAATACCGCTCTGAGTTCTCTGAAGGCGTTCATGAGATCAGCACCATGATTGAGTTGACATGTTTTGACAACTCTGTGCTAACCCAACCCTCAATATCTAGCTCAAATTAAGGCTTCTAATGAAAACTATTATCTCAACAGCAATTCTTTCTGTAATGTTTGCTGCAACTGCTCACGCATCTCAAAACGTAACATTTTCAACAACTATTCAAGATAACATCGGCTGTGGTCTGTCTGTACACAACTCTACTGGTGGTATCCGCTTGATGGATGACAACAACGGTTATGAAGATGTGCACGGATATATCACCACTGGTATGCACGACACAAATGTTCGTCTGAGTATTTCAACTGCAGCTGTTGAACAGGGCAATATTGAT
The DNA here is from genome assembly GCA_000830475.1 of Vibrio ishigakensis. Classification (GTDB taxonomy): domain Bacteria; phylum Pseudomonadota; class Gammaproteobacteria; order Enterobacterales; family Vibrionaceae; genus Vibrio; species Vibrio ishigakensis_A. Next base: position 344,370 of record BBSC01000003.1, on the reverse strand, counting down.
ACGGCAATGGGTCGCTTTAACGTGAGCATCGGCAATGAATGGCAAACTATTCAAATGTCAGACGGTGGTATAGTTGGTGGCTCTCTCAGAAATGAAGATTACTTCAACATCAATGCCGAAGTTGACCAGACTCGTGCTGACCTAGGTGTTGGTACTCACGCGATTAGCGCAACAATTGAACTTCTTTGTGATACTTCTAACAAATAAGGCTCTTAGAATGAAAAAGATCCTGAGTAGCCTAGCATTCACATTAGCCTGTGCTTCGATTCAAGCGTCTGAAAACGTGACATTTTCAGTAACATTGGAAGACGACGACCAACCATGTGGTGTTGAGTTTGGAGGCAACAACCCACGAATCTACCTTACTGACCAGTTGGGAACTCCATTCGTGGGACGCGTTGTAACGGGTATTTCAGGTGGCACAGTAGATTTCACCGTGTCTGCTGCTACAAATTATGAAGGTAACATTGACCCTGAATATGCTTATTACGAAGTGATCGTCCATGGTTCGCGACCAGATAAGCCGATCGATGAAAACTTCACGGTAACGGGTTACCAAAATGAAGAATATTTCGATCTTTATGCTTATGCTGGAATGTCTAGGGCACAGTTAGGTTCTGGAACACACGGTTTTCAGACCACGGTTGAGTTCACATGTAATCCCGCTGAGTAAATGGCAGGTGATGTAAAATAGAGAACTAACCAAAGATGAAACATAGGCCATCTCTCAGTAGATGGCTTATTTATTAAGACTAACAAGATCTATAGAAAAAAATAGCTACGGTTGCTTTGCTTGGATGCTGCATACTAGTCTCTAATCACATGTCACATCAAAATAAATTTCGACTATACCATTACCACCCGTCTGCTTTGACTGAATAAGGACTTCGTTCTCTTTGTCTTCTTTCAAATCTAAGTCAACACCCGCAGTTAACATTTCGTCGAAGCTTTTGTCTGGACCTAAGTTAAAAGAAAATGCTAAATCACTATTTTCCAACTTAGTAGCAGACTGAATATCCATATGCTCAATGACAATTGACGGCTTACTACCCTCAATAAAAAATCTTACTGGATTCAACCCTTCACCAGCTGAGCTTATATTGCCATCCTCTACATCAGTAATGATGCAACTTCCCTTCTTAACCTCAAAGTTTGGCGATACTAGTATGTCCGCAAACACCGGCACCGAAATAAACATCATCAGTAAGGCCGTTCTCATCGTTACCTCATTCAAAGCTAGCTAAGTACTTAGAGTTACTATCCTACAGTACAGTTTCAAACTCAACAAAACTGAGCGGAGAGTAAGTAATAATCTTCGCAAGATTTAGGTTGGAACTTGCTCAATAGATACAAAGATTTGCCAAATTTTGAAAGCGAGTTTCGACAAAATAATTTTCCGAGTGGTTTTAATGAAAGATCAACAGACGAAAAAAAGCCTACAGAGAGGGTGAGTCACGTAGGGCAAAAGGATTCAGAACGAAAACGGTTCTGAGTTTCTCTGCTAAAAGAAATGGTTTGAGCTTGAAAAGTCTTACGCTTGTTTGCTTTTCAAGTGGCTACCCATATTTGGATAGCGATTCAATTCAGAGAGTAAACATGGTATTGAATCCGGGGATCTGGGCTCACGGGTAAACCATGTTCACTCAAATTTACTGAGTAGCTTGTCTACTCACTAGTGTCGGCGCGCAGATGAAGCGGTTAGCTCCACAGCTCGCAGTTGAGCAATCGCTTTGGCCAACTCTAGTTGTGCTTGAGCAAAGTTAGCGTCCCCTGCTCCTTTATTGATGTTTTCAAGCGCAGCACGCTTCGCTTCTTCGGCACGAGCTTTGTCGATATCTGTGCCGTGAAGCGCGGTATCAGCAAGAACCGTTACTGAGTCAGGTTGAACCTCTACCAGACCGCCTGATACGTACAGCACTTGCTCGTCTGCTTTCAGGTCGGTGACAAACACAGTTACACCCGGTTTGATCTTACTTAGTAGAGGTGAGTGACCTGGGCGGATGCCCAGTTCACCATCTGCGCCTGAAACCGCTAGAGCGTGTGCTGGCCCTGAAAACAGCGTACCTTCCGCACTTACGATGTTAAGTTGAAATGTATTCTCTGTAACTCCGATAGCCATAATGCACCCTACCCTTACATGGTTTTCGCTTTTTCAAGCACTTCGTCGATAGAACCACAGTACAAGAATGCTTGCTCTGGGATATCGTCGTATTGACCTTCTAGCAGGCCTTTGAAGCCTGTGATGGTGTCACGCAGTGATACGAATACACCTTTCTGACCAGTAAATACTTCCGCTACGTGGTAAGGCTGAGTTAGGAAACGTTCAATCTTACGAGCGCGAGATACAGTTTGCTTATCTTCTTGAGATAGCTCATCCATACCTAGGATTGCGATGATGTCTTTAAGCTCTTTATAGCGTTGCAGCGTAGTTTGAACGCCTTGCGCTACGTCGTAGTGCTCTTGACCAACAACCTGAGGATCTAGCTGACGAGACGTCGAATCTAGTGGATCGATTGCAGGGTATAGACCTAGGGCTGCGATGTTGCGAGACAGTACAACTGTTGCATCCAAGTGAGCGAAGGTGGTCGCTGGTGATGGGTCAGTCAAGTCATCCGCAGGTACGTATACCGCTTGGATAGAGGTGATAGAACCGGTCTTAGTTGAGGTGATACGTTCTTGAAGAACACCCATCTCTTCTGCCAGTGTTGGCTGATAACCTACCGCTGATGGCATACGACCTAGTAGCGCCGAAACCTCAGTACCCGCAAGTGTAACGATAGATGTTATCCACGAACAACAATACGTCACGGCCTTCATCACGGAAACGCTCAGCCATAGTTAGACCGGTTAGCGCTACACGTAGACGGTTACCCGGTGGCTCGTTCATCTGGCCGTAAACCATGGCAACTTTGTCTAGTACGCCCGCTTCTTTCATCTCGTAGTAGAAGTCGTTACCCTCACGAGTACGCTCACCTACACCGGTAAATACTGAAAGACCTGAGTGTGCTTTTGCGATGTTGTTGATAAGTTCCATCATGTTAACGGTCTTACCTACACCCGCACCGCCGAACAGACCGATTTTACCACCCTTAGCGAATGGGCAGATAAGGTCGATAACCTTAACACCTGTCTCTAGTAGCTCAGTGCTGTTTGCTTGGTCTTCATAAGAAGGCGCTTCACGGTGGATCTCGTAGTTCTCTTTCTGGCCAATCTCGCCGCACTCATCGATTGGCTCGCCAAGTACGTTCATGATACGACCTAGAGTTTCTTCACCTACAGGCACTGTGATTGGCGCGCCAGTGTTTTCCACTTGCAGGCCACGACGCAGACCGTCTGAAGAACCCATTGCGATACAACGAACGATACCGCCACCCATTTGTTGTTGAACTTCTAGTACTAGGTTACCTACGTTGTCACCTAGAACTTTCAGCGCGTCATATACGCGAGGACCATTGTTGTGGCTGAATTCAACGTCAACCACCGCACCGATCACTTTAACTATTTTTCCAAGACTCATGTCTATATCCTCAAATTCTTCTCGTAACCCTTAAACCGCTTGAGCGCCTGAAACGATTTCGCTCAGTTCTTGGGTAATGGCAGCCTGACGCGCTTTGTTGTACACCAACTGAAGGTTGTCGATCAGTTGGCCGGCGTTGTCGGTGGCCGCTTTCATGGCTACCATTCGGGCTGCTTGCTCACACGCGATGCTTTCTACAATGCCTTGATACACTTGAGATTCGATGTATCTGTGTAGCAGGTCTGAAAGGATGTCACGTGGTGCTTGCTCATAGATGTAGTCCCAACGCTTTTCTTCTTTCGGCGTCTCTACATCTGAAGGATGTGGCAGCAGTTGTGCTGTCGTTGGCTCTTGCACCATGGTGTTCACAAACTTGTTGTAAACCAAAAACAAACTGTCAATCTTGCCTTCATCGTAGTGACTAAGCATTGCGTTAACCGTACCCAGAATCTCTTCCAGCTTTGGTGCGTCACCTAAACCTGAGGTCTGCGCAACCACGTTACCCATGCGTTGGAAGAAGTTGATAGCTTTTGAACCGATAAGGGTTGTATCTACTTCCACGCCTTTTGCTTGCCACTGTGACATCTCTTCCAGCACTTTCTTGAACAGGTTATTGTTCAAGCCGCCACACAGACCACGGTCTGAGGAGATGATGATGTAAGCAACACGCTTAGGTTCGCGTTGTTGAAGGTACGGGTGTTGGTACTCCAATGTACCCGAAGCGACATGAGCGATAACTTGGCGCATGCTCTCGGCGTATGGGCGTGTTAGCTCCATACGATCCTGAACCTTACGCATCTTACTTGCCGCAACCATTTCCATAGCACTGGTGATCTTTTGCGTGTTAGACACACTGCCGATCTTGGTGCGAATCTCTTTTGTATTAGCCATTATCTGCTCCTATTTGTTTTGGATTTCCAGTCAACAAACCGGAGCGATTACCAAGGCTTAAGCGCTACGAAACTATCCAGAATCTCTGTAAGAGCAGATTCGATGTCGTCGTTGTAGTCACCCGTTGCGTTGATCTTGTCGAACAACTCTGGGTTTTGAGCTTTAGCGTAAGAAAGCAGTTCTTCTTCAAAGCGAGCAATCTTGTTTAGCTCAACGTCGGTTAGATAACCTTTTTCAGCTGCGAAGATAACCGTTGCTTGCTCAGCGACAGACATTGGAGCGTATTGCTTCTGCTTCATCAGCTCTGTAACGCGCTCACCGTGGTCAAGCTGCTTACGAGTCGCTTCATCAAGGTCAGAAGAGAACTGAGCAAACGCCGCAAGTTCACGATACTGCGCCAGTGCAGTACGGATACCACCAGATAGCTTCTTGATGATCTTGCTCTGTGCTGCACCACCTACACGAGAAACCGAGATACCTGGGTCAACCGCTGGACGTAGGCCTGAGTTAAATAGCTGAGTCTGAAGGAAGATCTGACCGTCGGTGATTGAGATAACGTTGGTTGGTACGAACGCTGATACGTCACCTGCTTGGGTCTCGATGATTGGCAGAGCGGTTAGAGAACCTGTCTTACCCTTTACTTCACCGTTAGTGAACTTCTCTACATACTCTTCGTTTACTCGAGCTGCGCGCTCTAGAAGGCGTGAGTGAAGATAGAAAACGTCACCCGGGAACGCTTCACGGCCTGGTGGGCGTTTTAGTAGAAGCGAGATTTGACGATAAGCTACCGCTTGTTTTGATAGGTCATCGTAGATGATTAGTGCATCTTCACCACGGTCACGGAAGTATTCGCCCATGGTACAACCTGCGTATGGCGCTAGGTATTGAAGTGCTGCTGATTCTGATGCTGACGCTACCACAACGATAGTGTTTTCAAGCGCGCCGTGCTCTTCAAGCTTACGTACTACGTTAGCGATAGTTGAGGCTTTCTGACCGATGGCACATAGATACATTTAACGCCAGAATCTTTTTGGTTGATGATGCATCGATTGCCATTGCTGTTTTACCAGTCTGACGGTCACCGATGATTAGCTCACGCTGACCACGACCGATTGGCACCATAGTATCAACCGCTTTATAACCAGTCTGGATTGGTTGGTCTACAGACTTACGTTCGATTACACCAGGGGCGATGATTTCGATTGGGTTTAGTTGGTCAGACTTAACTGCGCCTTTACCATCGATTGGCTCACCAAGGTGTTTACTACGCGGCCAAGAAGACCTTCACCCACTGGAACCTCAAGGATACGACCAGTACCTTTCACCTTCATACCTTCAGAAAGGTCGGTGTAAGGGCCCATAACAACCGCACCTACAGAGTATTGCTCAAGGTTAAGAGCTAGTGCGTAGCGGCCGCCTGGCAGTTCAATCATCTCACCTTGCATTACGTCAGCTAGGCCGTTGATTGTGATGATACCGTCACGTACTGAAACGATGGTACCTTCATTGCGAGCCTCAGTGCTCACATTAAATCGCGCGATTCTCTCTTTGATTAGATCGCTGATTTCATTGGAATTTAGTTGCATATTCGTTACCTATCTCGCACGAAGTTGACTAGCTAGTCGTTCGATGGAAGTGTTCAATGAACCATCGATAATGGTCTCACCCGCTTTGATGACGATGCCGCCTACCAGTGTGGTGTCGAGCTCTTGCTCTAGTTCAACCTTGCGCTCTAATTTCTTCTCTAGTGCAGCGGTCAATGACGTTACCTGCTGCTCTGAAAGTGGCTCTGATGCTGTGACGGTGACAGGAACTACGCGTTCGTATTCGTCCTTTAGCTCGCAGAACAGTTGATATACATCGCCGAAGAGTGACAAACGGCCATTCTCAGACATCACCTTAATCAGGTTTTGTACTGGCTCATCGATCATGCTTGGCAGATTTCGATGATGGCGTCAGCGATTTGTTCCGCTTGCTGGGAGCCTGCTCCCTCTGCAGAAGAGATGGCATATGCGATGCTCTCTTCTTCTGTCACGGTCACAAGAATTTCCAACATCGATTGCCATTCTTGTAACTTGTTCTCACTTAAAGCAAAGTCGAACGATGCTTTAGCGTATGGATGAGCAATACTTGCGTACTCAGACATATTGCCCCCCTACTAGATTTCTTTGATTAACTGATCAACCAGAGCTCGGTTCGCGTCTGAATCCAGGTTCTTGTTAATCAACTTCTGAGCACTTTCGATTACGGCGTCTGCATCTGTGCTTGAAGTTCTTGGCGAATCTTCTGGCGTTCGCCTTCCAATTCCGCTCTACCCTGCTCTAGGATGCGTGCTTTTTCTTTTTCAGCATCTTGCTGAGCTTGGGTGATGATCTCGTTGCGACGTTTGTTGCCTTGCTCAAGGAGCTCGGACACGTTACGTTTCGCTTCGTCAACTAGGTCCGCTGCATTTGCTTTTGCAATATCTAGCTCTTTTGCAGCGTTTTCTGAATGGCGAAGACCGTCAGCAATCATCTTTTGGCGCTCATCTAGCATCGCAGTGAGAGGTGGCCATACATATTTCATACACAGCCAAACAAAAATCACGAAGGAGATTGCTTGGCCAAGCATGCTTGCATTTAAGTTCATAGCTTCCTCACTAAATCTTGATTACTACTAAATCGGTTCTTGCCTTGCGTTACGCTACAGCGAAGATGATGTATAGACCGATACCAACACCAATCATTGGTACAGCATCCACAAGACCCATCATGATGAAGAATTGAGTACGTAGCATAGGAGTTAGGTCAGGCTGACGAGCAACACCTTCTAGGTATTTACCAGCAAGGTTACCGATACCTGAAGCCGCACCAGCAGCACCTAGACCGATTAGCAATGCACCCGCTACATATAGAACTGCGCTTACGATATCCATTGAATGTCTCCAATTATCTTTAATTTGTTAATTAATTCGATTAAATAAAACTTAGTGATGTTCTTCTACTGCCATGCCTAAATAGACGATGGTAAGAACCATGAAAATAAATGCCTGTAGGAACACGATTAGGATGTGGAATAATGCCCATGGAACACTTAGTGCCCATTGCATCCACCATGGCATTAATGCAATCAGGATAAATATCATTTCACCTGCGTACATGTTGCCAAATAGTCGTAGACCTAGAGAAATTGGTTTAGAAATTAACGTTACAAGCTCTAAAACAAGGTTTACTGGATAAAGAAGTGGGTTCTCAAATGGTTGAGTAGTCAGTTCTTTAATAAATCCTTTAATACCTTTATTCTTCAGCGTGTAAATCATCAGTAGAATAAATACACCTAATGCCATAGACATTGGAATATTTACGTCTGCTGTTGGAAGTTCCCTAAAGTGTGTAACGCCTAGTGCGCCGAGAAATCTAGGAATAAAATCAACTGGGATTAAGTCGATTGCATTCATTAGCAATACCCACACGAATGTAGTCAGTGCTAATGGCCCAATTAATTTATCTTTAGCCTGGAAGATCTCTTCTACTAGGTTGTTTACAAACTCAAAAGTCACTTCGATAAGACATTGAAAACGTCCTGGAACACCGCTGGTACCTTTAGTTACTACGTATCTAAATGCACCGATAAACAGCAATCCGGTCAACCAAACCATGATCATTGAGTCAATGTTGATTGCCCAAAAACCATCACCTAACGTTGCGAAAGTCAGGTGGTGCTCAATATACTCATGAGCAGTTGTGACTTGTTCCATTGTTACGCATACTCCGACTGTGAGTCCGCGATAAACGGAGTCAAGAAATAGCCAACCATAGTCACAATATATGCCTCTAAGATAACTGGGTTATCGAGCATGAAGAATCTAAATGCAACGATAAAAGCGACAAAGGTATATATTAATTTCACGACTCTGCTCATTTGCATTAAATCGCGAAGACTATAATTGGGGTTTCTTTGAACTTTTAAGCTGGAATAAAAGAAGCCGATTAATGCTGGCAACATTGCAATTGCACAACCTAACATTGCAGATTCAATATCTAGCTTATTCCCGAATACCACTTCGTACAAAACAACACCGACGGCTAATACAATCTGGCAGAGAAAAACTCTCTTGGCAGCAACGATAATACTCGTGCTGACGCCTTCCAGCTTCATAATAAACCTCGTACCTTAGTGGCTAAGAACATATAAACAGGTTTGATTCTGTTTATATTCCCCAATGAAGCGATGAGATAAGAAACTTATTTACTATCGCTTCGGTACGAATAAAGTTACTCCTAAAATTCTGTGATCAAAACGGCAAATATCGACATCAATCATTTCATTTTTGAGATCGGCTCTGCTGTTTTATGGAATCAATAGATGAAATGAATGTGAGAGATGCTGTTTTGTACACAAATCAGAAAATGCATGCATAGAAAATTGCATATAAATCAATCATTTCATTTGTATGATTTATTAACTGGTATGCAAATGGTGTCATTGCGCCTTTGGAGTAAATTTTGTGCGACTCAAGGAGCAACACCCTTAAAAAACTCTTACTTGATGCAGATCAGGTATTTTTACGAGTTGTTATGCCTAAACCCACTTAACTGTTTGTTTTATATACAAAACAGAACAATATGCGCCTATTTTTATCATTGGGCTCACAAATCCACCAGCTTCTGTGAACAGTTTCAAAATTTCGCACAAATATTGAACAGGCCAAGTTATCCCAAAAAGTGAATAATGATTTTCAAAAATCTAGGGTTAAAGGCATCGTACTGAATGAAAGTGCGCCCCAGTCCTTAATTATCCAATGCCAGACTCTATGCATAGTTCTGGGTAAAAATCAGGCATAAAAGAGTGTGATCAAACTGGGTTTTACTGTTTCAAAACAGCGCTAGACTGTCCCTGTTCCGTTTAATGCTTAAATCTTCCGTTCTTTTCTAAGCAACTCGTAACTCAATGAAGTTACATGGATTTTTTGATTCAAGTTGTTATCAGGAGATAAGCAATGACAACGCATACACTACCTACTGAAGAGAAAAAGGGTGGCTTCTTTGCCAACTTTAAATTCCCTTCCGCCTATACGATCTTGTTTGCCTTGATCGCTATCGTTGCCCTTATGACCTGGATTATTCCAGCAGGTCAATATGAGCGTGCAATGAATGAAGACCTTGGCCGTGAAGTACCTGTAACGGGTACCTATCATTCTGTGGATGCCAACCCGCAAGGTGGTTGACGTACTGCTGGCGCCTATCGACGGCTTCTATGACCACAACAGCTACGAAGCTGCCGCAATCGACGTTTCTCTATTTATCCTTATTATCGGTGGCTTCCTTGGCCTAGTAACCAAAACAGGTGCAATCGACGCAGGTATAGAGCGCGTCACAGCTCGTCTTAAAGGGCGAGAAGAGATGATGATCCCATACTCATGGCACTGTTTGCAGCAGGGGGCACCGTCTATGGTATGGCAGAGGAATCTCTACCTTTCTATGCACTACTAGTACCTGTGATGATGGCAGCCCGTTTTGACCCTATGGTAGCGGCAGCCACTATTCTGCTAGGTGCTGGTATCGGCGTATTGGGTTCAACCATCAACCCGTTTGCTACCGTAATCGCAGCTAACGCGTCAGCGATTCCATTTACCGAAGGCATGCTACTTCGCGTGGTCATGCTAGTCGTTGGCTGGTTTATCTGTGTAGCTTATGTGATGCGCTACGCTCGCATGGTTCGTGAAGATGCAACTAAGTCAGTGGTTTACGATAAATACGAAGAGAACAAGGCACACTTCCTAGGAGACAAAGAAGAGGGCCAACTAGAATTCACTGGCACACGCAAACTTATCCTTGGCATCTTCGCAGCCTCGTTTGGCGTAATGATCTATGGCGTAGCTGTAGTCGGTTGGTGGATGGCAGAGATCTCTGCAATGTTCCTAGCCGCTTCTATCATCGTTGGCCTAGTCGCTCGCATGAGCGAAGAAGACTTCACCACCAGCTTTATCGACGGTGCTCGAGACCTACTAGGTGTAGCGCTAATTATCGGTATCGCTCGCGGCATCGTAGTAGTCATGGACAACGGCATGATCACCGACACCATCTTGTTCAACGCCGAACAGATGATCACTGGCTTGTCGTCTGTAGTGTTCATCAACGTGATGTTCTTTATCGAGGTCCTACTGTCATTTCTAGTCCCATCAACCTCAGGCCTAGCGGTTCTAACCATGCCTATCATGCGCCTCTAGCTGACTTTGCAGGTGTAGGTCGTGACCTAGTGATCACCGCATATCAATCTGCAGCTGGCTTGGTGAACCTAATCACCCCAACCTCTGCGGTTGTCATGGGTGGCCTAGCAATCGCACGCGTTCCATATGTGCGCTGGGTTAAGTGGGTAATGCCGCTAATTGGTATTCTGACTGTGTTCTGTATGGCTGTACTGAGCATAGGTGCTTTGATCTAATCAACACCACTGATACCTTTTCGAAGAAGCCATCTACGGATGGCTTTTTGCGTTCTTGGAGCACAATACGGGCTAGGCTTCAGGGGCTCTGTGCTCAAGTCCTTAAAGATTTCTACTATCCAAACTGACTAAACGCACCAATCCCCCTCCAGACCGTCATCCCGGCAGGCTTTTAGCCGGGATCTTCCGGTGTACATTCTCAGCAATGGCACTTAATAGAGATCCCGGATATTTGCGATGCAAATTTCGCTGGAATGCCAGCCAGTGGGCCGGCATTCCGGGATGACGTGGGGGAAACGAATTGAAAGCAAACCTATCACTGAATTAAACCTCTAAAACGAGTTCGTCATACCGGAAAGCCCCTTTAGGGGTTTGTCCGGTATCTTCCACCGTAAGATACCAAAGCCAACCCGATAGCCCCTTAAAAAAGAGCGTCTACAAGCGACCAGCTCCCCAATAAAGTCACCCAAACACAAATCAACTAGCTCTAAACTGACCGCTGAAAGCTGATAGCTGATAGCTGACAGCTCCCCAAAAACTCCCCATCAACTATTTTTTAAACCTTAAACTCCCCCCGAATAAATATATCTCCACTCCGAATAACTAATATATTTTATTCCCACATTAGTTTTATTAATTATCACCCAGACTTATATTAATGATATCAACTTATTAATTAACACCTCTAAATAATTAGTCTAAATTGACCTTAATCAAACATCCTTCCTGTTTTAAGTTGCCCGTTTGTTAATTAATACATTTAACTGCCAAGTTATTCATTTTTTTACATCCTTATGTGTACTAACTCATAGATACAACACCAATACAAACGCACGCAAACCAATCCATACAAGGCATTAAAGCAACCTAAATGCCTACAAAGTCAGTTTTAATGCATAGAAAAAATAGCAAATAAAAAACGCACCAAATGAATACAAATTGCTAATAAAGATAACAGTACATAAAGGCTAAATTAAATAATTGTGTGATAGCGGTCTTAGTTTAATCGCCGTCTAGGAGTAATATTAACTACAGAAAAGAACGGGGATTTAATTAAATTAAACCCATATAAAAACAAATAACGTGAAACAGAAAAATAATAAGAGAGATATAACATGAGCAAATTCTATGTAGGCTCAGAAGTTGGACAACTAAGAAGAGTGCTTCTTCACCGTCCAAAGCGTTCCCTGACTCACCTAACCCCTTCCAACTGTCATGACTTGCTATTTGATGATGTGCTTGCTGTAGAGCGAGCTGGCGAAGAACATGACGCATTTGCACAGACTCTACGTGACCAAGGCGTTGAAGTTCTGCTTTTAACTAACCTATTGGCTGAAACCCTAGAAGTGCCAGAGGCAAAAGACTGGCTACTGCGCACTCAAATCTCAGACATGCGCTTAGGTCCAACATTTGCAAACGATGTGCGCTGCTACCTAGGTGACCTGCCTAACCTGCAACTGGCTAAGATCCTAACCGGCGGTCTAGCATTCGGTCAGATGCCAATGCAGTCTTCAGCGATTCTAAATGCGATGTCTAAGCCGACTGACTTTATTATCGACCCTCTACCTAACCACCTATTTACCCGTGATACTTCATGCTGGATCTATGGCGGTGTATCCATCAACCCAATGGCTAAGGTAGCTCGTCAACGTGAAACCAACCACGTTCGCGCTATCTATCGCTGGCATCCAACCTTCGCTGGTCAAGACTTTGTGAAGTACTTTGGCGATGAGCAACAAAACTACGACCACTCAACCATCGAGGGTGGCGATGTATTGGTTATCGGTAAGGGCGCAGTACTGATTGGTATGTCTGAGCGCACCACACCACAAGGTGTTGAGCAACTGGCTTCTAACCTTTTCAAGCATGGTCAAGCTAAGCAGGTTATTGCATTAGAGCTTCCAAAAGAGCGCTCTTGCATGCACCTAGATACGGTAATGACTCACATGCGTGAAGACACCTTCTCTGTCTATCCAAATGTGATTCCAGATGATGTGAAGACCTGGAGCCTAACCGGTGATGAGTCAGGCCGCGTGGTTGCCAAACAGCAAGACTCTTATATCCACACCATTGAGAAAGCCCTGCATGTAGACAAGCTAAACCTTATCACTACAGGTGGTGACAGCTTTGAAGCAGAGCGTGAGCAGTGGAACGATGCCAACAACGTGTTAACCGTGCGTCCAGGTGTGGTCATTGGCTACGAGCGCAACACCTACACCAACGAGAAATACGACAAAGCTGGTATCACAGTACTGCCTATCCCAGGTGATGAGCTAGGTCGTGGCCGTGGCGGTGCACGCTGCATGAGCTGCCCAATCGAGCGTGACGGTATCTAATTTCAATGGCTGAGTGGAGCCCTGCTCCACTCCTATTAAAGAGTAAAGAATATGACAAAGCAAACTGTTGTGGTTGCCCTAGGTGGCAATGCTCTGCTTCGCCGTGGCGAGCCATTGGAAGCAGAAGTTCAACGCAAAAACATCCAAATCGCAGTAGAGACCATCTCTAAGATTGCCGAAGAGTACAACGTGGTCCTAGTGCATGGTAACGGTCCTCAAGTTGGCCTACTGGCTCTACAAGGATTGGAGTACAAGAAAGTAAATCCGTATCCACTAGACGTTCTAGGTAGCGAAACCCAAGGCATGATCGGCTACATGCTGATGCAAGAGTTCAAGAACCAGATGCCGAATGTCAATGTGACCTGCATGCTGACCCAGATGACAGTAAACCCTGAAGACCCTGCTTTCGCCGACCCAACTAAGCCAATCGGCCCTGTATACAAAGAAGCCGAAGCGCGCGAGATGGCAGAGAAATACCACTGGACCATCAAGCCAGACGGCGAATACTTCCGCCGCGTGGTACCAAGCCCACAACCAACAGGCATAGTTGAGCACGACGCTATCGAGAAGCTTATCCACGAAGGTCACTTAGTTATCTGTACTGGCGGTGGTGGTATTCCAGTTAAGCGCCTAAATGGCAAGCTTGAAGGAGTGGAAGCAGTAATCGACAAAGACATGTCGGCGGCATTCCTAGCCCGCCAACTAGGCGCAGATGCACTACTTATCCTAACCGATGCCGATGGCGTTTATCTGGATTGGGGAACCCCAACTCAGCATGTGATTCGCAACGCGACCCCAAGCGAACTGGCCAAGGTTGAGTTCGATGCAGGCTCCATGGGACCTAAGATCGACGCTTCCTGCGAGTTCATCAAAACGGGCGGCAAGGTAGTGGGCATAGGCGCACTGCAAGACGGCCTAGAGATCCTAAAAGGCACCGCTGGTACCAATATCACCCGCGATCTTTAACTAACAGCTATCAGCTATCAGCTATCAGCTATCAGCTATCAGCTATCAGCTATCAGCTATCAGCTATCAGCTATCAGCTATCAAAAAACAATAATAAAGAACCCTAATAAAAAGGAACACATATCATGGCTTTTAACCTACGCAATCGTAACTTCCTAAAACTACTAGACTTCACTCCTCGCGAGATCCAGCACCTACTTGAGCTATCTATGGAGCTGAAAAAGGCGAAGTACAATGGTTACGAGCAGCCACGTCTGAAAGGCAAAAACATCGCACTTATCTTTGAGAAAACCTCTACTCGTACTCGCTGTGCATTTGAAGTAGCGGCATTCGACCAAGGCGCTCAGGTTTCTTACCTTGGCCCTTCTGGCTCTCAAATCGGTCACAAGGAATCAATGAAAGACACGGCTCGCGTTCTTGGTCGCATGTATGACGGCATCGAGTATCGCGGTTTTGGTCAAGAGATCGTGGAAGAGTTAGGCGCATACGCTGGCGTGCCAGTGTGGAATGGTCTTACTGATGAGTTCCACCCAACTCAAATCTTGGCTGACTTCCTAACCATGATGGAGCACTGCCCTACTAAACAACTGAGCGAAATGAAATTTGCTTACCTAGGCGATGCACGCAACAACATGGGTAACTCACTCATGGTTGGCGCAGCTAAGATGGGCATGGAGATCAACCTAGTGGCTCCTAAGCAGTTCTGGCCAGAAGAGAGCCTAGTAGCTGAGTGCCGCGCTATCGCTGAACACACTGGCGCTAAGATCACCCTAACCGACGACGTTACTGAAGGCGTTCAAGGTTGTGACTTCCTATACACAGATGTTTGGGTATCTATGGGTGAAGCGAAAGAGGCATGGGACGAGCGCATCAACCTAATGCTTCCTTACCAAGTGAACATGGACATGATCAAAGCAACCGGCAATCCGCAGGTGAAATTCATGCACTGCCTGCCAGCTTTCCATGGTGAAGACACAACAGTGGGCAAACAGCTTGCATCTGAATACCCAGTGTTGAAAGACGGCTGTGAGGTGACAGACGAGGTTCTAGAATCGGAGCACTCTATCGTGTTCGATGAAGCAGAAAACCGTATGCACACCATCAAAGCTGTAATGGTAGCTACCCTAGGTAGCTAGTAAATATGGGGCGATATTTAAACTATGTCGCCCCAACTCTTACTTCCTAAAATTTCCAGCTAAACCAGTTATGGCGACAGACGAAATCAAGGTGCTCATTAGTCCTGCCTTAATTTCTAGGGATACGACGTATCTCCTCATTTGCGTCCCTTCCCGACTTTACTGTCGCCGCCTTCTCTCGCGAATCGGAGAAGCTCTCTCCGTATTGCTGTTGCCTTCCGTCTTTGACGGAGGGCTTTTTTATACCTAGAGGATTCCTTTAATGACGCATTCACTGCATCAAAAACACATCATCTCTATTCCTGAGATGAGCCGTAACGAACTAGAGCTTATCGTGCAAACCGCAGGCCGACTCAAGGCCGAACCCAATCCAGAAATCCTAAAGAACAAGGTGGTCGCTAGCTGCTTCTTCGAGCCATCTACCCGCACTAGGCTATCATTTGAAACCGCTATCCAGAGACTGGGTGGTACGGTCATCGGCTTCGATAACGGGGGCAACACTTCGCTAGCTAAAAAAGGCGAAACACTGGCTGACTCAGTACAAGTAATCTCTTCTTATGTGGATGCCTTTGTGATGCGTCACCCACAAGAGGGCGCGGCTCGCCTTGCCTCAGAGTTCTCAAATGGCGTGCCCGTGATTAACGGCGGCGATGGTGCCAATCAGCATCCAACTCAAACACTCTTAGATCTGTTCTCAATCTATGAGACCCAGGGAAGTTTAGATAACCTAAATATTGCGCTAGTGGGTGACCTCAAATATGGGCGCACAGTCCATTCCCTAACTCAAGCCCTAGCTAAATTCAGCAACAACCGTTTCTTCTTTATCGCTCCAGAAGTGCTAGCTATGCCGGGTTACATCTGCGACGAGTTAGATGAAGCAGGTATCCAATACAGCCTGCACGACAATATCGAAGACGTTGTGGGTGAGTTGGACATCCTCTATATGACCCGCGTGCAGAAAGAGCGCTTCGACGCTTCAGAATATGCGCATATGAAATCCGCCTTTATTCTGACTGCGCAAACCTTAGAGCCTGCAAGACCAAACCTTCGCGTTCTGCATCCACTTCCTCGCGTGGATGAAATCACCGTAGATGTGGACAAAACCCAGCACGCCTACTACTTCGAGCAGGCAGAAAATGGGGTCTACGCTCGCGAGGCACTGTTGGCATTGGTATTGAGCGACAAGGTTTAAGGAGAAAGAGATGACCACTAAAACCCAACTGCAAGTAGAAGCGATCCGCACCGGTAGCGTGATCGACCATATCCCTTCCAATATCGGCATAAAAATCCTTAAACTGCTAAAGCTAAATAAGATAGAAGAGCGAGTCACTATCGGCCTCAATCTCCCCTCTTCTGCTCTTGGCGGTAAAGACCTGATCAAAATTGAGAACCTATTCCTGAGCAAAGAACAGGCAAGCCAGATTGCACTGTATGCACCACACGCCACCGTAAACCAAATTGATGACTATCAGGTGGTGAACAAAATCACCCTAGCGCTACCATCAACAATCGAGAGTGTATTTCAGTGTCCAAACAGCAACTGCATTTCTCATGGTGAACCAGTTGAAAGCCGCTTCAAAGTGATTCAAAAAACTGAAAAGGTGCGACTCAAGTGTCACTACTGCGAAAAAGTATTCTCTCGCGAGATAATAACGGAGAAAAAATATTAAAGACGTTGCATAACGTTTAATGCAGCAACTATCTAAATAAATATAAAACTGACAACAGCGTTAATATGAGATGTATTTAATATCATTATTTAAATCTTACGTTTTCGCTGTTGCATCACTGCTAAATTAAGCTAATTCGGTGATCCCCTTCATATTATTCAGCATATTACGCTGATAAAATACCCACCTAAAATTTACTAAACTGGATTTTTATCTGATAGCCGAGCTAAAGACTTGTAAATCGTATTTAACCAGTTGCATAAAACAACAATAATAATCTTATAAGGTGATTCTATGGACACTTTAATCGCGGATAGAACGACTAAAAACGAAGAGAAAAAGCTCGCTCATGTATGCAAACAACTGCTTCAGGAGCAAAGCTTCCACAACCAAAACCAGCTCAGAGCGACGCTTGAAGAAAGAGGTTTTGAAGGGATCAGTCAGTCGACAGTATCTCGTCTGCTGTGCCAGCTTGGGGTAGTGAAAGTGCCTAACTCTCTGGGTAAAAAGGTATATTGCTTGCAACCAGAGAATACAGCTGTTCACTTCAACTCTTCTATTGCTTCTCAGATTGAGCTAATCACACATAACCAATCTATGGTTATCGTCAAAACTCACGCTGGTAGCGCTCAATTGGTTGCGCGTCTCATCGACTTCGACCCCGACCCATCCATTCTTGGCACTGTCGGTGGTAACGATACTGTACTGATCATCCCTAAATCAGTAGAAGAAATCGACCTATGCGAATTAGCGGTTCGTCGCCGTTTAGGTGTATTTTAAAATACCCAATCCGCCACGGATGGCGGAGCAACTGTTTATATTAAACTGTGCGCTTATTCAAAGTTTTCTAGAAATTAATCTTCACAATCCCCTAATAAAAATCTGAATAAATTTGCTAGTCTTTACCTATCCTAGGAATAAAGATGCATTCCATGAAAGCCTCAAATACCAAATTTAAAGTTCTAATATTCCTGATTGTTGCCCTTTCCGGTGCATTCGCTATTTATTGGTTTCAAAAACCTCTACCCGAAGAGGCTCATGTCCAAACCTCAGACAAAATCAAAACTCATTACGAACATGGGCTGTTTACGCTCTCTATTTACAAGCAGAGTCACTTTTGGCCTTCGTATGTATCGCCAAACCCTAGACCCTAAATACACCACCACTATTCGTGCGGATGTGGCAGATATGTCGCTGCGATTAGACAAGCTCTACCATCAAATGCACAACAAGGCAGAACTAGATGGCTATGTAGAAGACAGATTAGCTAGCTATAAAAAAGGAAAAGACGAGCGCAGTGTAAGGCGATTTGAAGCAACCCAAAAACACCCTGAATATTTCTATATAGCGCTAGACCTGCTGCATCATATGGCACGTTTGGATGACTATGGCCTAAAACACCAACACGACGCTTATTTTAGAAAGCTACTACGAGGTTATGATTTTAAGGCCTTGTTCTCCAACAAGACTATGACTGAGGCGTGGGCCGCCCAATTAGCAAACCAAGCTTATTGGCTAAAGCAGATTGGTGAAGGGGATTACACAGACCTGTTCGTAGAGACCCTAAAAAAGACCTACCCTGACAGAAAAGACTACCTGCTGTCACAACAGCAGTTCGGTAATAAACTGTATGGCATGACCCATGTGATCATCGCCGACTCTGGCTACTACCAACACAACGTCAAAGAGTCAGACCACCCTTGGATCTACGCTTATTTTAGAGACAACATCGACGATATCTTGCGTATGCCAAAGAGGACATTATCGCTGAGATAGGCCTCAGCTTTAAACTAGCAGGTCTTTACGATGAACCAGCACTGAAGAAGATAGAAAAACGTATCTTCGAATCAGTAGACCAAGAAAAGAATATGGTGCCATCAGACACTGGTAGCTTTAGCTTTGCCTGGGGTGAGCACAGGAACGTACTCGCTATCATGCTACTCAACTGGCAAAAGCCAAACGGCGGCCCTGATCTTCAGCAGAATCCAACCATGTTTGAAGACTTACCACAAAGCCTAACGGCTAAGTAAAAAGGAGGCTCATTAGCCTCCGTATTCTCTTTTGATCTCTACCACCTGCACTGAATAAGAGCGGTACCATTTCTCTCGCCCAAGCTTTTGGGCGGTGAGATGGGTGCTGTCTTTGTGCCAAGCCTGAATATCTTGTTCGCTTTGCCAATAAGAAATGGCGATCTCCTGCGCTCCCTCAGTCACAGCCACAAAGTCTTGGCAGTTGTACTTGTCGAATGCCAACTGGCGTAACTGCTCGGCCATATCCAGATATTCTTGGTCTTGCTCACCCACCTCGGCTTTGAAGATAACTGCGAACATTTTGGCTCCTTAGAAATGAAAAAAGGTAATGATCGCCCCCGGGCATTTCGCCCTCTCCCGATCATTACCTTTGAATGTAGCAGCCAACTACGTTGTCGGACTATGTTGCCCGTGGTCGCGTCTATGCGACTCTGTTTTTCGGGGGCGAATATACGCCCACCCTCAAGGATAAACCGAGAGATAGATCACACATGACTCAAGGAAAAATAAGACAATATAATAATGTGACGTGACGATATGTTACTGATTTCTATGAAACTTCATCGACCATATAAAAAACCGAAGCTAGGCTTCGGTTTAAGAGATTTGTCTTAGCTGAACTTCCATGTCAGGCAAATATTTTATGCGGTGGCACGCTTTACGGTGCTCTTTAAATTCTGCATAAAGGTTTTAAAGTGCGGCATGAAGTCCGCAAACAAGTCATGCTTTCGATTGACCATCATTACAGGGCCTAACAGACGCAACGCAACACCTACTCGGGTCGCGGTATCCGCTTCTAGACCACTGCCTTGCTGAAGTTTCTCTACAACCTTGAACATATCTTCTCTGTCTTGAACCTCAAACTCTAGACGCTGTGGGGAATCTTGAGTATCGGTGCCAACTTCTTCGATAGTGATGCGGTAAACATTATCTTTTCTGCTTAGACGTTTCATAGCTTCTCCTGATTAGAACTTTGAGACTTTTCAACTAACCTGCTGTATAGTTGATAATGTCTACTATAAAAATATTAATTGATATTGTCAACTAAGTTCATACAAAGAGATCCCTATGTCTGAAACACGATCCTTCGACAGCCTTTTTCATCTGGTCATCATGCTAAAGCGTAAAATGCATGAGAAGGTAGAGAAACTCGACCTTGGCATCACGCCTATGCACGTGCGCGTCATCAAGATCATCCATCGCAAGTCACCGTGCACGGCCAACGATATTTCTCAGTTTCTTAATCGCGATAAAGCTCAGGTAACAAGACTGCTAAGCTCTCTTATCAGCCTAGAGCTTATTGAGAAGATGCCAAACCCTGAAGACAAACGTAGCCAGCTACTCTCAATTACTAGCAAAGGCGCAGAGATACTTGAGCAGATCCAAGAAATCGACGCAGAGATATTTGAGCAGATGTGTTCCGACATTTCCGAAGATGAACTGAAACAGTTCAAGCAATCTCCAGCAAGATGCACGAAAACCTGAGTCAATAAGATGATCTCTATTGCCCAAGCCAAGAAACTGGCCATGCTCTCTCAAGGCTTACCACCCAAACGCACTTCCTCTGCGTTAGAGGCATTCGAGCGCATGGGCTATGTGCAGATAGATACCATTTCAGTGGTACAGCGAGCCCATCACCACGTGCTATGGAGCCGAAGTCCAGGCTATCGGCCAGAGCATTTAGATGAACTGGTTTCACAGAAGAAGGTGTTTGAATACTGGTCACACGCCGCTTCCTATCTTCCCATGCGAGATTACCGGTTTACCCTTCGTCGCAAGCAGGCCATCAAATCAGGTGAACAAAAGCATTGGTTTACTAAGAATCCTAAGTTGATGTCCGAAGTGCTAGCGCGCATCAAGGCAGAGTCCATTGATGGCTAAGGATTTTGAGTCTAAACGCAATCCAAATGAGGTCTGGGGCAGCAAGCCCACCAAGCAAGCGCTAGAGTGTTTGTACATGCAAGGGGATCTCATGATCTCTGAGCGAAACAATTTCCATAAAGTGTATGACCTAACCGAGCGCGTTCTCCCCCAAGGTATTGATATATCCACTCCCTCAGCCGAAGAACATGCCAGATTCTTAGTAGCCAACTACCTTGAGGCAAACGGTATAGGCACACTTTCACAGATAAGTTATCTGTTAAAAGGGGTTAAGTCGAATGTGAAGCTTGCGCTTGAAGAGCTGGCCGAAGATAAGCTGATCACCCCGATTGAGATTGCAGGTAATTCATACTTTTCGCTGCCTCATTCGCTGGATCTACTTAATCAAAGACTCAATCGACGCCAAGCTAAGATCCTCTCTCCTTTTGATAATCTGCTGATCCAAAGAAAGCGAGCACAGCAGCTGTTTGATTTTGACTATCTACTGGAGTGTTACGTACCACAGGCGAAGCGAAAGTATGGCTACTTTTGTCTGCCGATTCTATGGATGGTGACTTGGTGGCGATGGCCGACTGTAAGGCTAATAAGAAAAGGTCTGTGCTCGAAGTGTTGAACCTCTTTATCGAGCCAAAACTGAAACAGAAAGACGCATTTATCGAGGCACTTCAACAAGAATTGATCGCGTTTGCCAAGTTTAACAACTGCTCTGATTTCAAAATTCAGACCATTCAAACGAAAAAGGCGCAGTGATCAGCACCGCGCCCTTTTAGGACCTAAAATCTTATCTCTCGCTAGGGTGTGTCCAAGCGAACTTCTCAAACGGCTTATCAGGCGCTGTATGTGCCAGAGCGTTAGTGAAGTTAGAAATTAGCTTAGCTGAGAGACCCGTCAATACCTCTAGTGCTTGTCGCTTGGTATAGCCAGCATCCAAGAATGCCTGCAAGCGCTCATCGCCGATATGACCACGGTTATCCAGAAGCTCTTTAGCAAAATCGTGCAAGGCTTGTAGCTTAGGATCTGGAATCACCGTTCCCTCGCGAAGCGCTTCAATCACCTCTTCTGGCATTTTACCGGCTTCATCATATAGGTGTGGCCTGGTACGCAGTAGTGGCAATTGTTCTCAAAGTTCGCTGTCATAAACACAACCTGTTGCTCTAGTGGGCTGAAGGTGGTGTTTTTCATAAAGAGATCAAAGGTAGTGTTGTACGCCTCGTACGTGGCCGGTGCTTCTGCAAGTACAGCGTGCAAGTTTGGTAGCATGCCAAACGCTTTTTGCGATTGCTCTACCAATGGCTTTGATTCTTCTGGAGCGGTTTCTTTGTTGTAATAGGTAAACTTAGTCATCTCGAACTCCTGTTAGAAGTTTGCGTCCAAGTGAGCTTCAAAACGTTTGAAGTCATTTTCGATATCAGCATTCTTCATTACGTCATAACACGCAAAAGTTGGCAGCGCTGACATACCGAAGAAGCGGAAGTTTGCGTGCATATGGAACATTAGGTCGTCCACGCCACGGCCTTCAAATAGGTACTCGTCTTTATCGTCAAACGACTCTTTTGGCGCATTGAAGGTAAACGAAAGCATGTACTTAGTATCAGTCTGAGTACCACCAGTACCGTAGTTTTTAGTTGGTTCTTCAGAGCTGCGGCCATCAAAGTTACACAGCGCACCGCCCATACCAGCAGTGAAAACATCATCCATATATTTTTTGAAAGACCAAGGGATTGTCATCCAGTTCACTGGCGATTGAAGGATCACGCGATCCGCCCATTCGAAATGAGCCAGTTGCTCATCAGCTACAATCTCGTCCTGCATAGTCACAACACGAACCTCGTGGCCTTTAGATTCAAGCTTAGTGCGCGCCTTTTCTACTAGAGCGGCGTTTAGTTTGCCTTCTGAGTATGGTGATGGTTCGTGTGCATTAATGATTAGAACATTGCTCATGATGTTAATCCTTCAGATGGTTTCAACATTGTTAGTCAGATAAGGCGTTTGCCTCTCGATGTGGTTTATTATGGTTACTTGAAATCCATTTGCAATTAGTTAACTTTTGGTAACCTAGATGAAAATTAACTTAATAGCGTTTATCTACATATAAAACAACAAGTTAGACAAGATTAAGTTTTTATGAACATCTAGAAAGGCAGACAACATCGGCCTTTTCCGCCCGTAAAATCACTTAACCTCAGTACTTAAATTTACCTAGCTTCAGTACCGTATATCTCACTATATAACTAAATATTAGGTTACATTGCTATATATTAACTCTTGTAATAAAGGAAGAAATAAAAACATATTTCATTAATTTTATACTGTACGTAATTCTTATATTCTTGTCATACAAAAACATAAATAAGTGATTTAGATCAAAGATTGTAATCTTGCAGATAATTACATTTTGCGCGTCGTAAAATAACTTATTATTAGGTGAGTGATGAAAAATAGAATGATCCGAAATATTCTCATTCCAACACTTATTATTTATTCTATGGGGGTTTTCGCCGCGACATATCACAGTTTTAACCGACCGGCAGACCATAAACATATAGTCACTGTAAATGGAAAAATAGAGAAGGATGAATATTCAAAGTTCCAACAGTTCATAGACAGCCAAACCTTGCCTATCGACATCATATTGTTGCAATCGAATGGCGGTTATATCTCGCCAGCACTAGAAATTGGTGAGTATATTCATGAACATAGCCTACATACTCGTGTTGAGACCTACTGCAATTCTGCGTGCTTGTATCCCTTTCTTTCCGGCAAGTATCCGGTTCTTTATCAGAAAGGAGAGATAGCGATCCATCGTCCTTATCGAGGTGAGATAGGTAAAGATATGAAGCACTGTCATCGATATGAGAAGCTATACAACAAACTGATTCGAAAGCTGACTCAATTTACTGAAAATAAGAAACTAGCAAGCCGGCTAGTAGAAAAAATGTACCAAACACCAGCACCTCATAGGTATTCAATAAATAAGAAAAATTCAGACGAATGGCATATTCATGTTTCAGATAAGGGTCTTCTAAATCATATTTAAAGATACATTTATCTTACTACTTAAATTAAGCTACATGGCTATATTCTAGCCTTTGTAGAAGCGAGCAAATAACAACCAAGATTAGATTATAAATAACGCTCTATCTGCTTAAACCAAGCAGGTAAAGTGCTGTTATACCAATCTACATACTTGTCCTTCATTGAGTTTTGACGCTCGAACAAGATATTCACTACCTCTACAGCTATCCATGCCTTTGCAAGGATTAGACTTCTAATCAGATCTTGAAGGTCAGTTTGTGAATTGATTTGCACATAACGCTCTGCGATGGCTAGGTACTCAGAATAAGCTCCCATCCCTTTAACCAAAGGCGCGAGATCAATAGCTGGGTGCCCATAACCAAATCGCTCCCAATCAAACAAGACTAGCTCTCCATTGTCTCGTCGTCCCCAGTTTCCATTGTTGCTGTCTCCTGATATCAGAGTGTCACTATCAAAAAGATGCTGAGCCTGCTTTTGCATCTCACATAGCATGGCCTGGCTCTTTTCGGGCAGAGACAACCTTGAAAGAGCTCGGTTTGTATCTCTATCAGTCCAACTATGCTGCTTCAGTGATTCAATGTGTTTGTGCGAGAGTCGATGAATGGCCGAAAGTGCGGCAAAAGCATCGCGGGAACTGGACAGCTCCGCCAATGATACCTTGTTGGGGATGTATTCAAGAAATAGAGACTGTTCGGTTAAATCCACCAACTCTGGGATACCTACCCCTCGCGCCACCAACATTGGAGCAACAACCTGATAGAAATTCCTTTCAACAAGGCTGGCATTGCTCTTGCGAATACAGATGTACTCTTTATGGGTAACCAAAGCAACACTCGCCGAGCCCATTTGAGCAAGTTCTCTATCTTTTACTCTCTCTTCCATCTTGATTCCCTGATTGAGCCAAGCCTTGAGTCTATCTCAAGTAAACAGTTGGAAGTGAGACACTCCTTACAAACATGCCTTTTATCTAAATGATAATAATTTGTATTTTTAACAACATACCTCCATTGTCAATTGGACAAAGCCATTATCCCAAAAATCATCAAAGCATTGAAAAACATAGGATTTTAATTTTTGGCATGACGCTTGCTCTCTATAAAACAACAGTAACCAACAACAAATTGCAAGTGAGGGCTCCATGCAGCAGATGTTTTTAGAGAATCGAACCGATGAGGCTTATGTCGAGGAGTTTCGCAGTGGTTCTTTCCGCCACCACAGAGAGACACAAGAGTCGGTACTGCTATCGCTATTTAAGAGCATCTGGGCCGGAGCCATCAGAGTTGGTAAGACTACAACACCAGCTGATGCCACTATCTAATCTCAGGAGAATACTATGAGCCATTTAAGAATCCCTAAAGGCTGGACTATCCAGCGCTCCACACCCTTTTTCACCAAAGAAACCGTGCCACAGGCTCTGCTAACCCATCACAATACGGCAGCAGGTGTATTTGGTCAGTTGTGTGTGATGGAAGGTAGCGTAACCTACTTTGGTTTTGCTGATGAGAATGCTACTGAGCCAGAGTTAAAAGTAGTAATCGATGCCGGCCAGTTCGCCACCAGCCCACCGCAATACTGGCATCGTATTGAGATGAGTGATGATGCTCAGTTCAACATTAACTTTTGGTCTGATAAAGACAAACGTGACCAACCGATGTTCCACGCTAAGAGATAGGTGCGGCTGTCCGAGGTTCGACTACTCGAGGTTCGGCTACAAAGCACTTCGCATGACTGCAATCCACGTCCTTTAACCAAATTGTGGCCCTCTAGGATGGAGAGCCACTCTTTTTTACTTATCTAGCCCAGTCCGGAGTACCTAATCCCAGACAAATGCGCATATCCCTATTCCAAGTGGCTAAGTCTTTATGATTAAACTGTCCTAAGTCATTGTGTCCACATGCTCTGGCCATTACCTGCATAAGTTCTGTCGATGCTTCGAAGAAGTTCTTAAGCTGGTTAGAAGCCTTATCGACATTGAGCCTCTGACGCAGATCTTTTTTCTGAGTAGCGATGCCGGCAGGGCAATTATTGGTGTTACACATTCGCGCGGCTACACAGCCAATAGACTGCATCGCACTGTTGGAAATAGCCACACCATCAGCTCCCAACGCCATAGCTTTAACAAAATCCATTGGCACGCGAAGACCACCGGTAATAATCAAGGTCACTCGACCACTAGCACCAACAGCATCCAAGTAAGCTCTCGCTCTCGCAAGAGCAGGAATGGTTGGCACGCTAATATGGTCTCTGAACATCTGTGGCGCCGCACCGGTACCACCACCTCGACCGTCTAATATGATGTAGTCTGCGCTGGCATCCAGAGCAAACTGAATATCCTCTTCAATATGGTTAGCACTGAGTTTGAAACCAACAGGAATACCACCTGTCACCTCTCGAACCCTATCCGCAAACTTCCTAAAGTCTTCCACCGTATGCAAGTCCTTAAAGGTAGGTGGAGAGATGGCGGCTGTACCCGCTTCAATGCCACGCACTTCAGCGATCTTGCCAATATTTTTCACCCCAGGCAGGTGACCACCGGTACCAGTTTTAGCCCCCTGACCACCTTTAAAATGAAACGCCTGTACGTTCTTAAGCTTCGATTCTTCATAGCCAAAACCAGCACTGGCAAGCTCATAAAAGTAACGTGAATTGGCTGCTTGCTCCTCGGGGAGCATTCCCCCTTCACCAGAGCAAATACCAGTACCTGCCAGTTCTGCACCCTTGGCTAGAGAGACCTTTGCCTCTTCAGAGAGTGCACCAAAGCTCATGTCTGAGACAAACAGAGGATCTTGAGTTTAAGAGGTTTTCGAGCCTGAGGACCTATGACTAACTCAGTCGCAACGGGGACATCTTCCATCAAAGGCTTAGTCGCCATCTGAGCCACCATCACCTGAATATCATCCCAATGAGGAAGCAAATGACGCGGAACACCCATAGAGGTCATAGGGCCGTGATGCCCCATTTTAGACAGACCTTCTCGTGCAAGTTGATGGATAAACTCCACGGTCGGTTCTTCTTTAGTTGGAGCCGCAGCAGGCATAACCTCTACGTTCTGGATCTGTACGCCAGGCCCTTCTTGGCCAACCTGATCATCGCTAAATTGCTTGTGCGAGCCATCGCAGAAAGGAAGGTTATTTGAGTGCTTACAGCGACATAGATAGTTGTCACCGTCCTGCTCTGCCACAAAGCTCTTCGGCTTAAAGTCAGTGCTGGCGTGGGAGCCATCACAGAAGGTTGGTTCTTGGAGAGTCCACAGGTGCAAAAGTAATACTCTTGCCCCTTGGTGAGTTCAACTTTGATCGGCTTGTTATCTGCAACGACTGGTTTGCTCATATCCCTCATTCCCTATTCCAAGATTTAAACTCATCTCAGAGTAAAGAAGATCGAACGAGTAAACGCCAGAATATGAGGTGGTTAAATACTGTTAGATTCAATGATGGAAGAGAGTGCAGTGCCAATGATCATCTTATACATATGTTCAGCCTCTTGTTCATCCATACCAAAGTAATGTTTACCCATCGTTTTCATGTTTGTCGAAATCTTCTTAGCATGCGAGCCAGAAATTCCTTGTACTCCATCCAGCACAAAAAGCTCAAAGACGTTCTTAAACAGAGGTAGTTTTATCCCCTGCGCGAAGGAGTCTAGAAATGCTTCCGGAGAACTCATGTCTAAAAGAGGTAGCATTTCTGGGAAACCCCGCCCCTCAATACCCTCTAAAAATGGGCACTGCTTGGATAGTATCCTTGAATGGTACTTTTACGAGTACACATGAACTTGGCCAAACGAGAATATGTAACGGCTTCCCAGCCTTCGGTCTTAAAAAGCTCCCAGATGTGATCGTCCAACTTCTGCTTATTTGCTTCATATTGCGCTCTTGATATACGTGCCATTGACCACTCATTTTATTAATGCGTACTTAATCCGCAAATATATCATAATAATTCTCATTAACCAATGCAGACTGTTGCCGGTTATATCCCACAAAGAAAGTCACTCTAGCCAATCTTTGCGAAGTCTACTTTTTGAACAATACTCTATCCACTGCAATGGATAACAAGGAAAATGACATGCGACATCTACTGACTATCTTTGCGCTAGTGGCGACTGTGCTAGCTATGCCTATTCAAGTACTTGCTGCGGGCCACTATGAAGTTGATTCCAAGGTTTCGACGGTAAGCTTCGCCACAATTAAGAAGCAGTACATAGTTGAACCTGCTGTTATTACTGGATTGACTGGCAGCCTAGACGACTCAGGGAATCTAAAGGTAATGGTGCCACTACAGAATCTTGATACAGGAGTATCTATTCGAAACGACCGACTTGGTGAGCTTTTCTTTAAGATCGCAACCCATCCGAATGTTGAAGTAATGGCAACCGTACCCGCTGAGTTGATGAAGGGGGATATGGTGGTTACACAGGCTACGGTCCCTGCAAAGGTGACCTTATATGGTAAGGCTCAGACCTTAGACTTTATGCTAAATATTGTACGCGTGGGTGATGTGATTTCGGTCTCTAGTGTGAAACCAGTGGTCATTGATGGTATGAGCTTTGGTATTCCAAAAGAGAGTCTAGCGGCAGTGTCTAAGACAGTTGGCGATATTGCTATTTCATCTAGTGTTGGGGTGAATGTTTCTTTGGTTTTGAAGAAGTAGAATTGGCGTACTGAAGTGAACTCAGAACACTGAAGGTCCCGGCTCGAGGCCGGGATGACGTTTACTTATGGTGAGTCATTCGATAAAGCTGTCGCGTTCCACCCTTGGAGGTAGTTACACTAGTAAAATCGAACAAACCGCTTTCTTTCATCTCTTTTTTCAAAGAGGCATTTTGTGCTTGTGATTTGAATTCGGTCCAAACGTCTGGCGCAGATTGCTTAACATAGTGCGACGCGCTGGATAAGCATGACCAACGCTCTTCATCAGAGTGAGATAGATTGAATTCACTTAACAGATCAAATAATCCATACTCACTCAGTTTCGTTATTCTTCTGAACTCTTCAAGCACCTCTTTTCGAGCCATTGTGCTTCCTAAGAATGCAAAGCGATCCAATAGTTCCAATGCACTCTTTATCTCTGTCCTGATTCTTAGTTGCTGTTCATCGAGGGTAGTTGAGATTGTTTTGCAACTAGCACTTGAGGTTCTATCGAGCGTTTCGAGTAGATGATGTACTAGTTCATTCCTTTCTTCTAACAACAATTTCAAACTAGACAATCTCTCAGTTCGATACCACTCTGGAGTCTCAATACTCAGCTTTGTAGAGACCAAGAAATCTCCTTCAATTTCTTTTGGCTCTTGGGGTTCTTTTTCTGAGCTTACATAAATTTTCTCATAATCAGACAACACCTGCCCAAACGTGCTCGTGTAGTATTTATTGTTAAGTTTATTATTAACTTCTTCGAACTCCGAAGAGTCTCTAATAGTTACTTCTCTTCGGCTAGAAATAAGTTTTATCAATTTTTCTAAGTGTTGAAAAAGGATAAGGTTTCTACCAACTTTCTGTTGCAGTAGAAGGTAGTCTTCATCTGATTCAAATGATTGATTATTACCGGTATCTATTGTGATCGTTACTAGAGCCATATGAATTTAATTTGATATATTTCCTGAGTATTAATCTAACGTTATGATGCCATAAGATCTGATAACAAACTTTGACTCATACCTCAGCAAAAATCATATAACAACTGCGAGAGAATCAACGTTTTTATTAAACTCTAGAATATAATTTTGAATATCTAAACCAGAAACATCACGTTGCACATATATCGCTTCGATGACTCTCTCTTTTTCAATATTCTGATATCGATACTCCTCGTCTCCCTCATAACTCACTATCAGCCCCTATCAGATAACTTACCCTTCAGCACTTGCGACAACTCATATGGAGCGAGCTTCGATTCAATGCGATACAGATACCCCTTTTCAATCTTCTGCCTTGCCCAGTAATCACATTCATCAAGCTCTATCGGTGTGCGAGTAAAGAAAAGAGCTGAGCTTTGATGCTTTACCGGCTCGAGTGTGACTGGTGTATGTTTGAATTCTGGTTGCCCTGAAAATTCGTCGCTGTTCGGGACAATAAGAGAACACGGCTTGCTTTGTTTGGCGGTAGATTCATTCCAGTGGATAGGAATAAACAGCTGTTTTAGCATCATCTCTAGCTTATCTGCGCTCTCACCAAGCACTTGCCCTGCTCGTTACTTACCGCAACTATCTGGTTTGATTCAACGCCATATTCTTTGGCAGTTTGCGGGTGAATTAGCACAAAGGGTTCAGCTTGATGTTCTGCGAGCCTAGCCGAGAGGCCTGTACGGGTCATGGTGTGCCAGTGATCACGAGTTCGCCCACTATTTAGCAGTAGAGGAAATGCCTCTGATGCCTGACTAATTGGCTCGCTATGGCTCACTGCAATGAAGTTCGCTTTTTTGTCTTGAGTAAAGAAACTGCCATCAGAGAAGAATCGTTGATTGGTCAGCTCTTGCTGCACCTCTAATACTGGCCACTGTTGAGGGCTTAGCTTGCTGTAGCCTTGATCGTCTAATTGAGTGAGGCCAATCAGGTTGAGGTCTCGCTCGCCATTGCTGTTTTCAAGGGTGGTGAGCTTGGCGTACTCACGGAATATCTCCCCCTCATGCAGGTAATCAAATGCCTCACCAAACCCCATTCGTTGCCCTACCTGAGACACTATCCACCAATCCGGTTTTGCCATTCCTGGGCTTGGCAGAACGCGGCGCTGTCTTGAGATACGGCGCTCCGAGTTGGTGACGGTGCCAGATTTCTCGCTCCAGCCTTGGGCGGGTAATAGTAGATCCGCCATTCTCGTTGTTGCAGTATCAGCAATGCAATCAGACACCACCACAAAAGGGCAAGCCTTGAGAGCGGCTTCAATCTTGGCGCTGTCTGGCAAGCTCACCATAGGGTTGGTGGCCATTATCCACACGGCTTTGATCTTCCCCTCAAGCATGGCATCGAACATATCTATGGCCTTCAGTCCCGGCTTGCTGGCAAGGTTTTCGGTGCCCCAAAAATCACTGATAGCCTGCAAGTGTTGTGGGTTGTCATATTCCATGTGAGCGGTCAGTGTATTGGCCAATGCGCCTACCTCTCTGCCACCCATGGCATTGGGCTGTCCGGTCACTGAAAAAGGACCAGCGCCCAACTTGCCTATCTTACCGGTCGCCAAGTGACAGTTGAGGATGCTATTAACCTTGTCCGAGCCCTGGCTGGATTGGTTCACACCTTGGGAATAGACAGTGACCACTTTATCCGTGGTTGCGAAGTCAGAGTAAAAGCGAGCAAGCTGAGATGCCGTCAAACCGGTTTTATGCTCGATGTCAGACTCCAGCAAAGCCGATTGCAGCGCATCTTCAAAGCCATTGGTGTTCGCCTCGATAAACTCTGCATCTAGATATCCATTAGTGGTCAGGTAGGCCAACAAGCCATTAAACAAGGCAACATCGGACCCAGAGTTGATTGCCAGATGTTCATCAGCAATCGAGCAAGTCTCTGTAACCCTAGGGTCTATAACCACTACCTTAAGATCTGAATTATCCTGTTTCGCTGCACGCAGACGCTGAAACAGCACGGGGTGACACCAAGCGAGGTTAGAGCCAACTAAGACCACTAGCTCAGCTTTCTCTAGATCTTCATAGCAAACCGGCACAGTATCCGTGCCAAACGCGCGCTTATGACCAACCACAGACGAGGCCATGCAAAGGCGAGAATTGCTGTCTATATTGCTGGTTCCCATAAAACCTTTGATAAGTTTGTTCGCCACATAATAGTCTTCCGTCAGCAGTTGTCCTGAGACATAAAACGCCACAGAGTCAGGTCCATATTTTTCGATCGCTTCCGAGAACTTGTTTGCGGTTAAGTTAAGTGCTTCGTCCCAACTGACAGTTTCAGCTTTGCCTTGTTGCTTCTTAGTGGGCGCCAATAGGCGACCGTCATGGATTACCGTATCGCCCAGCGCTATACCTTTGGTGCAAAGCTTACCGAAGTTTGAAGGGTGATCTTTGTCTCCTCGAACCTCGAGTTCCCCACTTGATTTGGGTCTGGCCTCCACTCCACAACCTACTCCACAATATGCACATGTTGTCTTGATCCAACCTTGGTTGTCCTGCACCATAGTATCGCTCCATTTCTAACTTATAAGCGATATATTGCAAAGTTCGCACCAAATACCACCAGCAATAAATAAACATTTTTAAATCAATAAAAAACAAACACTTAAAAACAAGACTAACCCTAAAGGGGTATGTGAATTTATGCCCAAACAACCACCTAAATAACCCCATTTGCACTAATGTGAGCCCAATTGCACCACCAAGGTTCATTTTTAAGCAAAAATCAGTTTTAAAACTGTGCCAAGCTAAAACAATACATCTTAAACCTCACATTTAAACCATTGTTTTTAATAAGGTTTTAAAATTAAATTCTTAGAAATTTAAAAAAGTGGCACTCATATTGCTGGGGTGAATCCATGTACAAGTTCAAAAGTACGGGATTCAGGTATGAAGATAAGATTCTCAAAAAAGAGCCCAGGAAGGGTAACACTGGTAGGTGCAGGACCTGGTGATCCAGACCTGCTGACAGTCAAAGCACTAAGAGCGATTGAACAGGCAGAGTGCATCGTTTTCGATAACCTAGTTAGCCAAGAAATCAGAGCGCTTTTCCCTGAAAAAGCACGCTGCCTCTTCGTTGGTAAATCCAAAGGCGCGCACAGCTCTACCCAAGATGAAATCAACCAACTTCTTCTAGATTTAGCACTCTCTGGCACCAATGTGTGCCGCGTAAAAGGCGGCGACTCATTTGTATTTGGGCGTGGTGGTGAAGAGATGTTGCTGATGGCTCAGAAGAACATTTCTGTGGATGTGATTCCAGGTATCACCGCTGCTTCAGGCTGTACCAGTTACGCCAACCTTCCCCTTACCCATCGTGGTGTGGCTCAGGCTGTACCTTCATTACCGCCCACAGCGACAAAGCGCTCTCAATCAATTGGAAAGCACTGGCAGAACTCAACCAGACGCTGGTGATCTATATGGGCTTAACCAAGACAGAACTCATCACCAGCGAACTTAGTCAGGCAGGTATGGATACCGCAACGCCAGTCGCCATCATCGAAAATGGCTGCACTCCAGAGCAACGAATCTTCACAGGACAACTTCACGAACTCACCGAGCTTAAACAGCACAACCAGATCAAATCACCCGCTCTTATCGTGGTGGGTGAGGTTGTCACCATTGCTAACCAAATGCAGTGGCTGGAGCAACTTTCAGAGCGACATACCGCAGACAGCACATTTAAGTTAACGGCATAAATCAAGGAATAGAGACATGAGCAAACAACGAATCCTAGTGGTCGGAAACGGAATGGTTGGCCACAAATTTATCGATACCCTCATTGCCAGTAAGCGAGATGATCTTGAGATCATCACCTTCTCTGAAGAGCCTCGCCTAGCCTATGACAGGGTGCAATTGACCTCCTACTT
Source organism: Vibrio ishigakensis (assembly GCA_000830475.1). Taxonomy (GTDB): domain Bacteria; phylum Pseudomonadota; class Gammaproteobacteria; order Enterobacterales; family Vibrionaceae; genus Vibrio; species Vibrio ishigakensis_A. The sequence continues at coordinate 311,006 of BBSC01000003.1, read as the reverse complement.
CACGGGCAAAACCGCTGATGACTTGTCACTCACCAGCGCACCTTATTACGAAGAGAATGGCGTTAATTATATTCTGAGCGACAAGGTTACAAGCCTAGATACCACTGCCAAAACGGTAGTTACCGAGAGTGGCCGAGTGGAAGCGTACGACAAGCTAGTGCTGGCTACAGGTTCCTACCCTTTCGTGCCACCTATCCCAGGTAACGACCAAGAACACTGCTTTGTTTATCGAACCCTAGAAGACCTAGATGCCATCCAAGCTTCCAGCAAACAGAGCAAGAGTGGCGTGGTTGTCGGTGGCGGCCTACTGGGTTTGGAAGCGGCAAACGCAATTAAGAACCTCGGCCTTGAGACGCACGTAGTGGAATTTGCTCCTCGATTGATGGCCGTGCAGCTTGAAGAGGGCGGCGGCGCCCTGCTAAGACGCAAGATTGAGGCGATGGGCGTGTCCGTACATACCGAAAAAGCAACCACTGAGATCGTAGCAGGGGAGACCGCTCGCTATCGCATGAACTTTGCCGACGGTACCCATCTAGAGACCGATATGATTGTCTTTTCTGCTGGTATCAGACCTCAAGATGAACTGGCGCGCGAGACAGATATCAAGCTTGGAGAGCGCGGCGGTATCGCAGTCAATGACCACTGCCAAACCAGCCTAGAGGATGTGTACGCTATTGGTGAATGTGCCCTATGGGAAGGACAAATCTTTGGCCTTGTAGCACCAGGCTATCAGATGGCAAAAGTGGCTGCGAGTCATCTTCTGCAAGATGAAAACCCTATGCAGTTCACCCGCCAGATATGAGCACCAAGCTGAAACTTCTTGGCGTAGATGTAGCAGTATTGGAGAGGTACATGGCCGAACTGAGGGCGCGCAATCCTACACCTACAGCGATGAAATTGAGCAGGTCTACAAACGCCTTATCGTTTCCGAAGATGGCAAAAAGATAGTCGGCGCCGTGTTGGTGGGTGATGCCGACGCCTATGGCACGCTGCTTCAACTCAAGCAGAACGATATGCCACTTCCAGAGAACCCATCGGTGTTAATTCTGCCTAATGTAGCGGACGACGAGTCTTCAGCCATGGGTGTGGACGCCCTGCCAGATAGTGCCGTGATCTGCTCATGCTTTGATGTCTCTAAAGGCGATATCAAACAAGCAATCGCTTCCGGCTGCACCACAATGGCTGAGCTTAAAGAGACCACCAACGCCTCAACTGGTTGTGGAGGCTGCTCAGCCCTTGCCAAGCAAGTGCTAGATAGCGAGCTCCTTAGCCTTGGCGTTGAGGTAAACAACGACCTCTGTGAGCACTTTGCTTATTCGCGCCAAGAGCTAAGCGACATTGTTCGAATCAACCAGATCAAGACCTTCGACGAGCTATTAGAGAAATACGGCAGCGGTCTTGGCTGCACTGTATGTAAGCCAGCGGTAGGCTCTATACTCGCCTCGTTCTGGAATGACTACATCTTGCAAGACGAGCATATGGAGCTTCAGGACACCAACGATATCTACCTTGGCAACATGCAAAAAGACGGCACCTACTCGGTCGTACCGCGTGTGGCTGGCGGCGAAATCACACCGGAAAAGTTGATTGTGTTGGGCGAGATAGCCAAAGAATACGACCTCTACACCAAGATCACCGGTGGTCAACGTATCGACCTATTCGGCGCCCAACTTAATGACCTGCCAATCATCTGGAAAAAACTGGTGGATGCAGGCTTTGAAACCGGACACGCCTATGGCAAATCAGTGCGTACCGTGAAGTCTTGTGTAGGTAGCACCTGGTGTCGCTATGGTGTGGGTGACAGTGTCAGCTTCGCTATCGATATCGAGAACCGCTACAAAGGTCTTCGCGCTCCACACAAACTTAAGTTTGCCGTATCTGGCTGTACCCGAGAATGTGCGGAAGCCCAGTCAAAAGATATTGGCGTTATCGCCACTGAAAACGGTTGGAACCTTTATGTGTGTGGTAACGGTGGTATGCGCCCACGCCATGCAGACCTGTTCGCCACCGACCTAGACGACATCACACTGATCAAATACATCGACCGCATCCTAATGTTCTACATCCGCACTGCCGACCGCTTGCAGCGAACCTCGGTTTGGATGGAAAACCTAGAGGGCGGATTGGACTACCTCAAGCAGGTGGTGATTGAAGACAAGCTAGGTGTGTGTGAAGAGCTTGAGAACGAGATGGCGAGCAACATCGCCAAGTACCAGTGCGAATGGAAGACCACCATAGAGTCTCCAGAAAAGCTCAAGCGATTCAGTCACTTCATCAACAGTGACCAAAGGGACGAGAAGCTCAAGTTTATCTCGATGCGTGAACAGAAGATCCCTAAATCATTCGAGCCAAGCGCTGAAGAAAGAATCCCAGTATTGGAACTTACGTCAAATGACGAATAGCTAAGGAGAAGCCCATGACCAACTGGCAGACCGTTTGTCGGGTAACCGACCTAACTCCAAACATAGGCGTGTGCGCCCTAATCGAAGACCAGCAAGTTGCCATCTTCAACTGTGCCCGCACAGAGAGCCTATACGCCGTGGCCAATTTTGACCCAATCGGCAAAGCCAACGTGCTCTCCCGAGGAATTATCGGCTCTATCGAGGGTGAACCCTATGTGGCTCCCCTCTTTATAAGCAGCATTTTCATCTGCAAACCGGAGCCTGTTTAGAGGAGCCCGAACAACAAATTAAGACATACCCTGTGCGCGCCCATGAGGGCGAGATACAGGTGTCGATTTAAAAATTAGGAACTAAAGTAAAAGGATAAACACCATGGAAAATACGAAGTTCTCACTAATGTCATTTACCGGCAAGATGAAGATCTTGCACCTAAGCTGGATTGCTTTTTTTATTACCTTTGTGGTTTGGTTTAACTTTGCACCGCTACTACAGATGGTAAAAGAGACCCTAGGCCTCTCCACTCAAGAAGTAAAAACCCTTTTGATCCTGAACGTGGCGCTCACCATACCTGCGCGCGTCATCATAGGCATGCTTACCGACAGATTCGGGCCTAGATTGGTCTACTCGGCTCTGCTCGCTGTCTGCTCCATTCCCTGCTTTATGTTTGCCTTTGCCGACTCCTTCATGCAGGCCGCCATTGCGCGCTTCATGCTAGGTTTCATCGGCGCGGGCTTCGTAGTAGGTATCCGTCTGGTATCCGAGTGGTTCCCGCACAACGAGCTAGGCACCGCTGAAGGCATCTATGGTGGCTGGGGTAACTTTGGCTCGGCAGCAGCGGCCTTTACTCTACCTACTGTGGCTCTGCTATTTGGTGGTGACGAGGGCTGGCGTTACGCTATCGCTTCTACCGGTCTTATTAGCTTGCTGTTCTCGTTCGTCTTCTACAAGAACGTATCCGACACACCAAAGGGCTCAACCTATTTCAGACCTAAGCACCTTTCTGCGATGGAAGTAACCTCAAAGGGTGATTTTTACTTCCTGCTACTGATGAAGATCCTATGTATGCGGTATTGGGTCTACTGGCATGGAAACTGTCATCAAGCGGTATCGGTATGCTGTCTGACTTAGTAGTTAACTCTATCTATGGCGGCCTAGTGGCTCTATATCTTCTTGAAGCGAGCCAAGTATGGAAGGTAAACAAGAACATTTTCAAAGAGCCTGTTGAGGAGATCCATCAGTATAAATTCAAGCAAGTTGCAGTTCTTAACGTCCTTTACTTCGCCACTTTCGGTTCTGAGCTTGCTGTTGTTTCGATGTTGCCTCTGTTCTTCTCTGAGACCTTTGAGCTGACGCCGGTTCTAGCTGGTATGGTGGCTTCTGCCTACGCCTTCATGAACCTGATGTCTCGTCCAGGTGGCGGTTGGATCTCGGATAAGTTTGGCCGTAAGCTACCCTGCTAATTCTAACTGCTGGCCTTGCTGTGGGTTACTTCCTAATGGGTCAGGTAGACAGCCAATGGCCAATCTGGCTAGCTGTTGTAGCCGCTATGGTATGTTCTTTCTTCGTGCAGGCTGGTGAGGGCGCAGTATTTGCTACAGTACCTCTTATCAAGCGTCGCATGACAGGTCAGATTGCTGGTATGACAGGTGCTTACGGTAACGTGGGTGCGGTAACTTACCTAACTATCCTCTCTTTCGTTGACTATCAAACCTTCTTCTATGTGATTGCAGCAACCGCCGTACTTGGCTTTGCTACCTTGCTATTCATGGAAGAGCCAAACGGTAAGATTGCCGAGGTTAATGAAGATGGTAGCGTTACCTTGATTGACGTATCTAACTAGAGGTATTGGAAGCCGAGCTAGCTCGGCTTCCATTCGTTTATAGGTATTACTGTGAATATGCCAATCGCAACTCTCAAAATAGAACACGGCGGTTCTTCTCTCACTGGTAAGCGAGCGCAGAACCAAGACGCTATTTTGGTTAAGGTTCCGGACAACAACCAAGAACTTACCCATAAAGGCATAGTGGCCTGTATTGCCGATGGCGTCAGTTGCAGTGACCAAAGCCAGAGAGCAAGTCACACCGCTGTGGTGCAGTTTATAAATGACTACTTCGCTACCCCAAGCAGTTGGAGTATCAAACACTCCGCCAGCAAGATACTAACCACAATCAACACTTGGCTCTATGAAGAAGGGAGTAAGCAAGCACTTACCCATAACAGCCTGGTCACCACCTTTAGCTGTGTGATCATTAAGTCCAACACCGCCCATATCTTCCATGTCGGCGATACCCGAATTTACCTACTGCGAGATGGTGAGCTAGAACTACTCACCAAGGACCATCAAAGGGTCAACCTTGCCAAGCAAGCCTATCTCACCCGAGCCCTTGGCATGGATTCAAATCTGGATGTGGATTATCAGCAGCTGAGCCTTCAAAAAGCGATAAATTTATCCTCACCACAGACGGTGTTCACGACACTCTGGATGTCTCATCTCAGCTTTCCTCCGCAGACCTAACTTCGCAACAACTCAGTGATCAGCTTTGCCAAAGTGCCCTTAAAAAAGGCAGTGAAGATAACCTCAGTGCACTGGTTTTAGATATCTTAGACTTGCCAGCACAATCGCTTCCTGAGCATCAGCTCTCGGTTTTGTCCCGCTCTATTCCTCCGGCACTGGATGAAGGGCATAAGTTGGACCATTTTAAGGTTCTGAAGATCCTACATGCAGGTGCTAGAAGCCACGTTTATCAAGTGCTTGACGAAACCAGTGGTGAGGTCCGCGTCTTAAAAACGCCTTCTGAACAATATCGAGATGAGTTGGATTACCTCAAAGGATTTGCCAATGAGCAATGGGTGGGCACCCAGCTCAAAAACAAACGGGTTATGAAGGTCTACCCGACACCTGTAGAGAGCAAGTTTGTCTACCAGATCTGCGAGCACATTGAGGCATTACCCTTCGCCAATGGATGTACGACAACCCTAAACCTAGCCTGCAACAAGCCCGCTCTATCTTAGATGAGATAATAAAAGCACTGCGAGTTTTCCAGCGTGCCGACATGGTTCACCGTGACCTAAAGCCTGAAAACATCATGATTACCCCAAGCGGCGAGGTGAAAATCATCGACTTTGGTGCGGTTAAGGTGAAAGGGCTCGAGGAAATAAGCCCTGAATCCCAAGATACGGTTCCACTAGGAGCGGTCAACTACATAGCGCCGGAATACCTAAACACGGGCAAAGCTAACCTAGTATCAGACCTTTTCTCTGTGGCCGTGATTGGTTATGAAATGCTAACCGGAGAGCTCCCATACAAACCCACCACCAACCAGAATCTCAACGCTGCTAGACACACAAAGTGGGTTTGTCGCTCTCTATCCGATTACCGAGATGACATCCCAACTTGTTGATCTGGTATTTAAAAAAGCCACTCATCATCTGGCCAACAGGCGCTATCAAGTATTGGGAGACTTCATCGCCGATCTCTATATCCCCAATCCTGTATTGCAAAAGGAAAAGGATGAAAGCCCCTTGATTAAGCGCAACCCTGTTTTGTTCTGGAAGATACTTGCACTAATGGCAACAGGGGTAGCATTGGTAGAAACCCTGATGTTAGTTTCAAAATAAAAACCTAACATTGAACTCATTTAGGCAGGTAGATAATTCCAGTATGGTGCGACTAATCCTAATGAAATGTCTCAAATCAATGCACCTGTCTCCATCTAAATCATTGTTAGTCTTAGCTTTAGTCTCTTCATGTGCCAATGCCAGCGTCATCACACTTGCCTCCAAGGGAAATACGCTTCGAATTTCTCCCGCAAGCCTAAAGGTGGAATGGAACAAACTAGCGATCAATAGCGGTAATCTGCGGGTAAATGGCGAGCCACAGAAAGTCACTAACTTGAGAGCCAACAACAAAACCGCAAGTTGGATATTATCTCCAAGTCAGATATCAGCGGTCGCACGCTTAGATCAAGACGAACTGCTGCTCTCTTTCGATGCATCTAGTCACGCAAAGATAACGCGAAATCAACCAGTTACCTTAAGTTGGTTCGACCTTGCAGAGAACAAAACTCAAACCCTACTTCTGCCATTTAGTGAGGGAATGCGAGTACCCACTAACAGCCAACAATGGGGGCAATTCTTAGCGCAAGAGTATTCAGGCTCGAATACTACTCAAGACCTAAAGATGCCATTTTGGAGCGCACAACAAGGAGGTAGATTTGTTAACTATCAATTGGTTACGCCCACCAACAATGAACTCGGCTTTGACTTTGCCTCACAAAAAATAGATATGAGGGCAGACCACCAATTACGTCTCTCAATCAAAACCAAATCTTTAAGGTCAAAATCACCTTGGGTAAAGATCCTCTCAGTGGGGCTAGGTCCTATCGCCAGTGGCGAGTCGAACATGGACAGTCACAAAGCCTAGAGCAAAAACAAAGGCTCAACCCAGAAGTGGCTAAGATGGTAGGCGCGAGTCAGGTTTATCTGTTTGGAACTGGCGTGATAAGTACCATGGATGTCGCTGATTGGTGGGGACTCAATACTTGGTACACCAAGGAGTCTGGGCTCAAGCTTTCAGCCGAAGCGACTAAGGAACTCAAACCTCTGAAAGAAGGTAAGGATTGGCTAGCTCAGTATCACAAGAGGTTATTGGTTTCTGAGATTAATCGCTCTCTCAAGCAAAAGTATCCTACTCAAACACCAAGCCTTGCCGATAACACCATCAAGACTCAATACGACTCTGCTCAGAAACAAAAACAATGGCTCGAAACCCATGCAGGCAAGTATCTGCGCCCTTCAAATCAGTGGGGACAAGCCATCTCAACCCAGATGATTCACACCCTCCAGCAAGCAGGACTAATAAAACTGTGGCTTGGTTTTGATAACTGGATGCCGGCGTTCTACCAACCAGAAGCCGTCGATATGGCAAAAATGCGGGGTATCTGGTCGCTACCTATGACTCATACAACACCGCCATTGAACGAGGAAAAAACGATACCTGGCTGACCGCGCAACTACCAAAAGCCATGCGCGATAACTGCTATATAGAACAAGCAGACGGAACTAAGAAGAAAGGCTTTCGAGGAAATGGCTTCTATCTCAATCCAAACTGCCATCTCGGCTACGTTCAAAAACGAATCCAAGATATTGTTCAATATGGCCATTTCAATAGCCTATTCATCGACGTGGATTCAACGGGTATGGCCCGCGAAGACTATCGCGACGATAGTAATGAGCAGAGTGTTCTCAACGCCTATAACCAAAGACTAAGTTGGATAGCCGAAGACAACCACCTGATTGTAGGCTCGGAAGATGGTAACAGTTTAACTACCGCAGGTATTTCGTTTGCTCATGGGTTGGAGACTGTTGGCTTTGGTTGGACAGATAAGGATATGAAGTCCAATCCAAACTCACCTTATTACCTAGGACGCTGGTATCCCGATGAAAAGCCGGATTTCTTCTTTAAACCGGCAAAGGTAAAACAACCCTATAAAGATCTGCTGTTTGATCCCCAGTATCGCGTTCCACTCTACCAGGCTGTTTTTCACGATGAGGTGATCAACAGTCATCACTGGCACAGCGATAGCCTCAAGTTTAGTAATGTGCAGGTGGAGCGAGACCTAATTGGAATGCTCTACAACATCCCAGCGATGGTGCATCTCACCACTGATGAAGCAAGCTCACCAAAGAGCAAACGCATTGCGGCACTAGTGCATTACCAAGATGGGTACCTACCAATACACCAACAGCTCTGGAACAAACAGCTAGTTGGTTTTAAATGGCTAGATAAAATCGGTGAGGTGCAGCAAACCAGTTTCAGCGACGGCAGCACTATCACGGCCAACTTTACCGCAGAAACATTTACTTTAGGCGACAACACTATTCCTGCGCACTCAGTGCTGGCTAAACTAGCCAATGGAAAAACAGTGCTTTGGTCATCTAAATAACGAGCACAAAAAAGGGATTGGCCTCAGCTAATCCCTTTTATCGCATAAGCGAACAGAAGCCCTACTTAGCTACATTCCCTGCAACATTTAGCGCGTCCCAGGTGCGAGCGAATGGTGGCGCATAACAGAAATCTAGATAACCCAATTGCTGAGTGGTCATCCTAGCGGTAATAGCAACAGCCAATGCGTTAACACGACTGACAGCCCCCTTCTTACCGACTATCTCTCCACCAAGAATCACTTTAGTTTGAGGGTGATAGATCAGCTTTATCTTGATGTCTTCCTGACCAGGGTAGTAATCAGTTTGGTTTTTATCAGAGATAACTGAAGTCTTGTACTCAATCCCGTGCTCAATCGCCATAGATTCAGTGACTCCAGTGCAAGCCAATTCGTAGTCCAATACTTTTAAGCACGAAGAGCCTAAGAAGCCCTCTAAAAATACATCTTTACCAGCTAGATGGTCAGCCATCATACGTGCTTGCTTGTTAGCGGTAGTCGCTAATGGCAGATAAACGGATTCTCCTAGAGAAAGATGATGTGCTACTGCACAATCTCCTACAGCATAAATGTGGGGGTCATTTGTCTGGCCGAACTCATTGACCTTAATTGCACCCGTTGCATGCTTCTCTAGGTCAAACATCTCAGTATTCGGCTTAAAGCCAAGAGACAACACAACAAGGTCAGCTTCCAATGAGCCTTGGTCTGTCACTATCTCATAGCCGCCATTCTCAGCATCTCTGATCTGTTCAACACTGCAATTGGTTTTAAGCTCTGCGCCAGATTCCGTAATCGCACTTTCAACAACAGAAATCATATCTTCGCCAAATTGGCGACTCATCACACGAGGGGCACGCTCCACAATTGTCACTTGTTTGCCTAGGTGCTCTGCCGCATCAAAAACCTCAAGACCGATAAAACCTGCGCCAATCACGCAGATACGCTTGTTGCTTGGCTGGGCAAAGGCTTCCTTGAGCGCTATCCCATCTTCTTGAGAGGTCAGAGTGAACACACCTTCAGGGTTGCACTCACCAAAGTTAGGCACGATTGGGCGAGCACCTGTGCTGATAATGAGCTTGTCATATTGCACACTTTCTCGCTCGCCGTTTTTCATTACCTCAACGGTTTTATCTGCGTTATTGATTGCTACAACTTCGCTGTTCACGCGCAGATCCAGCCCGGACTTGATTGCCTGCTCTGGAGTACGTGAAATCATGCGCTCAGTATCATCAAACATACCGCCAACAAAGTAAGGCAGGCCACAGCCACCAAAAGAGATGTACTCTCGCTTTTCAATAACTACCACGTCATCACTCGGCTGGTTACGCTTATATTTTGCTGCGAAACTCATTCCAGCCGCGTTGCCGCCAACTACCACAATTCTCATTTCTAAAACCTTAACTAACAAAGAGGGCCGAAGCCTCTTAAAAATTACTTCTTACTGGTTAAGCAACCGCTTGTTCTGGGTCGCGAGACTCTGGGATATGTTCAGAGTCGTAACGCTCTTTATCTAATGTGCCGTTACTCTTCGCGGTCATAACACCCGATAGCATGGAGCCAGAAATGTTAAGCGCTGTACGAGCCATATCAATCAATGCTTCGATAGACACTAGGATAGCCACGACAGTAATATCCAACCCCATGATGGTAAGTACCGCTACTGCTGCAAATGTTGCACCGCCACCAACACCAGCGATACCGAAAGATGCAATCGCAATTACTGCTATCAACTGAAGAATGAACCTAGGTCAACTGGAATACCCATAACTTGTGCCGCCATGATAGCTAGCATCGCTGGATAGATGCCCGCACAACCGTTCTGACCGATACTCGTACCGAAAGTCGCAGACATGTTTGCCGTTTCTTCATCAACACCTAGGCTACGGTTTTGAGTTTCAACGTTCAGTGGAATAGCTGCCATGCTTGAGCGAGAACCAAAGCCGAACACAAGTACAGGCCAAGACTTCTTCACAAACTTCATTGGTGACAAGCCTGTTAGAGATACCATTGCAATGTGTACTAGATACATCGCGAAGATAGCTACGTAGCTTGCAACTAGGAAGCGACCCATTTCAGCCAATGCAAACAAATCGTTGGTCATCATGAAAGAGGTCATGAGAGCAAATACGCCGTAAGGAGTTAGCTTCAAGATTTCACGTACCATCGACAGTACAACTTCTTTAGCTGAGTTGATGAAATCAACGAAGTTTTGTACTTTTTCCGGGCGGCGCTTCTTAACTTGTAGAATGCTATAGCCAAGGAACATACCAAAGAGAACGGTAGACAATGTTGAGGTACGTTGAGAGCCAGTAAGCATGTCAAACACGTTAGACGGGATGATAGATAGTGCTAGTGCTGCCAAGCCATTATTCGACATGGTTTCTTGTGTCGAAATCAAGCGATCACCGCGAGCTTCGATTGCACTGTTAGAACCGATAGTACTTACCATCGCATTCGCATCAATTCCGAAGATATAGATGCTCGCTACACCGATTACTGCAGAGATAGCAACAGTGAAGATCAAAAGGCCAATGATCTTTGGTGCGATCTTAGACAGAGCGCCATTGCCATCCACGTTCATCACAGAAGAGACCATCGCCACGAATACTAGTGGGATTACAATCATCTGTAGAAGCTTGATATAGCCTTTGCCGAACACGGAAATGAACTCAGCAAAACTACCCACTGCACTGTGGTCCACACCCAGAGACATCTGGATAGCACCACCAAACAGCAAACCGCATACCAAAGCACTCAATACACGGTAGTTAAATGATTTCTTCTGCTTCTTGAAGTTTGCCAGTACAGCGTAAAAGCCTAAGAAAAGTATACTTAAAACAATAAACTGAAAACTCATAGGATTCTCCTAAGCGTTATACACGCACGGCAAGGGCTTCAACTTCTACAAGCGCGTCTTTTGGTAGTCGGGATACCTCAACACATGAACGAGCAGGTGGAAATTCAGTACCGAAAACCTCGGTATAAACTTCATTGAAAGCCGCAAAGTCTTCCATATCTGCAAGAAAACAGGTGGTCTTTAAAACAGAATCTAAACGGGCGCCACCAGCTTCTAAAACTTGTTTCAGGTTTAAAAGAGATTGTCTTGCTTGCTCTTTAATCCCTCCTTCAACAAATGCATTTGTTTCAGGGTCGAGAGGCAGTTGCCCAGAGGTAATCACCAAATCAGCAAAGGTGGTCCCCTGGCATAAGGCCGATTGCTGCCGGTGCTTTAGGCGTAGCTATTAGGTTTTTCACATTATTTCCTTAGTATTAGGTCTTATATTGTTATTAATTCAGATTTGAATTCTCTGACGAATTTGTAGATTGCTTGACGAGTCACCCCTAAGTTATCTGCAACCACAGTGGTCGCCTCTTTCAACTCAAACACCCCGTTATCAAAAAGAAGCTTGGTGATGGCTTTATTACGACCTTTAGGAGATACCGTTGGATCCGAATTCACTTGGCTAATAGCACTTTGCAAAGATTGATGAATTACTTCTGCTGCACTCTTACTAAAGTGTTCATTCTCCAAAACACGATTCACTGACATATCTGGCATCATGGTTTTGATAATGTCTGGAAATGGCGTGTTCAAATTGAGGTTTATACACAGCATGCCAATCGCTTTCGCCCCTGGGCCCGCGAGGATACAAGTGGTGGACTTCATCAACGCACCGTCTTCCCCTTGAGTGAAGTAGCACTTGGGCGAAACATTGCCGGTACGTTCAAACTCGCGCCACATCCTTAGACCAAGGTCAGTAATAGGAGAACCTATCTCTCGTCCGGTATGGTGACCATTTACAATCTTAACGACCGAGTTTTCTAGACTCTCAAATGAGTGAATCAATATTTCACAATGTGGACCAATTAGATCCGCAAGTGAGTCAACAACTCGAAAATAATGTTCAAGATGTTGAGCGTCTTCTTTTGTAAACTTAACCTGATTCACGTTCATATTTGGGTTTATTTTTCTTAACTCGACAACAAAATACTACTCACTTTTTATACTGTACCCAAATTATGCAAAACATGGTAAGACGTTGATTTTAAATGGATAAAACAAACACGAGATAAGAAATGATCTGGATCAAAAGAATAAATAGATAAGAATCACAAATGGGGAGAGGGAATAGTTTAATTTCGTTAACTTTCTCTAAGTTTACTTTTGTAAACTTATATTAATAGTAAGTTATAAGGCGTTTATTTGTGATTGACCTCTCTAGAAAATAGTTTTTTATTCAGTTTCTATTCTTTGCTTTATTGAATCTAAAATGTTTTTCTAACGGGCACAAAAAAGGGATTGGCTGAGGCCAATCCCTTTTTATATTTAGCTGACTATTACTCGTAGTCTGAAGCGTAAGTGTCTTCGTAAGAGTGCGAGTAGAACTCGAATAGGTTACCAAACGGGTCCTCTAGGTAAACCATTTGCGCTTGCTTAGAGTCATCTTCTGGGTGATAACGATGGATATCCATACGTACCTTACCGCCGAACTCTTCTACACGTTTGATTGCAGATGCAAACTGCTCTTTTGGTAGCTGTACACAGAAGTGGAAGATACCTAGGCGAGAGAAATCAACGTTATGACGCTCTTCACGGTCAACCATTTCGAATAGCTCAACACCGATACCGTCAGAAGTTACTAGGTGAGCGATGTTAAAGCCTTTGAAGCCTTCGCCGAATACTGCGATACACATACGACCGATAGCAGACTCGCGCTCTTCAACAACTTTAGTGTTGTTCATTACAACGCGTAGACCTAGTGCTTGAGTGTAGAACTCAACCGCTTTGTCCATGTCGCCAACCATGATACCTACGTGATTCATTTTCATAATTCGTTTCCTCTTAGCCAGGTCTGCCAACGCTTTGCGACTCACAGCCCCTTATGTTTGTTTGGTGTTTTGTTTTGATGGGGTGAGTATATGGAGGAATCTGAATTACATGAAATTATTGATTATTATATTTTTGATAATATTTTGTTATTTATTTTCAGGTGTGTTCGGCAAAAGATACCGGATAAGTCTTTCAGACTTTCCGGCATGACGAGGGGTATGAGGCACACGACAAAGTGTAAATACGACCTGTCATCCCGGAATTTTCGAAGAAAATATCCGGGATCTGTTCGCGTACCAGCACATATTCATCGCCTCCAAGTACTGGATTCTGGGTCAACACATTTCAGAACTAGATAGCTACAACAAAAAAGCCCTAGCAAAAGCTAGGGCAATGTGGAGGCCAAACTAGATTAAACTAGGTTCCACTTGTTCACTATCTCTTCAGCTCGCGCAAGCAGTTCCGCGCTTGAAGAGGATTGGACAAAGGCAGCGTTATCTTTAACCTGCTCAACGGTATGGGCACCTGCGATAACTGGACCCACTTCGTCTTGCGCCACTAACCAATGGATAGCTAGATGCGCTAGTGGAATGTTCGCTTCTTTGGCTAGAAGCTTTAACTCTTCCACACAGTTGAAATAGGGTTCGAAGGCGTCGCCGTTAAGTTTAGGGTTATTACGGCGATCATCCTTCTCATCCCAGTTTCCTGAACGCTTTAAGGTGCCAGTTAGCAGACCCTGCATCAATGGCGAATACGGCAAGTACTTCATATCATTGGCTTTACAGAAAGGTAGAGCCTCTTCACGAGCGCGATACTGCAATGGAATGTTGTGGTAGTGCTCAGGGTTCTGCTCAAGCAGGTTGTACAGGCCTTGGAAGGTAGCGACCTCTACCCCTTCCATCATCTGACGAGTCATATCCAGTGAGTAGTTAGACACACCCACATGACGGATCTTGCCTTGTTTCTTCAGCTCAGCTAGCGCCTCAGCAGTCTCAGAGATAGGCGTGTTTGGATCTGGCCAATGCACCTGATACAAATCCACATAATCGGTTTGTAGACGCATCAGTGAGTCGTCGATCTCTTTAAAGATGCTCGCCTTAGTAAGATCCTTACGAGTTTTTTGCGCTCATCTTGAGACCATGGCAGACCACACTTGGTTGCTATGATGATCTTGTCACGAGACTCGTTCTTCAATGCCTGACCCAGGACCGTTTCTGCATGGCCCTTGCCGTACACAGGAGCAACATCGAAGAAGTTGATACCGGTATCGATAGCCGCTTTGATGGACTTGATAGACTCTTCATCTGAAACGTTATTCCAAGTCCCGCCGATTGCCCAGCAGCCGAAGCCGACTGCTGATGCGTTTAGATCTTTAATTTGTTTGTATTTCATAGTCTTAACTCGATTACTTCAGCTCTGGCCAGTAATCCTTGTTCGCTTCAATCATCTCATCGAGGATAGATTTCGCAACCTTAGCTGAAGGAATTGTCTTACTTAGGGTAAAGGCTTGCAGTGCCTTGTCATATGAACCTTCGATAGCCGCATCCACTAGGCATTTCTCTGACATCAATTGCTGCTGAAGCATACCTTGATAGAAGTGTGGCACTTCGCCCACCTGGATTGGATAAACCTTGTCTCTGCCTAGAAGCGCAGGAACCTCTACCATGCATCGTCTGGCAAACCTTTGATAATGCCGTTGTTTGGAATGATCACTAGCCACTTTTGACGTAGGTCATAAGCCATAGACATTGCAACATCCGCAATAAACTCACCGTGCACACCTACGTGGAATTTGCCTTCTACATCACCATCTGAAGCCTTGATCTGCTCGATTGCTTCGAACATCTTCTTCTCACGACCTTCCATTACCTCATTAGCACGAGTGTGCTCTGGGTTAGACTGAGCCACGATATCGTCAGCCATTAGGTAGTACTGTAGATAGGTGTTTGGAATGTACTCAGGGAACATCTGAACTAGCGGCTTAGTGTTCTTAAAGGTCTTAATCCAAGACGGCTCTGAGTGACATGCATTTTCCACTTCTTGCTCGGTCAACATACCAAACTTAGCGATGTGCTTGCGCAGGAACGGGATCTTCTCTTCGCCGTTTACCTTAATAGAGGTAAACCAGCCATAATGGTTCAGACCGAAGTACTCCACGTCTAGGTCGTATCGATTCACCTCAAGAATATTGGATAGGTTACGCTCGATTGCCACTGGCATATCACAGATGTTCAGCACACGTGCATCCGGGCGCAAACGGTTTACCGCGTCTGCCACAATCGCTGCTGGGTTAGAGTAGTTAAGCATCCAGCAAGTTTCTT
Organism: Vibrio ishigakensis; assembly: GCA_000830475.1. GTDB lineage: Bacteria > Pseudomonadota > Gammaproteobacteria > Enterobacterales > Vibrionaceae > Vibrio > Vibrio ishigakensis_A. The sequence continues at coordinate 295,510 of BBSC01000003.1, read as the reverse complement.
TTGAGAAACGCTCCATATAATCAATCAGCTCAATCATAGGGAAGATAGTACGCATACCGTAAGCCAGACCACCAGCACCACAGGTCTCTTGACCTACACAGCCATGACGAAGTGGGATCTTCTCATCAAACTCACGCATCTTGTATTGGCCAACACGAATTTGAGCAAATACAAAGTCAGCATGAGAGAACGCCACCTCAGGTTCAGTAGTTACCGTTAGCTTTACATTTGGAGCATGTGTTTTAACCACATAGTCTACCAATACCGCTACGTTATCTTGACGTTCAGCGTCGATGTCGTACATGCGGATCTCAGCGATTGGGAACTCGTCACCTTTCATAAGAAGCGCTTTAACGATACCTGCTGTGTATGTAGAACCGCCACCAGCAATTGCGATGATTTGTGGTTGTTTAGTCATAACCAACTCCATTTATACTTAAACTTACAAGCTAAAAGGTATTATCAAACATAACCTTTCTCGAATAGGTCTTATCGTATTTATTGCCACAGACATGACAAATTGAATAATCTATTTATGTGACACCATTCAAAGGTTATTTAATATAGGTTATGAATAAACACTAAATATATAATCAATTATGACGAGGAAGGTATATCGCTAGCTTATGCGCATCCGGATGGAACCAGGCCTCGGTATAATCAAATTTACGTCCGTCCACTAAATTGGAGATAGAACGTAGGTTGATTATTGGGTGACTTTTTTCCATGCCTAATAGCTTGGTTATCTCCTCATCCGACTCCACTGCTGTGAACTCTTGGCGACTTCCTTCTATCACCATCTGCTTCTCTTGCTCTACATAAGCGAACTTGGATTTTTCTAAGGTAGAGATGTTCAGCTCAGGGAATAGAGAGACTGGCATATAGCTGTCTTCAACGATACGAGGCTGGTCATCTATGTACTTAACCCTTCGGATATAATACAGAGGCTCGCTCTCGCTCAGCCCAAGTAGATTATGGACTGAGACGTTTTCGGTATCCATAAAAAACTTGGTCACTTTGTACTTCACAGACTTGTTGTTGCTCTGCTGTATTTCCGAGGTTCCCGCTAAGGTAGTGAGCTGATGGGAGAGCTGCTTTTCTAGCACATAAGTGCCCGAACCACGGCGCTTTTCTACCAGCTTTAATTTAACCAATTCATCCACCGCCTTGCGGATGGTGATTCGACTTACTTGATACTCTTCAATGAGTTGCTTCTCTGTAGGAAGCGCTTCTCCTACTCGATAAACGTCGGCGTTAATCTTGTCTTTAAGACTTTCCAACACTTTTACATATAACACTGCCGATTCCTTTTAATTATTGGTTATATGTTCGAAATAATAACATGACTAATTGGTACTATAATAGGTTATCCATCACATTATAACCACCAGAAAGTTGTTATAATCTCTGCGATCAATAAAGCTATTCGCAAACAACATTAATAAATCAATAGCTAATTCAGGAACATCGACCAATGAACAGAGAAGCAATAACCACTTATATGAGTGATTTATCGCGAGCCATGTTAGCTCCGATCTATGTCCTACCTATGGTGGGTTTGGCTATCGCCATCGGCGCGGCTGTCACCAATACCTCTATCGTCTCTGCCCTACCCTTTTTAGACAATGCCTTCTTCGCTGGCGTTGGTGAGGTATTGAAATGGGGTGCACTGTCCGTCCTTATTAACCTACACATTATCTTCGCCGTCGGGATATCCATGGGTATGGCGAAGAAAGATAAACACCTTGCAGGTTTTAACGCACTGATCCTGTACTTTGTTTATCTCTACTCCATGCATACCTATATGGACATCAATGGTCTTCTTATAGAAGGGGATCTCGGTGGTACCGGTCAGGGATCCATTCTGGGGCTGCAAGTTGTCGACACTGGTATCTTCGTTGGTATGTTGATCGGTATCCTGAACGCTGTTGTTCATAACCGTTACAGCCAAAAGGTCATCACAGGCGCATTCGCACTGTATGGTGAATCTCGTCTTGTGCTACTAATCATGCTACCTATCGTGATGACCCTTGGTGTGGTATTCACTCACGTTTGGCCACCGGTACAGCACGTTATCCAAGGTTTCGGTACGCATATTCTTGAGTCTGGTCATATTGGTGTGGGCATGTACGGCTTTATGGAGCGCATCTTGATCCCAACGGGTATGCATCACCTGTTGTGGATCCCATTACACTTTACTGAGGTGGGTGGCTGTACTGTAGTTTCAGGTCAAACCTACTGTGGTATCGAAAACATCTTCCTAGCAGAGATGACCGACCCAACTATCGAACGCCTATCTCACAGCGTTGTTTATGACGCTCGTTCTCTGGTTAAGATCTTTGGTCTTACTGGTGCAGCTCTAGCTATGTACCACTGCGCTGACGACGACAAGAAATCGCATGTAAAAGCGATACTGGTTCCAGCGGTTGTATCATCGATTCTTGTGGGTGTTACCGAGCCAATCGAGTTCTCTTTCCTATTCGTTGCACCAATTCTATTTGTAGTTCATGCCATCCTGACTGGTCTATTCATGATGCTGGTGTCTATCTTTGACATTCTGGCAATCGGTAAAGGTGGTCTGATTGACTTCATCATGTACAACATTCCACTTGGCGTGACTAAGACTGGCTGGCCTTACTATGTTCTGCTTGGTTTTGCTCAGTGCGCTACTTACTACGTGGTATTTAGAGTTCTAATCACCAAGCTAAACCTTAAGACTCTAGGTCGTGGTAATGCAGAGATGAAATTACATACTAAAAAGGATTACAAAGAGCGCAATGCGGTTGGCGTTATCGACAGCACTGTAGGCGAGTTCAACTCTACCGCTATCATTGCTGGTCTGGGTGGCAAAGCAAACATCTTAGATGTGCAGAACTGCTACACACGCTTGCGTGTTGAGGTAAAAGATTCATCTTTAGTGGACGAAGCAAAAATACAAGAAGCGAATCCTATGGGGATCGTCAATAAGGGGCAGAACATTCAGATAATCTTTGGTAGCCATGTGGCATCTGTGCGCCAAGAAGTGAATGAATTCCTTGAGGCTATGCCTGCTTAAGAATAAAAACAAATTTGTTTCCAAACACAAAAAAGGGATTGGCCGAGGCCAATCCCTTTTCATATTTAACTGACTATTACTCGTAGTCTGAAGCGTAAGTGTCTTCGTAAGAGTGCGAGTAGAACTCAAATAGGTTACCAAACGGGTCTTCTAGGTAAACCATTTGTGCTTGCTTAGAATCATCTTCTGGGTGGTAGCGATGGATATCCATACGTACCTTACCGCCAAACTCTTCTACACGTTTGATTGCAGATGCAAACTGCTCTTTTGGTAGCTGTACACAGAAGTGGAAGATACCTAGGCGAGAGAAATCAACGTTATGACGCTCTTCACGGTCAACCATTTCGAATAGCTCAACACCAATACCGTCTGAAGTTACTAGGTGAGCGATGTTGAAGCCTTTAAAGCCTTCACCGAATACTGCGATACACATACGACCGATAGCAGACTCACGCTCTTCAACAACTTTAGTGTTGTTCATTACAACGCGTAGACCTAGTGCCTGAGTGTAGAACTCAACCGCTTTGTCCATGTCGCCAACCATGATACCTACGTGATTCATTTTCATAATTCGATTCCTCTTAGCCAGGTCTGCCGACGCTCTGCGACTCACAGCCCCTTATGTTTGTTTGGTGTGTTGTTTTGATGGGGTGAGTATATGGAGGAACTGGAGTTACATGAAATTATCAATGATTATATTTTTGATAATTATTTGTTATTCATTAGAAGCTGCTTCTTAGAAGATACCGGATATCGCTCAACGCGATTCCGGTATGACGGTGGCTTGGAAACCCCAAAACAAATTACACACATCCGTCATCCCGGAATGCCGGCGCAGCGGAATTTTCGAAGAAAATATCCGGGATCTTCTGATGCACCACCTCAGTAACGACACAAAAAAAGCCGGAGATTACTCCGGCACGATGTATTTAATGACATTGGAACTTTTAACCCCTACATCATCCTCAAGAAATAAGGAATGATCAGCGCATTCGCCAAATCAATAAAGAACGCACACACCAATGGCACCACAATAAAGGCCTGTGCCGAGTAGCCATACTTATGACTCACCGCCGACATGTTTGCCATAGCCGTTGGTGTCGAGCCTAGGGATATACCACCAAAACCGGCACACACTACAGCGGCATCGTAGGTCTTACCCATTGCAGGGAATACCACAAAGATATTTATGACCACAGCCAGTAGTAACTGCATCGCCAAGATTGCGAAGATAGGGCCTGCAAGATCAATCAAAGTCCACAGCTGCATACTCATCAAAGACATAGCTAGGAAGGTGCCTAAGGCAATATCGGCAATCAGATCAACTGCTGCGGTGCGCGTTGGCCACTTAGTGCCTGTGATACGTGGGTATGAATCTGGGATAAGGTTGGTAATCACGATACCGGCAAACAGACAAGAAACGAACAGTGGTAATTGCAGACCTGTCTGGCTGATAGCCTCGTTCAGCAGTACGCCAAATACGATACACACATGGATAGCCAGCACTGCATCTAGGAAATCAAACGAGGTCAATTTCTCAATCGGTTGCTCTGCTTTTTCCTTCTCCGGATTTTCTTCAACAGAGGCAACTAGGCTGTGTTTCTTGATAAGGAACTTAGCAATAGGGCCGCCCATCAAGCTCGCTAGAATCAAACCAAAGGTCGCACTGGCGATACCTATCTCCATTGCACTTTCTAAGCCAAACTCATCAGCGACCTTAGGTGCCCAAGCGATAGCCGTGCCGTGACCACCAATTAGGGAAATACTGCCGCTGAGCATACCGAAGACAGGCTCAAGACCGAACGCTGAGGCGACTGAAATGCCCACGATGTTCTGCATAACCATAAAGGCAATGGTAACCACCAAAAGGATAATTAGAGGCTTACCGCCTTTTAATAGGTCTTTCAGGCTGGCGTTGATACCGATAGTGGTAAAGAAATAGACCAGGAGCACATCGCGCGCCATTAGATCAAAGGTCACCTCAACCGAGGTAACAGCGTAGACGAGAGCAAGCAGTGTTGATACCAAGATACCGCCAGAAACTGGCTCAGGGATACTGAACTCTTTAAGAAACCCTATCGACTGATTGAGTCTTCGGCCGATAAAGAGCACTACTATGCCCATAGTCACCGCAAAAAAAGAACTCAGGTAAAGAACGTTATTGTCAAACTCCATAGCGCTTACATCATCTCCCTAGCTTCACATTATTCATTTCAATGGCACTCTTATAAGACTAAAAATGCGCTTACTCTAAACAGTGGCAGTACCTTGTGAGTGCGCTTTGAGTGCATCAATCCATTGATGATTTTATTTACTACCTTTCTCCAGATTATCAGACGCTTGCTGGGAGTAAATCATTATTTATATCAATTGGTTGCGCTTTATCCCCGTTGCATTGCCTCACGGTAGGCCGTTGGGGTTAGCTCTCTGTATGCCTTGAACTGTCGATTAAAGTTGGCTTGGTTGTCATAGCCAACTCGCTCGATGATTTGACTTATAGGAAGGTCTGTGTTCATCAAGAGATCACAAGCCATATTAAGACGCAGTTTCTTGAGATGTTGGCTAAAGCTCTCGGTGAAATGTTTGGCGAACAGCTGCGCACACTACTCTCGCTCACATATAAATGAGCAGCGAGATCTTTCAAGCTGATGTCATTGGTAAAGTTCTTGAGAAGATAGCCCTCTACCCTCTCAAGCTTGTCATTAATGGAACGAGATTCGTCGTCTTTCACTGCGACCGGATTGGCGAGCTTTATTGTCTCTTTATCTTCAATAAGAACGGAAAGTATTGTGATCAAAATACTGAGCTGCTTTGGTTGCGATACCTGCATCACTTCATCGAGCATTGCTACTACTTTCTCCGCAGTATCAGGGGAGAACTGTAAACCTCTGCTCGCATCAAATAGCAGAGTCTTTAATGGGGCTAACTCATGGCAGATCTCGATCAAGGATTCGATCCACTCCTTGCGAAACCAGATCACATGAGTCTCACACTGTGGCGAATCATGCTCGAGTGCGGAGTAAATAGCATGCGGGAGGTCTGGACCTACCATAACCATATGGTTATGCCCAATTTCACTTTGATTATGCCCAACAAAGCAAAAGCCCTTAAAGTGACGGTGTATAGCTATCTCATACTCATTGTGACGATGCCAACCATAGCTCTTTTTCTCTTCCACTATCTTTCGATAACGCCACGACATACCCAGTCGCTGTGGCACCCTTTCAAGCACACCCTGCATTCAATGCTCCGTTTAAATCAAAGCTGTAGATTACTTCAATACTAATGCAGATTACTTAAATTTGAACGAAAAGTACTACTAGTTAAGCACTAAGGATTCATAGAAAAAGAAAGGTGATGCGTACACTTTAGTTATGCCACTAAGGAGCAACTCATGACTAAATTCACACGAAAAATCATCACGCTAATCGCCGAAACCCGTAAACAATGGATTAAAGAATTGGTGTATGGGTATCGTATCTCGGGTACAGATGTTTGGGAGTACTACGGTTATCAATCTAAAGAAGAACTGGTGAAGGATCTCGCTCGCTGATAGTTGTACACAATAAGCTGGCAAGGACGCCTGCTTCTTTTCTCTTATCTAATTTATTAATTACTTATATACCAATCACTTAATCTAAGTTTAAATATATTTATTATTTCAACAAATTTCATCTGTTGACTTTGATAAAAATAAACAGTCGTAATAATAAATATGTTTGATCGTTACCCTCAACTTAACGTGATATAAAGCACAAAAATCAGTCAACAACCGATTTAATATCTTCCCGGTTCTCAGTTTGAATCAATTTTTATTTGCCAAACTCGCTGCGAAGTGAGGACGGAAAGCCACGGGTCTTTATCAAATAAAAGATAGCCGGGTTGCGTAACTTTATTTGGATAAAATTATGAAAATGAAATGTCTGGTTTTGGCTTGTTTAGCTTCACTATCAGCACACGTTTATGCGGACAATGGCTATTCCTGTAATAACGTTGCAGGGTTTCAAAATAACCTAGATGGAAGTTCTGCGGTTGTTGTGAAAAAAGGCTTCAAAGAAGGAGTCTCTTACAGACAATACGAAGACGATTTCGGTACTAAGGGCGTACGACTAACTGGTGAAGGTATCAACGGCGGTCTCTGCTATGACAGTGTTGATGCAGGTAACAATGCCTTTGCTACTCGCTCTGAGTGGGGCTTTAGCTGTAACAACATCAATCCATTGGGACAGCAAGTGAACTCTGTTGGCACTTACCCTAAAGTCACCCTAGCCAAGATCCCTCTAGAAGAAGCGGTCGACAACTATGGTATTCGCCTATCTGGAGAAGGCATCAGTGGCGGCCTTTGCTTTGAGCAAGTCAGTGATGCATTTTCTTACCTAGAATTCGCCAAGGACGGCACCTTTAAGGCGAAAGGAAAATTCCAAAACGATGATGCTCGTATTTCAGGCCGCAATGGTTATATCAAGATCTCTGGCAATGGTGTCGGTGGTAAATACCTAGTTACTTGGGATAACTAAACCCTATGTCCTGCTTGTATAAATACAAGCAGGACTTATTACCCTCTGATTTATATAGATATAGTTATTATGAACATCAAAAAGAATTTGGGTTTTACTCTAATTGAGTTAATTTCCATTATTGTCATAATTAGCATACTTGCTGTAACCGCACTGCCGCGCTTTTTAAATTACAGCGCGGAGGCTAGAGTTTCTGTACTTGAACACCTAGCCGGTAAAACTCGTGAAGTATTTAATAATGTTCAAGCTATAAAGAATGTCGAGGGACGGGTATATATAAAAGATAACAAACAATATCTTAAATACAGCCCTGGTGTGGACCTTGTTCTGAACAAAGGCCAGTTAGATGCTGGTGAGTACTGCCGTGCCATCGGCCTACTCGATGTGACGCTTAGCAAAAACAATGACGCTCACACTAAGGACAAGAAATACCGCTGCAAATACGAGAACACCACTAAGGCTTTTATTGCAGATAACGCACTATCTCAAAACCAGTGTTACATACATATCAATCCGCATGATTACGATAAAGAGCCTAGTGTTTCGCTAAGATGTGCTGGAAACAGTAATGAATGTCTATGCAATTGATGAGTCATTCAAATACAGTTTGTTACAAAGATCCTAAGAATATCGAACATTCCAATACGAATAACAAAAACGATTAACATTCGCTCTCCTTTTTACATCAAAATAAAAACAAGGAGACAAAATGAAAAACAAGATACTTGCTCTTTCAGCACTTGGATTACTGGCCGGTTGTGGCGGCTCAAACTCTAGTAATGAAAGCCCAGATGCACCGACTTCAGCTTGCACTATGTATGGTGGCAGTATTGAAGACAATGGTGTTGAATTAACAGCGCTGTTACTGGGTAACCCTGAAATAATCGAATCTTTTGATTTCGAGTTTTTACCTGAAAATGGTATCGACGCTGGGCAGCTTTGTAATGATCTGGGCCTCTCTGCAAACACAGTGCTGTACTCTGATAAAGATGACCAAAGCCAATACCGTGGTCTTTATGAAGTAGGTAGCGAAACAGTAACTCTTTGGTGGCAAGGGGCATTCGACAACTCACTACAAGATAACTACGCGACCTACGTTGACGAGGAAACCTATACAGAAGGAAGACTCGGTTGGCGAGTAGATACATTCAAGTACATTTTCCCTGATTTCAGCTTCAATGGAGAGTGGATCACACAGGTAAGTGATGGTGAAAGCGAAGAAGAGAACACTGGGTTTTCAAGCCAATTGGAAGCCATAGAGTTCGCTGATGTTGACCAGTCTAAGCTTCTGAAAACCTATGAGCTAGAAGCTGAATGGGACGAAATGTACGCCTTCTGGGTATCCCAGTCTGAGCAATCAACCTCAACCTTTAAATCCTCATTTTTTGGTCGCTCAAACAAAGTTACACAGGCTCTATAAGTCTGAATAAAAAATACAAGTGATCTAGATGGCAACCCATTGGTTGCCATCTTTGCTTACATTTACAACACCGCCCATTCAGTAACTGTCATCAAATGACCTACTAACAAATAACCATATCTTTATTCTTTGCGCCCGAAAACATCCATCCTTTAAGGCGCAAAAATGAAGAAGCTTTTACTTACTGCAGCAGTGGCAGTTACTCTTGTCGGCTGTAACTCCAGCTCAAAAGATAAAAATGATCCTGTAACCCCGGCACCGGTTATTAACCCAGAAAATATCCTTGGCACCAACTCTATTCGTATCAACGAGGATGCGACTGTCTCTTATATGATTGAAGAGCAACAAATCGAGGATAACGATTGGGTTTCAGTTATGGGAACGCCAGTAACTGCATATCTAGCTAAGGAAGAGTTTGAACAAGACCACTACCTATTGGTAAATCTTATCGAGCCAAGCATCACAATCCTTGAAGAGTCCGGCGTTGAAAAGGAGAACGATTGGTATCTTGAGGTGGTAATGGATGCACCAGAATTAAGCGCGAGAGCTCTCATCAACTATTATGCCGATGGCTCTGTTGAAGTCCTAAACACCAAGGGTGAAAGCTTGGAACAATTCTACTCTTGGTCAGAAATGCTAATTCAGAGCGAATACATCAAAGGTGCAACAGTAAGCCCTATTACTAGGGAATTCGGTGATATTGCTGTTGAAGGTAACTTCTTCTACCACTCAAGCACAGAAGAGCTGGTTCTGATGGGTATTGTAGATACCTTTGAAGAGTTTTCTCCACTGATTCTTGGTGAAGGTCCGATAGAACCAGCTGATCCCATCGAGCCGATTGATCCTACCGATCCAGCTCCTGGTGAACCAATCAAAGATCCAGAGGACGAGACCCCACTTATACAGCCGATTATTCCACTAAAGAATATCCATGACACCACTACCAAAGTGATCAAACGTGATGGTTCAGTATCGGTTATGGTTGATGAAGCAACTCAGGATGAGTTTGGCATCGATAAAGGAAACCAGCGCTTCACCATCTACACACCTTCATCCAACCTTATCCAAAAGGGTAAGCTTGAAGACTACACTGAGCCTAAAATAGATGTAGTTGATGAATTTGGACAAAACCAGGACAAATGGTTTGTTAACATCTATATCAATGATGATGGTGCTAATCAGACCCTCACCTACACTGCAAATGGAGTGGTGAGGCATCAACAAACTGGTCAAGTCTACGGAGACTGGGAACAGGCTCTACAGGAAGTTGGTCATGTAGAAGTTCGAACTAACTACAATGAGCGTACTGGTTTGAGTTCATTTAGAGTAGGTAACTTCATGTTCCGTTCTTCGGATACAACTGAAGTTGTAGAAGGTGACTGGTTCCATTTTAACGAATACCAAGTGGCAATCGATAAATAGAACCCCATCAAAAACGGCAACCCTAAGGTTGCCGTTTTCAAAGCAAAACTATTCAGCAATCTTACTTCTTAGTCAGAGCAAACTCATCAACACGAACTTCGGTCTGTTTACCAATGTCACCATCCATATTGATAGCTGATGCATCAGTTATACGCATTCTTGTGTAGATGGTGGCTGACGTATTGTCGCCGCTGTTGAACTCAACTTGAGCCTGACGGAACGACTTTTTCACTTCACCAACAGGGCTGTTGCTCAATTGGCTAACGTGAATAACACTCTCACCTAGCTCTTTACCGTCTGCACCCGTTGCGCCTGCAAGTACTTCACTTACAGAGTTAGCGCCTTTCTTATCGCTCAAGTAGAACGACAGTACATAGTCAGTGTTTGGCTTCAAGCCTTCAACTGTCTGGCTCAAGCCAGGAACGGATGAGAAATCATCGGATGAACTGATAAAACGAATACGAGCCGAGCCTTCATCATCAAATGCTGAGTCTTTAGAACTACCTACGTCGCCCTTACCATTGTTTTTATCTGCTTCTTTACGCCAGAAGTCACTCTTACCGCTGTTGCTACGGAACGCCGTTAGCTGAGGGTCATTAATCAGTGAGCTTGCACTAGATTTGATCACAGCTGACGATGTTGCAGCTGGAGCAGCGTTAGTTTCTTTCTTAGTAGAAGCGGTATCAGAAGTAGAGGCACAGCCTGCTAGCAAACCTGCAATAGCCAGACCTAGGTAAACTTTTTTCATGTTCATCTTCCTAACAAAATATTGTTGTGTATTTCCTTGTTAAAGCCATAAAAGCATACAAAAGTATTGTATGACTAGATGTGACATAGGTAATACTTCGCAATAGTTGGGTGGTCTGATACTCAACAATGTGCGGTATGACATGTTTTGTAGGGATGCTGGAAATTATTGGTATATGCAACCAATAGAATCTCCTCCAGTTAACACAAGCTTACAGTTACACATGGATCGCAAAGATTTTACATATAGAGACACTGTCTGTAACACGCTATTTGCACCGCTTTATACAAAACCAACAATTTGACTTTCTATTCATTATTTTTGCATTTGTATTGAATTTATTTGTTGCACTCAGCCCTTTGCTATGTAAAATCGCAATCATTGTTTTAAGATTCACAAAAAGTGAATAGAAAATCATCATGAGGTTGTAGATGAGCGATGTACTTGTAGCGGAAAGTCCAGTCAATACGAAGAGAAATGTATTGATGTTTGCTATCCCATCTATTGGTTTATTTTTCTTTTTAGCACCACTGAACGTAGCCGATAGCTTCACGTTTCCATTGGCGCTGATGGCGAAAGGCGTTAAAGCCTATTAGGTGACGCTGTTCTGCCAACCGTAACCGGCATTATCTGTTTCTCAGCAGGTGCGACTCTGCTAGCTAACGTGTTCAAGCCAAGTTTCGTCACAGAATCTTCTCTACTGAATCGCTTATTTATTCTTTCACCTGCTTGGGTATTGGTGAGAGTTTTAGGTGCAGTATTTACCCTAATGGCACTGCATCAGATGGGCCCTGAGATCATCTGGAACGGCAACACCGGTGGCCTAGTGCTGAATGACCTGCTTCCTTCTCTGTTTGTTACCTTTTTCTTTGCAGGCCTACTACTTCCTCTACTACTAAACTTTGGCCTACTGGAGCTTCTGGGTACCCTTCTAAGTAAGGTGATGCGTCCTCTTTTCCGTCTACCGGGCAGAGCGGCTATCGACTGTATCTCCTCTTGGCTTGGTGACGGCACTGTAGGTGTACTTCTAACGAGCAAGCAGTACGAGCAAAAGAAATACACTATGCGTGAAGCGGCAGTGGTAGCGACCATGTTCTCACCTGTTGGTATCTCTTTCTCACTAGTGGTTCTGGCTCAGGTTGGCCTAGAAAACTACTTCGTGCCTTTCTACGCAACCATCTGTTTGTCTGGTGTTGTTGCTGCAATGATTATTCAGTTCCTGCCACCACTGAGCTACAAGAAAGACACCTATATTGATGGCACGGCTCCGGACAAAAACGACGAGCTGATCCCTGAAGGTCAGTCTGCAGTGAAATACGGTTATCAACTAGCGCTTGAAAGAGCGAGCAAGGTTAAGAGCTTATCTGCAGTAGCAAAAGAAGGCCTGCACAGTGCTCTCGATATGATGTTTGGTGTTCTGCCTGTGGTTATGGCTGTGGGTACTGTGGGCCTAGTGATTGCTGAAGCTACACCTATCTTTACTTGGCTTGGTGCGCCTTTCGTACCTGTACTTGAGATGCTGAACCTGCCAGAAGCGACGGCAGCTGCAGAAACGGTTCTGGTTGGTTTTACTGACATGTATGTGCCATCAATCATCGCAGCATCAACTATTGATAGCGACCTGACCAAGTTTGTGATTGCAGCTCTATCTATCACTCAGCTTATCTTTATGTCTGAGACAGGTTCGGTAATCCTTTCGAGCAAGATCCCAGTTAACATCTTTGAGCTGATGGCTATCTTTGTTCTAAGAACCCTGATCACCCTGCCAATCATCGCGCTTTGTGGTCACATGCTTTTCTAATTTAAGCTTGAACGAATCAGCCCCCAGTTTGGGGGCTTTTTTACGCCTATTGGTTAGTCACGGTCTATAGCAAATGGTGACCAAGCCTGACGTGTCGGCATGACCTCAACACGGTTGATATTGATATGCTCTGGCAGTGTCGCGATATAGAACATCTGCTCGGCAATATCCTCAGCGCTGAGTGGCGTAGTGCCTCGGTACAAATTGTCAGACGCTTCTTGGTTACCCTTAGTGCGAACCAAGGTAAACTCCGTCTCTGCAATACCCGGTGAAAGATCAGTAACACGAACCCCTGTACCTTGAAGGTCGCATCTTAGGTTGTAGCTAAACTGCTTAACGAATGCCTTACTCGCACCATAGACATGGCTACCTGGGTACGGCCACTGGCCTGCTATCGAGCCCACATTGATGATGGTTGCCCCTGCTCCTGTTTTGATAAGGTTGGCAATAGAGCATGAGTAACATTCACCAAACCGGTCACATTGGTATCTATCATGGTGTGCCAGTCACTAAGATCAACCTCAGCAGCACCTTGAGGGGCTAACGCGAGACCTGCGTTGTTAACCAGTGCCGTTATCTCAGCAAACTCTTGTGGCAGTGACGCTACAGCCTCATTAACCGCCTTGGCATCACGAACGTCCAACTGCATCACATGCACAGGTACATCTAAAGTCTCTTTTAGATCTAGCAGTCTTTCGATACGACGACCTGATAGCACCAGTGACCAACCGTCTGCCGCAAACCTTTGTGCAGCAGCCTTACCAAAACCAGAAGTTGCGCCAGTAATAAATGCGATTTTCTTCATAATGCGTTCCTTGTTAAATGATGATTAGCAGTGCCAAGCCCATCAAAATGGGAGCCACTGTTTTTTAGGTGATGAATCCGGGTATCGATTAAAAAGCCTTTTTCCAATTAAATTACCAATCACGGCAACTGGAAAAAGCATCAAACTGATTTGAATAGACTGCATAGATACGGCGTTAACGTAGAGCAATCCGAGCAAGGATGCGGCTGAGCTCAAGATAAAAAACACTATTGCAGTAGCCCTTAACTCACTTCCTTTTAGCGACAGGTTAAGCAGATACAGAACCAATGGAGGACCACCAGCTGAGGCCGTGGTCATGCTAAATCCAGACACAGCGCCAGCTAAAAAAGCATAGCGTTGGTTAAGCCAAAGGAGCCGCAGGTTAAGCATGATCAGAGCCCCAGCGACAAAGGAAAAACCCGCGATGATCATCTTTAGCTCATGGGCTGAGATCACCGAAACGAAAAACAGTGACACGGGTATTGCCCCTAACATTCCCAGCGACAACATGCCTAGCAGACGCCAATTCACTTGAGTCTTTATCCCAAAAACCAAGCACAAGCTACTCAGCAGATCCAAAGCCAATGCAATCGCAACGGCATCAAACGGCGAATAAATAAAGCTCAGGCATAAGGCGGCGATAACAGCAAAACCAAAGCCACTGTAGCCTCTGATCACGCCTGCAAACAAAATGAATACTGCCGCTAAGTACATTGTCTAATCCGTTGTTGTTTGCCCCTTGATGTCAACAATGTAATCAAGCCTAGTCTTTGCCCTATAGAGCCAGTTTTCGGTTTTGTATGAGGCAGTCACATCCTCCATCTGGCTGACACAAGGCTTTTTTTAATCTGTCCCTACGCCCTTAATTCCATTTGTCGCCAAGATACCTGCAAAGCACAACGCAAAGACTCAATACCCACAGGAGAATGAAAATGGATGTATTCAGATCAGATGTATCAAGTCAGCAGGTTATAGACTTAGACAAACACGTATTCCACTCTTGGTCAGTGCAAGAATCCGCTGCACCCATCGCCATCGCTGGTGCGCAGGGATGTAATCTGTGGGACTTCGAGGGCAAGCAATATCTGGATTTCAGCAGTCAGCTGGTTAATACCAACATTGGTCATCAGCACCCAAAGGTGATCGATGCGATCAAGGCTCAAGCTGAATCTCTAGTGACCATAGCGCCAGCCACCGCCAACCTCACCCGTGGTGAAGCGGCCAAGCGCATCTTGGATAGAGCACCGGATAGTTTTAAAAAGGTGTTCTTTACCAATGCGGGCACAGATGCCAATGAAAATGCCATCCGCATGGCAAGGCAGTTCACCGGCCGCGACAAAGTGCTTTCCGCTTATCGCTCTTACCACGGCAATACTGGCTCTGCGATTGCTGCCACCGGCGATTTTCGTCGCGTTCCCAACGAATACAGCCGTGGGCATGTGCATTTCTTTAATCCATATCTGTACCGCACTGAATTTAACGCCAAGACCGAAGAGCAAGAGTGTGAACGCGCACTGGCGCACCTTAAACGAGTGATTGAGTGTGAAGGCCCTGAAGCGATTGCCGCGATTATCCTAGAAACCATTCCTGGTACTGCGGGCTTTCTTCTGCCACCTGAAGGCTATCTGCAAGGGGTGAGAGACCTTGCCACCGAACACGGTATCCAGCTGATCTTCGATGAGGTAATGGTTGGGTTTGGGCGCACCGGACGTTGGTTTGCCTTTGAACACTTTAATGTGGTTCCAGACCTTATCACCTTCGCAAAAGGGGTGAACTCGGGCTACGTACCGGCCGGTGGCGTGGTCGTCAGCGAGCACATCTCCGAATACTTCAAGAGCAACTTCTTTATGGGCGGCCTTACCTACTCAGGTCATCCACTGGCTATGTCAGCGATTGTGGCAACCTAGATGCCATGGAGGAAGAAGGTATTGTTCGCTACGCCGATGAGGTTGGTAACACTGTACTTGGGCCAGCGCTTATCGAGCTTATGGAGAAGCACACCAGCATAGGCGACATTCGTGGTAAGGGCATGTTTTGGGCATTAGAATTGGTTGAAGATAGAGCCACACGAGAACCATTAAGCGCTCAGAAAATGGGAGCTTTAAAGGCCAAACTGACCGATAAGGGACTGCTTTCATTTATCGTCAACAACCGCATCCATGTGGCTCCACCGCTTATCATCAAACCTAATGAGATAGAGCAAGGAGTTGCCATCATTAGCCAAGTGTTATCAGAATTTGACCACTGATACCCCAAACAAAAGATAAAAAAACGCCAAGGCAATTGTCTTGGCGTTGGCGCATCCAAAAGGAGCAAATTTGCTAAGAGCCTAGCCCCTAAAGCTCTTGCCAGTTGTTCGACCCCTGGGGTAATGAGCGCCTTATCAATGGCATGGAAGCCAAGCCTGAAATAGGTATTGGTCTCTGGGTTAGCTTGTTGCTGCCCCATAAAGTGTGAGTATCCGGTCTCGATGAGTACCCCGCGTTGAGCGGCTCTCGACGCCAACCGCTGGCTGCTAATCTGGTCAGGCGTTTCTAACCAGAGGGCATTACAATAGTTGCCTTTGGCGAGTCGAGTACAGTCTGGAAGGTAGTGTTCCACCGCTTGGTTTATCTCATGCCAGCGCTGACGGGTATTGTCCTTAAAGCGCCTTAAGAAGCTGTCGTAATAGCCTGCGAGATAAAATGCGCCATCTCCATCTGTACACGGCTCGGTGGATGACGATACATAAGGCGACGCAGGGTGCGCAGTTCGTAGATCAACTCTTCTGGGGCAACGATATACCCCAAACGCAGACCTGGGGCCAATATCTTAGAAAAGCTACTGACATAGATAACACGATTGTCTTTATCCAACGCCTTCAGCGCTGGCAGTGGTGCCCACTCTGAGTTACTGTCCGAGTCATAATCATCCTCGATAATGATGGCATCATTCTTTTGCGCCATTTGCAGAAGATCCTGTCGGCGCTGTTTACTCATGGTTACGCCCGTTGGCGCCTGATGGCTCGGCGTGACATAGAAATAGTCACACATGGGTGAGAGTTCATTCAGCATCAGGCCGTCTTGATCAACCGTGTGAGGATGCAGCTGCGCCTGCGCTAGACTGAAAATATTGTTCGCTTCTTTATACCCAGGGTTCTCAACGCCGACGCGAGTGTGTTTGTCCATCAGCAGTTGCGAGACTAGATACAAGGCATTCTGAGAGCCAACGGTTATCAAGATTTCGTCACTCTTGGCGTGAATGCCTCGTTGTGGCAAAACTCGAGTTCGGATCTGCTCCACCAGCAACTCAACGTCTTTATCCACCTTGTCACATAGCCAGCCATGATCGTTTGGATCAGCAATTACCTTACGGGTTGACTCTCGCCACTGAGCTAACGGGAAATCATTGATACTCGGCTGACCATAGATAAAAGGGTATTGATAGCAGCTCCAGTGAGAGGGTTTGACGATACGAGGAAACTGGTCGGTAGAAACCTTAAGTCTATGGCTCCAGTTTGGTGCATTTGAGGGGTTATCTGCCTCAAAATGGTCCAATTCTTGTTCAACTTCCTCCAGCCTAAGGCTGTATTTTTCAGACAAATAGTAGCCGCTTCTTGGCTTGCTGATGAGGTAACCATCGTCTGCGAGACCCTCATAAACCAGTGACACCGTATTGCGCGATACCTTCAACTGGCTAGAGAGCTTACGGCAGGATGGTAAGGCTTCATCGGCAGAAAACACGCCCTCGAGTATCGCCTTAACAAGATACTCTCGAACTTGCTCTTGCAAGCTTCGCTTCGAATCAAACTCGATAAAACAGCTGTAATTTATCGCCATAGAGCCAACCTTTCCGAAATCTATTATTCATTGCATTTCATCAAGTTGTGCAAGAAGCAAGCCAAACTACCCAATTAGTAGTATCTGACTCAGTTCCTGTGCCTGTCCCATTCAACTCAGAAAATTGGCTCTAACCCATGCATCTGTCTCAAATCTAAAGTGAAGGTGTTCACAAAACACAGCAAGGAACGAATTATGAGAAAGGGAACGAAACTGAAAAACTGGTTAGCCGTAGCAGTGGCGTCGATGACTTTGGGTATGTCTAGTATGGCGCTTGCCAATGAGATGCCATCCTTTGCCAGCAAGGGCATTAAGGTGGCTACCGAGGACAACTACTCTCCGTTTAACTTTATCGAAAGAGGCAAACCGACGGGCATCAATAAAGACCTTTTGGACGAGCTTCGCTCCTACTCTAAATTCGAGGTCAAACAAGAGATCCTTCCTTGGACTGGTCTTCTAGCATCGGTTTCCGCTGGTCAATACGACCTTGCACTAACCGGTGCCATCATTACAGATGCTCGCTTATCAGCATTCGACTTCACCCCACCTATTGCCTCGGCTCAGCACTACTTTGTTGCTCGCGCTAAAGATGACAGCATCAATACCGTCTCAGATCTGGATGGAAAAACCGTAGGCCTACAGGCTGGCAGTGCCCTACTAGAGAGGCTTCCTGAGCTAGCAAGCATGCTGGAAGCACAGGGTAAAAAGCTTGGTAAGGTAGTGGAGTATCAATCCTATCCTGAAGCCTACGCTGACTTGGCCAATGGTCGTATCGACTACGTGATCAACAGCGTGGTGTCGGTAAATGAACTGGTGAAGGCTAAGCCTAAGGTCTTTAAAAAGGGTGAAGCTGTCTCTGGTCCGGGCTTTGTAAGCTGGCCTGTACCTAAGAATAACCCTGAGCTTCTAGCCTATCTAACCGACTTCTTCGCACACCTTAAAGAGACAGGTCGCATGGCAGAGCTACAAGAAAAATGGTTTGGAGAGTCATTCGATGAACTGCCAACCAAAGCCATCGTTTCTGTAGACCAATACCATGAGCTAACTGCAGTGCAATAATCCCAATTTCGTAGTGACCAAGGCCCACAACAATAACTCTAGGTCTTGGTCCTACCCACCAAATTCATTCTCAATTTATTAGCAGACAGGTAGGTATATATGGATTACTACGCATGGATGCAGTTGCTTCATGGAGCATGGACACAGCTTGGATATCCGCGGTTTCCATCGCTTTAGGGGTGGTCATTGGATTAGTAATAGCCCTGATTAGAATGCAAAACTGCCGATCATCGATCAAGCACTCGGGATCTACGTCAGTTGGGCCAGAGCGACACCGTTGGTTACCTTGGCTCTTTTTATCTTTCTCTCTTTTCCATCCTTTGGCATCAATCTCGACAAACACTTCTCTGCCATCTTGTGCCTGACCCTAAACACCTCAGCATTCAACGCTGAGATTTGGAGAAATGCCTTCATCAACTTCTCCCACGGTCAAAAAGAGGCGGCAGAAGCCCTAGGCATGCAACGCTTAACCTACTTCAGACGCATCATGTTTCCGCAAATGGTGGTAATGAGCCTGCCGGCACTGGTGAACGAAATGTCCTTCTTGATCAAGGGCAGCCCAGCCATAGCTGTGATTGGGGTTGTCGACCTAACCCGCGTCACCAACCGCATTTCAGCCGTTACCTATGAACCGCTGATGCCTATCCTCTGCGCCGGTGTTCTTTATATGTGCATCATTGGCGTGCTGATCAAATTGCAACAGATGGCCGAGAAAAAAGCCGACTATCTAGCGGGCTAATAATAACAAGGAGTAATTATGGCTGAATGGGAAATTATCTGGCAGCAACGAGACATCTTTATCTCTGGTTTTGGCAATACCTTTGTGCTGTTCTTTGCCGCTTCAATCGCAAGTCTAGCCTTGGGTATTGCCCTGCTCTACATTCTAGAAAATGGAGCAAAAGGACTCAAAGGGGGCGTGGTATTAGGCATTAACATGATGCGCACATTGCCGTTCTTGATACTGGCTTATTTGCTTTACTACGGACTGCCACAGGTGGGGATCCGTATGGATGCCTTCACCGCAGGCTTGATCTCTCTGAGCCTTTATCACGGCACCTACTTTTGTGAGATCTTTCGAGGCATCCGTAAAGGTTTAGATTCAGGCCTGACAGAAGCGGCAAAGGCCTGCGGCTTCTCCAAGTTTAAGACCTTCAGCCGCATAGTGATGCCCAACGTACTGTTTAAGTCGGTACCCTTGATTGCCAACCAACTCATCATCTGCCTGAAAGACACCGCCTTTCTGTGCATCATCACCGTTGGGGAAATCACCGCAGCAGCAAACAGCATTCAATCGACCTATTTCATTCCGCTCAATGCCTTCATTGTGGCCATCGCTCTGTACTGGGT
Source organism: Vibrio ishigakensis (assembly GCA_000830475.1). Classification (GTDB taxonomy): domain Bacteria; phylum Pseudomonadota; class Gammaproteobacteria; order Enterobacterales; family Vibrionaceae; genus Vibrio; species Vibrio ishigakensis_A. The sequence continues at coordinate 275,518 of BBSC01000003.1, read as the reverse complement.
TATCAGCATCGCCATTGAACAGGTCAGCAAAATCACACTTAACAAAGTTCAGGAAAGAGGGCTAAGCCATGCTTAATGAAAAGATTCACACCGAGCCAGTTGAAACGCCTATCAGTAAAAAAACGGCACCTGTCGTCGAGTTGCCTATTCAAAACGCACAGGCCCAATCTGAAGCCGAAGAGATCGTAAAGGTGGTTAACCTGTCTAAACAGTTCGACGGAATTGAGGTACTAAGAGACATCAACCTCACCATCAACAAAGGGGATGTGGTCAGTATTCTAGGCTCATCTGGCTCAGGTAAATCTACCCTACTTCGTTGTATGAACTGGCTAGAACAGCCAGAGCGAGGCACCATACATTTAGGTGATGAGCGCATTGGTATCAACCCAATCACTAAGAAACCTCTTAAATACAAAGAGCTAGCCAAGATGCGCGAGCGCATCGGTATGGTATTTCAAAGCTTCAACCTGTGGCCTCATCTCACCGTGCTTAAAAACGTAATGGAAGCGCTATTGCACGTTAAGAAAATGCCAAAAGCAGAGGCAGAAAAGATAGCTAGAACTCAGCTAGAAAAAGTAGCATGTCTCATAAGCTAGACAGCTACCCAAGCATGCTATCCGGCGGCCAAAAACAGCGCGTAGCTATCGCAAGAGCCCTCGCCATGGAACCCGAAGTACTGCTGTTTGATGAGCCCACCTCCGCCCTAGACCCAGAGCTGGTTGATGAGGTACTAGCCGTAATGCAGGCACTATCCAAAGAAGGCTACACCATGGTGGTGGTCACTCACGAAATGGAGTTTGCAAGGAACGTCTCTAACCAAGTGGTGTTTTTGGAAAAAGGTATCTTGATAGAAAAGAATCCACCGGAGAAGTTCTTTACCAACCTGATTCGCCAAGGGTTAGGCAGTTTTTGAAACTAGATTAGGTTGCCATGAACATAAAACCAATAGCGAATTAATATGACTTCAGGGGGAGCCGATGCTTAGTTCCCCCTTTAGCGGTACTCGTATAAGCTCAAATTTTCGAAGCGAAAGAGGAGTACCCTAGGAGCGAGTTAATTAGGCTTGCTCCGGCCATTCGCATGCACTCGTTCTCTCTTTCGAGATAAAGCTTCGCTCTTAAATAATAAATCCATGGCGCAAAATGGGCATCAGAGTTCACATTTTCAATATATTATTCTTGCATCAAGTATCGAAACTCTAAGGAAGAGTGGGTTAGTCACAGGACGTTATCTATCCAAAAACATTTATAGGTTACTTCCAAAATGAACAAAATTATTTTCGCTCTTGCTGCACTTGCAACATCTTCTTCTGTTTTTGCAATGTCTACAGACCAAGTTCGTTCGCAAGCAAGCCAAAATATTTCCGCAAAGTCATATTCAGAGACGGCATTCAGTGCAAACGCGAATGAACAAATTACGACTACTGATGAAGCACGTGCTATTGCACACGCTAACTTCAGCTTAAATAAACAAAGCGAAACTTCAACTAGTAAAACATTGCTGACCAACTCAGTAGACTATGATCAAATTACAACTACTGACGAAGCACGTGCTATTGCACACGCTAATTTCAATCTAAATAAGCAGAGCGACGCTCGAATTAGTAAGGCATCGCAATCCAAGTCAATGTCTACACACCAAACATCGCACTCTAGCTAATATAAATCGCACAAATAGCACATTCGAAACTTCCTCAATCAACTTTCGATAATCCCCAAGGTAGGAAAAATCTATCCCACCTTCATTTATGAATATGTGTCTATTGCTAATTTAGCTTGTAGTCGTGCTATAAAATTAAGCCTCCGAGTTGGAGGCTTTTGTATTTGTTAGGTTCGCTAAAAGTCGACTTACTCCAACATACTCTCGTACTGATGTTAATTTTTACAAACAACAGAAAGAAAACCGTGGCCGATTACTCTGCCAATACAGATTCACCAGAAGTTGCCTTCACCTTAAGCCTGTTTCTATTGTCTCTATTTTCAATCACCTGCTGATGGTCATCGATAGGCCCTAACGTTTTAGCTAAACGGTCATACAGCACAACATTAGCAGTTGCCGCAAGGTTCATGCAGCCTGTGGTTGGCACGTACACAACATGATCCGCTCTATCAATGATTTCTTGAGGCAAAGAGTTGTCTTCAGGGCCAAGCACATAGATAGCCTTCTCTGGGTGTGTAAATTGCGGCAATGATGTCGCACCCACCGCCAACTCTACACACACGATTTTCACATCACTGTCTAATTCTGCGAACAGATCATCCTTTTCAACCAATCCAATACGTTGGTGAGCGTTCTTGGTATCGGCTTGCAAGGTGGTCGCTCGATTGTAGCGTTCACCGTTGTAACGAACTTGGGTAACGCCATAACAACCTGCCGCGCGCATAACACCGCCTACATTGGTCGGGTTCTTAGGGTTATAAAGGCCAATAATTACAGTTACTGGTGTGGACATGATTTCTATTCTACTTGGGTTCAATTGACTTCAATACTTTGAGCCCATGAGTTGTCTTGTATCTGATAGGACACCCTGATTAGACAAATCATGGAAGTTTCCGCGGAGACTACAGTGAAAATAGCCTCGCATCAAATCAGTCAACTCTAGTTCCTGTTAATTAGCTAGCCCTGACCCAACCTACAACCCCAACTTAAAGCTGCTCATTGTTCCTATTTTCATCGGTGGATTAATCTACACCCAACTTAAGAACAAACGAGAGTAACCAACATGAAAAAATCAATTTTAGCACTAGTACTAGCGGCAACAGCAACCACAGCTATCGTAGGTACCGCACAAGCATGTACAACTGCGGTTTACCACAACGGTGACGCTTCTATATCTTCTCGCTCTATGGACTGGTTCGGCCATGACGAAGCATCTGTAGTAGGCACAGGTAAAGGCGTTGAAGCTGTATACGCAGCAACAGACAACGCAGTAAAGGCGAAGTCAAAATACGCCACCCTGAAAATTAACTCTTTCCACGGCGCCAACACAGACACAAGCAAAGGTGGAGTTGTTGCTGAAGCAATGAACGAAGCGGGTCTAGAAGCACGTATCCTTTACTTGAGCCGCACTTACTCTGCTTTCCCAGAAGGTAGCGCGAAAACTCCAGACGTCTCTGCTCTAGAGGTACCAAATTGGGCGACAGATAACTTCGCCACCGTAGCTGAAGTGCTGGATGCTATCGAGAACGGCAAAGTAGACATCATCGAAGCTGAAATTTGTAATCTACCAACAAGCTCTGGTCACGGTCATTGCACCCAAGCTCCAGTCCACTACCAATTTGCTGACAAATCAGGTGACACTGCTATCGTAGAATTTGTGCAAGGTGAACTGAAAGTTTATCGTGGTGAAACGGCAAACGTGATGTCTAACGACCCTGAGCTGGCTGTGCACCTTGAGTTCTCAGCAAACGGCAAGAAATCTGATGGCTCAATTCACCCAATCGACCGTCGCCTACGTGGTAAAGAAATCATTGCTGATATGTACGCTCGTGACGTAAAAGACAACGCAGCGGCTAAAAACGCAATGAAGGCAGTAGCTAACAGCACATTCGCTGGTTACGAGCAACTAGACCACTCACTAGAAACGCCGAATGTATTCCCAACGCTATGGACAGTTCACACTGACCGCAACCAAGGTGAGTGGGTTCTAGACCGCTACGATACTTGGTCAGCAGAAACCTACAACTTCACTATGTTCGATGTGAACAAAGCGAAATCCACAACTCTTGGTATCCACCCACAAGATAAGTAATGGGAATATCAACGAGCTAACAGAGGCAGAAAAGGTGGCGATTAAGCCACCTTTTCTATGTTTGGAGCAACCCAAAAGAACCTGTATCCACTATAGCTAGCTTTCTTGATTCAACAGCGAATCAATGACTAACAGAGCTAGAGAAAAGGTTGATGATCAGAGTACCCAGCAAAATAAACGCGATACCCACAATGGCGTAGATATCCAGTTTCTGCCCGTAAACCAACCACGACAGCCCAGCTACCAGCACAATACCTGCTCCACACCAGATAGCGTAAGCCACTCCCAACGAGATGCTTTGTACCGTTACCGACAACAGATAAAAAGCCAGACCATAGCCAATAAGGACCGCAAGCGTAGGTGTAAGCTCAGTAAAGTGCTTAGTCTTGGGAAGTAGCGTAGTAGCAAACACCTCTAAAACAATGGCCAGAGACAAAGTGATGGCAGGAGAAACAGATAGCATGAAATAGCGTCCTTAGAACAATTTTGTTGCTGAGATTAACCTATTTCTGTGTCAGTTACATGAGCTGTTTATTTAGAGAATCCAAACGAGCCCAGTTGCTCTCCTTAAATGCCAACCAGTGCATAGTTTCACTATAAAACAGATTGATTTCAGAACGTTGTGCGACCAATTCGACACTTTTTTAGGCGATGAACAACTATCCTATAAGTAGTAGTCAAATAGCATGAGGTGACGTTATGAAATACCAACATATCTTAGTCGCACTAGAGCTTGAGGGTGAATGCAACGTTTTGATAGACAGAGCGGTTTCCATGGCGAAACTTATCGATGCTCAGTTGTCTTTTGTCCATATCGATGGCTCCCATGGCGAGATTTATCCGGAACTGGTCGACTTGCAAGCTAGCTATCACGAAGCACCACTCAAGAAGCGCTCCGTGGAGCAACTCAACAAGATAGTCGAATACACCAACTACCCTATCGAGCATATCTGGTAGGCACAGGTGACCTTAGTGAGAAGATTGAAGCTATGGTGAAAGACAACAAAATAGACCTTGTTGTCTGCGGCCACCACCATGACTTCTGGAGCCGCATTATTTCTTACTCTAAACACCTTATCGATCACTCCCCAACCGATATTCTAGTGGTGCCAATTCCAGTGGAAGAGAAGTAAAACAAAGGAGACCAGAGGTCTCCTTTTTCAATTTTAGATATCCTTCAAAGCCTTTTTCGCCACCCAGTAGGAAAGGTTAGTCAGGAGGTTGGTTTGCACCTTGCTTAGCTCAACAACCCCTCGAATGTTTTCAAAGAAAGTGCCGTAATGCGGAAAATCCTCCAATCCTTTCTGATTGCCTATTAAGCGCTTTTTCTTAGCTATGAGTTTGGCTAGGTCTTTATCTTTCAACTTGCGCTCCCAAGCGGAGCTTCGGCAGTTGTATACCCAAGTGATTTCGACCTCATGTCCTGCTTCTATGCCATAGTGCTTGTTTTCTATTGTGACTAGATTGGTTTTAACGAACAGCGCCGTTTTCGCTATGTACTCTTCGCTACTAGTCTCCTCCTTTACTAGCGTACGGAAATGCTCAATAAGCTTTATCAATTCCTCTTTACCGCTTTCAAACACTACGTTTGTTGAAAAATCCTCTTTCTTCCAAAAATTATCTATAGGTATGAATAGGGCCTTTAATGACTTGTTTACCCCACTATCTAGAGGCTTTTTCTTATTAGGCGAGAACGGCTTCTTAGTATTAATAAACACCACAATCTTACTCACCTTGCGTGCAAGCAAAGGCATGATGCCCAGATTCTCTAAATGACCACCATCAGAATGGGGATACTCTTCTGATACATAGTTATCACCCTCTTTTACATTCAGTGGCAGATGATTAAATTCGGGAAAGCCAAGTGCTCCGAGGCCAATATTAGAGGTGATTTCTTGTGGGGCCGCACCTGTGCTGGCAATGATGTCACACAGAGAGAAGGCCTTCTCGTTTGTGATATCTAGACTCAGAACCGGAGCCTGCTTCACAAGCAGTTGCTCACGACCAGAAAACTCTCTTTTTCGATATGGCCCCATGCAGTCATAGCCCACGCTGGTAATATAACCACCGCCAAAATAGTCATCACTGCTGAACACATCTTCATCTAGATGCCCCACACGCACGCCAGAATAATAAGGGGTGTATTCAACGTGATATTTTTTGTCGGAAGCCAGGCCGTCCTCATTCAATAGGGTCGCTCCAAGGATCAAATAAGGCGCACCTTCTCGAATTTGGTGGAAATCAGGGATCATCCACGTGGGAAGCCCTGCTTAGCCAAAGCTTTAGTTTCGTTGTTAAACGTGAAGTAGTGATTGGGGTTATCCAGTCCATAAGGCTTCAGAAACACCTTACCGAGTGAATAGGCAAAGCTCTCATCACCTCTTAGCTTGAGTCCTCCCTCTAATAAATTACTGACCAAGGGCGACTGAGTGATTGCCTCTTGCAATGACTTAGGAAGCACAGATTTACTATTGGATAGGGTGATATTTTCTGGGTCACTGATCTTGCCAAAATACTGGTCTAAATCATGGGTATAACTAAATGGGGTTGCCGCCCATCCACCACCGGAAACCGCAGAGATGTACTTTACCCTAGGCAGCAGACCTAATTCATCCAACGCTTTGAGTTGACCTAGAGTGCAAGCCGCTGAGCGTGTGCCACCTCCAGAAAATGCAACGCCTAGGTCTCTATCCGCGTACGCTTGCTGAAAGCTCTCAAGTGTTGCCTCGGGAAACTGGTTCTGATCAATCCACTCTCGAGACCAAAAATCTACGTAGAACTTACTCATCCTATTTCTCCCTGAGTTCTCAATAAACCAGCAGAACACCGCGCCAGTTTCTCAAGCCGATGAATAATACTAGATGGCAAGCGTATAAATTTTCCACACCCTTTCGGGTGATATTTCCAAGGCTTTAGTGAGATCTGGAACGAGGAAAGGCGTGTTCAATCCAAATGTAACCCACAGTAATCGTCCAAGATACATTAGGATACAGAGTCAAATTCTGAGTCCCGACATAATGAGTCCATACAAACCAACAGGGCTCAATCATGAAAAAATCTGTCTTACAATCTCAGCGATTCTCCTGTCTAGCCATGCGATGGCCGACACCAATACAGCTTATGTGCGAAACGGTAATATCTACACCCACGAAAACCAAGCCTTCATCGGTGGTGGTGTAATTACTGGAAGTAAATTCTATAAGGGACAAGACCACCAAACAGCGGCGTACCTAAATGGCGGTTACCACGGCGAAGACTTTAACGCTGACCTAGCCGGTATCAACTACCGCTTCTTGGGAAGTAACGAAGACATTTTTAACATGAGTGCTTTTATTGCAGCCAACCCAGGCTTCGATTCAGATAAAGCCGACATCCTTGCAGGTATGAGCGATAGAAAGTTCAGTGCAGACCTAGGCTTAAACGCCGATATCCACCTCGGACAAGGCACATTGACAACCAAGTTCCAACACGACGTCACCGGTGTATATAAAAGCTTCCAAGCCGATATCACGTACTATCATCCGGTCAACCTAGGTGGCATTGCTGACTTAGTGCCTTATGCTGGCGTGCATTACTTCAGTAAGGACTACGTGAACTACTACACGGGTGTTTCGCAATCTGATGCCACAGTTGGTAGACCCGCTTACAAAAGCGACGGTGCCTTTGCGTATAAGGTAGGTTACATGCTGGTAATTCCTGTTACTGAGAACTTAGATGTGACCCAATCTACAGGTTACTCATATCTTGATTCCAATATCTCAGATTCACCTCTAGTCGACAGTCAAAACCAGTGGGCAACCACCTTCGGCATCAGCTACGCCTTCTAAAGGAATAGAACCATGCTCCCAATTAAACAGATTACCACCATTACAGTATTGGCTTTGATGCTCAGTGCTTGCGCGACCCCTTACGATACCCAAAAGAGCTTTTGGAGCTTTGGCAAAGGTTTTGAAACGACTCAGATTGCCCAAGATAGCTGGCAAATCAGCTTCGTCGGTAACAACAACACAGATCGCGCTTTAACACGCAAATACATCATGCGAAAAGCAGCTGAGCTTTGTCATGAGGCAGGCTATCCATACTTTACCTACACCAACGAAATGACCAATCGCGACGCAGTGAATCAATTCGGTGTAGCCACTAAGGAAGATGACCTTTTGTTTGGAAGCTCTAGCGTGAGCAGAGAAACCTCTTCTGTAGTAGAAGTGACTGGCCTGAAACTTAAGCCAAGACACAACCAGAACCGAGTCTACGATACTGAATTTATACTTAATCACCTTAAGTTTGATAACTAGAGTATCTGCTTATTAGGGACAAAGAAAAGGAGCTCAATTGAGCTCCTTTTTTTCTGGGGTTAATTAGGCAACTTGTAATACTGCAAAGCAATATCGCTAATTCCAGTTTAGATTACTTGTTAATTTGCCCGGGCTTTTTCAATTGTATTTTCTATTGAGTCATCTACTGCTTTTACAAGCAGCAGGCCAACACTCAGAACAATAGCTCCACACAAAACGAAGGTCATTCTGCCCCATAAAGGGTTTGGTAATACAAACATTGCCATCACACCGACGCCTGAAACGGCGATAAGAGAGCCCAACATTTTTCGTTGTTTATTATCCAGTTTTTTCTGATCAGTTGAATCATTGACAAGCGGTGTTGCTAGATTATCAAAGAACTGATCTACGTCTTTTTGACGTTGCTCTTCCAAAGGCTTAAAAAACATGGTTGTGGCACAGAAGAAACCGGCGGTAATCACCATGTGACCAACTAGCCTAATGCAACTTTAATATCAGCCCATTCACGCTTGGTCAGTTCATTCAAACCAAACCATGACTCAATGTGATCTGCTGTAATAACGAAGCCAACAATGTAAGAAACTACACCGCCCACGAGTAATGTTCCCCAGCCAGCCCAATCTGGTGTTTTCTTGATAAAGAAGCCACAGAATGCTGGGATCGTCATAGGGAAACTGATAAGTGCGCCTACGTACATCATAGTATCAAAAAGACTTAATCCTTTTAGGGAGTTGATGAACAGCGCAATAAATATGATCGCAAAACCAAAGAATGCTGAGGTCAACTTTGACACTACCATCAACTCTTTTTCAGTGGCCGCAGGACGAAGAATCGGTTGATAAAAGTTCATCACAAAGATGCCTGAATTACGATTTAAACCCGAATCCATAGAAGACATAGTTGCAGCAAACATAGCGGCAATGAGCAGACCAACCATACCTGCAGGCATGTATTTTCTACGAAATATAGATAAGCAAAGTCGCCAGCTTTATTACCCGCTTCTGGATATTGAGCTACGAGGTCTACACCTTGAGATGCAATGAACCAGGACGGTAGAAACCAAATTACTGGTCCAATCGTCATGAGCACACAAGCCAATAAAGCCGCCTTCTTGGCATTCTTAGAGTCTTTTGCTGCTAAGTAACGATATGAGTTCAGCATGTTGTTAGTAATGCTGAACTGTTTCATGAAGATGCAAAATGCCCAGATACCAAAAACGCTGATGTAGTTAAGGTTATTACCTGAAATGAATGAAGCGCCTTCCTCCACAGGGAAGTCGTTAATGATATTTGAAACGCCTCCACCATGTACCACGGCAATAACTGCACAAGTTACGGTTACTGCCATAATGATGACCATCTGCATGAAATCAGAGGCAATAACTGCCCAAGAACCGCCACTCACAGACATGATCAGCACTACTAGCCCTGTTAACCAAATGGTTGTCTCCATATCAAATCCAAAGATACCGGAAGCGATAATAGCGAGACCATTTAGCCAAATACCTGCAGATATCACACTGTTCGGCATAGAAGACCATGTAAACACTTGTTCGTTTTTGGAGCCAAAACGCATGCGGATAGCATCAATAGGTGTCACTACACGTAGTTGGCGAAACTTTGGTGCGAAGTACAGGTAATTCATTAGATAGCCAAAAGCATTAGCTACAAAAATCATAGCCACAGCAAAACCATCTGAATACGCTTTACCTGCGGCACCAGTAAATGTCCAAGCACTGAACTGAGTCATGAACGCAGTTGCACCCACCATCACCACAACATGTTACCGCCGCCTCGGAAGTAATCACTGGTTGTGCTGGTAAAACTACGGAACATCCATCCTATTGCAATTAGAAATAGGAAATAGACAGCAACGATAAGGGTATTGAGTTCCACTTTGGTATTCTCACATTCGTTAATAAACGAGAGGATAATATCCATAGCCAACATTATTTGTAGTATTATATTTTAATTGTGTGATGACATTTAAAGTCTTACAAATTAAAAAAACAGCCAAAAAGACTTTAATTTTTGCGCCACTCAATTAATTGCATACATATCAACCACTTATATTAATTCAGGTTGAAATAAAACAGCTAAAAAAGAACCTTTATCGCCACGACAAATATATTTAGATTTACTTAAATAATTTCTGATTTTTTATCACTGGGTCGTAAATATATATATTCTTATAACCTTTATAGGGCTGTTACATTAGTTTCGACTCTGCCTCACAGCGGCTGTTTTCTCAAGTCACATCGTGCGCAGACAACTCATTACTTTTGAGTCCTTCCTAGCACCAGTAGCCTCTCATCGTTTGCTGTATCATACATTTTCGATAAGAGCTTCAACGTTGAACTGGGGACTATCTTGAACGTTATTAACCCTTGAGTCGTTTAATCCTGAGCCGCATACAGGCACCACCAAGACTTGATGACCTATGAATCGAGAGCTTGGAGTCCATCCAAGTGCCAATGCGGTTTACTATCGCAAGCCCCATGCCATGGCCTGAGTTTCCGCGACTTTGAGAACCGCGCACAAAGGGTTGGATAACCTTTTCAACCTCACTCTGTTTGATTCCCTCACCATCATCTTCAACAGCTAGCACTATATGCTTGTCATCAGAGGCTAGGCTAACGCGTATCTGAGATTGACCGAAACGCTCTGCATTACTGAGAAGGTTACCTAGTTGCATAGCCAAATACATAGGGTCGCTCTCCACCAGCACTGGGGCAGAACTTGGAACGAACTCAATATCCAGTTCAGTTTGTCCAAAGGCCTCTATACGACTTTTCACCCAAGCATTCAGCTCTATCTGCTCCAGATTAGGTTGGATGTTCGCTTCATCAAGGCGAGCAAAACTAAGCAAGGTAGAAACCAGCTCCTCCATATTGTCCAAGTCTCGATTGAGACGAGCGAAGTACTTTGCTTGCAACTCTGGATTTTGCGTCTCTTCCAGTGCCTCAATACCAAACCTTAAACGTGCTATTGGAGTTTTTAAGTCATGTGAGACAGCGCGACTAAGAAGCTTATTATCATCCACCAGTTGCGCAATTCTGTCGGCCATGCGGTTGAACTCAGACTCGATATTGAAAATGTAGGAGCTCTTACTTACTGGGATTCTCTTCTCCAATCTTCCCAAACCAAAATCGTGTGTGGTCTTACTGAGATTTAGCAGTTGCTTAATTAAAGGGGCTACCCAGATCAGCAATATGGCTACTAAGCTATGTAAAACAGCAAGGTAAACAGGGTATTGCGTGAAATATAGGGATTATCGATTGAATGGAGTGACGTGGTTATATTGAGAACCCTTTGAGTTTCAGGCATCAAAAAATGCAGTGAAATACCCTCATCGGACTCTAGCATGAGATACGCATCCTTCTTAAACTCTGAAGAAAGAGGCTCAGGTAAGGGAAAACGTTCAAGCTTCGTAATTGAAAGCTTCTCTGAATTGACGCTGTTCCACCTCTTCAGATACAGCTGCAATCTAGGCTGTCTATATCTAGACTCCTAGAAAGGTCAACGCCCAACAGTTGTAGAGCCGCAATGCGCTCATTGAGATTCGGGCCATCTACTTTTTCACTTGCTATGTGACTAATGGACCAACCCAACAGAGCGATAGAAACAAGAACCACAAACACCAAGGATAGAATAAGCTTTCGCATGTTAGTGCTCTATCGACAGCTCTTCACGGCAAAATAGATAGCCTTTACCGCGTATGGTTTTGATCTTGTATGGTTGCTCTGGCGCCTCTTGAAGCTTCTTTCTCACTCGGGCAATGCGATTGTCGATGGAGCGATCAAAGCCATCGTATTCGATACCCCGCAATTCTGCGATCAAGTCAGTGCGAGCAACGATCTCTCCTGCTTGACTAGCTAGGCGCCAAAGAACATCAAACTCGTTCGAATTTAGGTCTATCTCTGTATCTCGGATTGTAACAGCTTGGCAGTAGCATTGAGTAGCAGGTCTTCAAACTTTAACTGCTGTTTGGTTTGTTCATCGGATACTCGGCGAAGCAAGGCCTTGATATGCGCGAGCATCACCTTGGGGCGAACAGGTTTGGTTAAATAGTCATCTGCGCCTACTTCTAGCCCCTTAATCTCATCACCGTCTTCAACACAAGCGGTCATAAATATAATGGGCCCCGAGTAAAAATCTCGCGCCTGTGCACAGACATCAAATCCATCTTTAACCGGCAACATAACATCCAATAGCACTAGATCCGGTTGCTCTTCTTGGATCATCTCGAGGGCATAGTCCCCTTGGCTTGCGACCGTGATACTAAAGCCATGATCAAGCAAGTAATCCCCGATCCACTCAGCGAGAGAAACGTCGTCCTCAACAATCAAAATATGAGCTTGTATCGACATTAAAATAACCTCCAACCGGACTGACTCTGTTTTGGTGCTTTATATACCCAAGTAACCACTACCTTCACCTTCGCTAAAGGTTGCTCCTTGCCTAGAGGGACTAGACTGAAATGCGTGGTTTTTCGGCCTCGAAAGCTATATCTGTATTGCTCCGCATAATCGCCTTTCCAACACACCAATTGCTGCCTTGTACCATCGTTTATCAAGCAGAAGCGGCCGTCTTTAGGCGTTTTCCATTCGAACAACACTTCTTGATAACAGGTTTGCCCCTTGTGAAGAGCGACACACTGCTCAGGAGTCACAGTCAATTGAACACCTTGCTCCTGTGCATGAGCGGGGAAGGCATAGAAAACAAGGCCAAATAAGGGAGTGATTAGTAGCTTTTTCATCTCACTCCCCTAAAAGACATAGCTAACAGAGGTCATAAACGAAGATACATACCCTGATTGATTAAATGGGCTGTTAGTTATCTCATCGGACAAAAGATTAAAACGATAGAGAGCACGGAATACGACGTTATTAGTGATGGGATAGGCCGCCCCTAGTTCCAATCCATAGTTGAAAGCACCATGGGGCTTATATTGCGGGAAGCGAGAAGTCGCTTCTTCGGCACTCACCGCATACATTGACTGAACGAGCTTGTCGGACGCGTAATTAACGCTACCCAAGGCATACAGATTCCAGTTTCTAACCTGCCACGATTTCCCCAGGCGCAGGGAGCTTTGAATACCATTATCATCGTAATAGTCGCCCACCAACCTAAACTGGAAAACATAATGATCAGCCCAATAGCGTGTTGCTCGAATTCCGCCGCCAATAAAAGTATTACCGCGATTACTCAAATAGTTGTCACGCTGCGCTTCTGTGTAACCCGTCAGATCAACGTCATCTTGTAACTCCCACAAGCTTTGAAAATTCGCGAATATAAAATCGAGCGACCAATTCTCTGAGTTCCAAGCGTTATAACCCAAATTGATGCCATCTTGGGATTGATGAACCATCTCAGCAAACAACCCATGATATTGATAGATACCGCTGATAAGCAAAGCTGGCTGATAGGTATTATCGGGTTGTCTAACATCAAACTGAGTCGAGCCATAAACAGTTGCGCCCAATTCAAAATACCCACCGTTGGCAATGCGCTCACCACCGTGAGAAACCGTATTTGAAATGTCAGATGCGCAGGCAAATAAAGGAAAAGAGATACACGTCAAAATCGATAAATGACGAATAAAATGTCTACACCTGCGATATAAAACAGCCTGCATACTATTTACCAGACCACACTTAAGGTTAAATAGTGTGCAATTCTACTTATATTCAATCAGTCAAAAATAAGCATTAGTGAAATCCTTGATTACATTGTTTTAGCCATTTGATTTCATATAGTTGTATTCTGATTGGAGCTACCAAATTTCCATGAAAAGAGAACAAAGCATGACCCCACCTGTGATTTACCATGACCCAACCTCTGAACCAAGCCGTGCTGTTCACTGGCTTTGTCTTGAAGCGAATATCCATGTTTCTATTGAATATGTTTGGTTAACGCGAGGCGAGCATGTTTCTGCAGAGTTTCTAAAGGTAAATCCACTGCATCAGGTACCTGCAATGAAACACGGAGCGTTTTGTCTTTCTGAGGCCAGCGCCATCATGAACTACCTCACCGACCTGCACGGCGTGAGCGAGCAATGGTTTGGTAATGACATTCAATCCAAGGCGGTAATTAACAAGTATCTTTCTTGGTATCACACTAACCTTAGAAAGGCGCTTACCCTCGATTACTTCCTGCCAGTTCTACTAATGCCAGTCTATCTTGGCTTTGATAAACCAACAGAAGCTGAAATTGAAGCTAAGCTTGAAGCCTTGCATCAGATGTTCAGAAACTTGGAATCTATGCTGGAGGGTAAACTGTATCTTGCTGGTAACACCCCTAGTGCTGCCGACATTCTTTATGTGTCCGACCTGGTTGCCCTAAAGATCGACCCTAATTTTCAGGGAATAATGTCTCATTATCCCAGTATCATCGCTTGGCTAGCTCGACTAGAATCTCGTCCAGCTTATATCGAGGCGCACAAAGCTTGGGAGCATGTTGTCCCTATGATCTTGGCGCAAAACGGAAGCAATAAAGAGTCACCTGCTTGGGTGGCAGAAGCCTGTGAAGAAGTGCTTTAACAGCAAGCACTAATTTTTATCGGCACTAGTTTTTGATGATCCACTGCTTCTTAGTGGCTTCAGCCGTCTTGCAGTCAGCAAAGATAAGATCACGAGACATATAAGGACCTGCAATTATCGCCTCGTCCGCAACAAGCACACATTTGGACTGATCGCTATGAATGCGGATTTCCATAGAGTCGGCATCGTATACAAACTGCTGACTATTTTGCCCTTGGACGCAATCAAGTAGGCCAAATGGATGAGTTGAGTTTTCAGGGTCGCTTAACGTCATGCACTTATTCGCATAGGGCACAGAACGTATCTGCCCACTCTCGATTATGTAGCGAAATTGCGTATCTAGAGGCTCCTCTGCGGCAGGTTTACATGAGTGTGCCTGAAGCAGTTCAGAGAACCCTCTTCCATCAGTATCGATACACCAACCTAAGTTGTCTTTTTCTTCAAGGTTATCAGCCAGATAGATGACAGGTGTAGCTGACTTCAAATCAGGGGCGGAAGCAAATACAGAGCAAGAAACTACTAGGCACAAGTTGCCCCAGCCAGAGAAAATAGTCGAACCATGACGCGTTCCCAGTTTTGATAGTGACGCCTTTAACCTTAGCCTGATTTTTCTAAACCATTCACGTTCTACAGTTTTAGAGTTTGAGCAAGAACGTCTAAACGGTATCCCAATAGCATGGGGTGCCGTATTTTTTGCCAAGAAATCTATGACCACTCGCACCTTGGCAGCTAGGTTGTCGGTCTCCAGATACAGAGCGTTAATAGACTGCTCCTCGGAACTGGTTGAAACCTTATAGTCAGTTAGAATTGGTTTAAGCGTGCCTGCTCTCAGCTCCTCTCCTATCAGCCAGGTTGGAAAAACCACGATCCCAGAGCCGCCTACTGCGCCAGCGACCAGACTCTCCGCGTTGTTGCTGTATAAAGACCCCGAAACCTCGAATGGCTCTAGTTTGTCTTTACCCAAGAACCAGCGTTGCAAACCTTTCATTCCCTTAAAAACCAAACAGTTATGCATATTTAAATCTTGTGGAGTCTTTGGCTCACCATAGCTTTTTAAATAATCAGGCTGGCTGCAATCACATAGTTTTGCTCGCCAAAGCGCTTCATACGCAATGAAGAATCTTGGGGCACGCCAATACGGATCATAAGATCGATAGACTCGGCTGCGGGATCCACGAAATTATCGGTTTGATGTAGCTCTACTTTTATTAGCGGGTATTGTTCTAAAAGCTCAGAAAGATAAGGAGCAATGTGCAACCGCCCAAAGGCCACCGGCGCACTTATCTTTATGGTGCCCCTCGCGGTGTCAGCACGTTGCTCGATACGTTCAACCACCAGCTCATATTGCTCAATGATCTCAGAACACTGCTTAGCAAAGGCTGCTCCTTCATCGGTGAGGGAAATAGAACGGGTGTGACGATGTAGCAGCTTAGTGCCTACTTTCTCTTCGAGCTGAGCCATCTTTCTCGATACTGAAGAGGGGGTCATGTCCTGTCGTCTCGCCACCTCAGAAAAGTTACCGAACTGAGTCGTCATCAAAAAAAGCTTTATCTCTAAGAGGGTTACATCGTAATTCACCAAGTCTCTCCACTGACCTATGTTCTAATAATCAAGCTTAATAGCCGCGCATAAAAAAGACAAGCCGAAGCTTGTCTTGATATTAGTTAGAAAGGATATTTTGGGTACTCACAAAATGCGCATCTTGAGTAAAAGCTTGGAACTGCTCTATCACCTTCTGCATCTCAGGAGATTGGATATCTTCCAAGAATGCGGCCTCAGACTCTATCTGAATGACCTCGAAATATTGCCACGGAGAAGCGGTTTCTTGTCCTAGCAGACTCAGCCCCTTAAATACCTCGAAAGATGAAACACTATTGAGTTGATTAACCGTCGGTAGGTCAATCTGTTTTGCCCAATTAAGGTAGTCTGATTCTTGAGTTTCAGGTTTTAGATTAAAGAAGACCATTAGGGTTCTAGCTGGGTTCTGCACAAGGCGACTCCTGAGTTAAAGGTTTATTTGCAAAGTAGATACAAGCCAGTGCCAAGGTGATGCAGACCATTGCTGCCACTCGCCAGTAGTTGAGTTCGATTGGGCTATTTCCAAGCCAGCCCTGAGTGTCGATGACTAGGCTCATGCTCATCTGACCCAAGATCGTCGCTACAGTCGCAACCGCAACACCCACTTTTGGGACTGCCGCCACCATCACCAACATGTAGACAATGCCAAACAGCGCCCCCACTAGCTGCCACTTAGGCACGCTAAGCAAGTTGGCTTCATAGCTTGGTTCAAAAAAGAAGATCAAAAGCGCGGTCACTACGGTGCCAACACCAAAGGTCAATAAAGAGCTTTCAATAACGCCAACCTTAGCCCCCAAGCGACCGTTAATTGCCGCTTGCACGCTTAGCGCCATACCTGAGGCGATGGCAAGCAAGATAACAATGAACATTATTGCGCTCCTAGATAAACGAATAATAACGCTAAAGCGATAAAGCCTAGCCCTAATGTTCGCAAGGGATTAGGTGCCTGTTTAGGCATGCCAAACCAGCCAAAGTAATCGATAGCAAAGCTCTTGGTGATCTGCCCAAACAGCACACAGATCATGGTCATCGCAACCCCAAGAATTGGCGTAGAAAGCGTCAATACCACCACATAGATCGGCCCCAAAAGGCCCCTATCAGTTGCCATCTAGGGATGGTTTGCCAATCTGTGTATTTAGCGTTTGGGGTAAACAATCGAATAAGCCATAACAGTGCGGTACCTACGCCAAAGATGCTTAAAGTCGCCCAAAGATGACCAACTTGCTCTCCCAGAGGCCAAGTAGGCCCGCCTCAAAGGAGAGCCCCATGCCTGCGGCCACAATCAGGCCAATAAAGAGTAAGTTCATCGTGGGTCAAACAAGGCTACGTTAGATTCGCGAGCGTAGGCCTTACCGTTTGGATAAGAAACCAACTCAAGCTGCATGCCCCAAGGCGCCATAAAGTACACCCAAGACTCACCTTCAGTCGGGCCATCTGTCATCACGGTTGGTTCTCCCAACACTTGAATGCCTTGCTCTTTCAGGTAGCTCACCGCCACATCCATATCATCAACATAAAACGCCATATGATGACCGCCAATATCAGCATTATTAGGCGCCTGCTTGTTACGCGGAGCCGTATCTGCGTATTCAAAGATCTCTAGGTTGATACCTCGAGCGCTCATCACCGCAATCTTGGTGATTTCAGCACGCGGGTTCACATTCAAATGATCAGCCATCCAGTTATCGTCAGATGCAAACGGACCGAACTCGTACGCCAATTCAAAATCAAAGTGGTCACGGAAGAAGGCAATCGCCTCATCTAGGTTTGGAACCGTAAATCCAATGTGATCGGGTTTCTTTAGTCCTGGAATAGCCATTAGATATCACCTCGCTCGTGACGAATCTTGTTCAGTGCACCCATAGTGGTCGCGCCCTTGTTAAAACCGGTGTAGGTAGACGCAAATACGATAAGCTCTTCAATCTCTTCGTAGGTGACGCCTTGTTTAAGAGCCATATCCACATGCGCACCAAATGGGTTGCCCTCACCTGTTACGTTCACTGCCATCTGGTCGATCGCGATAGAGATCAGCGCCTTCGTCTTCTGGTCGATAAGGGGCATACCCCAAGCTTCTCCAGCAACACGGACGGTCATATCGCCCCATACCGGGTTGATAGATTTAAGGCCAGCAATCAAGGCTTGGTCATCAAGCACTGCATTTTTGTATTTGGTGGTCATGGTTCATGCCCTCATAAGTTATTTAGGTCGCCTTAGCGAATGAAGGGCATTATAGGGAGAGCGTTTTTTGGAAAAACCAGACAGTCGGAACATCACTTATGCAGATTTTGCACAAATACCAAATGTCGCCAAATGACCTATTCAAATACCTAGACTCTGGTAAGGTTGCCCACGACTGGGATGTTGATTGACGAAAAGGACCTCAAGGCTTAATCCGAGGACTAACAATGACGCTTTCAACCAAGACCAAACTTATCGGCTCACTTCTGTTCGCCACTGCACTCACTGGCTGCACCCAAACTAATGTTGTGCAAACTGCGCCAGCATCTTCTGTGCAAGTTCTTTACTCAGAGCCAAGCTCGCAGAACTATCAAGAGTTGGGACTGATCACCACTACCACCGGACAAACCATCTTCGCAAAGCGCAGCAGCGCCGACATCATTGCCAATATGCAGGGTCAAGCTTCTAAGCTTGGTGCTGACGCCATTATTGTGCGCTCGGTAGTCGAAGGAACTTGGGGTTTACAGGGCGAAGGCACGGGATTTAGCAAAGGATCTGGCGAAGCTCTAGCCATCAAATATGTAGCAGAATAATAAAACTGCAATTTTTATTTTTCTTTAGTTTTCAATTAACAGCGACCTGATATGATTAGTTCGCTCTCATGGAAGACCTAACTCTCAAGGATTGAGCATTAAGTTGAGACGCTATTATCTTGAAACACTGGTACAAGCTACTTTTGCTACTGCTTATGTTTACTCACACCGTGAGTGCTGGGCTGTACCCGTCAGATAATGACAAGTTCTGCTCTGCTCTGCCTCATCTAACCAACAGCGTTGTTACTAAGCACCTGTATTTGGCCGATGAGCCCGCTCAAGACGTGCTTGTCCAGGACGTGCTTGCTGAAAACACTCTTGTTCAAAATGAACTAAGCAACGGAACTGGTGAACTGGGCATTCCAGAGAACGAGGAAGGCTCAAGCCTAACAAACCATAGCTCTCACTACTTTATCTCTATCCAACGCAGGATCACCAGCATAGACAGGTGTGCCACCCAAGGGGTCGAGCCTACCTATCATCTGCTAGTCGCTTTTAATCCGCCGCCACTACTAGAACTGGCGATGCAACCCAAGCGACCAGTGGCTCAACAGCTGCATTGGACCAATCAAATAACCGCTCATTCATCGCGAATATCAGGCTGGAAAGAGTCCAACCTGCTGTATTCGCACATACACGGAAAGCCAAAACCACTCTCTTAATTCAGTTCATTCCTACATGATTCTTTGCCAAGAATGATGCGCATCCGCTCGCCTTAAGAGCGTGATTCAAGCGCAATACTTGGCTCGGAAGAGGTAGGCGTATCTAGCTTTTTATGAGAATTTGGTTTTGAAAAGACCCGCGCCGCGACCAATCAATCGCTATGCCAAATGGAAATATATTGTCCTAGTCATCAGTCTGTTGGTGATGACACTCAGCGCCCTACCATCTGTATTTGGTGAGAAGGCTGCTTTACACATTAACCATAGGCAAAACATCACTTATGCCTCTGATCTTCAGAGCTTTTTTAACAACCACAATATTCAGGTATCTAGCATTACCCAGACGGGCACTCAAACCGTCATTACCCTTGATAACCCTGAGCAACAACTAGAAGCTCAAGCGCTTTTAAAAGAACAGCTTGATAGCAGTAACACTGTCGCCCTTGCGATGGAACCAGCCGCACCTAATTGGCTGCTAAAAGCGGGTTTCTCTCCTATAACTCTCGGGCTCGATCTGAGAGGTGGGGTTCAGTTCTTGCTGGATGTGGATATGGAACCTGTTTATCAGGCGCATCGTCAAATGGCGGTGGATGAGATCACTAAGGCCGTTGGTGCAGGACGAGCTCGCATCCAAGATGAGACAGTTCAGATAACCTTGCCGCGAAGTCAAGATATGCTGAAGGCTCGCTCTTTGCTTCGCACTCAGTTCGCGCAGTGGGACAGCCGAGTTCGCGACAATATGATCACCTTGAGTTTGCCTGATTCTGAAAAGAGCACCCTAAGAAACCTGACCCTATCGCAGAACATTCAGATCCTGCGCAGTCGTATTGGCGAGCTTGGGATTACTGAGCCGTCGTACAACGTCAGGGCGAAAATCGTATCCGTATTGAGCTACCAGGTGTTCAAGACCCTGCCGCAGCGAAAGATGTAATTGGTGCGACCTCGTCCCTAGCATTTCATGCCATGTCTAACGGCAACATTAGACAAACTCTGACTGTGCCAGACCAACATGGTCGCCCAGTGCAACTGGCACGCCGCGCTATTTTAGACGGTGAGCACATCATAGATGCACGAGCAGGTATCGGAGATATGGGCTCGCCAGAGGTCAACATCTCTCTGGATGCCAATGGCGGTCGCAAGATGAGTGACTTTACCCGCGGCAATATAGGTCAGCCAATGGCAACCCTGTATAGCGAGTACAGCCAAGACGAAAACGGCGCTACTCAGCAAAGTAGCGAAGTGATCAGCATCGCCACCATACAGTCGCCTCTCGGAACCCGCTTTCGCATAACGGGTGTAGGCAGTATGCAAGACGCACAGGAGTTAGCACTTCTGCTGCGAGCAGGTTCGCTAACAGCCCCTATATCAATTGTGGAAGAGCGCACCATAGGCCCAACTCTAGGGGCAGAGAACGTTAAGAACGGATTTGCAGCCTTGGCCTTGGGGCTCGGTTTGACGTTGGTGTTTATCTCTATCTGGTACAGAAAACTTGGGCTAGTGGCCAACTTGGCGCTTCTTGCCAACATGGTGTGCCTGTTTGGCTTGATTGCTCTGTTGCCCGGAGCGGTGCTCACCCTACCAGGAATCGCCGGCATGGTACTGACCGTGGGTATGGCAGTGGATACCAATGTGCTTATCTTCGAGCGCATCCGAGACATGATGAAAGAAGGACGCTCCTTTGCTCAGAGTATCGATCGCGGCTTCCAAAGCGCATTCAGCTCTATTTTCGATGCCAACCTAACCACCATGATAGTAGCCATCGCCCTATATACGCTGGGTAACGGTCCTATTCAAGGTTTTGCAGTGACTCTAGGCTTGGGCCTTCTCACTAGCATGTTTACTGGAATATTTCTCTCAAGAGCCCTGATTAATCTCATCTGGGGCCAAGACAAGAGACGCGATGTAAGAGTGTAATCATGAACATTTCGAATCTTCAACTTACTAGAACTCGGCTGGGAATGTCATTTGTCTCAGCACTATTATTCGCCCTATCCCTGATGGTCATCACCCTCAAGGGATTCAATTGGGGACTGGATTTCACTGGCGGTGTAGTTGCTGAGGTAAGGCTAGAGCAATCACTCTCCCAAGCTGAGATAAAATCGCATCTTGACCAGAGCATAGGCCAAGAGGTTTCTGTAAACGGCTCCACAGCCCCAGGACTGTGGGAGATCCGCTACAACCCAACATACGATACTAACGTTTCTCTTCCCGAGACGCTGGAGTCGCTGGACGCAAGCTATCAGATGATAAGCAGTAGCATCATCGGCCCTCAGGTGGGCAAAGAAATGGTAGAGCAAGGCGGGTTGGCTATCTTAGTCTGTTTGCTCCTCACCATGCTCTATCTTAGTTACCGATTTGAATGGCGATTCGCCCTAGGTGCTTGGTGGCGTTATTACACGACGTTGTCTTGGTACTCGGCTTGTTCTCTCTGATTCAGATGGAGTTCAATCTCACCATCTTGGCCGCAGTACTCGCGGTGCTGGGATACTCGCTCAACGACTCCATCATCATTGCAGATAGAGCACGTGAGCTATTCAAAGCCAAACCAAGAGACAAAGCAGACGAACTGATAAACCAAGCGGTAAGAGCAACATTTTCTCGCACCTTAGTGACCTCAGGTACCACCTTGGTAACCGTTTCAAGCCTATGGCTCCTTGGTGGTGCGGCGCTAGAGGGCTTTGCCATCGCTCTAGTGGTGGGCATCGTTTCCGGTACCTGGTCATCCATCTCAATGGGGGTCACTTTACCTCAATTAGTCGGTGTCAGCCTGAACATTACAAAGCCACCACACCAATAGAAGGAGACGCACTGCCGTGACAAAGATACTGAAAAACGAACTCGTGCTTTTGATTGGCGTGTTCACGGTTTTATTGTTCAAGGGCTTTGGCGACCAAGTTCTGCTGAGCAACATGGGCTCCCCTATCGGAGTATTGCTGACGCTGGTGCTGTTCGTGGTGGTAATGAAGGCCATCTTCGCCGTGGTAAGACACTCAGATGCGTTGGCCATCAACCTAGGCGACCCCTATGGCACCTTGATCCTGACTCTATCGGTGATCTTGCTTGAAGTGGTGATGATCTCATCGGTTATGCTAACTGGTGATGAAAACCCTATGCTAGCTCGAGACACCATGTTTGCTGTGGTCATGACGGTAATGAATGGCTTAGTAGGTATCACGCTACTTGTCGGCGGGCTCAAATACCACACCCAGAAGTATAACCTTGATGGCATCAAGTCTTACCTAGTCGCCATTGTGCCTCTGGCATTGCTGTGTTTGGTATTGCCAAACTTCACCAGCGTCGATGCCTCTGGCTCTATGTCGATGGCAATGCTTGTGACTCTGGTATTTGCATCTGTGGTTTTGTACGGCCTGTTTCTGTTTATTCAAACACGCAGTCATACCCACTTCTTTATCGATGAGGATAACGAGGACGAAGAGGAATTTCATGGCCCGATTCGCAGCAACCTCTACCACTCATTGATGTTGGTTGGTTACCTTGGCGTTGTGATCCTGCTGGCTAAGAGTCTAGCTATTCCAATCGATGCCACGGTGAATCTATTTGGCGCTCCACCAGCACTAGGCGGTCTGATCGTGGCTATCTTGATCCTTGCACCAGAGGCAGTAGGAGCACTAAAAGCAGCCCTAAACAATCAGTTGCAGCGCGCAATGAACCTCTTCTTTGGTTCTGTGCTCGCAACCATAGCCCTAACAGTACCTGCGGTTTTACTTATTTCTAACATTATTAACCAGCCACTTATATTAGGATTGGAACCCGCTGAAATGGTGCTGCTTGGAACAACCTTATTAGTGGCAAGCGTGAGCTTTAGTAGCGGTCGCACCAACTCATTAAACGGTGCTACCCACCTAATCCTGTTTATCGCCTATATCATATTGATGTTTGAGTAAGTTATGAAAAGAGTAAAACAACTGGTCGCCGTGGTAATCGCGTGCGTCCTTAGCCCAATCGCTTCGGCCTCTGTGCTTAACGATATTAGCAACGAACAACTGCTGTTCTGTGCCAACGTATCTGGCGTGCACGGAGCATCCATAGAGTCTCGTACCGCATTTAGAAACTACCTAGTTACCGAGCGTGGCTACAAGTATTCCAAACTGGTGGACTCAGAGCGGGCATATCTCTCAGGGATGACAGAAGAACAGCAACAGCAAGCGAGAAAGGCTTATCAAGATCAGTGTGCCGATACCGGTAATCAACTGTTCTTTAAAGGTTATTAAAGACTTGTAAAAACAGTGAGGCACGCAATAGCGTGCCTCTTTTGTTAGAACTCGATAGCTTTACCATCCCGAAAAAGCCACCTGTTGGCCCATCTTTTGGCAAGATCGCCGCCCAAACGATGCCTTTTGCACCCTCTTCAACTGGCCGACCACCCGACCCGCCATATCCGTAGCTACCCAACCCGGGCAGACCGAATTCACTAGGATATTCACTCCCTTCAATTGAGAGGAGAGCATTAGGGTAAGGGCATTAAGAGAGACCTTAGATAAGCTGTACGCAGGGGTGTTTCCACTCATAGCACCGAGCGCACCAGCACCACTACTCACATTCACAATCCGTCCATTGTCGCTATTTCTCAAAAGTGGAAGGAAGGCCTGAACCATATGCCAAGCACCATAAACATTGGTCTCCATCGCCTCACGAACAATGTCCAAATCCGCGCTAATGGCACTTTGCCAAGTGTCATAGTGGATGGCGGCGTTATTCACCAGTACATCTAAACGACCGAACTCGGTATCTATTTGCTTAGCCAAAGCCTGAATACTCGTTTCACTGGTTACATCAAGTTCCGCTGGAAATAGATTTTCATCACCAAGCTCTAGAACTGTTTTCTCAGCACTCTCTTTGGAGCGGGCAGCGACCACCACCTTATAACCAAGACTCGCCAGCTGCGATGCGGTTTCTTTGCCTAATCCTCGATTGGCGCCGGTAACTAGTGCTATAGATTGCGCTCTGTTCATTCTGCTTATTCCATCAAATATTGATAGGTAAAGACTAGAGTAAAACTACTGATTCATATTGAAGATTACTGCTCTGGCTTTAGGATAAAGTTGCGCATATCTTCCTGCAGTTAGAGCTTAAAATTGATTAATATCAATCTGTTGTGAATCAATGAGCTTTTATCCCCCTAACGGGTGATGAATTGAGAACACCTCGCCGACTAGGGTAATTAGGAAATGGAACTATCTATTTACTCGACAGGAGGTCAGGATGAGACTCAACAAGATCGCACTAGCGTTAGGGCTCACCAGTATGGTGGGACTAATCGGCTGTGAGGATAGCTCTAGTACACCACCAGTAAATGCTCCCACTCAGTCTTTCTATCAAGTCAAAGCCATCGATGGTTATCTGCAACATGCCAAGGTATGGCTAGACCTAAATGGAAACTTTGAGCAAGATGCCAATGAACCCTCCACCACTTCCGGAGCAGGTGGTGTCGCTGAGCTTGATGTAACCCAAGTTGTTGAGCAAGGCCTTTCTCCCGAATCCTATCAAGTTATAGTTCAGGCTATAGCGGGCGAGACCATTGACGAAGATAAACCAGATACTCCCCTATCCTCCGGGTTTACCATGTCAGCCCCGGCTGGCGAGGTAAATGTCACCCCACTTTCTACTCTAGTTAACATTAAACTTTCTGAGTCTATTACCGACGATATGAGCGCTGAGAAAATAGCCGAAATGAAGAAACAAGCAGTATCAGAGCTTGCTTCTGAATTGGGTATAGATGAAACCGCAGTTCTTAGCGATTACGTAGCGAAAAAAGACTCAGATGAGCAAGCTACATCAGATGCAGCCCAACAGGCCGCCTATGCAGCGCGGAGCATCGTCGAGTCTGAACAAGTACTTCCAGAGACACCACAAGAAATGAATGAGGTTGTCGAAGAAGTTAAGGAGTCAGACTCAGAGACTGACTTTGAAAAACTGGCCGCCGTTGTAAACAACGAAATCAAAAAAGAAGTAGAAGACACCCCAGACCCTCAGATGTTAGAGGATGCACAACCTGCTATCGATAAAAATGCAGATATGACTATCGACAGTGACCAAGATGGCGTGCCCGATGAGCTAGATCCTTTCCCACAAGATAGCAGTGAATGGATGGACAACGATGAGGATGGCATAGGTGATCACTCTGATACCGATGATGATGATGACGGCTTTACTGATGATGTCGATGTTTTCCCGTTAGATGCAAAAAAGGCTGGCGACCATGATGGGGACGGAACTGATAGTGTTAACGACCAATATCCCTATGATTTCGATAATGATAGTTATCCTGACGCAGAAGATGATTTCCCTAAAGATCCCGCTGAGTGGCTAGATAGTGATGGTGATGAGGTCGGCGACAATGCTGATGTGTTCCCCGATGATCCAACCGAGTGGGCTGATTCGGATGGAGATGAAGTAGGTGATAATGAAGATGCCTTCCGAATGACCCTAATGAATCTGAAGATAGTGACGGCGACAAGGTCGGTGACAATTCGGACAGATTCCCATTTGACCCTAATGAAACGCACGATTCGGACAATGATGGCTATGGCGACAACGGGGATGCCTTCCCAGCAAATGCTGACAAATCTGTTGCGGATGTACTCACCACTCAAGAAGCAACCCAACCGGTTGTGTTCTTCGTGTGTGAAAAACCAATAGAGCTGCAAATCACCGCCACACAGACTATAGAAACTCTTAACAACGGCTCCATTCGAACCACCCTCGATAAGCAATATTTGGACCTGAATGACCAAGCGATAGGTTGGGAAACAAGTGTTGTTCTTCAAACTAACGATCAGTTTACTCGCATCAATGAGTTTACTTATGACTTCAATCTTAATGGCGAAAACACCTTTGTTGGCCGAGTCCTAGATATAGGTCAAAGAGGTTCGACCTACGAGAACTATTACAGCTATATAGATGAATCAGATGCAGCTACTGAAGACTGTGACAACGGTGGTGGTAGATATTTTGATGACCTAGATTTCACCTCTCGAACTCACCCAACTGACCTTGCGGGTATAGATACTGTCCAATACGTAACCAAGACTATTGCCCAGACCAATGACCTCATCAACATAAGTGCTGAAACAACTCAATACGATGTGACAGGGTTTGACTACCAAGACCTAGATAGCAATAGCAAAAATTATGGGCGGCACGATGAGTTCACTAACGAGGGCTTATAACCATCAGCGCCCATATAGAACACAACTGGGCAGGAGCTAATGGTGTATTTGACGATACAATCAACCGCATCCAAACCTTCAGCATTGGAGATACCAGTTATACCTACAGCGTCTTTGGCCCAGTATGGGCAAACCCAATCGATGGGCAGTTACATGAGTACGCCGACTACAACTTCACACCAGGAAACTGGGATAACCTAACTCCGTATTGGAACGAAATAACGACTCAGTTCAACCAAGACGGTAGCATGGAGAGTACAGGTAAACGTTATGTCCTCAACCGAGTTGATGAGGCTAATACCAAGCTTGATGAAGCACTACTCTTCCACGAGTGGCACAACGTTATCACAGTCGTCTCTGATTCCGAGCGCAATGAATACGTTGAGTGGAATCACTATCATCTAACGGATTACGATTTTACCAGTGCAGCAGATGACCCAGGTCAAGCCTATCGTGTGAGTCAGAAACAAGACAATGGACTCTGGGTAACTTACTCCTTTGATGAGTGGGGCTCTCAAAGTGTGCAAGACCTGCCAACTAAAGTAGAAGATGCTCGTTCTGGTGGCACAGACCTTATCGCTATCGATGACACGCTCATCCCCGGATTAAGCCGCTATGGTGCGGTATTGCCAAACAAAAGCTTCCAATACTCGGATGAGGGTGAAGCTAGAAGCTGGTATGTAGTTAGTCAGAACCCGGGAATTACCGACGGCACACCAACCCTAGTTGAACTGCAACTGGTGGATCACGGCATCAACCAGATTGGTATGTTGGGATAGCCAGCACCGATATCATAGTGATGTTGCCACAAGATCCCGATAACGTTTGGAACTGGTACGACTCTTTCTATCGCATGCATTTGCAAACCTATGCGATGGATACTTCGGTCAACAACTTCAGTTGGGCAAATGACCTGGGCTTGTTCTTCCTAGATGAGAATTTGGCTTACTCAAAACTGGATGAAGTGCTGAATCCTGAATACCGCGTTTGTACTTCGCAAAACCGCGAGTCTTCCGGAGATGCTCTAGACGAATATCCATCCTTCCATAACGCAGCCAATAACTGTGGATACATCGGCATAGATGCTACCTACCTTAATGATATGACCCTCTATCTCACTGAGCAGGAAGGTGAGGAAGAGTACGTTGTGGCTATTACCTTCAACCAAGATGGAACAGGAGATGTCAAAACCAACCTTGATGAACAGGACCAAGCTTTCGACTGGCAAATAAACTCTAACGGTATCGTTGAGCTTGTGTTCAAGGATGGAAACACCACCAACTTTGCTTACATTGCGTCGAATGAGGACTACTACAGCTTCCTAGGCTTCCATTATTGGGAGGAAGAAGGAATTCCATACCGTTCCATTGAAGACAACGTATTCTCTACCAGCAAGCCTTACTCTGTCTGCTATAGGAACGATACTGAGTGGGATGTCGAGCTCGATAGACCTGTTGCAAACGCCACCTTAGAAGAGTTCCAAGCCACGGTTGCTGATTGTGGTGGTCAGATGAATTTCACTCAAGAAATGGTCGCAGGCATGGTGCTATATGACTACAACGAGGGTAAAGACCGACTTAGAGTCTGGGAGTTCAAAGCTGATGGCGTGGTCACTCGAACTCAAGAGGACATAATAAAAACTTGGCATTGGAACATCGATGAAAATGGCTACATATTCATCGACATTGCTGAGCAAGATTTTGAGTACATTGCTTTGATGGGAATCGAAGATAACAAGTACAGTCTGAAGATCTTTAGTCAATATCCTGAATCCCAAGACAGTGTAATTGCAGAAATTTTCGGTACCGAGTTCTCTAGCACAAATCCAAGAACCACCCAAACAAGCGAGGTGGTACTCCCAGAATAGAAACACCGATCGTGCCCCCTCGCTCTCCCCTTCAGCTTGGGGGCACACCCTATTTTCCGACTAGCAACGTCACAATAACTAGGAATAATAATGAAAATAAAAAGAAACGAATTGGCCCTTTATATTGTTGGGCTTGAAGACCGCATGGATGCTATCGCAGCCTGTTACACAGCTTCCGAGATTGCTTGTGGTACCCTTGAGTTCTTAGGTATGTCCTTTCACCGTAAAGGCGTTAGAGCAGCCTTTATCAACCCTGAGCTCTCAGTAGATGAGATGCAGTTTGCATGCAAAAACCTGAAGATTAAATTACAGCTCGCTCTGCCTGCTGGGGCAGCTGTAAAGTGCTTTGTTGCTCCCGATTATGGGCGTGATATGCAGTTTCCGTTGGATATTTCAGAGGACGGGAAGCCTTTAGATAGCTTGCCAACTGCGAGACAACAGCTCCAAGACGGATACAACGACATAACCCGCTGGGATTATGGCGACTACCTAGGGGCCAAGCCTCCACGTCGACACGGTATGCTTTGTCACAACATCATTAAAGAGCACAGTCTACCTGCAGAGATCATCACAGGTGATATCCGTAGCATGGCTTACTAAACACAAAACCGAGCCTAATTAGGCTCGGTTTTTCCATTAATAGTATCTAACTCGTTTCACCATTTTAGGCTGGTTGGATTGATTAACATCCAAAATCGCTCTAGTTTTTCTTTCACAAACCCTAAGCGCAACTTAGCTTTATGCCTCATCATTTTCTCCTGAAGGCTCAAAAACGCTTCTTCAATGGCATCTTCAAGCTCCCAATCACAGCTGACTATTTTGAAGGTCTGGTCTTGCAGATACAGGGTAAGTGTCACCTGATAGGTATCTTGTGCCGCATCCAAAATCTCGATATCGCACTTAAGTAGTAAGATGAATACATTGAAGCGATAAAGGTACATATGTTCTTCTTGAATCATTGAGCGCAGCTTGGACGACAGGTCTACATCATGAGTATTAATCTGCATCTTGAACTCCAGCTGTTGCAATCAAACCTGAGTCGATATCAAAGATATCTTGCTCGCTCAGTGTACCCAGCACTTGCTTAAGCTGAATCTGAGACAAGATATACTGATAGCGGGCATCCGACAGATTCTTCTCCGCTTGGTATAGGTTTTGAGTGCTATCTAGAACGTCAACAATGGTGCGGGTACCAACAGCAAAGCCTTGCTCGGTTGCAGTAAGCGCTGATTTAGCCGAAACCACGGACTGCTTGTATGCATCAATGGAACCAATGGAAGAACGGATGTTGTTGTTATATGCCCTAACGTTCTTTTGAACGTCTCGAAAGGTTTCCTCCAACTCCTGACTCGCGACTATGTATTGAAACTCAGCTTGTTTGCCTTCAGAGGTAACACGGCCACCGGAATAAACCGGAAGATCGATACTGATACCCAGATTAAATAGGTTCTCGTCATCATCCATTTTTTGACCAGTCACTGGGTCGTTTGGCATGTCATAGTTCTTTTGATAGCTATAACCTGAAGTAAGGGAGATGGTCGGCAAATGGCCAGAATCCGCTAAAGTGATCTGCTCCTTAGCAATGTCCTTTTGAATGCGACCTGCCAGCAGTTGGAGGTTCTCTTTGCTTGCTTGCTGAACCAACTCCGCCGCTGATAGATAAGGCATAGAGGTAGAGAATCTCTCTATGTCCAACACAGAAAGGTCTGATACCTGCAGACCTGTTATGGCTCGCAGCTCTTCATACTGGTTCTCTAGGTTATTTACCGCTTGGATCTCTTGAGCGAGCACACTGTCATACTGAGCTTTGGCATCTTGCACATCTGTGATTGGCGCTGTGCCGACCTCGAACATCTGCTCGGTTTGATGCAGTTGCTTCGCGACCGCCGCCTTCTCAGCGCGCACAAACTCAAGATCATCGCTGGCACGCAGAACGTTAAAGTAGGCTTCAGTTACCTGATAGATCACCGCCTGTTGCGTTGCAGCATAACTCGCATCAACCTGACGAGCGTTTTTCTCAGAGATACTCAGTGCTACCCAGCTGCTTCGATCATAGATAGATTGATACAGACCTAAGCTGACATCGGTAGTGCTACCGTCAGCTTCATGGCGGTCAGTGTCTTGATAGTTATAGCCTGCAGTTAGGTCAATTTGAGGTAGCAAGTTACTGCGAGTCGAATTAATTGCCTCAAACGCACTATCACGCTGTGCTGCTGCTTGAAGTAATTGAGGATCATTTTGCTTTGCTAGGTTATATACCTCACTCAAAGAGTCTGCATATACATTCCCACTGATTAACAAAGCAATCGGCATAAATTTAAGTGTGTTTTTCATTTCAATACCAATAAATATTAATGTTGTTTAAGCCAGGTTTGTTAACGGGACATGCCCTAATAAATTTCTTAATTTCTCGAGAGTACGAACCTCAATCTCATGAATAAATTCAGCATCTAGATTGTGTTTTTTGACAGAGATTGAATGCTCTCTTTTCATGGGTAAGCCAGCGATGAAAGATGACATCCAGGCTCACGCTATCTAGTTTTTGTAGCGCCAATTTCAGCTCGTCTGAAAGGTAGTCCTTCCAGTTTTTGTCTTCGTGAAGTTCAGTAAATTCATCTTGGAGAGAGTCCAAAGCAACATCTTCTATGTAGCTATGCGAATCAAATTCATCGTCATAGCGATTCGACAATACAGACTCATCATTGAGCTCTGCACTTGAATCAATGAAGGCCTGATTACTAAGGTAATAGTCCTGCTCGTTATTGGAGGTGTTACTCTGATCTACAGCGCCAACGTAATATGAAAGGCTTTCGAAGGTCGCTGATTTATATAGGCACGTTGAAGCTGACATTTCTTCTCCCGTTTGCTCGGTTGCTTAAAGTGGGGAGAAGTTTATGGGAGGGCGGAAGGTTTGTTATCAGCTGAGCCTAAAGCTACGCTACTCTTTATCTAACTCAATATATTCAATGAGTTACACTGCAATTTTATATTTATTTTATCTACGTTTTATCTGAAAGATAGCCTGTTTGATAAGCAATTTATTCATTGAAAAACTATTATCTAAGCTTTAGTGACACCTTATTACCTAGCTTCTGAATTCCCTTACTCTGCGGTTAGTTACTCACTCAACAGGTAAAGAAATGAAAAAGCTAACACTGACACTACTCATGGGCGCAATCCTCGCACCAAGCGCATTTGCGCAAAACCTTATCATCGACACCAAGGGCCTCGACCAAGAGAAATACAGCGCCGATATGTATCAATGTGAGCAGCTGAGCGACCAAGTTCAGATGCAACAAACACAGGCACTGGCAGAACGACGGTAAGACACATGGGAAGAGCGGCAGCGCTCGGAGCAGGCGCAGGTGCTATTACCGGAGGTTCTGGTACCAAAGGGGCTGAAATCGGCGCAGGGATCGGTCTGGTAACCGGCGTATTAGGAAGCTCTGCAGAGAAGCAAGCAGCAGTCCAAAATTACGACAATCAGAAAGACCAAGTAATGAGAAACTGCATGAAAGAGCGTGGTTATACCATTCTCAACTAATATTGGACACTCAATACAACTAATAATAAAAGGGCGGAAAAGATTAATCTTTTCCGCCCTTTTTTATTTAAAACTATTAGAGACTACTGTCTTTAACCTTGCTCTTAATATCAGATAAGTCACTGTTAAAAATAAGACTTCAGAGAGGTTCAACACTAAGGTTGATGACGCCTCAATAACCGCATTGTAGTAAAACTCTTCGGCTGAATCTCGGTTGCCACTCAGTTCAGCGGCTTTACCGTTGAGAACATAGAAGAGCACTGTTTTTCTCTGGTGAGGGATCGTCTGCAAAATATTTTTGGCAAGTAAGGCATCATCTTTAGAAAGGGCCATCATCGCCATTGCTTCCATTACCTTTGGTGTGACCTTATCTTGGCTCTCCAAAACGGCAAATTTCTCTGATGCTTCAGCATTAAGCTTGTTAATGGCTTCAGTGTTATCGCCCTTAGGATGCAAATAGAGATAGGAAAGATTGTAAATGTAATTGGTTGCTATCACGTATGGATTATCTGGCGATTGCATCTCCGCTTCTTTGATTAGCTCTAAGGCTCTGCCTTGCGTATGAGCGTGATAGGTAGACGCGTACGCTGTAACTATCGCTTCTATAGCTCCCTCTTCACTTGGTAATTCATCCACATGAGTAGCTAAAACCTCTTTATCGATCTCAATATGAAGAGAGTCCAATAGATCATCCAGTGAACGCTTTAAAGACGATTTAATCGAGGGACTGGTTATGTCATATTTTCTATCTAGATGCTTATGCCCAGAGATACGGTTCACGTACTCGATCTCAAGATACGTTCTGTTTTGACTGGTACTACTGGCAAATCTAATTTCATGAACGGCGAATTTCGTCGCAGGGCCGTTGTATATAATGCGAACATCTTGATAGACCTTTAATAAGTCTAAAAGTGTTTTTACAACACCTGTTTTAAAATCATCGTAAAGTACTTCTTGCTCAACAATAACATGCACATATCTTGGCTCTAGAGATAAATAACTGGTAGTCACCTCAGGCTCTTCATTAGCACTGGCTTGCGGTGGTGCTTCATTAACCGCGGAGTTTGAGCCTTGCAGATAAAAGCCAATCACAGCTATTAACGCGAATACAGCAGCAAAACCGAACCATAACTTAGAGTTAGATTTCTTTTCTGGTGCCGCTGGAGTTGGCGTCACAGGTGCAAGTATGGCTTTGTCTTTTACTTCAGGTTCAACCTGAGCTTCTTTAACCACTTCCGGCTCTGTCTCAACAGTTTGAGCTGCTCTTCTTCTTCGATGACACTCTCAACAGGCCTTTAGCCGGTTCGATAATTCGTTCAACGGTGGCATCCAGCTTATAGCCACGCTTAGGTACTGTGACTATGTAACCATATGGATGGTTGCCATGTTGTTTTAGGATTTTGCGCAGTTCAAAGATGGCTTGGGTGATCACCTGATCAGAAAGGATAGAGCCATTCCAGACTTCGTTGATAAGCTCGTCTCTAGAAAAGACGATGTCTGGGTTTTCACACAAGAAGTGAAACAGCTTAGAAAGCCTATTATCGATGACAATGGTCTCCCCATGAAGAATAAACTTATCTTCATAAGGAACGAACAGCCACTCGTCGATTCGAAATTGTACCTTTTGATTCTTCATATACAGCTTATAACCTATTGTATCTAATAAAGAAGTATTGGTTAGGATTCAGGTAAATACAAAAAAACCTCAACCGATTTCTCAGCTGAGGTTTTATCAATGAAATTGCTTATTTAGCGTTCAAAAATAGCTGATAGTAGCCCGCTAGAGTTGTATTTATTGCAGAGGAAATCTCAGCATAAGCAGACTCTGGTAGGTTAGCTAGAGACACGCGCAGCGACCACTCTGGAGCATCGAAGCCACCCCCAGGCATCACCACGATGCCACTCTCTTCAGCTAGACGTACTAGGAAATCCAGTGGCTCATATTCCGCCTTCATCCAGTTAAAGAACTCCTCGCCATGCGCAGACGTTGCTAGATTCTGGATGTTGATCTCTACGTAGTAGAAAGCGCCACTGTCGTCGCCCTCTTTGATCGTTGGCTCAGTCAATGCATTTTCCATTAAGGTGCGGTAGCGAGAACGAACGATGCGCTTAGCATTCTCTTGATAATCTTTACCACCTTCTAGCAATGCCAAAAGAGAGAACAGCGTCATCTGGATCTGCTGTGGTGTAGACAGGCCCGCAGTGTGGTTTAGGGCAACCGCACGACTGTCTGCCACGATACGGTCGATAAACTTTATGTTTGCTGGATCTAAGCTGATACCGCTGTAGCGCTTGCTTAATCTCTCACGTGTATCTTCAGGAAGGTCTGCAATCATGCGATCGAAGTTGTTGTCTTCATTTATCGCAATTACGCCCAGTCGCCAGCCCGTTGCACCGAAGTACTTAGAATACGAGTACACCAAGATGGTGTTCTTTGGTGCTAGCATCGCCAGAGAGGTGAACTTATCGGTAAATGTGCCATAAACATCATCCGTTAGCAGGATAAGTTCTGGGCGCTCATTAGCGATATCGGCAATCTTTTGCAGGGTTTTGTCGTTCAGTTTTACCGATGATGGGTTGCTTGGATTTACCAAGAAGAATGCCTTGATCTTAGGGTCTTTGAGCTTCTCTAACTCACTGTCAGGGATCTGCCAATAGCTTTCCTCTGTAGACATAATCTCAACCTTGTTCAGGTTATAATCTTCTAGCTCAGGCATCTCAATGTATGGGGTAAATACAGGCGCGCCGATAGCGATTTCATCGCCGCTGTTAAGCAGACGGTTGGTCTTTAGGGTATTGAAGATATACACCATAGCAGCCGTGCCACCCTCAACTGCAAACAGGTTGAAGTGAGAATCAGGTAGATGAGATTTATGACCCATCTCTTGTTCGATGTATTTGCGGGAGATGATTTCACTGTATTTCAGCATGCGGTCAGGCACTGGGTAGTTGTCACCCAAAATACCCTCTACCCATTCATAGATAAGCTCATCAGCATCTAAAAACAGCTCTGTGGTGAGGTAGTTAAAAGCATTGAGTAGAAAACGGATGCCTTCTACCTGCTCGTTGTCTTCACAGAAAGAGAGGAAACGTGCAGAAATGCAATCTTGCTCACTCACACCACCAAAACCTGGGTATGGAGAAAAGGTAGATTTCGACTCCTGCAATGCGAATAGACCCAGTTGGAAAAAGGCTTCACGAGGTTCAGTAGCTACCCAGTTAGGATTGCCACGACCAGCATTAATCATGGCGTGATCCTTGTTGCTCTGTGCAAGCTTCATCAGGGTGTCTTTCACCTCAAAAGGACTCAGGGTCTCGAGTTTCTTTTCATCATTACGATTCATTATGTATTCCGGTTATTTGTGTTGATTGGACAGTTCAGAAGTGTTCAGCAATTACTTGCTGCTCGTTTTATGGTGCAAACGAGAAGACTTTTTATGGCTGTGCTTTTATCGTGATGATGCTTGTCATGGTGACCATCAGCATGGTGATTAATCAGGTGCTTATGACCTTCGTTCTTGCCACCGTGCTTTTGGTGTGGATGGGACTGCTGCTTATCTTCAAACTCCAAATGGTCTTTATTGTGTTTGTGTTCTACTTCAGTTCCGTAAACACGCTGCATCTTTTCTGCAGTCGCGTGCTTTGTTTTTTGCATATTGTTTGACATGGATATTGCTCCTCTTGAGTACCCGGATACTTTAAGAGTTCGCAAAATCAGATACATGAATTCCCTATCATAGTTTTATCTTTTATATCTTTATTAATACCCATAACCTACTGAATTTTATGGATTATATTTTCTTTATCGAATATTAGGGATTGATTAGCCAAGGGTTATAACTAAATGTTTGTCTGGCGTTAAATTAGCCGCACTTTTAACGCACACAGTAAGCAAAGGTTATGTCTAAGAAAGCAATATCAATAGTCCTGATACTGGTAATACTGATACTGGTATTCGTATTTGGATTTAACACATTTAAGAATCACATGATCGCCAAGAAACTAGGTGAATATAAAAAGCCACCTGTCGCGATCACCACAGTTATCTCCAAGCAAGAAGACTGGACTAAAACAGTTAAGGCCATTGGTCAAGTTTCATCAAAGCAATCCACTCAGGTGACCAGTCAGATTTCGGGTCAGGTAAAAGAGATCCTATTCAAATCAGGACAGCAGGTATCTGAGGGCGATGTGATTGTTCAGCTAGATGACTCTCTGTTGCAGGCAAAATACAAAAACCAGCTTGCTAAGGTGAAGCTCGCCAAGATTGAACTAAAGAGACAACTCAAGCTTATTGCTAGCAACAGCACAGCGAGAAATTCAGTAGACAAAGCTCAAGCTCAGTACGATGCGCAATCTGCATCCCTTAAATACATTGCCTCTGAAATTAACTTCATGAGCATCAAGGCTCCATTTTCAGGCAAATTGGGCATTCGTACTCTCAACGTGGGTGATTACATCAACCCAGGTTCTCTTATCGTTGACCTAGAAAGCATCAACGACAACTACATCGACATCTCAGTATCAGAAGACTATCAGCCACTGCTGGCAGAAGGTCAAAAGGTCACTTTCAGCAATGATGCTTACCAAGGCAAAACCTTTAACGCAGTTGTGTCTGCAATTCAGCCAGCTTCGGATCAGCAGTCACACAACATCAATGTGCGCGCTAAGGTTCAAGGCGATGGTAACCAACTGGTTAGCGGCATGTATATCAATGCTGAAATCGAACTAAACCAGACAGTTTCAATCATCCTGTACCGAAAGTAGCTATCTCTTTCTCTCTTTATGGTGACAGCGTGTTCGTTGTGGCGAACAAAGATGGCGAGCAAGTAGTAGAGCAAAAACTGGTTGAAGTCGGTCCTCGCAAGGATGACCAAGTGGGCATTTTATCTGGCCTAAAAGCCGGTGATGAGATCGTTACTTCAAATCAACAGCAACTGAAAAAAGAGACGGTAGTTAAGGTAAACAACGCTCGTCCTTTCCCAGCATCATTCAAGTCATAAATAGGCATATTCATGAACTTCACTGATATATTCATCAAACGACCGGTTCTGGCGACCGTACTTAGCTTGGTATTGCTAGTGCTAGGTATAAAGGCATTTTCTGGCCTGCAGGTACGTCAATATCCGCAGATTGAAACCGGTGTGATTACAGTCACCACCAACTACCCAGGGGCAAGCTCCACCAGCGTGCAAGGTTATGTTACTCAGCCACTGCAGGCGCAGATCGCTCAGGCAGAGGGCATCGATTACATGACCTCTGAGAGTAGCCTAGGTAAATCCCTTATCACGGTAAACCTTAAGCTAGATTATCCGACGGATAAGGCACTGACAGAGATCCTATCTCTCGTGCAGCAAGTGAAATACCGACTGCCAGCAGGTACTCAAGACCCGAGTATCCTTAAGTCGACCTCACAATCACCGATCCTTTACGTGTCCTTCTCTTCTGATTCACTTAAGACTCAGCAGATCTCAGATTACGTGAGCCGAGTGGTTAAGCCGACCTTCTCAACCTTGGATGGGGTATCTAAGATCGACTTGCTTGGTCAGAGTGACTTTGCTATGCGTATCTGGCTGAACCCAACCAAGATGGCGGCTTATGGCATCACAGCTTCCGATGTACAAAACGCAATTAAAGGCAGCAACGCAGTAAGTGCTGCGGGTAAGCTAAAGGCCGATTACATCGAGATTGATATCAATGCGCATACAGACGCAGCCTCGGTTGAAGAGTTTAAAAACATTGTACTTAAAAGTGCTAATGCCCAGCTGATCCACCTTGAAGATGTGTCTAACATCGAGCTTGGCGCAAACACCTACGACTCTCGCGTACTGTTTAATGGTGGTAGCTCAATTACGACTGCGATCAGCAACACTTCAACCTCGAACCCACTCACTGTAGTAAAGGGGTTGTATGAAGTGCTGCCATCGATTGTCGACAGCTTGCCACCAGGTATGAAAGCTGAGGTAGTGTATGACTCAACCAAATTTATCAACAGCTCTATCGAAGAGGTAACCAAGACCCTAGTTGAAGCGGCCGTTATCGTTATCATCGTTATCCTAGCCTTCCTAGGCTCGATGCGTGCGATGATCATTCCGCTAGTGACTATCCCGCTATCGCTTATCGGCTCTATGTTCCTGATGATGGCAATGGGCTTTAGTATCAACCTATTGACCCTGCTAGCCATGGTACTGGCCATCTCGCTGGTAGTAGATGACGCCATCGTTGTGGTAGAGAACACCTTCCGTCACTTGGAAGAAGGTTCATCACCTATCGATGCGGCAATCAACAGTGCTCGTGAGATTGCTGGTCCAGTTATCTCTATGACTATCACCCTAGCTGCGGTATACGCCCCGATCGGCTTTATGGGTGGCCTAACAGGTAAGCTATTTACTGAGTTTGCCTTTACTCTTGCTGGCTCGGTAATCATCTCTGGCTTTATCGCTCTAACGCTTACACCAATGATGACCTCTAAGATGCTGAACAAGCAGGTACTTGAGGGCGCACTGGTTAAGAAAATCGACAAAGTTATTGCTGGTGTTACTCACAAGTACGAGAAGCTTCTTGCGGTCGTTCTAAACAACCGACTGCTAGTTTGGCCTTTGGTAGCAACCTTCTTGGTGTCACTGGTATTTATGTTCACTCACACGGCGAGCGAACTGGCACCTCAAGAAGACCAAGGCGTGGTTATCATGATGGGCCAAGGCCCTTCACAGGCAAACACTGACTATATTGGCCACTTTACCAAGCCACTTGAAGATACTATCCGCAGCTACCCAGAAACTGAGATGTCTCTGATGGTTAATGGCTATCAAAAAGACTCTAAGTTCTTTGGTCTAGGCGTATTGAAGGATTGGGAATCTCGTGATGCATCAGCAAAAGAGATGATGACTCGCTTCCAGAAGGACACCGTGGACTTCCCTGGATTGCAGGTATTCACCATCTCTCCACCGGATCTGCCAGGTACCTCTCAGGGTCTGCCATTCCAGATGGTCATTAAGACACCAACCGGTAGTTATGAAGACCTATACCAGTATGCTGAGAAGCTAAAAGAGTATGCTGTAACTAGCGGTAAGTTTATCTATGTGCAGAACGACCTAGAGTTCAACAAGCCTCAAGTAGAGATCACGGTAAACCGAGACAAAGCGGCTCTGATGAACGTGAATGCACAAGAGGTGGGTAATGTACTGACTCGCTATGTGAGTGAAGGATTTATCAACTACTTCGCGTTAAATGAGCGTAGCTATCAGGTAATTACTCAAGTAGAACGTGCAGATCGAAGTTCTTGGAATGACATCGACAACTACTATGTGCGCTCAAACAACGGCAAGATGGTACCTCTGTCATCGCTGATTGATATTACCCAAAGCGTACA
The DNA here is from genome assembly GCA_000830475.1 of Vibrio ishigakensis. Classification (GTDB taxonomy): domain Bacteria; phylum Pseudomonadota; class Gammaproteobacteria; order Enterobacterales; family Vibrionaceae; genus Vibrio; species Vibrio ishigakensis_A. Next base: position 235,950 of record BBSC01000003.1, on the reverse strand, counting down.
GCCATCAGCGGTGGATCAGTTCCAACAGCTCAACAGCGCAACCATCGAAGCTAAGATGATGCCTGGCGTGAGTATTGGTGAAGCCTATGAAGTGATGCAAAAAGGTGCCGAACAGATCCTGCCTAGCTCTTACGCTATCGATTCATCAGGTCAGCTACGTCAATACGTGCAAGAAGGTGCTTCTCTGGTTTCGACCTTTGCCCTAGCACTTATCATCATTTATCTAGTGTTGGCGGCTCAGTTTGAAAGCTTTAGAGACCCGCTGATTGTACTAACCAGTGTGCCGCTCTCTATCTTTGGTGCCATGATCCCGCTGTATCTGGGTATCGATACGCTGAACATCTACACCGAGGTGGGTCTGGTCACCCTGATAGGCCTAATCAGTAAACACGGTATCTTGATTGTGGAGTTTGCCAACCAAATACAGCCTGAGTTTAACGGTGACAAGATAGCAGCCGTTAAGAAAGCGGCAGCTGAGCGTCTTCGTCCGGTACTTATGACTACGGCAGCTATGGTAATCGGCGTTGTACCTCTACTAACAGCCGCTGGTGCGGGCGCACAAAGCCGTTTCTCTATCGGTCTAGTTATCACTGTAGGCATGACAGTAGGTACCCTATTTACCCTGTTTGTTGTACCAACCGTGTACACCTTCCTAGCGGATAACCACGCCAAAGCACTAGAGGATTAATAGAATGTTCAACCAACAGATGGCATCGCTAAAGTATTCTCAGTTCAATGCTGAAGTATCTACGCTACTGAAAGGTTATCGAGAAGAAAATGTAAACCACAGCTACTCACAGAGCCTATATCACTCTTGGAACAAGGTGTTTAATCAACCGGCGGTTAACGATGAGGTGGAATCACCGCAGCGCAACAAACTAGTGATGAAACCCGCGGCTAAAGCCTTATTTGACAAGCTCAAAGAGCAGATCGGTGAAGAAGTCTTTGTGGGTGAGTGGTTCTCTGTGGACCAAGAGCGTATTAACGCCTTTGCCGAGATAACCCAAGACATGCAGTGGATCCACACGGATCCGCAGCGTGCCGAGCAGGAGTCTCCGTTTAAGTCGACCATAGCGCACGGTTTTCTAACCATGGCCCTTCTACCTAAGCTGACCGAGGCCGTGGATCCCGATAAGCCACAATTTCCCACTGCAAAAGTAACGGTAAATATGGGCTTTAACAGTGTTCGCTTCCCATACCCTGTAAAGGTAGGAAGCAATATCCGAGGTAAGTGCAAATTGCTCAACGTCACCCCAATCAAGAAAGGGCTAGAGATAACCCGTGAGATCAAGGTTGAGATTGAAGGCGTGCGCAGACCCGGCTGTGTGTCTGAGTCCGTGATTAGACTTTATTTCTAAAGCGTCAACGGAGCTAATTTAGCTCCGTTCAATCTACCTTTTGCGAGCACTCACTAGGCTTGAAACCACAACCGCCATATAGAAAACGCCGGTTATGCCTTGTAGGTACACCACCACTTGGGCAAGAGGTGTATTGGGACTGAAGTCTCCATAACCTAAGGTGGTTTGGGTAACGAAGCTAAAGTAGGTCACCACAGAGAAATGCTCTCCCCAGTGGTCCTGCGCAACTATGCCTTTGATGGCTTCAGGGTTGTAGATAATGAGCAGTAAGTAAATGGCTGCCCAACCAAGTCCCATAACTAGAAACAGGGCAACAGAGCCGATGAGTTTGTTGTTATCGACTTGATCAGAAAGCAATATCTGGTGCGCCGTAGCCTGAAACACGCCAACACAGAACGCCAGTATCAGCACCAACATGATGACGCTCAGATGAGTGTTGTCATAAAAGGAGTGAGCCAAAATAGCAATGGCCATCAACACGCTCACCCCAACAAGGTAGATATACCAGCCTCGAGCAAACTTCATGCTCGCGAGGCAAATAATAAAGCTATTTAGGATAAGAGGTTTTAGAAGGAAGTTTAGATGCTCCCCTTCCACCTCTTTTGCCAATGCGCCCATCACAAAGATAAGGATGAGCGAGAGGGTGAAATAGATAAAGTTATTAGATTCGTTGATCGATGCCATGCGCGCTCCGGTCAGCATCTCTTGGGAAAACCTTGTTTATTTTCAAGAGATTACTACTAAAAAAAGAAGACTTTGAATGCATGTTCAGAGTAGTAACAAATAGACGAGGTTTCCATTGTACAAGTCGTTTCTCTTTTTAATCGCTCTGCTGATGGTGGGTTGCTCGGGCACTCCCCATGATGCTGACACTCGAGTCAACGAATCTAACTACCTGAAGGTCGACATAGGTGTAGCTCAAGATGAAGACGATGAGCCATTTCGTTTTTGGGGTGATCGCGTTCCAAAGAACCTAGCTCCGGCTAATACAGATGAAAGCCATACCTTTGATCAGGCAAAGATAAACCAGATTAAACAGCAACCATTTGCTCCTAAGGTCATGGGTGAGCAATTTAATATCTTAGTGCTATCTGGCGGAGGTCCCCGTGGCGCCTTTGGTGCCGGTGTCTTGCTAGGCCTACGTGATAAAGGCGAACTGCCTCAGTACTCAATGATCACTGGTGTCAGCGCAGGTGCCTTGATAGCCCCATTTGTATTTGTTGGTGGCGACAAACTGGATCAGCTAAAAGAGGTGATGCTGGGCTTAGATGATGAATCTATGCTAGGCGGCACTAGCTTTTTCCATTTTTTATTCGGCGATGCGCTCTCTGGGGGCGAAAGCTTTTATCAATTAGTGCAACAAACCTATGACGATGATTTTATAGAGCAAATTGCAGCCCAGTATCGCGCAGGCAAGCGCCTGTTTATCGGCACTACCCATTTTGATTCCGGCAGACAGATGATCTGGAACCTAGGACGAGTTGCCAACAGTGATCTGCCAAACAAAAACGACCTGATACATCAGATCCTAACGGCGAGCTCATCAATCCCAGGTGTATTTCCACCTCAGTTTATACCGGTTTATTATCAGGGAGCGCAGTTTGAAGAGATGCATGTAGATGGCGGACTTTCTAGCCAACTCTTCTTCGATCCTATAGGTTTTGACTATACTTCTTTCGTCAAATCATTAGGTTATGCCGATGCACCGCGTGTTTACACCATTCGAAATGGTCGTGTAAAAACCGAGTTTGAGTTTGTGGAAGATGACACCATCAGCCTCGCTGCACGAAGCGTTGATAATCTCATCATGGCTCAAACAAGAGGTGATATCGCTCGAGAGCTCTACATCACCCGCAAAATAGGTGCTGAATTCTATCTCACCTATATTGATGATGACTTTGATAAAAAGCCTCCACAGGGCAAGGTATTCGACAAAGAGTATCTGCAAGTCCTGTATGAGTATGGCTATAAAAAAGCACAACAAGATGGTTTCTGGATAGAGGATTTGCCTCTATAACGAAACTTTAAGTCCAAAAACAAGGAAGTTCATGACGCTCAAAGAAATTCTAAACATACGTAATGTTCGCGGCTATCTGATCTTTAGAAGCAGTTACTTTGCGCGTTTTTACTATCCGGTATTCACCCTACTCTACCTAGATTACGGTCTGACCCTATCCCAGTTTGCCATGCTAAACGTGGTATGGGCGGCCACCATAGTAATTGCGGAGGTGCCCTCGGGTGCCTTTGCCGATACTTTAGGGCGCAAGAAACTGGTGGTGATGTCTTCCATCATCATGTTTATCGAGATAGCCATGATTGCCTTTGTGCCTACAAGCAATATGCACTTGGTATTCGTGGTCTTTTTAATCAATCGAGTGCTCAGTGGTTTAGCGATGGCGCTAGCCAGTGGCGCGGATGAGGCGCTGGCCTACGATACCTTAAAAGAACAAGGCAAAGAGGATGTGTGGCCACAGGTGTTACAGATCCAACTGCGATTAGCTTCAAGCGTTGGCATCTTTGTTACCCTATTGGGTGCGGCAATGTACGATGTGGACTTTATGGGCAAGGTGTTCCAATTTCTTGGATTTACTGCTCCAGAGACCACCCAAGACATCATGCGAATTCCTGTCTACGCTACCTTGCTTGTGGCATTGGTCGCTATTTATGCAGCCTTTAGTATGGAGGAAGAGAGCAAAACCAAAGCCACAACTGGGGGCAAGGCTACGACTAGTATTGAGAGTCTAAAGCTCACAATGAACACAGCAAAATGGGTGCTTTCAACACCCTATGTTCTGTTTATTTTGCTCTACTACAGCCTGTTCGAGCACACCTCTCGCATGTTCTTAACTATGAACAGCCAATACTATCGCGCTATCGAAATTCCGATCATCTACATAGGCTTTATCGGCGCTGGAATAAGCGTATTTCAGATCATATTCGCCGGACGAAGTCGTCGATTAGCCGAAAGCATGGCACCTAGAAAGTTCATTATGATCATGGGGTTAGCCACCATAGCGACCTATTACTTAATAAGTCTTGGCTGGCCAATCTACGGGGTGATACCCGCGCTGATGCTCATCTTCATCATCATGACCATGAATATTTTTATCAGCTACCACCTCAACAAACAGACCGAATCGCACAACCGAGCAACCGTGCTCAGTTTTAAGGGTTTGATGTTTAATATGGGTTACGGACTGATAGGCGTGCTGTATGCCTATTACTACAAACTGGTCTCGCAGGCTACACCGAGGAAGAGATAGAGCAAGGCATCGATTTTCTCGCTTCACTGTCGGCATTTACCTATTACTTTGCTTTCTTGTTCATCGTGATCAGCGCTCTGTTCTATTTCAAAGATAAGAAGAAAGCGATATTTTAAACACTAGCTTGTTCGCCTAGAAACCAAGGCGAACACGTGAGTGCGCAAAATTCGCACAATGCGATGTGTAATTTCCGCAAGTCGCCGTGAAATCTTCCCTGATGGCTCCAGCACGGCTTCCATGCCGTTTAGGCTTGCTCCAATTACACACAGCATTATGCTTAAAAAAACGTTCACCATCTTACCCCGTCCTAGAGATAAGGTTTGTACCCTATTCATGAGTAGTAAAAACAATAAAAATCTCAGTATCTTACTAAAGCTCACCACCTTTGTTGCCCCCTACAAATGGCGAGTAGCTGCAGCCTTGTTTGCGCTAGTGGCAACCGCTAGCCTGACCCTGTCTGTAGGATATGGGGTGCGCATCCTGATTGATGAAGGTTTTGCTCAGCAATCTCTAAGCGAGCTCACCAACGCTATCCAGTTTATTGTTGGGGTTACCTTATGTATCGCTATCGGCACCTTCTTTCGCTTCTACCTGGTTTCATCGGTAGGCGAGCGAGTCAGCGCCGATATTCGTCTGGCGGTGTTCAACCATGTAATTTCACTGCATCCGAGCTATTTCGAGACCAATAGCAGCGGCGATATTATGTCGCGGCTCACTACGGACACCACGCTGCTGCAAAGCATTATCGGCTCATCGTTTTCCATGGCGATGCGCAGCGCCTGATGTGCATCGGCGCCATCATCATGTTGTTTGCCACCAACTTTAAGCTGACCTTGATTGTCCTCGCTTCTGTTCCTTTTGTGCTCGTGCCTATCTTGGTTTACGGCAGGCGTGTACGTGCCCTATCCCGCCAAAGCCAAGACTCTATGGCTGATGTAGGTAGCTATGCTGGCGAAGCAATAGAACACATTAAAACGGTGCAAAGCTTTAGCTCTGAACAGTTTGAGAAGTCCGCCTTTGCCGTAGAGGTAGAAAAAACGTTCGAGGTAGGCAGGCAGCGGGTCAAACAGCGAGCAATCTTAATATCGGGTGTTATCGTGATTGTGTTCAGTGCCATAGCAGGCATGCTTTGGGTTGGAGGCAGTGATGTTATCAAGGGAGAGATGTCTGCAGGTAATCTAGGGGCATTTGTGTTCTATGCCATCATGGTGGCTTCTTCGATGGCAACCATTTCAGAGGTGCTTGGTGAACTGCAAAGAGCTGCTGGCGCAACCGAGAGATTAGTGGAGATCCTACAGGTAGAGAGCGACATCAGCGCACCAAGCAATCATCAAGCTATCAATACAAACATGCCCGCCGAGGTGGTATTCAAAGGAGTTGATTTCAACTATCCATCTAGGCCAAATCAACCAGCTATCAAAGGTTTAGATCTAACCGCAGAACAAGGCAAGGTGTTAGCTCTGGTTGGCCCATCGGGTGCGGGTAAAACAACCTTATTTGAGCTTTTGCAGCGCTTTTACGACCCTCAGCAGGGTCAGGTATTGTTTGCAGGAGAAGACGTTCGTCAGTTTGACCCGAAAGATCTTCGCAGGCAGATGGCTCTGGTTCCGCAACAGCCAGCCTTGTTCAGTCACGATGTATTCCACAATATTCGTTACGGAAACCCAGAGGCGACCGATGAGCAAGTTATTGAGGCGGCTAAAAAAGCCCATGCCCACGAGTTTATCGAAAAACTGCCCGACGGCTATCATAGCTTTTTAGGGGAACGTGGCGTGAGGCTCTCTGGTGGTCAGAAACAACGCATCGCCATTGCCCGCGCAATCTTGAAAGACCCTAAGATCTTGCTTTTAGATGAAGCGACCAGTGCTCTGGATAGCGAGAGCGAACACCATGTACAGCAAGCACTAGAGGCTTTAATGGAAGGTCGCACCACGCTGATCATTGCCCATCGTCTATCCACCATTCAGCATGCAGACAAGATAGCGGTGCTCGACGGAGGTGAGCTGGTCGATATTGGCAACCACCAATCATTGATGCAAAGCTGTGAGCTCTATCAGCGATTAGTGGCATTGCAGTTTAAGCACCTAGATTAAATCGCTAATGGCTTGCACAAAGAAGTAAGCCGTTGTGCCTACGCTTATAACGATGACCACCTTACGAATGGTTGCTTGGGAGAGCCGAGTAGACAAGATTGCAGAATAATAGCCCCCAACCAGAGCGCCAAGCATCACTACTGAGCCTCATACCAGGCAATTAAATCGTTGGCGATAAAAATGGCGATAGCAATGATGGAAACGAAGCAAGAAACCAACAGCTTAAGCCCGTTCATCAGGTTGATATTGTTAAATCCAGCTAACACCAGATAGCTCAAGGTAATGATGCCAAGGCCTGCGTTGAAGAAACCGCCGTAGATGGCAACCGACAGAAATAACACTCCCAAGAATGCTAGCCACATGTACTCTGTCTTACTGCTTTTAGTGGATAACTTCTTCAGATACCCACCTATTTGGCTTCCATAGATAAACATCAAGGTCGCAAACAACATCAGCCAAGGGATAACATTGTTGAACTCCCTCTCTTCAATATTGAGTAGCAGATAGGCACCTATGGAGCCACCAACTAAACTGGCGATCGCGATCAGAACGGCGGTTTTCTTATGGTTCGCCATCTCAGCGCGAAAGGCGTAAGCACCACTCAAGTAGCCCGCGAAGGATGAGAAGGTATTGGTAGCGTTGGCTGCTATCGGTGGCACGCCAGCAAACACCAGAGCAGGAAAGGTAATAAAGGTGCCGCCACCCGCGATTGAGTTAAGCGCTCCGCCAAGAAGCCCGGCTATGAAAAGAAGAAGTATATCCATCGCAATCTATTCAGTGTTCCTTATAGGACCTGTTCCCTTGTTTTGTTGACGGCAGAACATATGGCTTGCCACTCGGAGCGCAGAACCCCAAATTTCACCGAATCATAATAATGGCCTCGATAGTATCGAACCTTACGCAGCCTCGCCTCTTGTTGAAAACCAAGTTTAAGGGCCAAGGCCATCATTCTCGGATTTCCAGACCAGGTAGTCATACCTACGCGCTCAATAGCATGCGTATCAAACAGATAACTCACCCAAAGGGGCACGGCTTTCGCAGCTACACCTTTACCCCAAACAGAAGAGTCATAGATAACAACGCCAGCTTCAATCCAACGGGTCTCTTCACACTCCCAGTAACTGCTTACTGTACCTACAGGAACATCATCCAGTGTGACCAACTGGATATCTTTACCTGCGAGCAGTCTTTTGAAGGTAGAGTTCTTGAACTCATCTAGCGTTGGATGCTGATAGGGGAAATACGGGCCGTTAAATTCGGTCCACTCTTGATTGGAGGTGACAAGATGATAGACCAGCTCTAGTTCGCTAGGGTGGGCGGGTCTTATTGCTACTGTCATTATGACGCTCTCCTTGTCACTTTGATCCACTGGCTGATCATGGTGCCGTTTTTGACACGGTACTTCAATCTACATGCACTCAAAGCGTGCCCAGTTTATTATTCCATTCACCTCACAGAGTTTGCCCATCCAGTTGGCGCAACTCTGGATTATTATCCATATTTAAGGTGTGGTTATTTGCGAGGGCATCAAGATGAAAAACGATCTAGATTCGAGCAAAGTATTGCAAGCCTATGAGTGTGTGATGAACAACGGCACACCAACAGAGCATGGCAAGATCTACGAAGGCGTTGAGGCGTTTTCTGATTACGACGGCTATAACGTGTTTTTACGAGGAAATGGGGTGGAGCTGAAAGTAGGTTTCCACAACACCTACCACTTGGAATACGACCAAGAACACCTAAGAGATAGCTTTCTGAAAAAAGTGGCGTTTCTCGCCAAGTAGCCTTTTTACTTGCGGCGTTTGATAAAAAGGGTCTGACTAACATCAGACCCTCCGAAAGCTTGTTGCGTTAGAGAAAGATTAACTCACCTCTTGCACCGCATAGTTTGAGCTCGGCTCCACAAATTCGTCTTGAGCTTTGATGGTCTGAAGCTCCCAAGTTTGAGATTCGTGTGTAACCTTCAATACCCCATAAGCGGCATTATGCGCATGCTCAAACGCCTGTTTTGGTGATTTATCCTTCACCAGACCTGCGGTGAACAAGCCTGAGATTAAGTCACCCACACCAACCGGTTGTTTAGCAAACTCTAGATGCGGACGCTGAGCTAAATAAACCTCTTCTTCTGTGGCTAGCATCATAGAGAAGCTCTCATCAGACAATGAGTGAAGATGCTTAACCAGTACCATTTTCGGACCTTTACTGATGGCATGACGACAGGCAGCAATCGCATCTTCTAGGGTGTTAATTTCCATCCCCGTAAACTGAGTCAGCTCGAACTGATTTGGCACTATCACATCAGCTAGAGACATCAAGCCATTGACCAATTTATCGGTAACTTCCTCTGGCACGATACAACCCTTTTTCGGGTCTCCCATCACAGGGTCACACACATACAAGGCATTCGGGTTACGCTCCTTTAGTTTCGCCACTGCAGCTGCTACTGAGTCACATTGAGCGCCACTACCTTGATAGCCAGAGACCAAAGCATCACAGTTAACCAGTTGCTCAATCTTGTCGATGCCTGCGATCAAGTCCGTGATGTCTGAAGAGTCAAATGCTCGACCACTCCAGCCCTGCTGATACTGGGTATGGTTAGAAAATTGCACCGTATGGATTGGCCATACTTCCACACCCATTCTCTGCATTGGAAAACCGCAGAGCTGTTCCCTGCATGGCCAAATACAACGTGGGATTGGATAGAGATGATATTCGTCATTGCCTGTTCTCTGTAAAAAGGTTCTTCAATTAAATAAAGTCTGTAAGGAGCACACCAACACCGATGCGCTGTATGTTGTAATTGTAATCAATCAAGCTCTCACCGTAGCCTTGGTAGTACTGCACATAACCTCGTACTTTTTTCAGGTATGGCAGTGGGAAGCTAACCCCCGCTTCAACGCCACCATAGCCAGTATCAAAGTTGTATCGAGCTAAACCGGTGAATTCGAACACACTTAGGTTGTACGCTGCGGTCAACTCATAGTGACCAAGATAGTCTTCGATATCTTTGTTGGCATTATCCATACCACCTGCGGTAATCCAAGGTTGTAGGTACACCATAAAGTCTTTTTCTTCGTAGCCGATACCCGCAAACAATCGGTTCCAGCTGCGACTTAGCTCTTCCGTACGACCGTTGGACTCATGCTCGAAGCCCACACGGGTAAACCAGACGCCCTCGCCCATATCAATAGGAAGCGTAGTCTCATAAAAGAATTCGGGGCGATAGTTGATGTCACGAAATGGCGAAGAAATCTCTTCAGCATAAGCCTGCAAAAATGACTTCATAGTAAAGCCAAAGTAAATCTCATCATCCTCAAAGAAGACATCGTCAAACATGGAAATCTTAAAGCTGATCTGAAACTTGATCTCTTTGTTATCCAACTTGTCTGCACCATCACCAAACACATCGTCTGTGTACGGTGCCGTATTTATATGGTCCATGTTGGTAATAGGCAAGAAATAGTTTTGCCTATACGAAGTGATGACAAAAGGATTGTCCTCTGACTCCTTCTCCAACTCATGGCGCACCGTAGTGTGATGAGCTTTTGTCTCCTGAAGACATGTTTGTTTAATTTCGTCGAGATTATCTTGCTCGACATCCATATGGATTTTACGAAGCAAACAGTTATCAAAGGATTGTTCTTGGCTAGTAGTTTCTTGCGCAAACGCTTGTGAAGACCCTAAAGCAAGTACCAGCAATAAGGCTTTAGAATGGCGAGCAGATAATTTCATCATTCAGTCCTTACATATAAAGTGTGTGAAGAATAAATTCAGCACCCTGCTGAGTAATTTTCTCTACGTCTTTGTCCAGCACCTTGCTAGTGATCTTCGAATGGTCGTTCTCAAGCACGCCATTGTTGTTGATAGCGAATACACGACGAGCCAAGAGATGACCATCTGCTTTATCATTCACATCCACATCTACAATTAGGCGAACAGAGCGGTCGCGGGTACCCGCCGCTAGTTTCGCTAGGCCAATCGCAGCACCAACAGGAATGAACTCCAGCGCTCGAATATCTTCTTCCAGGTCTTCCACCTTGATGATATGTACATCTACCATTGCTTGTTTTTGGCTAGTGGCATCGTGAGGGAACAACTTGTTAGACTTCTCAGTAAGAGAGGCTTTGATTTCAGCCTCAAATCTTGCAATCACTTCTGGGCTGACTTTGTCTTTGATGCTCTGGCTTAGCTCGATCTTTACATCATCTACAATCACGTTTTGGTATTCGTCAGTCTTGTAGTCATCTGATTTCCAATAGAGGCCTTGTTCATCAGATTTATAATCAAGTTCTTGGTATTTGTGGTTGCCACCAAGTAAAGAGAGTTCATCTTTCTCTGGTAGCGCGCTCGCACATCCTGCAAGTGCCGTTGCTATAGCTAATAGAAGGATTTTGGTTTTCACGTCGATATTTCCTGTTTAGGTTGGGGTTGAAATCGACGAAGAGTATGCAGGGCAAATCTGATTAAGAAATAAACCAAATCACAAGTTTAAGTAACCTTTAAATTTTTTATCTATTGAGGTGATAACGAGGCCAATAAACTTATAATAAATTTATAAAGCCCTTTACTATCAGACACTTAATGCATGGATGTTGGAATTCTATATGTAATCAGAGTTCGAAAATAGGGCAGAATAAAAATATGAAACCCAGCTATCGAATGCGATTTTAGCCGTTCATTATGTTTTGTATTAGAACAACTCAGTGGCAACCAGTAGCTTGCCTTCCCCAAGCAAACAATTGGAAAACAAAAAAGGCTCATCCTTTGCAGGATGAGCCTTAAAGTTCAAATCAAGCATGAAGTAATCTCGACAGAGCGAACCAATTGTAGTTCACCTCTTCTTTACTCCCAATTTTATGCTCAATTAAATCCACCAGTTTCTGGTTAAGCTTGAGATTTGTCTTTCCATTATCGATTGACGCGAGCAGCAGTTTACGTTGCTCTAGGTCCAACTCTTCTTCATCCAGAACCCGAGTAAGGGCCTTAGTGTATAAGAGCGTAAATACTGAGTCATCATCCGACTCATCTATTAAGAATGAGTATGATGAAAGAATAAGATTATTGATATTAATCTTGGTCTTAGTGTTCTTATCACCATGCTTTAACCTTTTCACCAAGCGGTTCAGACGCTTCTTGATCACATCCGCTGTTCTGCGAGATGGCAATACTTGATAAGAGGTCCAAAGAACAAGCAAGCCCACCAGGTTCGCTACTACAGAATTTAGGAAATGGGCAAAGTCATAAGATGGTGACGCGGTAAGTGGCACCAAATTACTCCATGAGAATAGCGATACCATAAACACTATCTTCATCAGAGAGCGACTCTGCCAGAACCAGTAGGCCATTGTGTATACGCCGATAAAGCCAGTGATAAACAAGATCACGGGGGAGCCTATCGGCATGACAATGAAGTTAACCAAGAAGGCAAAGGCTCCTGCCACAAACTGAGCATAGATGTTGGTGCTAAATGCTCCCTCAGCACCTGGCTGAGAAGCGTATACCGAACTGATCATGCCCGCCATAATGATGGCACTCATTCCGTCTTGCCACTGCAGTTCTATCCACATAAACGAAAGCAAAAAGAGTGCGAGCGTCGCTCTAGCCATGTTACTGAGCACGAGGAAGCCATCAGTGAAATTGTTAATATCATCGACATACTTACTCTCGCTGTAATCGTACACAATCTCTTGTTGATTAAAGCTTTGCAATTGAAGAGCAAAGTCAGCTGAACGCTCCTCAAACAGTTCAAGCAAAGGCCCTGGTGCCAGTTGCCATTTCTCTCGATATTCTGTGTCTAGCTTAAAGCCACTGTCTTCTAACTCCTGCCACGCTGACTGCGACATACCAACGGCATCACCCAGCTTCCTGTACTCAATCGCCTGTACGCCAATATTAATGCAGTCGTAAAAGGTAGCTCGGCTCTTTTCTTTCACACTTTTATCGCTGTGACTGCCATAGATTTCATCATCTACCGCCAGCCACTTCTTACCCACTAGGCTCAAGAATGTGCGTATTAGCTTGGTAACCTTTGAAGCCTCTGAACGGAACAGCTCGGAGATAAACTTTTCTGTTTGCGCCTTAACAAACAACAGCTCACGTTTGTCATCCGCATAGGGAATGATGTAGCTCGCCACCATCGACATTAGGATGCCGAATGAAATCCCAACGCATCTCAGCTGAACATGGTCAAACAGGTTGGTCATATCCGCTTCTGCTGCAATAGGAAAGCCCACCAACGAGAGTGTGATACCCACCACGGCAAACATATAGGCTACACGGCGATGAAAGTAAGAAGCGATGCCAAGACTGACCACTATGCCGAGAATAATAAAGGCGTTAAACAACCAAGCATCGATCATGGTGCACTGGCCACGAACAAAACGTAAGCGCCGCCAATAAAGGTGCCAGCCAATCGCGCTACAGATTTTTTGATGCTTGCGCCACGTGTGCCGGTTATTTGGATGATGGCTGCAGTCATCATTGCGGTTCCTGTAGCCTGAGAATCAAACAACAGAGATATCATCCAAGTCAGCAGCACAGCTAAGCAAAAGCGAAATGCAAAGGTCATAGAGTCAGGGTTTGACCACTGTCGAATCCAAGTCATCAACATCATTTGATATCCACTGAAACGGTTGTACCAGCAATCAATCTTTCTCTTGCGATGACCTCTTTAGGAATACTGATACGAACAGGGACACGCTGAGCCAAACGCACCCAAGGCACGGTTGGGTTCACGTTCGAGATCAAGCCCGAACTGTCCGCACTTTGGTCAGAGATAGCACGCCCTACCCCCTCGATTGTTCCATAGAAAGACTCACCTGAAGAGAAAGGGTGAACGGTCACTCTATGCCCTTCTTGGATATCTTTGATCTTGGTTTCAGTGAAGTAGGCTTGCACGTAATAGGTGTCACTCTCCACCAGTGCCACAAAGGTTTCACCGGTATTGATAAAATTGCCTTCGCGCTGATTAAGGTTGGTCACATAGCCATTTTTAGGTGCGTAAACCTTGGTTCGGCTTAGGTCTAACTCCGCCTTTTCAAGGTTCACTTTACTCTGCTGAAACTGAGCCTTGTTTGCCTCTACTTGCAGCTTTTCAGAGATAACCTGCTCTTGAGAGATAAGCTTTGCTGGAAGCAGTTTCGAATCTCGTCGATAGACGCTTTGTGATTGCTTAAGCTCTGCCTGTGCTTTTAGCATGGCAAATTTCGCCTGTGACAGGTTGTTCCTGTAGTCGGCGTCATCGATTACAAACAGCAAATCTCCTTCATTCACATACTGATTATCCTGCACCTTAATAGCGACAATCTCCCCGATACCTTGGGTGAAATCTCTGCTATCTCAACATGGATTTTGGCATCTCGTGTCCATAAAGATTCAGTGTAAGCGGTATAAGATGAGTAACACGTTACGCCCGCACCTAGCACTAGAGCAGCTGGCAGAATAAATTTAAGAACATTCACTTTATTGCACCTGTAATATAAGCAGTTGCCCAGCAATAATTACCACCAGACATAATTCAATGAGAGATGGGTTTACAAAGTTATTTCTTCGTAACAACCCTCCTAATAAAAACTTAACAACATATAGTGCAATCAAACTAACTATGACCCACACCATAAAACCTGGGATATACACATGGCCCAACAAAATATGATCACGCATTATTTAGACCTTATTAATTGATTGTTGGCTTTCAGCAGAATAAGTAAATACGTTCCCATCAGATACACTAACCAATATGGCCTGTATCGATAAAAAACTTACAGACAACAGCAATGAACAATTACTGTCTGAAAAAATATGCCCTTGCATGGTTCGACCTCGATATACACCTTGATAAGGAGTCGCTTGCTTGTTGAGCTAGGCTGCCTCCCATGAAAATCTGCAGAAAATTGTATGCACCACGTCAGATAAAGTACTTAATCGAGCATCATTTATAGATAAAATGCGCTTAGCAAAAACAATCAAACCATTGATTTATATACATTATATTTTCTTGATTGCTGATTTCTGGCGAATGGAAAGGTTGAAGCAGTAGTTTCAATCAAGGTGTGGGAAATTGTGTCCAACCCTATGTCTGTCGGGCTTTAGGGAGATGATACTTTGCCAATACTCTTGCAGTATCACAGACCACCCCCCTCCCATTTTCTGTGCGAAGTTCCCATCAAAACTTGGTATCAATCTAGATTTTATCGTTTTAATACAAGGGAATTCACTTATGTATTTTTAAATTATTAACTCTTTATTTTCTAATTATGGAATTGATTTCTAGCTCAGCAATAATTCGTCTCGTCCAAAGCGAGATTGCTTTTACAAACAAGTAATCGCATCTCATTCATTTAAATCATTGTGGAGCTACACATGCTACTTAAAGACGTAAACCCTCAGTCAATTGATGATGTATTTGCAGATGAATTGCTAGATACAACTGTTAATAAGACTACATTTCCTAGTAATGAGTCTAATCCAGATGCGGCTTATCAATTGGTTTCTGACGAACTAATTCTTGATGGTAACTCTCGCCAGAACTTGGCTACTTTCTGCCAAACTTGGGTTGACGATAATATCCATAAGATCATGGACGAATGTATCGATAAAAACATGATCGATAAGGACGAATATCCTCAAACTGCTGAGATTGAAAACCGCTGTGTTCACATGCTGGCTGACCTTTGGAATTCACCAGATGCAGAAAACACTATGGGCTGTTCAACAACAGGCTCAAGTGAAGCGGCAATGCTAGGTGGCATGGCAATGAAATGGCGCTGGCGCGAGAAGCGTCGCAAAGAAGGCAAGTCTACAGACAAGCCAAACCTTATCTGCGGCCCTGTTCAAGTATGCTGGCACAAGTTTGCTAAATACTGGGACGTTGAACTTCGTGAGATCCCTATGGAAGGCGACCGCCTTCTGATGACACCAGAAGAAGTTCTAGCGCGCGTTGATGAAAACACCATCGGCGTAGTTCCAACTCTTGGCGTTACCTTCACTTGTCAGTACGAACCAGTAAAAGCAATCGCGGATGCTCTAGACAAGCTAGAAGCAGAAACTGGCCTAGATATCCCAATGCACGTAGATGGCGCGAGTGGCGCATTCATCGCACCCTTCGTTGACCCAGAACTAGAGTGGGACTTCCGTATTCCTCGCGTTAAATCTATCAACGCATCTGGTCACAAATATGGTCTAGCACCTCTTGGTGTGGGCTGGGTGGTATTCCGCGAAGCTCAAGACCTTCCAGAAGATCTTATCTTCCGTGTGAACTACCTAGGTGGCGACATGCCAACCTTCGCACTGAACTTCTCTCGCCCTGGAGGCCAGATCGTAGCTCAGTACTACAACTTCCTGCGTCTTGGTAAAGAAGGCTACCGTCGTATCCATGAGGCTTGCTACCACTCGGCTCAATATCTATCTGACGAAGTAGAAAAAATGGGCCTATTCGACATCATCTATGACGGTCGTGGCGGTATCCCTGCGATGAGCTTCAGCCTTAAGAAAGATGTAGATGCAGGCTTTAACCTGTTCGACCTAAGCGACGCTATCCGTGCTCGTGGTTGGCAGATTGCGGCTTACTCAATGCCATCAAACCGTGAAGACCTAGTGATCATGCGCATCCTTATTCGTCACGGCGTAAGCCACGACATGGTTGACCTACTGGTTCAAGACCTAAAACGCACTATCGAAAAATTCCAGAAATTCCCGATAGTGAATTCTGTAGATGAGGAGAGCTCAAGCACCTTCAACCACGGTTAATAACACAAGGGGCTAGGTTCTCTAGCCCCACATTCAACTCAGTTAAGCACACCAAAGCCAGCTCGGGCAAAGCCTGGAGTGAGGGACTTCTTTGGTTTGCAGAAAAGAAACAACTCACTCAGAGGTTAAAATGGCATTTCTTGCAAAGCTATCTCCTTCAAAGTATTTGAAGCAACTATTCTTGAGTTTGCTAGCAGTCTTCATGCTAGCGGGCAACGTCAACCTTGACGCACAACCATCTACTTCTTCAGTCAGCCTGTTCAACACCGCTATGGCACAAGAGCAGACTGCGGCGGACCAACACACGGACACTGCGGTAGTAAAAGCTCCAGCGAAAGCAGAGCCAATGTGGATCGTAAAAATATTCCGCTCTCACCAAGCTTTGGCTATCTTCGTGACCTTAGGTATTGGTTACTGGCTTGGCGCACTTAAATTTGGCCACTTCAGCTTGGCGCAGTAACAGGCACCCTAATTGCTGGCGTGCTTATTGGTCAGCTGGACATCTCCATCTCCTCACAGGTTAAATCTGTCTTCTTTACCATGTTCCTGTTTGCGGTGGGTTACGGTGTTGGTCCGCAATTTGTTCGAGGGGTCGCTAAGAATGGTGCTCCACAGGCAATATTTGCAGTACTGATTTCACTACTTTGCTTCGCAGTGACTTACGCGGGAGCAAAAATTGCAGGCTACGATGTGGGTCTAGCAGCAGGTCTCTGGGCAGGTGCACAAACAATCTCGGCTTCAATTGGTCTTGCTACAGATGCGATCAACTCATCGGGTGCGGGCAATGCTAAAGAACTTCTTGATCAAATCCCTGTGGCATACGCTATCTGCTACCTATTCGGTACTATCGGTACTGGCATGATCTTGGCTTACGTTGGCCCAACTCTACTGGGTGTAAACCTAGAAGAAGCGTGTAAAGACTATGAAAAAGAGATGTCTCAAGGCACACCAGAAGAAGGTATCGGCCGTGTTTGGCACCGCACTGAGTCTCGCGTTTATCGAGTGAATGCAGACATCGCGGACTCAACTGTTGCTGAATTCGAGTTCCAACACGATGCAGAACGTCTATTTATCGAGAAGATCAAACGCGACGGCGAGCTTATCGACTTCGACCCAAACACTAGACTACAAACCCGAGACATCATCGCCCTAACCGGTCACTCAGATGCGCTAATTCATGCTCAGCAGTATCTGACTGAAGTGGTAGACGAAGAGCTTGAGAATCTTCCTCTAGAAACCGTTGACCTAGTGGTAACCAACAAGAAGTTTGCTAACCGTACCCTGGTTTCTCTGGCAGAAGAGCACTACGCACGTGGTGTATTCCTTAACAAGATCACTCGCGGTGCTGCTAGCCAAGAAGTGCCAATGCTGGCTCAAACTGAGATCCACCGTGGCGATATCCTAAGCATCACAGGTACTAAGACTCATACCGAGCGTATGGAGAAAGAGGTTGGTCACGTAGACAGAACCACAACAGAAACCGATATGGTTTGGGTTGGTCTATTCATCGTGGTATTCGGTTTACTAGGTGCACTAGCAGTGAATGTAGATGGCGCTCCAGTAACCCTATCTGTATCCGGTGGCGTGCTAATCGGTGGTCTAGTTCTAGGTTGGCTACGCTCAATCCACCCAACCTTTGCGCGACTACCAGAGCCAACACAATGGTTCATGAACTCAGTAGGCTTGAATGTATTCATCGCAATCGTAGGTATCTCAGCAGGCCCAGGTTTTGTGGCAGGTCTTAAGAGTGCTGGCCTAGGTCTATTCGGCATCGGTGCGGCAGCAACCGCTATCCCTATGCTACTAGCTCCACTGATCGGCAAATACATATTCAAGTTCCACCCAGCAATCAACTTAGGTGTATGTGGCGGCGCTCGCACCAGTACAGCATCAGTTGCTATGGTAGGCGAGAGAGCAAAAAGCAACATCCCAATGCTTGGCTATACCGTGCCTTACGCTGTGTCTAATACGCTGCTTACATTGATGGGTATGTTTATGGTGTTGTTCTATTAACTGAACGCTTGTTTAGCTAGAAACAGAAAGGAGCTCATAACGAGCTCCTTTACTTTATTAGGCACTAGCGCGAGCAGAAGGTCGCGAGACGATCTAATCAGTCACCACTTAAACGGTGTTTAATGTAGGCAAAAACACCTACTACAGCCCAGATACAACCAAGCAAAATATACCAATGCGTTGTATCACTTGGCAGTGAAGACAGAAACTCATTCATACCACTTCCTTAGAAATCAAATAAAACATCATCACAACGACCCTGATCTATCGGCATGCTGAAATGAACTGCTTGATTTTAGGTTGTCTGCTCTGGTTTTCGTTTAGCGGTTATTTAGATTTCATGCAGCAATCAACTTGACTGTACAGTGCCTTACGGAGTGTCTAATACGCTATTTACACTGATGGGTATGTTTATATTTCGGCTCTACTAATCTGCGCAGTTAAGTGCTTGTTCAGAGAGTGACGACGCTGACCTGTAATAAGTATTAAGGGGCTCAAAATGAGAGCCTGTAGCTGTATTAAGTGTTAGCACAGTTGCCCCAGAGGATAGCCCAACTAATCCGATTGCTTCAAAAACTTTGAACGCAAATACATAAGTACAACTTATTTATCTTATTCGTACATTATTCCGTATAGATCACAAAAACAAACTCTAAGCCATTGAAAATAATATATTTGCTTGAGACACAGAAATAATATGAAACATAATTCACATGAATACTTACAGTTTTCATTTCACATGGAGTACTCATGCAAAGGAACAAAATTACTCTTGCGTTGGGGTTAGTCCTTGTTGGTTGTGGAGGTGACGATGGTGGTTCGCCACCTCCAGTGTCTCCCTCAGAACCAACGACTCCCCAAAGTGAGGTTTATTCAGTCACTGCCATTGATGGCTATCTTCAAAATGCTCAAGTATGGCTTGATCTAAACAGCAACTTCCTGCTCGATGCTGGAGAGCCTCAGGCTAGATCGAAAGAAGGTGGTGTTGCGAACCTCGATGTCACTGATATTGACAACCCAGAGCAATATTCTGTGATTGTTCAAGCAATCGCAGGTGAAACGGTAGATGAAGATACGATTTCAGATTTGCAACCCAATGGCGTTGTTGTCAATACGGGGTATGTAATGTCGGCTCCGGCCGGTGAAACTGACGTAACCCCTCTTTCCACACTTGTTCACGTGATTCTTACAGAATCAGTGGACGCTCTGAAACAGATGCCGAATTGGAAGCAAAGAAACAACAAGCTGTTAGCGAGGTTGCGTCTCAGCTAGGTTTAGAAACCGAAGACGTTTTAGGAGACTTTGTAGAAAACGAAGTCAAAGAAGCTGCTTTTGCTGCTCAAAACATTGTTGACTCCGAAGTGCTACCAGAAAGTGCGGAAGAGATGCAAGACGTGATCGAAGAGGTTGAAAACTCCGCTGAAAAGTCTTCATTCTTGAAAACGACCGAGGCGGTCAACGAAAAAATAAAAGAAGTCGTTGAAAGCTCTGACGACATCGAAAACGAAGCACCTGTTTTGATACGCCGATAGGTACAGTGGATTCAGATCTAGATGGTGTTCCAGATGACCTTGATGCTTTCCCAAACAACCCGAATGAATATCTAGATGCCGATGACGATGGGTTGGGCAACAACGAAGACACTGACGACGATAATGATGGTGTAAGTGATCTAGATGAAGTCGTTAGAGGCACTGATCCGTTCAATTGGGATACCGATGGAGATGGTATCTCAGATCTAAACGACCAATTTCCGCTAGATGCCAGTGAGACCTCAGACAATGACTCTGATGGTGTTGGTGATAATAAAGATACTGATGATGACAACGATGGTTTATCAGACTCTACAGAAGCTGAACTAAACACAGACCCTCTGAACCCTGACAGTGATGATGATGGTGTAGATGATGCAATTGATGCATTTCCGCTTGACCCAACAGAGTCCGTCGATACAGATAATGATGGGATAGGAAATAATGCAGACACCGATGATGACAATGATGAAGTAATCGATATAGAGGATGCCTTCCCGCTAGACCTAATGAGTCAGTTGATACAGACAATGACGGGATAGGAAATAATGCAGACACCGATGATGATAACGATGGAGTTACTGATATCGATGATGCTTTCCCGCTAGACCCTACTGAATCTATGGATACAGATAAGGATGGCACAGGTAACAATGCCGATACGGATGATGACAATGATGGTGTTATCGATATCGAAGATGCTTTCCCACAAGATCCTACTGAGACAGTAGATACAGACCATGATGGGATAGGTAACAATACCGATACAGATGATGACAATGATGGTGTTGAAGATAATGAAGATGCGTTTCCCGAAGATGCCTCTGAATCAGTAGATACTGATGGTGATGGTATTGGAGATAACGCTGACACTGACGATGACAATGACGGCATCGAAGATGGCCAGGATGCATATCCCGAAGACGATACCAAATCAGTCGCTGATGTTGTAACAAGCAACCGTGCTGAGCAGATAGCGGTCGTTAAACTTAACTTCCCCGAAGTAACAGTGTTAGATGTTGAAGTTCAACATACCATTGAAACAATGAATAGTGGCGAGGTCGTTACAACGATCTCTAAACATTACACCTCAGCCGATGGAGTGCTGTTCGGTTACGAGCAGAGTATCGACAAACAAATCGGCGAGGATTTTACTCGCTTAATTGAGTTTGCCTATGATTTTAATCTTGATGGCGTTGCATCTTTTGAAGGAATGTCGTTAGACATAGGTACCAAGACAGAAACTACCGAAGAATTCTGGCGCTACGTTGATGAAAGTGGTGCTCAAGATGAAGGTGGAGTAAATGGCCTTGATCGCACATTTGATGGTGGAGCAGCACTGCTGTCTAGAACACATCCGAGTGACTTGAATGAGATTGACATGGTTCAAAAACTCTCAGTTTCGATTGATGCTTCTGAGGGTGAGATAACTAAAGTAACGGATCTTGTTGAGTATGTTGTTGATGGTTTTGTTTTAGCTGATGAACAAACTTACACCCCCCAATGGGCGAATCAAAACACCTTGGTCGAACGAAATAATATAGAGGTATTCTACCAAGATCATCAGGATTGGCATGCAGATGGAACGTGAACGTTCTGTTTTACTTGTCTAGTAACCTAGATGGTTCCTATGTCTTTGAGAAAGCAGAACCAGCATGGGCAAACCCGCAAGATGGAAAGTTTCAAGAATATGCTGACTTTAACTTCAACGATGGCAAATGGGACGATCTAACATCTTACTGGGACTACTACCGCAAAGAAGTCCAGAGCAATGGTGATGCATCGGAACTTGGAAAGCGTTCAGTGCTCGATGAAGAGCGCAATGTAATGCTAGTCGTTGATAACGACCCGCAAAATACTCTGTTCCAAGAATGGCGCGCAGAATCAACTCAAATCAGCGATGAAAAATGGACCAAGTTTGTTCAATGGGAACATTACCCTCTGACAGACTACCCGTTTACCGCAGACTCGCTCAACATCGGGCAAGCCTATCGCATTTATCAAAAACAATCTAATGGCCTAAGGATAGCCACATCATTTGATGAATGGGGTAGCCAGGACGTAGATCTCCGTTTAGAGATTGAAAATGCCATCAATGGAGGAGCCGCTCTTGAGGATATCGACAGCGAACTTGTGCCGGGTTTGAATCGATATGGCAAAAAGCTACCGACAGAGACCTTCAAGTACGATCAATCTGGTCAACCTGTTCAGTGGTATTTAGCAACAGATGATCAGCGATTCACTGAAGGTGGTGACCCGTTAATGCTGCCTGTCACTCTTGAAAATGGTGGCTTATTGCCTGGCTCTATTCTTGGATTCAATGATGTTGATGTAGTTCTAGTTGCACCTACGATTGAGAATCCATGGGGTTGGTACAACGCCTATTACCGTGAGGGTATTGAAACATTTGGCTTTGAGCATGAAGGAGCAGCAATTGCTTGGAATACAAGTATCGGCCGCTTCTTCCTTGATGAAGGTGAAGCCCAAAACTATCTAGATACAGTTTTACTGCGAGATAGTGATGATGACGGTTATTACGATTTTGAGGATGAATTCCCTAATGATCCTAATGAATGGATTGATAGTGATGGTGACACTGTTGGTGATAATGGTGACGCATTTCCTAGCGATGACTCCGAGTGGCTAGATTCAGATGGTGATGGTTACGGCGATAATTCAGATGCTTTTCCTCAGGATAGAAACGAATGGTTGGACTCAGATGAGGACGGCATTGGTGATAATGCTGATGAATATCCATACGATCCTAATGCTCAGAATATTACATTGAACGAGCTTAAAGCTAGAGCCCAATTGGTATATGACCATGAAACTTCCGTCACTTACTCTGAAATTAAAGTGACTAGCGATGAGGCGCTTTACCTCACGCTACAAGAAGACGAGACGCTTACTCTGTCGTCTGGTTCTGATCCAGAAAAGCTTCGCATTCAAGGCAAATTAACGGTTAAGTAAAGGAATACATAATGAAGAAATCTACACTAACACTTCTTATAGCTGCAGCAATTCTGCCAGCTACAGCATTGGCGAATAATGCAGTTCTCAATGTTGAAGGCGAAATCCAAGTAAATGGTAAAACAGTAATTAACTCTAACGGTGAGGTCATTGGTGTCTCGGGTAGTCCGGCAGGTATCGTTCTTGACGATTATTTCGGGCATCAAGCGACGGGTTCATACAGCGGTGAAAGAGACAACTGCAGTTGGACAGAGCAAGTCACAGAATCTTTGGTTACTTATCAGGAAATCTGCACTAACACTTGGGAAAATTTCGTTACTGAAGAGGAGCCAAATCCTAATTATATTGCTAATTTTTGGGGGCCAAGTGCAGAGGCACAGGATGCTTGCTATCTAGTCTCCTGTGACCAAGAGTACATATGGGATGATGAGCTGCAATCCAATATACCCAACCCTGACTATGATCCTGACTTTTGGTATTACCCCTCTCAAGAAGAGCAAGATGCTTGTTTCCTGAACTCATGTGATCAGGAATACGTCTATATTGACTACACGATTACTGTGCGAAGTGAGAGCGTATACGAGGAGGAAGTTACTCCTACTGCTCAAGGTGATCGAGTGGATTGGGCATGGTCTTATACTGAGTATGCAGATCGAAACGATGGTCAAGGTGAGCAATTAGTATATGAAGACGATGGCTCTGGATTTGATGAGTACAAGCTCGAAACCTTGATTGCATATCCAGCAAATTACCAAATCGGAACTGTAGTATCTGATCTTGTTCGAGAAACAGTGCTGGCCTCGAGCGACCAGGGTTATGTTGGCAACATTAATTACGATACTGATGTGTTTGTGGCAACTGGTGAGCTGAAAGATGTCACGCTAGGTGGACAATATTATGAACACTGTATTCTAATTGAAGACAATGATGACTTTGAAATAGCGTGTAAAGATAAAGGCTTAGTGCCTAACTCTGACTTAGATACCCTTCAGTTTGGTGCTCCAGTAGCAATGGTTGCTACTGCAAATGTCGCCTCTGTTAATACGCATTATGCAAGTGTGAAACGTCTGAGAGAAAAACAAATCTCAAAGATGGAGAGGACTATAGAGAACAAGCGTAACTAGCCAACGCTATTTCGGATAGTCTTTTCTATTACTTAAATCATTAATAACTAAAGCAAAATGCTTCGTGATTAAACAAAGGCTCTGTACTGTCAGAGCCTTTTCCAAAATCTTCACTTGGGGCACTTCATAACTAAGACATGCCCCATTATGAATCAGAGAATGAGAAAAGAGACAGGTTATTTAGTATCTAAAATTTGTACTGATTCATAGTGCGAAATTTTTGGTTAAATCTATATTTAAGCAAGGATAAAGACACCCTTATATGGAGATAGAGTAATATGAATAAGCCTATAAAAATATTGTTTGTTTGTGTTAAAAAAGGGGTAAGAGCATCAGTAGCGCAAGCTATCATAAGCCAACAAAGTAATTATAATATTCAAGCTGTTGCAGCTTGTTTCGAAACAGGTGGTACACCTTCTTTTTTAAAAGAAGAGTTATCCAATTTTATAACTTTTCCTGAAGATGAGTCTTGCAAAACTATCTTTGAATGGCGAGATCCCAAAGAAAACTTTGATTATGTTATAACAATGTGTGATGAAACAGGTGAAGAACATTGTGAGGTTTTCAATAAGGTAGTTCATACCGTATCCTCTCAGATCCCCTCCCATAAACATTGGTCGATCCCAAACCTTGGAAGAGCTTGTGAACTCCAAGGAGAAGATAGAACTTACTTTGTTGCCAAAGTCGTAGGGAAAATCGCTTCGGAAATAGAACGCTTAATAGAATCTGAAAATATTGAAATACATCTTGCTAGTCAAGGTCTGTAATAAAATCTCATTCAAATAATTCAATTACAAAGTTGAAGAGCAACAATAGGTTGCACTTGGTAGTTTCTGGATATATAGGATTATTATCATATTAAACACGTTTTAGATGCACCGAAATCGCTCTTGATGTCATTTTAACAATTTGACTTTACACTTAACTAAAAATTATATTTTCAGTTTAAATAAAATAACCGATCACTATTAAATATAAGGTAACGGTCGTTGTTGGGAAGTGATTACTGGCAGGTTTTTACATGAATCAGATAATAAAACGTAAGCAAATATAAATTACATTATAATGTAGTCACGCGAAATATTAGTCGACTTGTTATTGGTTATTTTATATCAATTCCTCATGAAATTCACATATATTAAACAGTAAATATGCTTTTTATTTGCTTTTATATATGTACCTTAATTAACTTAGATGCATATGGAGAGTGTGCAATTATGAATAAAGCCTTATTGCTTTCAACTTTGCTTGTTTCATTCGGTGTAGTCGCTCAAGATGATCACCCAATAGATACCGAATTAAATGAATGTTTGAACAATACTTCAACAACAGCAGGAATGGGTAATTGTGGTAGTAAAGCGCATGAACAATGGGATGCAGAGTTAAACTACTACTATAAGTCTTTAAGAAATGAACTAAGTGATGATTCGAAAATGGTGTTAATCGACTCTCAGCGTGCTTGGATTAAATATAGGGACTTAGAAATAAAGAATATTAGGTCAATGTATGGTAGCAAGCTAGGCTCAATGTGGGGATTAATAGCACTATCTGATATTTCAAAAATCACTAAGACCCGCGCATTAACTTTAAAAGATTACTATGAAAAAATGAAATAATATAACAGGTATTTTATTCAGAATTTCAACTCTTGGGATTAGCTTCAAAGTTTGGCTTAGATGTTTATGACACCCTGATTTAGTTTTTTAGTGGCGCTTCTAACTGCTAAACATGGTGTTATTTTCAATACTGTCTGCAGTTATCGAATATAATTTTAAACTAGATATATAAAAGGAATATTTAATGAAAAGAATGCTTTCAACTTTATTTATATTAACCTCACTTAATGCTTTCGCTCTCACTGAGGAATCCAAGGCTGTAGATTTAGTAAAGAAATATAGTTCCACAATAGCTTGCTCGGTCAATGAAGATTCCTTCCAATCAGTAAGAATCAGTTCTGATTATGATGAATACTCCATTGTTTACTGGGAAGGCGATGTAGGTTGTGGAGGAGGAAGCGGTACTATGAGCGGAGTCTTGACTGTTGTTGCAATAGCCGATGGGGAGAGTTGTTTGTTTTACCAGAGATTGAGCTGCCAAAAATTAAACTTGTATGTGCTGATAGCATCAATAGTCGCGATGGTCTCATAGATATTAATGGTATCGCCTACGGGCCAAATGATCATCAAAGAGCACCTAATCACAAGTTGCAATACACTTTAAAATTAGATGTTCACAAAAATAAATTTGAAGTTATTAATCAAGTTGATAACCCTAATGTTAAAATTAATAATGAGTGTGTTAGTAGAGTTCGATAATAAAAAATAACAATATAATTAAGCTTAGTAATAACCGAATACTAGAGCATGCATAAGACAAAAGCATCAAATTAAGCTTCATAACCCTCAACTTGCCCTAATGCATCGGATACTTGAGTTAAAACAACACGAAATGTGAGGTCAAAAGTATCGATCCTACCAAACTGTAGAGCATGACAAAATCGGTTGTTATTTATCCTGTCGAGAGCCCTCAGTAATGACAGCTTCAAGTTACAATTCGCTCCAGAATACGCTCTTATCTAATAAATACCCCTGTAAAGTCTGGATGATCAGGCTTTGCAGGGGCTTCTTCTTACCTAGCCCCGCTCATTCTCATGAATCCGACGAATCAACTTCGCGGGCGTTCCGCCGTATAAAGAGTCAGGCGGTACATCAGAATTCACCACCGAGTTTGCCGCAATCACTGAGCGCGTGCCTATGGTTACGCCTTGATTGATAACCACGTTACCACCTATCCAGACATCGTCTTCCACTACGATAGGCTTGCAGAAGGTTTCCCATCTGCGGCGGGATTCAAAATTCAGAGAGTGGCTCGCGCAATAGAACTGGACGCTTGGGCCTACTAAGACGTTATTGCCGATTGAGATCTTGGCGCCGTCTAGCATGACCACATTCATGTTAAGGAAGGTGTTTTCACCAATAAATATGGTCTTACCGAACTCACAGCTAAATGGGGAGCGGATAATGCTTGAGCTTGGCATTGAGCCCATCAGCTGTTGCAAGATGTCGGTGCGCTGTTGGCCATCTATGGTTTGATTTAACTGCTGAAGAAGAACCGCAGCGGTATCTCGGATCTCGTTGATACCTTTATCGCCACCATCAAAATCTTGTCCTTCGAGCATCTTTTCAAATTCGGTCATCTTACTTCCAATCTTCAAATGAAATACGTCATGAAATATACCTCTAAAATTCCATGTTCAATAGCGATGCTTACCCATATTTCATATTAACTCAGGTCTATACTGATATCGGTGACTGACATGGATAAGTCAATCTGACAGTTTAGGGAGAAACCATGAGCGAGCGAACTTACTCAATTCGAACCATGAATCGCACAGAGATAGACACTGCGGTTGAGTGGGCTGCCAATGAAGGTTGGAATCCAGGTTTACATGATGCCGATTGCTATTTTATTGCTGACGCCGAAGCTTTTCTTGTGGGTTATCTGGATGATGAGCCCATCGCTGTTATCTCCGTGGTCAAATACGACGAGTCGTTTGGCTTTCTTGGGTTTTATATCGTTAAATCTGAGTATCGCGGTCAAGGCTATGGAATACAGATCTGGGATGCAGGCATAAAGCGATTATCAGGACTGAATATTGGTCTTGATGGTGTGGTTGATCAGCAAGAGAACTACAAGAAATCTGGCTTTAAACTGGCTTACCGCAATATTCGCTATGAGGGAATGGGCGGTGGCTCAGCTCCCGATAATCCTAACATCGTGGAGCTTTCATCGATTTCCTTCGATACCTTAAAGCCCTATGACCAACCTTTCTTTGCTGCCGACCGAACTGAGTTTATTAGGCCTGGATAAGCCAACCAGATAGTCACGCACTAGGTATCATGGCTGAAGACAAACTGGCGGGTTACGGCGTGATTAGGCAGTGTCGAAATGGCTACAAGATTGGCCTCTGTTTGCCGATTCTCCTGAGCTCGCAGAACAGCTTTTCTTGGCATTCAAAGCAAAGGTCACAGCCTCCGATGCCATCTTCCTTGATACACCAGAGGTCAATCCATCTGCGGTGGCATTGGCAGAGAAATACCAGATGACGAAATCCTTTGAAACGGCTCGTATGTATACAGGTTCTTTTCCAGATCTACCTCTAGAGCGGACCTTTGGCGTTGCTTCCTTTGAGATTGGCTAGGGTCTAGTGATTCTGAATATAAGCAATTGCATTCATTTGACACTTTAGATGTAGAAAACAGTTACAAAATCGAATTAACAGTAAATATTAGGAACAGAAGATGCTTCAACTATCGAGTATATTTTCTAGCGCAAATCTTTGTTTAAAGCGCGTTGGTGTTTACGGACTACTTTCATTCGCCTTCGCTCCGGGATTCGCCTCTGCTGCAATAGATAAAGAGGCTTATCAGCAATGTATTACCGAAAGCGTTGC
Source organism: Vibrio ishigakensis (assembly GCA_000830475.1). Taxonomy (GTDB): domain Bacteria; phylum Pseudomonadota; class Gammaproteobacteria; order Enterobacterales; family Vibrionaceae; genus Vibrio; species Vibrio ishigakensis_A. Next base: position 207,397 of record BBSC01000003.1, on the reverse strand, counting down.
GCCCGCTGAGGATTGGTTTTCAGCTCAGCCTATCAAGCGTGCCTGCACCGCTTTGTACGACAACTCTTCGATGCTGAGCGACGATGATATCGGTTATTACCAATGCATCATTCAATACATGCCCACGGCAAACAATAAAGTGGCAGTGAAAGAAATCGAAGATGAGTGCAACGACCAGCACAGAAGCCTTTTCAATTAATCTCTCAATATTCAATTCAGCCTAAGATGAACCCAACAATAAGCTAAACTCATCTGTACTAGACAACACGGAGAATAAAAAATGATTCAGAAAGGACAAGCAATACCGGCGGCAACCCTAAGTGAACTCACTGATGCAGGCATGGTCAGTCACAGTACAGATGACTTATTTGCCAACAAACGCGTGGTCCTGTTTGCTGTACCGGGAGCATTCACCCCAACCTGTTCAGAAGCTCACCTACCGGGATTCGTTGTTCATGCCGATCAAATCAAAGCAGCAGGTATTGATACCATTGCTTGTGTCGCTGTGAACGATGCCTTCGTGATGCATGCATGGGGTGAGGCACAAAATGCCAGCGAGCTACTCATGCTAGGTGACGGGGATGCGAGCTTCACTAAAGCACTGGGACTTGAGATGGATACGGCCAACTTCGGTGGCATCCGCTCTCAGCGCTATTCCATGGTGGTAGACAATGGTGTAGTCACCCATCTAAATGTCGAGAAAGGCGGTGAGTTTGAAGTGAGTAACGCAGAAACCATATTAGACGCGTTAAAAGCATAAACAACTTCTATAGGGTCAGCTTCTGCTGGCCCTTTTTATTTCTATATCAACTGTCCTTATTGCTTGCCTTTGCAATAGCTGATACCGTTCCTGCGTTTTCAATTCATTACTAAGGAGGCATCTGCAATGATTCATTCTCAACAAGCTATTTCTACCAAGCGTCCTTACGGCATTTCAAAGAAATAACCTAAGCCGAAAGTAAGGACGACGAACCTAACTTATTGTCGGAATTACAAAAAATGTTCAAAAAAATCGACGAGGCTAGTGCAAAGCCTGTTGTTTGGTCTGCCTATACAGCTGATGTATTGTGGACCGATAGTCATATCGCAAAGCAGATGCTAGCGTTTCATTTAAATCCTGATCTTAGCCTTGCATCTCGCACTGCAGAGTTTATTGATGCATCTGTAGATTGGTTAGTTTCTGAATTGAACCTGAGCGCAGAATCTAAAACCCTAGATTTCGGTTGCGGTCCTGGCCTTTATACTCAGCGCCTAAAAGCCAAAGGTGTTGGCACAGTGGTTGGCCTGGATTTCTCGCAAAACTCCCTTGAGCACGCAAGAGCGCAAGCCAAGGAGTCAAAGCTTGATATCGAGTATCACTACGGGAACTACCTTGAATACAGTGACACTCGTAAGTTCGATTTGATCACGCTGGTAATGTGTGACCTTTGCGCCCTAAATCCAGAGCAGCGCGCGACCCTATTAGGCAAGTTCAAATCCCTGCTAGCGCCTAACGGCTCTATTGCACTGGATGTTTACACTAAGACTCGCTTTGCCGCGCAAACCGAATCTAGAAACATTGAGAAGAACGCCATGGGTGGTTTTTGGAGCGCAGAAGATTATTGGTGTCTGCAATCAAACTTCAAATACGAACCTGAAATGGTGACCCTAGACAAATACGTCATCTTTGAAGATGAACGAGAGTGGACGGTTTATAACTGGCTACAGCACTTCGACTTAGAAATGCTGACCAGTGAGCTAGAGCCACACGGTTTAGAGATCAAAGCTAAATATAGCGATCTTAAAGGTAGCCCATTTGCAGATGGTGACGAGATGGCACTGGTCATCAGCCACAAATAACTAGAAATATATGGGGCGAGCAATCGCCCCATTTTTTGCCTAGCGAAAGGCCAAGCGCAGCCTTTCTACTCGGCTGAACAGCAACCAATCAAGAAGTAGCGCGGCGATAATAGACAAGCCCGCTAACGGAAAAGCGACAGCAATAACTATTAATGTTACTAGACCTGTTTTCCATACTCCCGTTGATTGAAAACGAGGAGGCACGCCAAGTTTGAATGAGCCACTCGGACGACGTATCCACCACATTACAAAGCCTGTTATCGAGATAACAATAAAGGCTAAGCAGAAGAACACATTCAAGGTTTTATTCCAGATACTCAAGTCGCCCTGATGAAGCGAAGTACCAGCCGCCATGAACTTGGCAAATAGGCTGTAGTCCTCCCAAGTTACATCCACCAGCAAACGTCCTGAATACTGGTCAAAGTGACTGGTTCTGTCTTGTCTTGGGTCGGTCACCTGCCCTGCCATAGAGTTTGCCGAGACGGTAAATACACCTGTCTCAGACTTAGGAAAAAACAGGCTGTATTGCTCAAATCCCATCTGGTTTGCACGAGCAATTAGCTGATCGATATCTATAGAATAACTAGAGTTTGACTGAGCTTGCTCATGACCCATTTTACTGTGGTCGTGAGCCTCTTTATCCTCCGAATGAGGCATTGGCGTTTGCTCCAGATTCCACGGCATCTCTTCTTCCGCACCATGATTTAGGCTGGCATGAGTCAACTCAGACTCTGGCTTGGCTCCATAGGCGTAGTAGGTTGGAAAGGTATTCCATGCTTGCACCAGTTTTGCTCCCCATATCCCAGTCCAAGCAAGACCAGAGATTAAGAAAAACAGAAGCACAATGGACAGTACACCACCCAAGTTGGCATGCAGATCTCGCATCAATACACGAGAGCCGCTGTTTAGCCGAATCCTAAGAAAGCCTGCTTTAGAAGCATTGTCTCGTGGAAGCCAGAGATAAATACCACTGACCAAAAGCAATATTCCCAAGCTGGCGGATACCTCTATCAGATAATCACCCCAATCCCCGATTAGCAAGGTCGCGTGGATGTCGTTGGCTAGGTTATAGATACTGTCACTTCTGTCTATGGTTCCGAGTACCTCCTGTATAAGGGTTTACCGTAGCGAACACTGAGTGACCATCAGGAGATTGGATGGAAAAGCGGTTTGCAAGGTCACTCTCTTTCGCCGGTACAAACTGCGTTACCGAGTGCTGTGGAAAAGCCTGTTTTACCTGATTTAGCTGTTCACTAATTGAGACTATTTTGTCACTTGGTTCTACCTGCAAAATGGATTGATAACGAGCCATTTCAATCTCATCATCAAACAGCATAACCAGCCCCGTAAGACTGAGCATCAACATAAATGGGATAACAAACAGACCAGCATAAAAGTGCCAACGCCAAGTCATGAAATAGAGGGATTTTGCGCGTGACTTATCGCTCACACGCGAGGGTGTTGAGTCATTCAACATAGTAATTTCCCTTACCTAGAGATCGTTTTATCACGACCTAATTCATTGTTATTAATGGTTTTTAGTTAGGTAAAAAGAGATGGCGGTGCTCGTGGTGTTTGTTGCTCAAACCTAACGGCTAGGCTTGGATGTGAATACTCGCCATCGACCACAAGAGACTGACTTTCCCTTGGAGGGGTTAATTTAAGCTTGTGTTGATGAAAAGATGAAAAGTGACTAAACGGACACGGCTTGGCGTGTTGCTGGGTATGCGGATTCGCCTCTTCAATCTGAACTAGCTTGAAGCCGTTCAAGGTACACAGGGATGCCCACACTCCCGCGTTGCTTCCATGGGCATTGATAACAGGCATCAAGGTTACCAGCACCCAACTTAAGGCACTGATAAACAACATAAATCGATGCTTTGAGTCTGTCAGTCGCACACGCAACACCCTGAAAACAAATTGCCCACAATCTTAACACTAACTCAACAACTGCGTGTAGTTCTCATTCCCATTTTTGTGACACGTAATTCACGTCAGAGAAGATAGATTAGTCATTATTTTTCAATGAATTACTAGGTAGTGCTCACAATTCCATCAGGATGCATTTGAATACCGTATGCCTGTATGAAAAATTATTAAAAGCAACGGTTTTCAGGAGGGAAGCATGGTTGAACAAGGAAACATCTTAGGCGACTTGATAGTCTCTGACAGGTACGAGCTACTTGGTATGTGCACGGGAAACGTGCTGGTTCAGCGCAACAGTGTTCTCTACCTGTATGGCATAGTCTCTAAATCCATCACATTAGAACCCGGCTCCAAGGTCTTTATTCAAGGTATCGTGGGCGGGGATATTATCAATAATGGTGGCCGATATAGCATCACCGGAAGCGTACTCGGAAACATTATTGAAGCCTCTGAAACACCCGTTTAGCTAGGTAAAGCTTATGACCTGTGTAACCAATGTCATTGTCACGACGGCAATCCAAGATGGAGCTTGGGAGAAAAGCGATCATGGAAGTATGTACGTTTTGAACGACTATCTTTACAAGCACTATCAAAGCACGACTCTTCACGATGTTTACATGCAGGCTGGCGGACGCAAGCCCTTGAGTTGTGACGTGTTTGTTGCTGCAGTCGACTACCTAGATATAGACGCTTTTATTGAGCTTTTTCATACTGTTCCATGGGAGAAACCTCAAGAGGTGCAACTCATGATTCGTACTGAAGGCGAAGATAGATTTAAAATCTACACCCCAAAATAAGCGCGTAAAAAAGCCGAGCACATAAGGCTCGGCTGTTTGATTAGATCTTCCGATTACTTCAGTTGATTCAATAGCTGCTCTGTCGGTCTAACAATCGCCACTATGGTCTCATCTAAGATGATAGCCGCATCGTCAATCTGCGCTTGGTACGCCTTAGTATCAGATTCTGAAATCTTGTCTCCTGCTTTGGCCATTTCAATCAGCTTGAGTCCAAGCTCGGAGATCTCTTTCGCTTTTTCTGCCACGATAACGGTATCTACAGATGAAACGTTATCCGCAAAAATCGGCTTGGAGGCGATGGCTGACATCTGCGCTTTTTGATAATGCATGTTGAGCTTATCTAATGCGCTCTCATCACCTGTACCATAAGCCTGAACAAGGTCTTTCATCTCATACACCGCCATACTCTCCACCGGAAGAGCATCTACAAAGCGGTTCAGACGCTCATATTGGTTGTATAGCTCACCATGAGGTTCTGTGGAGATCCACTTCTCCCAGTTGCGGGCGTAATACTGAGCAGGCTCGATATAGTTTCCTAGAGTGCGCAGGTCGCTGATGTTTTGTCCCTTAGCAATGCGCTTAAGAAGCATATCCGCGTCCGCATGATGACGAAGTCCTACCGAAACCTCAGACCAAGTGTCCATTACCTGCATACGTTTATACATACTGCGCTCATCGGTCAGATTTTGATTCGACCACAGGCGCTCTGCAATAGCGTAGCTACGAGGCCACAGATAGTTTTCAACCGTATAGCTGTCTTTGTTTTCAAGCCAGATGGTGATTTCGCCACCTAGGATAAGCTTCTCTTCATCCTTGTTCAGTACCGCTGGGTAGCCGCCGTTTGGCTCAGGGATAACACTGCCTTTGATACTGCTGCTCGCAATCACCTCACCTGTGGTTGGCCAGCGCACATTACCGATTAGCTGATAACTGCCCTCAGCAAAGCCTTTATCATCCAGCTTCAGGTTGAACTCGGTATAAGACATGAAGTTGTCGAAGTGGCCTACAAAGCTCTTACCCGGTACATACGACTTAATGAAGATCTCTTCACGAGACTTACCGTTATAGTCACTAAAGGCGCGGAAGCTACCGTCTTTCGCTTCAATGATAGTAAGCGTTCCCTTGCGTGGACCACCTTTAGAACGAGGCTTTAGCCATTGATAGGTAACGAATTTCTCACCATCATGAAGTTTGTCATCTACGTGATGCCCTTCGGCATAGGATCATTACGATAGTGGTAGCTAGTCGGCTGAGGCTGATCTAGGTAGTAACCCGTTGAAAGAATACCTGGATATCCCTCTTTGGCTGCGCGACCAATGCTGTCTTGGCCACGCCAACTTTGAATGACGATGGAAGTCGGTAGGTCTTTGTGCCAGATCTCATCCCAGCCAGTCATCTTCTTGCCACGCTCTTCTAGCATCTTCTCGATCTTGACGTTCAAGTAAGATTGCAGACCGCGCTCACCGTCTAGGTTATTGTCTTTAATGAATTTTTGATGCTTTTCACTGTTTATCCATTGGGCGTAATTTGGCTCATCACCACCAATATGGAAGTACTCATCAGGGAATAGCTCTACCATTTCATCGAACACATCACCCAGCATCTCATAAAGCTCTGGATTTAACGGTCCATCAGCGGCTCGAATACCCCCCAACCACGCTCTTGCTCATAGCTTTGACCCTCACCACCGGACATCAGTCTTGGGTAAGCATGAGCCACTGCTGAAGAGTGTCCTGGAAGAGAAACCTCTGGGATCACACGGATACCTAAGTTTCTCGCATACTCTACCAAGTAACGTACTTGATCCTTGGTGTAGTAGTTTCCGTCTGAGGTTTCAGACCACAAACGAGTCCACGAATCTGTCTGAATGCGGATGCCTTGGTCGTCCCAGAAGTGCCAGTGGAAGACGTTCATCTTGGCAGATGCCATTGCGTCCAATTGTCTTAGCAGAACATCAAACTTGATAAAGTGACGAGAGGTGTCATAGGAGATGCCGCGCCAGCGAAAGCGGGGTTCATCCACCACCGTAATCGCAGGAATGAAATAGCCCTCTGCTGTGGTGTTCACTAGCTGAAGTATGGTTTCGATACCATGAATAGCACCATATGGGCTAGGTGAGCTCAGGGTGATTTGATTGCCCTTGGTGGTGATCTTATACGACTCAACAGAGTCGATATTTTGAATCTCAGCCTTGGGTGCAGCCTCTATATCAATGATCAGATTGGCATCGTTGGCGTTGTCTACCTGCCAATCTAGGATAGGTACACCCGTTTGGCGCTCTAATCGCTCAATGAAGCGCTTGGCGGTGAACTCTACGCGGTCTGAGTTGAAGCCTTTGATAAATACCTTGAAGTTACCATCAACGGTTACTTGCCCCGATTCAAGCTCGACGCTTTGCGGATATGGCATAAGGTTTAAGTCTGTATTTGGTGCCATTGCAGAGGCCATTGGAGAGATTACTGCACCTGAGATTAGTAGAGATAAGAGTGTTTTTTTCATTATTTACCATCCTTAGGAAGCTACCCGCTCCGGTGAGGAGCACTTTGGGGGATGGAGCGAGTAGATATATAAAAATGGCTCTGGAATGCAGAGCCATTTGAGGGGGAAAGAAGATTAGTTAGCCGTAGCAGGACGCTGTGGTGCGCGCTCTTCAGCTTTCTCTTCAGAAACTTCCATTTCCATAGCCGCGCGCTCTTCATCAAGAATCGCTTTCGCTTGCTCTGGCGTTACTTGGTTCGCTGGAGTCACTAGGCTCACCACTACACCAGCTGTTAGCGCGAACAGGCAAGATGGGATTACAGGGTTGCCCCAGAATGCGGTGAAGTCAGCGTTTAGCATTACAGTAAATGAAGCAACCGAAGCACCTACAAGTGTTGCGATAGCGCCTTGCCAGTTGTAACGTTTCCAGAAGCGACCCAACATACCGCACACGAACATGCCTGACATTACGGTTGAGATCATCTTAGTGATGTAGCCGATGATGTCGTTCGAAGTAAGAGCGAACAGTAGCGCCATGCCGATAACGATAACTAGAGCTAGACGAGAGTACTTCAGCATTGATTCTTTCGCTGGAACACGGCCAGTGAACATTACATAGACATCACGCAGTAGGATAGATACGCCAGCGATAGCATCAGAGCTTGCGCTCGACATAGTTGCCGACAGACCTGCGATAAGAACAATCATGCCGATACCCACTGGCAGAACCGTTGCTGCAATGTATGGGAACGAGAAGTTCGGGTTAGTCAGTGTTGGGTCGATAGCGTGCGCTGCCATACCAATGATTGCTGGAATGATAGAGAAGAAAAGGTATAGAACACCAGAGCCAACGAACGAACGACGGATAGTCGATACGTCTTTACCTGAGTAGATACGTTGACGGAAAGACGGAGTCGCTAGTACGCCTACACCGATTACTACTGCTAGAGATACCGCAGATGATGCCCAGTTTTTCAATCGCTAGGAAGCTAGTCGCTGCTGGGTCCATCGCTGAATATAGGTTTTCCATACCGCCAATGTGTTGCACAGACAGCACAGCCATTAGAATGAAGCCAACAAAAAGGATGATAGCTTGAATGGTGTCAGTCCAAACAACCGCTGTATAACCACCAATAACAACATAGATGGTAAAGGCTGCTGCAATGATGATCTTAGCAAGGTTAAGGTCGATGTCTGCAATCCACGCTAGGTACATACCACCACCTAGAATGTGCGCGCCAAGCCAGCCGATTGAAGCAACAAAGATCAGGATGCCCACTAGATTTTTTACGATGCGGTTCGCACCCACATAGTAAGCAAGCTCTTCACTCATGGTCATAAAGTTCATCTTACGAACTGGAGCGAACCATAGTGCGAGAAGTAGAATACCGATTGCACCGCCGATGCCGTAAAGCGCGCCTGCCCAACCGTTAGCATAACCAAAGCCTACAGCACCCATACTTGAGCCTGTACCCACCATGGTTGCTACTGTGGTACCAAGTACCAAGAATAGTGGAAGCCGCGGCCACCCAACAAGAAATCTTCGCCTGATTTTTGGTTGCGGGATACAAACCACCCTAACCAAATAAGAAAGCAGACGTAAACGCCAAATCCAGTTAAAAATAGCGTACTGTTCATGTAGCACCTCTCAGAGACATATTAAATCCATTTAAGAATTTGTTTCTATTTCGTTTTATATTTCAGTTAGTTACTTTCTTATTAATACTGCGAAGTAACTTTTTTAATATGTAGGGTTGAGAGTATCCGGAGGATATTAACAATATCCCCTATTTCCAAATACTCTCTAGGTAAATTTTTGTGATATTAAATTGTGATCTATTCCGCGTTTTATTAACGACGGTCTTCGCGATAACAGGTCACATCAACTTCAACTTTTACATCTACCACTAGGTCACAAACCATGCAGATGCGCGCCGGTGGGTTAGCACCAAAGAACTCTTTAAATACCTTGTTAAAAGACTGGAAGTAACGTGAATCAGTTAGTACAACCTTTACATGTACAACGTCTTCAAGGCCGTAACCCGCTTCAGTCATGATGTCGACACAGTTTTGAATAGCTAGGCGAGACTGATCAATGATGCCACCTTCAACGACTTCACCGTCTGTCATAGGCGTTTGACCTGATACATATAGGAAACCACCTGCCTCTATTGCGCGAGCAAATGGTAGGTGCTGACCACCTGTACCTGTACCACCTTCAACACCGTAACGCTTAATAGTCATTTTTAACTCCAGTTATTTACTTTAAATATTGATTCTTATACCAATATATTTTTTACAGTTAGCTTGGTTAACAGTTATTTACTTGCGGTAAATAAAGACACCAGAACGATTATTTTTAACTTCACCTTTTTGGTAAGTTAATTGTCCGTTTACAAAGACACTGATAATTCCATCTGCAACTGAAATAGGATTTTCAAAGGTTGCTGTGTCTTTAATACTTTTCGGGTCGAAAAGAACTAGATCGGCAAATGCACCGCATTTAATTTCTCCTCGTCCAGATAGGTTGTAGCGCTCTGCCGACATACCCGTCATCTTATGAATAGCTTCTGGCAGGTCGAACAGCTTCTCATCACGACAGTAGTGGCCTAACACCTTAGGGAAGGTGCCCCACAACCTTGGGTGTGGATGTGGATCATTCGGCAGACCATCAGAGCCCACCATGGTTAGCTTGTACTTAAGCACGCGCTTCACATCGTCTTCATCCATGCAGTGATATACAGCGCCTGCAGGTTGAAGGGCTTTAGCAGCCTCCATCAGTGGCAGGTTCATATCATCAGCAATGGCTTTTAACGTCTTGCCCGCGTGCTCTGGCAGAGCTTTTGACCAAGTGATAAAGATATCGAAGTCATCGGTGACTTGCTTAAGGTCTAGAGTGGAAGAGCTCGCAGAGTATGGATAACAGTCACAAGAAACATCTTGATGCTTAGCCGTCTTATCCATCAGTCTAGCACCTCTTTAGTGCGACCCCAGTTGCCAGCACCGGCACATTTAAGATGAGAGATAACAACCGGCACCTTGGCGTACTGACCTGTCTCAAATGCCTCTTCCATCGCACTTAGGATCTCTTCAAATTCGGTGCGCATATGTGTGGTGTAGATACCACCATGGTTAGAAAGCACTTTAGCTAACTGCATCACCTCGTTGGCATTGGCTTGCTTGGCACTGGCGTAAGCCAGACCTGAGCTCAGGCCAAGAGCACCCTGCTCCATCGCTAGGTCTAGGTTGGATTGCATCTTCGCAATCTCTTCGTCTGTCGCGGTGCGCTGCAGATCATCCATCACTTGGTTACGCAAGGTCGTATGCCCAACGAGTGCAGCCACGTTTACCGCAGGCTTAGCCTCTGCCACAGCTTCTGCGTATGCCTTAAAGGTCGGATATTTGAAGTCTTCTTGATTACCCAATAGGTTCATCGGATCAGGCGGATCGCCCGCTAGAACCGTTGGTGAGGCACTGATACCACAGTTGCCAACAATAACCGTAGTCACGCCTTGGCTTATCTTAGGTAGCAGTCTGGGTAACGAATTACATTAGTGTCATCGTGGGTATGTACATCGATAAAACCGGGCGCTAGCGCCATGCCAAAACCTTCAACTAACTCTGCTGCTGATTCATGGTCGATATGGCCGATTTCAACGATTTTTCCATCTTGGATTGCTACATCAGCGTGAAACGATTGCTCACCTGTGCCATCAAACACTTCTACATTTTTGATTATGGTGTCGAACAACATTTTTCACTCTCTCAACCCGCTGTTTTGATGTGATTATGTTAGAAAAGTTAGCGTCGTTTTTTAGTGACAAAACACACAAACTATTTTAAATTGTGTGATAGTTTCTATCCTGAAACATATAAAAGCAAAGTTAATATCATTAAAAACATGCACTTAAGCTATGTTAGGAAACAAACAATGAACTCTGTTACTGCCCAAATCGATGTTACTAAGTATCATCAAGATAGTTTCTCACTACTACAAAAAGGCCAAAAAGGGAGAGCTGTTTCACAGTCTGAAAACCAGACTTACAGCCTACCTAAAGAAGAGGTTTCTTTACCCGTCGCGGTTATCAAGCGATCAGCGCTAACTAACAACCTAAATTGGATGCAAAGCTTCGCTGACCATCACCAAGTAAAACTGTGTCCGCACGGCAAAACTTCCATGACTCCTAGCTTCTTTAGTCAACAACTGGCTACTGGCGCATGGGGTATTACGGTTGCAACACCTGCTCAAGCTGAGGTTGCAGCAATGGCTGGCGCTAAACGCATCATCATGGCTAACCAACTGGTGGGTAAGGCCAACATGGCCATCATTGCTGAGCTTATTCGTGATTTTGATGCGGATTTCTACTGCTGCGTCGACTCCCTAGTGAACTTGCACCAACTTGATAGTTACTTCTCAAATTCCGAGCAACAGCTAAACGTACTAATTGAGTTTGGTGTGGAAGGCGGACGCTGTGGTGCACGCTCTGCATCAGAAGTGCTAGAGCTAGCAGAAGCTATTCAAAGCATGCCAGCACTCAAGCTAGGCGGTATCGAACTGTATGAAGGTGTGATTCATGGCGAAGGTGCCGAGCAGCGCATTCGTGATTTTCTTGGTCAGGCACTGAATCTGGTTGAGTCCTTGTCTATGGACGGGCTTATCCAAGGAGAGCCTATCCTTACCGGTGCTGGCTCTGCTTGGTATGACGTTGTAGCAGAATGCCTTTCAAACCTAACGCATTGTCTCGCAATTATTCGCCCAGGTTGCTACGCCATTCACGACACGGGCATCTACTGGGATGCTCAAAGTAAAGTAATGCAACGCGCGCAGGTAAACCAAGCTATGCCTGTGAACTGGGTGGAGATCTTGAATCTGCACTAGAAGTTTGGGCCTATGTTATCTCTCGCCCTGAAGCCGGAAAGTTGGTTGTGGGTTTAGGCAAGCGTGATGTTGCATTTGATGCTGGATTGCCTATTGCAGAACGTGGTTACAGAAACGGTGAGCCTATCTCTGTGGAAGGTCTAGTGTCGACTGCAGTGATGGACCAACACACCTTCGTTGAAGTGAATCCAGACAGTGATATTGAAGTGGGTGACATGATAGCGTTTTCTACCTCACACCCATGCTTAACCTTTGATAAGTGGCGCTATATTGCCATCTGCGATGACGAATATCAGGTTACCAACTGGGTAGAAACCTGTTTCTAGACCTTTATAATAGCGTCAGATCTTGGGCTCACGATTTACAGTGTAAAGGTTGAGCCCTCCCTACCGATAAGGATCAGCAACCTTGAGTTTAGAAGTAGACATTATCTCCCAGATCACCGAGCGCTTCCCTGCACTGCGCGATGCGGAAAAGAAAGTCGCTAAATTGATCGTGGATGATATTAACTTTGCCGCTAACGCCAGCATCACAGAGTTAGCTGAAAGTGCCCAAGTAAGTGAGGCAACTATCACCCGCTTTGCTAAGGCTGTGGGCTGTAGCAACGTTCGAGACATGAAGATAAAGCTGGCTCAAAGCCTAACCGTAGGTCAGCGTTTTATCCTCGAGCCTGTCGATCAGACTGGCTATCAAGGCATCTATGAATCTATCAAGCAAAGCCTAGACATCAACCGAAAACTGTTTAAAGAACAAGACGTTGAAACCGCAGTTAGCTGGCTACACAACGCACGTCAGATAATAGCGGTAGGTATGGGTGGCGGCTCAACCATAGCCTCAAAAGAGCTTCAGCATCGCCTGTTCCGCTTAGGCTACCCCGTGGTTGCCTATAACGATGGCTTGCTGTCGCGCATGGTAGCGGCAACCGCTGATGCCAACGACGTGCTAGTGATGATTTCAGCAACAGGCTATACACCTGTCATTACCGAAACCGCAGAGCTTGCCAAACAATACGGCATCAAGGTGATTGCAATTACCCCAGATGAAACGCCGCTAGCCAAGATTGCGGATATCCTGTTACCAATCAAGCACATGGAAACGGACTTCATCTACAAGCCGTCTGCCTCTCGCTATGCCATGCTGGCTTTAGTTGACGTGATTTCTATGGGTCTTGCGGTGAATCATAAGAACCGCTCCAGAGATAAACTGCGTCGCCTTAAGGTCGCACTGGATTCACACCGTGGTGGCGGTGATCGTCAACCTCTTGGCGATTAACATTAAAAAGGGCTCTAAAGGAATTTAGAGCCCTTTTCACAAATTCTGGTGCCATAAGGCTTAATGAGGTAACTAAAACCCTTTCAAAATATCCGAGTGATAAGCGGTCACGTCCAACTGCACATTATATTTTTTAGCCCAATCATCCAGCTTGTTCTGAGCTTGATTTAGGCTACTCATAGTTAAGGTGTTATCGTCTAGCTCCCAAAGCTGACGGGAACCCTCATAGCTAAATTGAAGTGCTAACATTGCCTCAGCATTACCCTGCTCTGCTGCAGCAAGTAGCTTTCTGTTCTTACGATAAATGAGATTCAGCGCCTGCTTTAAGTCCCACACATAAGCGACTTCTTTCATTTTTGGGTGGCTTTTAAACTTAATCAACACACCAGCCAAAGCAATCGCACTCACGACTACGCCCAATAAGTTCCAGTGGAAGTGGCTTCCTGTTTCAGAAGGAAAGATAAAAATCAGCGACTGAGAAATTGCCAAACTAGCGATGGCAAGGCTAGCAATGCATCCGACAATAACGACCTTTAGGCGTGAACGGTATATTTGTTTATCGATCTTCTGTAACTGCATCTTGATCCTTTGATGTGAAACATAAAGCCAATTGGCTTAAGTGTCAGAGATTATACATTCATCAACAGTCAGAATAAGGGGATGTTGCGGGAAAGCAGACTCATATCTGAGAAATTATGACTATCAGAAAAGGACGTAGTAAAGATTTAGGGACCAAAGGCTGTAGTTCTCAACCATTACTGGGAAGTCGACAGATAGAATTGAAACACGTATTTGCCCCATCCCTTGTTACTGGAAACTTTTATTAGCAAATTGCGAACTGGAGTAATTTTCAAATTGATTATAGATGGGAGTTAAAATTCGGTAATAGGGCTTATGACCCTTCAATCTCAATTACCTACTTACGATTGATTACTACTCTGGTAAAGTTTTTGTTTACATGCATACCAAGTACGCTTATGATTGTTTTGCGTACCACATACACTAAAATACCCAATGCCTGATAAACATATATTGAAAAAACTAGTTATAACAACGCTAGCGTTATTACCACTTGTTGGCTGTGATAGTGAGGATAGCGTTCCTTGTTATGAGTTCACTGAGTACAACCGCCAAAAATCTGGTGCTTACTATGAAATTGATATCTATTCGAACACATGTAACGACGTGTTCTGGATATACGAATATAAAGGCACGGTAGCGTACGTGGAGCTTGGTGATATGCAAGGTACACATTACAGAGTGAACTATCAGCCCAACGGTTACTACGTGAAAGAAAAGCAGTTTGATGGTGATTCTGGAGTGACATACAGCATGCACACAACTGTACCTGAGCATATACAAAACATATGGGACAGAGCTTCTGATGACGCTATTAAAGCTATGAAAACTCACCAGAACTTGTACGAAATGCGTTGATAAGTAAGGTATGAATCAATGAAAAAACAAATTACTGCATCGCTAGTGGCTGCCATTCTTGTAGGTTGTGGTGGCGGGTCTTCTAGCAACAACCCTAACCAACCGACAAATCCGAATGAACCAACAAACCCAGGAGAGCTTGAACATTGTTCGGAGAAAACGGTCTATGAACAGGTCGGGTTTGATGAGTTCTTCTTGTCGACTAATGAATGTAACGGAGTTTATGAGTTTGAATCTCAGAACAATATTGTTACAGCGGCGTACTGGTTAACTGAACCTAGCAAGGGCGTCTTAAGCCACGTCATCCGAGTTGATTACGAACGGGGAAGTGTTTATGAATCAGAAACCGGTACAACGCACAAAATTGAAAATGGTTTCGTCGAACATATTCAATCTGCATGGGATAACGGTGATGATATGGTTATTGAGGCAATGAAAAATCAGTGGACTTTGTATCCATACAAAGGGTAATAAAAGAGGTTAATCGCGGCTTTCCAGGGAAAGTCGCTTTCTTCTCAATAATCCATATATAGTGCGGGACGTTGTAATCGTTAAACTGCCGTAAAGAGTTGATTCTCATGAGCCGCCAGCAAGATGCGCAATATCTTCATAAAGTAAAGATTGCAACTCTTTAAGAAAATTGAATGCCCAGCTGAAACTAATAAACATTTATACTCAGATTAGAAGGTAACTTTCAGCCTGAATTTGTATCTATGCCAGATTCAACGTAAATGGGGATACATAATCATTCAAATCTGCACAAGTAACTCGTTTGTGTCCAAAAGTGAGTTACTAAAACAGAGATGGTAGGGATAACGGCTTATCAAAGACAAGCAACCATAACTATTTTGTTTAAATATAGTTGCTTGTTGATTTGAAAACTTGAAGTTATTTCACTTCATATCTCAGTAGAACTTCATTATCTAGAACAACGTTGGTAGACCAGATAAAGCTTGCTCCTGCACCGCTGAATTTCTCAATAAAATTCATATAAGACTTCTTATTGTCTACACCAATCTCATCTTCTGAATATTGGGTTGCTTGAGGCCATGAGCTGGAATCAAAGCCTTGCTTCATCCAATCGCTTGGTGTTTCCCAGTGAGCAGCATAAGCATTTTCTCCATTGTCTGTACCTTCGGTGGTGCAGGTCTCGGACAAACGTTTACCATCCACTTCACTCAGGCAGCTTAGGTCGTAGATAGGGGCTGTGTAGAATGTTTGTGCTTGCCAATCGGAATTGGTTACTGTTCCATCGCTAAAGCTCGCGATAAAGCCGCCATCACCAGGATGAAAAGCCTTTCCTCGATTATCTTCGGTACCTAGGCCTAGGTTTTCTTCCCAATCAATCACCTTCACAGCAATGGTATAAGGCTTTTTAACCTTGAACTTCACGATACTAGAGTTGAAAGGTGTGAAGGGAACTGTGTCTACTGCGACTAGTTGGCCATTGATGTATAGCTCAAAGTAGTTATCAGCAAAGATATAACCAGTGATCTCTTCCCCATCCGCATCAACAACGGCTACAGGTACTGAGGCTTCATCTACGTCAGCAATGCTTTTAGGAGTAATATTGGCGCACTCTTCATACAGATCCATCGCTTTCGGCGCAGTAGTAAAGTGGTTATCAGCTGGAACCGTCCATACCTTGCCGTCAGAGCTAGTAATCTCGCCAACACCAGCAACACGACTTCTTCCATTCTTACACTCAAAAAGGTTTTCCTCGACTGTCTTAGCACGACCTTGAGTGATGCTGGCTGAACCCTTGTAATCACTAATACCAGTGCTAGCAACTGAGTCAGATGAAGGAGAGCATCCCGCTAGCAATAGAAATGCAGATGAAAGCACGATAACTTGGCTGTTTTTATTAACCATTAGCGAAGATCCTGTTTAGGTAAGAAGTTTAAGCGTAGTTTTAACCAGAGAGAGGTCAATCCGACTCTCAAAATAAGGTGCGTATTCTGCCCGTTGGACTGTAAACGAACGTAAACAGCACGCAATGTTGGGTAAACTTATGCTCTCATCTTGAGCAATTTTAGGAACAGATTCAAAACTACGACTCTCTGCTAGTTTCTGATTGCTATTCCCACCTCATTCGCTAATAATCGAGGCAATGTTACCGTAACACTTAGACGTACTGTGAAGAATAAAAGGACATCTCTGCAAGACATTGCCGACCAAGTTGGCGTAACCAAGATGACGGTGAGTCGCTACCTAAGGGACCCAGAAAAGGTATCGCAAAAGACTCGTGACAAGATTGAAAAGGTCATCACAGAAACCGGCTACATCCCTAATAAAGCTCCAGCTCTACTCTCTAACTCCAAGAGCTTTGCTATCGGTGTTCTGGTTCCTTCACTCACCAACCAGGTGTTCGCAGACGTTATCAGCGGTATCGAAGAGATCACTGAACCCGCGGGCTATCAGGTTATGTTGGCCCACTACGGCTACTCCCCCGAAGTAGAAGAGAAACACATCACCTCGCTGCTTTCATATCAAATCGATGGTCTGATCCTATCTGACTTCGAACACACCGAAAGAACGCTCGCCATGATTGAAATGGCTGGAATTCCTACGGTGGAAATCATGGGCTCGAGTAAGACTCCTATCCATCAATCCGTCGGCTTTGATAACAAAAAAGCGGGCTATTTGATGACTAAGGCGCTTCTAGAAAAAGGTTACAAGCATCCTGTTTATCTTGGGGCTCAGCTCGATAGACGAACCGAACTCAAGCGCGAAGGCTATCGAGACGCCGTTGAAGAATTTGGTGTCACACCAATTGAGATGCTGACCGAAGAAGGCTCCTCTTTCTCTCTAGGGCGTGAATTACTGACCAAGACGCTAGAGCAACATCCACAAGCCGATAGCTTCTTCTGCACCAATGACGATATCGCAACCGGGGTTGTGTTTGAGTGCCAGCATCAAGGTATCTCAATCCCTGAGCAAATCGCAGTAGCCGGATTCCATGGCCTAGATGTAGGTCAATCGCTCGTACCAAGGCTCGCCAGCGTGGTTACCCCTCGTAAAGAGATAGGCGAAAATTGCAGCAAAACAGCTATTGCAAAGAATCGAAAGCAAATCTAAGAAAACCGACAACATCTGCCTAGATGTAGAGTTAGATTTTGGAGAAAGCGTCTAGCGTTAACAGGGTCTATAACGCTTATAGACCCATCTCAATTTTAAAGCTTTTTAGACAAAGCACTCAGCGCGCCACTAATACCGGTTTCTAGTTCAACCAGATTGCTTGCCAGCATATAAGCTGGAGTGGTGATCACCTTATTCTCTTCATCCACATGATGCTCAACTGCAGAGCAAGCAATATGCTTAACGCCTGTCGGCTCAAGTGCCTGGATGGTATCGACATCACTGCCAATGGTCAGAGATACATTTGGCAGAGATTTCGCCACCAGCACCGGAGCGATACACATCGCCAATAGCCACTTCCCTTGCCCATGGAAATCTTTAATCGCCTGACTGATTGCTGGTAGCACACCGTACTCAGCGCCTTTCACTGCAAAATCAGAGAGGTTTTTCGCCGCACCGAAACCACCCACGAACACCAAAGCATCGAAATCGCTTTGGTTCAGCTCAGCAAGTGACTGGGTATTGCCGCGACTAACTCTGTTGGACTCTGCCAATACATTGCGTTGCTCAGATTCAGACACCTCACCAGTTTGATGATTGACGACATGAAGTTGAGTGATATCCGGAGCAAATGTTTGGTATTCAATACCGAGCTTTTCTAGCGAGAGCATAGTTATTACACTTTCATGAAGCTCCGAGCCATCAAATACACCCGAACCTGACAGTACAACTGCGACCTTAGCCATAATGCGTTTCCTTATCTTGTTGTTGGTTTATTCCAATATATGCCTGCTGATAAGAAACATAAATTTTCGATTTGACAATCTGACTGCTGAATAGAGAGTAAACCTCACAATTGTGATCCACTTAAACCTGCGCTACTCATCTCCATTTGCTTTCATTTTTTTAGATATATATGCATCACTCTAACTAAGCTTGAAAACTCGATAAAATATACATCCTGTAACAGTACGCATCCCCTTAAAGCCTTTGTATAGCCTCGTTTTAACGATCCAGATCTCAATTTTTAGATGAATCTCAAAATCCGCTTTATTTTACAAATGTTACTGGTAACTTGTTACGCGTAACTTAGAGCATAACAATCCAACTCTAAGAAAAACTATCGCGAGGTCTCCCCCGAGTCCGGCGAATACAAACAGAAGAAGAATGTCGCCACATGAGTGGCGGTGCGTGAACTCAAAAGTCGGCTATCTGGCTGTGATAGACCGCAAAATGACTTGGCTACAAACGACTTAGCCAACCTCTGCACACTTAGGAGTGATAAAAAATGTCCAACAATTTCAGCGCCCTAGCCAATTCGGTAGTGGAGAAGATGGGTGGAGCGAGCAATGTGGTTGCCCTAACCCACTGTATGACCCGCCTACGTTTCGTGACTAAAGACGAAGCAGGAATCGATGCCGATGCACTTAAGAAGATCAAAGGTGTAATGGGCGTTGTGCAAAACGGTGACAAGTGCCAGGTTATCGTGGGTAACAATGTAGCCGCGGCTTACAAAGAGGTAATGAAACTGCTTAACCTCGATGGCAGTGCGGCGGATGACGCTCCAGCTCCTAAGGTAAAGCTGACTCCTAAGGTTATCGGCGCGAAGATGCTAGATGCACTTGTGGGTACCATGTCACCGCTTATCCCTGCCATCATCGGTGGTTCAATGGTTAAGCTTGCAGCCATGCTTCTACTTATGTTCAACGTTTACGAAGCTGACCACTCGACCATCATCCTACTGAACACCATAGGTGACGGTGCTTTCTTCTTCCTACCTATCATGGTAGCGGCATCAGCAGCGATTAAATTCAAAACCAATATGTCATTGGCCATTGGTATTGCCGGCGTCTTGGTTCACCCCAACTTTATCGACCTAATGGCTCAGGCTGCCGAGGGTAAGCATGTTGACCTATTTGGCATCCCAGTTGAGTCCGTGCGCTACACCTACACGGTTATTCCTGTGCTTATCATGACTTGGATTCAGTCATACATTGAGCGTTGGGTAGATAGCATCACCCCTACCGTAACTAAGAACTTCCTTAAGCCAATGCTTATCGTATTGATCGCAGCACCAATCGGCATCCTGCTGGTAGGTCCTATGGGCATTTGGATTGGTACGGCTATCTCTACTCTGGTTTACACCATCCACGGCACTCTAGGCTGGCTAGCGGTCGCTATTATGGGCGCACTATGGCCACTGCTGGTACTGACTGGCATGCACCGTGTATTCACGCCAACCATCATCCAAACCATCGCTGAAACCGGTACTGAAGGCATGGTAATGCCATCTGAAATCGGCGCAAACATCGGTATGGGTGGCGCATGTCTAGCGGTAGCTTGGAAGACTCGTAACATCGCTCTTAAACAAACCTCTATGGCAGCAGGTGCATCCGCTCTAATGGCGGGTATCTCAGAGCCAGCACTATACGGCGTATTGGTTCGCTTGAAGCGTCCACTCATAGCGACCCTAATCACAGGCTTTATTGTAGGTGGTCTAGCAGGCTATGCAGGTATCGCCAGCCACTCAATGGCAGCACCTAGCTATTCACCAGCGTGCAGTTTATCGACGTAAACGACCCAATGAGTCTGGTGTGGGTACTTGGCCTGATGGCACTGTCGGTTGTTCTTTCATTCGTCCTAACCCTAATGCTTGGCTTTGACGATATCCCTAACGAGGAAGAGGACGACATGAACAAGGCTCATAAGAAAGAAGCGGATAAAAAAGAAGAACCAAAGCTTACTGAAGCTCCAGTAGCTGCCAAAGCCACCGCTTAAACATCAAATTATTCAGCCACCTCAGCTTGGGGTGGCTACAAGAAAAATTAAAGGCACAGCATGTCCAAAACTACATTTCCATCAGATTTCCTTTGGGGTGGCGCAATTGCCGCTAACCAATCAGAAGGTGGCTACCGAGAGGGTGGCAAGGGACTAACCACAGTAGATATGATCCCTTACGGTGAAAACCGTATGCCTATCAAGCTTGGTCAAGTGGACTCAGTTGAGCTAGACCCAAGTGAATATTATCCAAGCCACAACGCTATCGATTTCTATAATCGCTACAAAGAAGACATTGCTCTTCTAGCTGAAATGGGGTTCAAAACCTTCCGTATTTCAATCGCTTGGGCTCGCATCTTCCCGAAAGGGGATGAAGAAACACCGAACCAAGAAGGCATCGACTTCTACCGCTCAGTATTTGAAGAGTGCAAGAAATACGGCATCGAGCCTTTGGTAACCCTGTGCCATTTCGATGTACCCATGCACCTAGTTAACGAATACGGTTCTTGCGTAGCCGTGAGATGATCACCTTCTTTGAGCGTTATGCCCGTACCTGTTTCGAGGCCTTTGATGGCCTAGTTAAATACTGGCTAACCTTTAACGAAATCAATATTTTACTGGCTAGCCCATTCTCTGGCGCAGGGATACTCTTCCAAGAGGGTGAAAACCAAGACCAAGTGAAATATCAGGCCGCACACCATGAACTGGTTGCTAGCGCTTGGTGACTAAGTTGGCTCATGAGATCAACCCTGAAAACCAAGTAGGTTGCATGCTGGCTGGCGGTAACTTCTACCCATACTCCTGCAAGCCTGAAGATGTTTTCACAGCAATGCAGAAGGACCGCGAGAACCTGTTCTTTATCGATGTTCAGTCACGTGGTTACTACCCTTCTTACGCTCAGCGCGTATTCGATGAGAAAGGTGTCGTTCTCGACATTCGCGAAGAAGACCACGAGATCTTGAAAAATACTGTAGATTTCGTCTCATTTAGCTACTACGCATCTCGCTGCGCATCAGCAGATATGAACGAAGGCAACACCAGCGCCGCTAACGTAGTGAAATCCATAAAGAATCCACACTTGGAAGCAAGTGACTGGGGTTGGGTTATCGATCCGCTAGGCTTGCGTATCACGATGAACACCTTGTATGACCGCTACCAGAAGCCTCTGTTCTTGGTTGAAAACGGTCTAGGTGCAAAGGATGTATTAGATGAAAACGGTCAGGTAAATGATGACTATCGCATCGACTATCTGCGCGCTCACGTACAAGCAATGAAAGAAGCCATCAATGATGGTGTACCTCTAATGGGCTTCACTCCTTGGGGCTGTATCGACCTTGTGGCCGCCTCTACCGGTGAAATGAGCAAGCGCTACGGCTTCATCTATGTAGATAGAGACAACCTAGGCAACGGCACCTTAAACCGTATCCCGAAGAAGTCTTTCTACTGGTACAAAAAGGTTATCGAGAGCAACGGCGAAGATCTCGACTAATACCGACTATAAGTGCAGCAGAAGCCGCACAATTATTATAAAAATCTCATGAGGGTTTATGAATAACAACACCGCAGTTTTTATCATTATGGGTGTCTCAAGCACCGGTAAATCGACTGTTGGCGAGATGTTCGCACAGGAGATCCGCGCTAAGTTTATCGATGGCGACGATCTGCATCCTAAAGCGAACGTTCTAAAAATGTCTCAGGGTGAAGCGCTAAACGATCAAGACCGCAATCCTTGGCTAGAAAGAATCCGTGATGCTGCATTTAGCATGGAGATGAAGAACGAGCGTGGCGTGATTGTCTGTTCAGCGCTCAAGAAATGCTACCGCGATAAAATCCGTGAAGGGAACCAAAACGTTATCTTCCTGCACCTTCACGCCGACAAAGCAATCATCGCAGAGCGTATGCAAAATCGTGAAGGGCACTTTATGCCGCTATCTCTGCTTGATGATCAGTACGCGACCATGGAGATGCCTACCAACATAGAGGCTAAAACCCATCAAGTGGATGTCTCTAACGACCTCTACGAAGTGGTTTCTGAATGTGTCACCTTGGCTAAGCAATATCTGGATTGAAAGAATGAACAGCACAGTTATTCAAGTTACCCGCGACATCATTGCAAGAAGCAAACAGCGTCGTGAAGCCTATGTTCAGCGCATGCAAAAGCAAGCACAGCACGGGCCAAACAGAGGTTCTCTTTCGTGCAGTAACATGGCACACACTGTGTCGGTTTGTGGTGACCAGCAGCGCGATAAAGTACTTGATTTCACTAAGATTAATCTGGGTATCGTGACGGCATACAACGACATGCTAAGCGCCCACCAGCCTTATGAAACCTATCCTGAACTCATCAAAGAGGTGATGTCTGGGATGGGTCACAGCGCTATGGTTGCAGGTGCCACACCTGCAATGTGCGACGGTGTTACTCAAGGTCAAGAGGGCATGGATATCTCCATGTACTCACGCGACCTAATCGCCCAGTCCACAGCGGTTGCTCTGAGCCATAATACCTTCGATTGCACGGCGCTTTTAAGCATCTGTGACAAGATTGCACCAGGCCAGTTGATGGGTGCACTCTCTTTTGGTCACCTGCCAACTTCCTTTATTCCAGCGGGCCCTATGTCCTCTGGCATCTCCAATGCTGAAAAGGTCAAAGCAAGACAACAACACGTTGCGGGCGAGATTGATGATAGAGAGCTTCTAGAGAAAGAGTGTGGTGCATACCACTCACCAGGTACTTGCACCTTCTTTGGCACAGCCAATACCAACCAATTGGTGTTTGAAGCCATGGGCCTAATGCTACCCGGTTCAGCCTTCGTGCCAGTTGGCAGCGAACTCAGACACGCACTGAATATCGCCTCTATCAAGAATATGGTTGCCATCTCTGGCGCTCAAGGCGCCCGCTGTACAAAGTTGTAGACGAAAAATCTATCGTTAACTCACTGGTGGCTCTTATTGCGTCAGGTGGCAGTACCAACCACACCATACATATGATAGCGGTAGCCAGAGCGGCCGGTTTGATAGTGACATGGGATGACCTTGATGCCCTATCAAGCGTTGTACCACTACTGGCACGTGTTTATCCAAACGGCCCTGCTGATATCAACTATTTTGAGCGCGCAGGCGGTGTTCCAGCACTACTGAAAAACCTCTCTGAGCGTGGCTTGATCCATATGGATGCGACACCGGTGTACGGCACCATGCAGGATTACCTAAAGACACCAAACCTAGAGAACGGCAAACTGGTTTACTTACCAATCCACGATAGCCAAGACTCGGATGTGATTGCTCCGCTAGGTAAAAGCTTCAGCGAACAAGGTGGCCTTAAGGTACTGGCCGGTAACCTAGGTCGCGGGGTGATGAAGATCAGCGCGGTTGCTGAAGAGAATCATGTGATCCAAGCGCCTGCATTGGTGTTTGATAGCCAACATGATGTGAAGCGTGCCTATGAGGCGGGAGAGCTGGATAGAGACGCAATCGTAGTGGTGAGACATAACGGCCCAGCGGCCAACGGTATGCCCGAGCTTCACATGCTGATGCCAGTTCTTGGCAATGTAATGAAAAAAGGCTTTAAAACAGCACTTTTGACTGATGGCCGTCTTTCCGGGGCATCAGGTAAGGTGCCTGCACTTATTCATATGACACCAGAAGCGCAGCACGGTGGACCTCTATCTCAGATAGAGAATGGCGACATCATCACCATCAATGGTCAAACCGGTGAAGTAAACGTCAAGCAAGACATCCAACAAAGGGAACAGGCAGAATTCGATCTCGCCTCCCAACACTTCGGCTCTGGTAGAGAGTTGTTCAGCATCTTTAGGCGCAATATCTCCAGTGCTGAAGCAGGAGCCACCATCTTAGAGTAACAAATCGCACTTCACTCGAAATAATACGGCGGCGTATAGGTCTTTATGTTCCATATACGCCGTTTTTGCGTATTAGAGATAACTTGCCAAGGAGGTAGTTATGAAGTGGATGTTGATAGCTCTAGCAATGGCATTCTCGGGCTCTGTTTTTGCAGGCTACGGCACTGGTGGTGTCCCATCGGTACCCTGCTACATAGACGGTAAATACGAAGGCACCATCCCTATTAACGAGTGCCATCGCATTGGCGGTAAGGTGCCAGGAGAGAAATGACCTAGCCTGCCTTCACCAAATTCAGCGGTTCATCTAGCACCCTGCTTTTATACCCACGAAGCATTACCAAGCTGATAACCGCTGTCACCGTTTCTGCAAACAATATACTCCCCCAAATGCCATTTTCTGGAAAGAAGTATGGCAACACTAAAATTCCCAATGCCACAAACACAAATCCTCGACTTAGCGATATCATGGTAGCCTGTCTAGGGCTAGCCACCGCTTGAAACAGGTTGGCAATAACCATATTCAATCCCATCAAAGGCACACCAAAGAAGTAAAAAGTAAGGGCTGTTGCAGCTAAACCCGTCAGTTGGGCGCTATCACCCAGATATAAACTCGCTATCTGAGGAGCTACCAACCAAACGATGCTCATAAATACCAAGCCACAACCAATCGCTGACTTAAGCCCGAGCTTTAAAATACTTTGTATGCGTTCAGGCTGACCTGCTCCGTGGTTAAAGCTAACGATAGGCTGGCACGCTTGCGCTATTCCCACCATGACAAACAGGGCAAATACACCAATATTAGAAGTCAAACCATACGCTATGATGTAGCTCTCACCGTAATGGTGAAGCAAGGTATAGTTGAACATGAAAATAGTCATAGCCGAGGTGATTTCGATAAAGAAGATCGGTGTGCCTATCCTCAAGATGTCACGACTGCGACCTAGGCCCATCCCCTTAAATGAAAGCTCGAGATTACCCTTTTTACACACGAAATGACTTAGCAAAATAAATGCAATCACTACCTGTGAAATCACCGTCGCATAGGCGGCACCCTTCATACCCCAACCAAACTTGAGTACAAAGAAGTAATCCATAACTAGGTTGCTGATGGCGCCTACAGACATGGCAATAGTGGCAAGTTTAGGGTTGGTGTCGTTACGCACAAAGCAAGACAGAACCCAAGCAAGGGAGTAAAGCACGAACATTTTCAGCAGTACCGAAAGGTACTCATGTGCCAAGGTTGCGATATTGCCTGTAGCTCCAACCATGCCAATGATTTCATCTAGCCAAAACAGGGCTAGGGTTACAGCAATGGTGGTGAGAATGGCCGTCAGCAACATCGACTGATTAAACAGTACTTGCCCGGCTTTTTTATTACCCTTGCCTACCTCAATGGACATCATGGCAGCACCACCGATACCCACCATCATAGAAATAGCAGTAAAAATAGAAAAAGCAGGAATGGTGATAGCGATAGCACCCAGGCCATCCGCACCAACGCCTTGCCCAATAAACCAAGCATCTCCCATGATATAGAGTGACTTGATCACCATGCCTGTCAGTGCTGGCCAAAGGTACTGAAAGAATGATTTAGATACGGGGTCAGTTTTTAGATTAATGCTCATAGTAGAGACTTATCCGCAATAGATTGAATACGGGTATTATCAATACATCAGAAAGTCTAAGTAAGGGATAAACTGCCTATTGTATGGCACTATCTGCACATCGCTCACGAAATTCCGCCGGAGTCTCTTGCATCTGACCACGATAGAAGCGACTAAAATAGGAAGGGTCTTCAAAACCAAGTTCGAACGCTATGGTCTTGATGGTTTTGTTTGAGAAAATCAGATCGCGATTAGCCTCTAGTATCACCCTATCATGAATAAGCTGTGTGACCGTTTTGCCCCGCTCGGCTTTGCAGAGCTCATTAAGGCGCTTGCTGGTCAATGCCAGAGCATCGGCATAAAACTGGCTTTTTTTCTCTAGCTTGTAGTTATCTTCAATCAGTCCTACGAGCTTAGATACCCTAGCATCACGCTCTTCACCAACACCCTGTGAGGGAATACTAAAGCGCACTATATAACGCAAAAAACTGATAATAAGGGATTCGACTAAGTCCCAATCGGACTCTTGTCGCTCACACTCCTCTTTGAGCAAGCCAAATATGGATTCAAGGTGCGTGCTCTGTTCAAGGTAGCAATCAAGATAGGGTACACGGTTATCATGGGTAGCAAATACGCTCTCCACCAACTGAACATTCCTCGGGTTTGCCATCAGAAATCCCGGAGAAAATACCAGTAAACGTACATCCTTTCCCATATAAGCCGAGTTGTGAACCTGGCCAGGAGCTATGGTGAAAAAACGATGGTTCTTGTTCTCATATTCCACAAAATCAATGCTTTGGCTGCCAGAATCATCAAGACACCAAAGTATCTCCCAATACTCATGACGATGAGGTTCTAGAAAGGCTTCATCAGCCTCTTCATGTATCTCTTTAGCCTTGCAAGGCTTTCCCTTCGACAGGTGAACATGCTTAATAAGGTGTTTCATGGGATATTCTTGCTTTTCTCTTTAATGCGCTTTGGAACTACTTGCGAGTCATCAAATCTCACTAACAATAATAGTCTGTTGCTACGGGTCTCAAAAGCACGTGTAGCAGTTTCCCTTATCAATTAATTCTTATATTATCTGGGCAGTTACGATAAAGGTATTACAATATGACTATAGAATTCGCACAAGCTGCTACCGAGCTACTTTCTCGTCGTGTAGCAGGTACTAAAGCCCCTCGCCTAGCGGCCGAACAACGTCCAACCAACATTGAACAAGCGCTTCAAGTGCAAGCTGAAATGATCGCTCAGCGTACTGATGCAGTTACGGGCTGGAAATGTCTACAGCCTCTAGCAGAAGACAAGTTCGTGGTAGCGCCTATCTTTGCAGATAGCATCCAAAAAGGCGAAAGCTGCGAGCTATTCAAAGACAACGGCAAGGCCCGCGTTGAGCCTGAAATTGCTTTCATTTTAGGTAAAGACCTACCAGCAAAAGCAGAAGGTTACACAGAAGCTGAAATCAACGAAGCTATCGGTGCATCTCACATGGCTCTTGAGCTGATGCAAGCACGCTTCGCTGACGACAGCGGCGCTGAATTCTATGAAAAGCTAGCTGACTGCCTAGTGAACCAAGGCATGTTCATCGGCCCAGAGATCGACCGTGAAGCGGCATTCGCGGCCTCTAAAATCGACATCACTGTGTCTCAAGGCGAAGCAGTACAGACCTTTGCCGGTGAACACCCAAACACCATGCCAGCTAGCCCAATCTACTGGCTGATTGACTTCATGTCTCGTCGTGGTACTAGCTTTAAAGCGGGTGAAGCCATCATCACGGGCTCTTACTGCGGCATCGTTGAGGTAGATTTCGATAAGGCCACCGACATCAAATACGCCGGTATTGGTGAGTATCAAGTTACCTTCAACGAGAAGAAGTAACCCAAACTAAAGAGGAGCTAAAAGCTCCTCTTATTCTTCTAGCACACCCTTTCATTTCCTAATCATAGCTGTTAACGTTTTGTCACTAGTTTGAGATACACCAAAGCACAGCCATGATCCCTTCACAACGCCAATACGAAATGATGAAGCTTATCGATGAGAAAGAGTTCATCAGCATCTCTGAGCTCACCGAGCGTTTCGAAGTATCACATATGACTATCCGTCGCGACATCGAGAAGCTTGAAGCCGAGAGCTTGGTGGAGTCTGTAGTTGGCGGTGTAAAAAAGAGTATGCCAAGTGCCAGTGAGCCACTTCGTCATCAAAAAGAGAAGATTCGCCGCGAGCAAAAACAAGCTATCGCTCGAGCTGCAGAACCTCTGATCGACACAGCAAAAGTGATTTATCTGGACGCTGGCAGTACCTCTGCTCAGTTGGCGTATCGACTAAAGACTCGCGATGACCTCACTATCCTAACTAACGATCTCGCTATTCTAGAATTCTTCATGACCCATGGCTTGAGTGAGGTCTACAGCACAGGTGGAAAGCTTGATAGAGAGAATGGATCCTTTGTGGGTCAGCGCGCGGCAGATAGTATCAGTCAGTTCAATATCGATCTGGCTTTCATCTCAACTTCTTCTTTCAACAGTAAAGGCCTTGCTACTTCCAATGAGGGGAAAGTAGCAGTTAAACGTGCCGTAGCCGATGTAGCGAACCGCTGTATCCTTCTTGCGGATTCGGATAAATATGGCAATGCTTCGGCTCATCGATGTCTTCCACTGACCACCTTCGAAACCATAATCACCGATTGTGACCTGACAGATACAGACAAAGAAGAGATGGAGATGCACTGCTCAAGCGTTATTCGAGCAGAATAATTCGACACTTATTGATCTGAGTGCATATAAAATACATTCACCAAGCTGATAGAATTAAATCCATCAGAAACAATTGGTTACATCTGGATGTACCTAGATCAGAAAGGGAAAGACTTTCCACAACTCTCAGTTACCTCACCTATCTGGATCCAACAGACCATAGAAGCGAGCCTGCGCTTCTATGGTGTTGAGCAGGTTGCTTTTTATATTTTCGACGAAGATGAGAACATACAGCACGAAATTATCGAGGTGATTGGTACAAATCTCGACATTAGCCCTTGGATACACAATCAAGGCAGCAAGATGCTCAATTACTTTAAGCATCAAACTCAGCAAGAGATAATAGAATCTCCACAGCGCTGCCGAGTTCTCTCGCATGATCTAAGCCTATATACCGGCGTTGCTGACCTTTGCTACGGTGCTCGAGCAGGTTTCTGTTTGTACTCTATCCTGCCACTAACCAAAACTGCCTTGATGAATATTCAGCAAAGCTGGAAGCTGATCCAAAGTTGGGCAAACTCTTGGGTGTCTCACTATCAGATGCTAGAGCATTGGGAGGCGCTATATAACAAGAACCATCAAGACAGTCAGCTGACGCGCACCGAGAGCGATATCCTTGAGCTTCTAGTATCTGGACTAAACGGCCCTGAGATAGCCAATTTAAGGTCTGTTTCCAAAGAGACTATTAAGAGCCAAATTAAGAGCATTCTGCATAAGACCCAATGCCGACATCAGAACGAGCTAGTGAGTCGGTTCTGCTTTGGGCACTGGGTAGCGAGACCTAAACTGGAAAGCTAAGACGCACACTCGCAACTTTCTAAACACTCTGCTTGCTTGGCTCTGTGCTTGAGCGCTTTGGTACGCACAATCAAGATACCGAACACTAGGAAGTTCACGCCTGTCATGGCAACGGTAAATGACGCTGTCTCTACCGATATGGTATTGAGCACTGCGGTTGCTGCACCAAAACGAATACCGTTTAGCAGCCAGGTCGATGGAGTCTCATGACTTGGATTTATCCAAGCATTTCGAATAGTGGGAATCGAGGCGATAACATTAATGGTCGCCGCCATAAGTGCTGCCACTGCGCCACTCGTGAAATACCAGACCGGAATCGCCATCAAGCTAGCGGCGAGGAAGATCTTGTCACTCTTGGTGGCGTCGGAAGCATTCTTAAAGGTAGAGATCGCGATGATCAGCGCAGACACCGCCCCTATCGCAATCGGAATTAAGCCAATGCCTCCGTGACCCAGCGCCGCAATGGTAATGGAGATACCACCAATAAGCGCCCAGATAAGCCAGGTATAGAAGTGTGGCTTTATATTGCCGCGCACAGTGTTGAGCACATAGGGAACATAGCTATACACAGTAATAGCGGTAATGATTGCAGTAACGGAGAGCTTGATTTCCGGAGTCATGGTTATTAATTCGGTAAATAGGACTCGCCAAGGTTAACCAAAGCTCAGAAAAAACGCGATGAAGATCACATAGATTCATAACAATCAAAGATTGCATGCATGATCTTTAGTTTGTTCCCCAATTTATGACTCACACCACTATGCTTAAGGACCCATTTTAAGCCGATGTTTTTACGATGAATTTTCCAATAAAAGCCAGTTGTCAATGCGGTCAGGTCTCTTACCTTCTAAAAGCGAAGCCTCAAAAGGTGATGGCATGTCACTGCACAGAGTGCCAAAAGCTAGCCACCGCACCTTATAGCGTAACCGCAGCTGTTTTAGCCGATGATATCGAGTTTTCAGGTGAAATGAAGGAGTGGCGACGCTCTGCTGATAGCGGAAATATTAATGCAGCCAGATTCTGCCCAAGTTGCGGCAATCGCATCTATCACTACAACCCAGCTGAATCTCATATCATCAAGCTAAAACTTAAACCTATCGACCCTGAAGCCATGGCATTGTTTGAGCCTAAAGCTCATATCTGGGTTAAAGAAAAACAAGAGTGGGTTAAGATTCCAGAAGGGGTACCAGCATTCGACACAGTGCCCAACTAGTTCATCCAACTTCAACATATCTGCTATAGATAGTATTCATTATCTGAACACTATCTAACCCATTACCCTAGGCACACGCTCCACGCTTAGGGTAAAACTATGTCTCGGTTTCTTGTAACCACCTTAATTGCTTCTAGTTTTTGGGTTTCATCTGGCCACGCGTTGGCTAAAAACGACAAACAGACACCAGACATGGCTGATCCAACTGCAGTCTACTCTAGCGTTGGAGCGCACCTCTACACCAATGGTGACCTTGACCTATCCGCTGGGTTCGCATGGGGAAAGAACCTGCTCGGCGTGGAGTCTAAAGGTGGATTCGATGCGCTTAACTTTCGCTATGCACACATGAACCTATGGAACAATCTAGGTGTCTACGCTGAATCCACAGTTCAAATGGAAGAGGACTTCGGCTCCACCGCGACTGTCGGAGCAATATCCACACTCAAGCTTGGCAACAGGCTGACCTTCTATCCCATTTTAACTTTAGGTGGCCTTGAGGTTAGAGAAGATAAATGGATAACCACCACTACATTCGGTACCTACACCCGCTTCAAATTAGAAAAAGGCTTTTCACTGGGCCTAGACCCTTTTGTTACCTATGGTGAATCGGACTACAACAGCCTGAGCGCTGACGTGTTTGTGAACTACCAGTATAGAAACCATCAAGTCCGACTGGGCTATACAGGCTCGAGTGTGGAGTCGTCGGATTTCGATGGCGAAGGGTATCTAGAGTATAAGATGGCGTTCTAGTTCACTAAGTTAAGTGTCGAGACATCAGCAAACTTAAACAGTACTATGCCTGATGCGATTAGAAGAGCAGACAACAAAAGGGAAACCGACCTTGGCAATTCTTGATGCTCTTGTTCCTGAATAAAAGCCTTGGTTGCCAGCGCCTTGTATACAAGAAGTGAGTTAGTGGTCGCCGTCCCAACAGCCATAGCGTAAGCACTTACTACACCCAACAGCTCGGCATGGAAAGTATTGGCAAAGAAAAGGACTAAGATCGCACCGGTACAAGGTCTCATGCCGACTAGCAACAACGGCTTCCACGATCCTTTGCTTATTTTTTGCGACAACTTAGAGCTGAACTGCACTAACGCCTGCTTTATCCCAACCAAAATAATCAAGGTAGCGCACGCTTGAGTCAGCACCTTAACGTTATTGGAAAGGCTTAAGGATAATATCTCGGAGAGATAGGTCGCACCAAACACCAACACACATGCCGATGTGGCCTGCAGGGCAGCGACCAGAGCCACCAGCTGTAAACTCTTAAACCGAGAATAGCCGTTAACTAGGCTCATACTGACGATCATCGTCTTACCATGACCGGGGGCTATGGAATGAATCAGTCCGTAGAGAAACGTGGCTAAAAGCAATCCAAATATATAACTCCAGCGGCCTTGTCCTGCATAGAAGAGCGAGGTACTGATGTGTTCCACCAACTCGCGCTGCGCGCTAGACATCTGCATCCACAGCATTGGAAAGTTCTTCCATACTAAGATGCCCAAGATCAGAACTATACCGCCCAATAAGGCTTTTCTGTTTACTCGTTTATTTATCACAGTCAATCACAGCCTTTTGGGTAAACAGTTTGCCTAATTCATCATCTGGGTCACTGTCGACAGCTAGCGACATAGCATAAGCGACCTGCTCCGAGGTAGGCTTAGGCTCAATCACCTTAATATGGCAATTACCCTGATAGTTATTACTAAAGCTCACCTCTGCGCGCTTATCCCAGCTCATATCTATGTAATAGGTTGGATCGAAGATAAACAGGCTCAAATCTGGGGTGTCTAGGCTGACGGGTTCGGCAAGTTCTAACTCAAATTGCAGTCTCATCCTTGGACCTATCATGGAGATCTCGCCAATATCTACCTGCTTATAACGAATGGGCTCATCCTTGGTGTAGAAATAGGTGAAGTAGTGCTTATAGAGCAGGTTCTCTAGGATATCCCCTTGTAGTTTGTGAAATACCTCTTTCCGGTTTTGAGGAGTGATTCTCTGCCCTGCAAAGGTATAAGCCGTAGTCATAGGGTCGAAAGACCAATCCATGCTGATGGAGGCTATCTTGCCGTCTTTAACGTTCAATACACTGTTAGTTGAAACCCAAGAGTGTGGATGGGCAAAGCTTGATGTTGAAAAGACAAGAGCGCATAAAATAGATGCATACCCAATAAACCGGATATGCATCTTACTGAATTTAATAAGAAACATGTTTCAAATGATATAGTGTAACATTGCGGTAATTAGTAACCTATTCCGCACTAAAGTTCACTTATTTCTTATCTTGGAATCGAATTGACTGTGACATAAGTTTGCGAACTTAACTCACCTTAACCACGCTTGGGTACTTAGCAGTAGCCATTTCATGATAGATATCGTCCAGATATCCGGCGAGTTGATCCTCAGTCAGGTCTTCAGGGATCACCACATCATAGACTCGCACTGCCATCCCAACATCGCTGTCGCGAAACAACTGCCATTCACCCGACTTTCGCAGAATCTTCATTGGGGTGCCAAATACGTTGAATCTCATTAATGATCTCCTTTTTGTTGAGCTCTTTGAACCTTCTAATAAGCTACTCATATCCCAAAACATATGCAACGCATTGATTTTGCGGTCAAACCACTGATGCGCTATTTACGACTAAACTTATAGCCCAAGCTCAAAAAGCGAACAAACTCATAATAATTTCAATCTAATATTTACTCAGCCACAACCCTGTAGAGAACTGCTACGTTCCCCGCACTTTCAGAGTTGTCACTATCCAAAAACGTTTGGAAAGGGGGGAAAATGCAGTTCTTATTTCGCATGATCACTGGGCAATACCGCTTAGTTTGGATCGTGTCTTTCGTCTACTCAGCACTATTTAACTTTGCCTTTTTTCGAGACTTTACCGCCGCTTTTCCGCTAGATGCCGGAAACTGGGGCTTTTTCATCAGCGTTTGCTTCTTCCTTTTTGCTGTTCACATCTTTGTTTTCTCACTTCTTGCTGGACGCCTATTCACTAAGCTCGTGTTGAGTTTGGGTTTCCTAATTGGAGCAGGTGCCGCCTACTTTTCATGGACCTACGGCATAGTGGTCGACACCGTTATGCTACAAAACATCCTTGAAACAGATACTGGAGAGGCATTCGGACTCTTTTCCATTGAGCTTGTGGCCGCCATGATTATCGGTGCTCTGCTTCCTATCTATCTGGTTTGGAAAGCACCAGTGGGCTACCAAAACTTCTGGCGAGAGAGCCGTGCGAAGCTCTTCTCCATGACCTTTGCACTGCTTATCATTGCCATCGCATTAGTTCCATTTAGCGCTAACTACGCCTCTTTTTTCCGAGAATATAAGCACGTTCGCTACTATTCAGCACCACTTTTTCCTATTTACTCAGCCGGGAAATACATCGCTAAGGCCAATGCTAAGCCGCACCCGACCAAAGATCAGATGGAAGTAGTCGCGGCTGATGCCAAGGTGGTTCATCCAGATAAAAAGCATGACCTTATTGTCCTTATCGTAGGTGAAACAGGGCGTTGGGATCACTTTGGATTAAACGGATATGAGCGAGATACTAACCCTCGTCTAAGCAAACGTAAGGGCGTCATTAGCTTCACCCATATGACCAGCTGCGGAACTTCAACAGCCGTTTCAGTACCTGCATGTTCTCATCCGATCCTCGTAGTGACTTTAATGGTGACTCCATCTACTACAAACTGAATGCTCTAGATACCTAAAGGAGAACAATGTTGCTGTGCTTTGGCGTGATAACAATTCCTCTTCAAAAGGCGTAGCAGAACGCGTTGATTATCAATCATTTAGGTCATCAGATATCAATACCGTCTGTGATCCAGAATGCCGTGACACTGGCATGTTAGTGGGTCTGGATAACTATGTAGAGCAGCACCCAGATCAAGACGTAGTAGTCGTACTCCACGCTTTAGGCAGTCACGGCCCTGAGTATTACAAGCGCTACCCTGCGGCATTTGAGAAGTTCAAGCCAGTATGTAAAAGCAACCAACTCGCCAGTTGTAGTCATGAAGAGATAGTGAACGCCTACGACAACACCATGCTGTTCAACGACTTCTTTATCGATAAAAGCATCGCTTGGTTAGAGAACTACTCAAATGACTATCACACCGCCCTTTTCTACGTGGCTGACCATGGTGAGTCTCTGGGTGAAAATGATGTCTATCTGCATGGCATGCCTTTCGCTTTCGCACCAGAAAGTCAGAAGCACGTTGGAGCAATTGCTTGGGTGAACGAAGGGTCAGAGTACAAATATGAGGATGTGGTGAAAAACAAAGACGTTCCATTCTCACAGGACAACTTTTACTGTTCCGTGCTTTCTCTACTGGACGTTGAAACCAGTATCTGCGGTCACGAACAGTCGGTATTCTACCCACATACTGAACAAGATCAGTAGTTTATAAGCAAATCAGGCGCCTCAAATAAAAGGGGTGCCTTTTTTACATATATAGAGAGAATTTCGTACCGTATTTGCACACTTACATCTCGATTAGCTCTTTATTTGGAATATTTCCTATAGTTCTAGCCATAAATGTGCACTTGGTTGCACCACATTCTCTAAAGATTCATCACTAAAGGAACGAGTATGAGCACCAAAACATCTCGGTTTAAGCTACCCACGGTTTACACCATACTGTTTTTAATCATCGCCCTAGTGGCCGCCATGACCTGGGTTATCCCCGCAGGCAAATACGACTATAAAACCGCAGATACCGGTCAGCTTATTAAGCTGCCGATGTAGCCGACTATTCTGGTGGCGAGCGTTTGTTACCCGTTCCGGGGTCATACACTGAGCTTGAGTCTTCTCCGCAAGGCGTCGGTGATGTGCTTTTGGCACCTATCAAAGGCTTCCATGAGTCTGTCGATGTAGCACTTTTCGTTATCATCATTGGTGGCTTCCTAGCTGTGACTATGAGTACTGGCGCCATGGATGCCGGCGTTGCCGCCGTGGTAGATAGATTCAAAGGTCGAGAACAATTTCTAATCCCAATTCTAATGACCTTGTTTGCTATTGGTGGTACCTCATTTGGTATGGCTGAAGAGACAGTCGCCTTTTGGGCCCTGATCATGCCGGTGATGAGCGCTGCAGGGTACGACCGTATGGTTACAGCTGGTGTTATCCTACTTGGTTCTGGTGTGGGCGTGCTGGCCTCAACGGTAAACCCGTTTGCTACAGGGATCGCATCTCGTTTTGCAGGCTTGCCTATCGGTGAGGGTGTAGTGCTTCGCCTTATTATATGGGCAACGCTGCTGCTTATCGCTATCGTATACGTGATGCGCTATGCCAAGAAAACCAAGGCAGACAAGTCTCAATCTATTCTTGCAGGCATCGAGTTTGATGACGAGTTCAGTAAAGAGCCTCAAACCTTAGAGTTACTCCAATCCGCAAGCTCACCATGAGTGTGTTCTTCGGTACTTTCCTAGTGATGATCTACGGCGTGATCCCTTGGTCTGATATGGGTATTGAGTTTATCCCAACCCTAGGTTGGTGGTTCGATGAGCTTTCTACCTTGTTCTTCACCGCATCCATCATCATCGCACTGATCAACCGTATGCCTGAGGCGAAATACATAGAGAAGTTTATCGAGGGTGCTCGTGACCTTATCGGTGTTGCACTAGTAGTCGCAGTTGCTCGTGGTATCTATGTGGTTATGGGTGACGGCCAGATAATCGACTCAATTCTGAACTGGTCTGAAGGCATGGTTCAAGGCCTAAACGGCGGCGTATTTACCGTGGTGGCTTATGTAGTACACATAGTGCTGGCTTTCTTTATCCCATCCACTTCAGGTCTAGCAACCGTGTCTATGCCACTGATGGGACCATTAGCAGATTTCTCAAACGTGAGTCGCGATGTAATGGTAACCGCCTATCAATCAGCATCGGGTTGGATCAACCTATTCGCTCCAACCGCTGGCCACTTAGTCGCGGGGCTTGCTCTAGCCAAAATCCCTTACGACAAATTCCTCAAGTGGGTAATGCCGTTTATCGTTATCGCTTTCTTGGTGACCGCAACACTGCTGTTTGTCGGTGCGACGCTTTAACAATGACTTAAAAAAAGGTGCTCTTATGAGCACCTTTAATTTACCAAGACCTTCTTTCACCAGTCCCTAGCCATACTGAACTTCAAGCTTTTCTGCTGCGTGATATGCCTCATGGGTGGCCAACTGTTTAGCGTATCTGGCTATATTCTCGTAGCGCTCCAGGATGCCAAAGTTAGCTAGGATATCGACAATAAAGGAGAGCATGATATCCGCACCAGTTAGCTTATCAGCAACCAGATATCGTTTTCCCTCTAGCCTCTGATTCACGTAGCTCATGACTTTGTCTATCTCAGCTTCAGCATAGTCTCCCAGAAAGTTGGTTTCTGCCCCATCTTTGGCCACAAAAAGCTTGAGTAGTAACGGTAGTGCTGCTGAACTCTCAGCAAAATGTAGCCACTGCAAATAATCTAGGTAGTCATCACTTCCTGCCTCAGGAGCCAATGTCTGCGCACCATATTTACTAATCAAGTGCTCGGTAATAGCACCAGACTCTGTAATCACCTTCCCATCTTCTTCAACGACAGGAGACTTGCCCAATGGATGCACCGATTTTAACTCTGGCGGAGCGAGAAAAGAGACACTGTCGCGCTGATAAGGACGGATGGTGTATTCAACACCCAGTTCTTCTAGCAGCCAAATAATGCGCTTAGAGCGAGATTGATTTAAGTGATGCAGTGTAATCATGATGAACTCCTATTTACTCATTGGTTTTAATAACCAATTTGCCGAAGTTCTTACCTTCCAACAGTCCAATAAAGGCCTCTGGAGCATTCTCCAGTCCTTCGATTAGGTGCTCACGATAATGGATTTTGCCCTCTGCTAACCACTTCGACATGTCCACAGCAAATTCGCCATATCTGTGTGCGTAATCATCGAAGATAATGAAGCCCTGCATCTTGATACGCTTGATCAACAATTGCCCCATTAGCATGGATAGCGATCCGGCCCCTCTGGTAATGAGGTCGCATTGTATTGTGAAATCAAACCACATAGAGGAATGCGTGCCCCAGTATTGAGCAGTGGCATCACGGCATCAAACACCTTACCGCCCACATTCTCAAAATAGATATCGATACCTTTATCGCAGGCTTGCGCTAATTGCTGTGCAAAATCATCAGCGGTATGGTCAATACATTCATCAAATCCAAGCTGGTCTTTGGCGTATTGACATTTTTCAGTACCACCAGCCGCACCAATGACTCGACAACCTTTCAGCTTACCGATTTGGCCAACCATAGAACCCACAGCGCCAGTTGCAGCTGCAACCACAAGGGTATCTCCTTCCTTTGGCTGACCAATATCAAGAAGCCCCATATAGGCAGTAAAACCAGGCATCCCCATCACACCTAGTGCATAAGAAGGGTATTCAGGTTTTTTACCTAGCTTAATCAGTCCCTCTCCCGTTGAGACACCGTAATCTTGCCAACCACTGTACGCTAATACCCATTCACCCACTTCAAACTCAGAGTTATTCGATTCGACTACTTGGCAAACCGTTCCTCCCACCATCACTTCATCGATAGCAACT
Organism: Vibrio ishigakensis; assembly: GCA_000830475.1. Lineage (GTDB taxonomy): Bacteria > Pseudomonadota > Gammaproteobacteria > Enterobacterales > Vibrionaceae > Vibrio > Vibrio ishigakensis_A. The sequence continues at coordinate 169,097 of BBSC01000003.1, read as the reverse complement.
GGATCGGCATAGGATTTCGCATCATTCATACGTCCGCGCATATACGGGTCAAGAGAAAGGTAAACACTGCGAAGCAGTATCTCGCCTTGTTTCGGAGACGGCTGCTCGGCCTCTTCCAAGCGGAAATTAGCTGGCACAGGCGCCCCAACCGGGCGAGAGGCAAGTACAATACGGCGATTAATGGAGTCAGTCATGATAGTCCCTTCAATAAAATTAGACCGGTCGTCTAGTGTGTATTTCAAAAAATCCCGTCTGTATCGAGACGGGAATAAAATCAGGCGCTTAGCAGTGTCTCTGTCACTTCCAAGCAATGTTCTAGGTTTGAGCAATCTTGCGCTAGTTTATTCAGCAAACTGGCACCCAACCATTGTTGATAGAGTTGACGGGCTAAAGCGTCTGCACTCTTGGTACGGATAGAACCTTCTTGCATGCCTTTCGCAATCTGCTGCGACAGTTGTGTAACGATGCGCTCAGTACCTTTTGCTAAGGTCATTCGCATAGGCTCGGAAAGATCCGCCACCTCTGCACTCAACTTAACAACAAGACACTTGTTGGCATTGCAAACCCCGTTTTCAGTTTCCAGCCATCGAGAAAAGTACCGAAGCACCTTGTTTCTGCTGTCCAGATTGGGATCAAAAAAAAGGGTATCAACACGCTTCATATAGTTTGAGAAGTACTCACCGATCAGCGCTTCACCAAACTGCTCCTTGGATGCGAAATAATGATAGAAGGAGCCTTTAGGTACGTCCGCTGCTCTCAACAGCTCAGATAAGCCAACAGCGGTAAAGCCCTTGTTGATGACCAATTGGTAACCAACTTCGAGAATATGCTGTCTTGTGTCTTTAGTTTTTGCATTCATGGAGCAAAGATAAATAAAATTAGACCAGTCGTCTAGTAAATGTCGCTACTACTTGGATAGATAGCACTCTGCACTTATAGCTCAGTTATGAGCTAACCCACTGCTTAACCATGCACCGCGATACTATCGCCAGGAGTTTGACTGCGGTTATTCATACCATAATCTCGGATAACCCCAGCGACTCTTAGCCTGTAGTCCTCAAATACCCCGTTACGCCCCTTAGATTGGGCAAATCTGTGAGCCTGCAGACTACGCCACTCCTGAATGGACTCTTCATCTCTCCAAAAAGATAGAGATAGCACCTTGCCCTCGTTTGTCAGGCTTTGAAAACGCTCTATTGAGATAAAACCATCAATTTCTGATAGCAAAGGTTTGAGCTCATTTGCTATATCCAGATATTCGGAAGTTTTACCCTTAGCTACCTGTACTTCAAAAATTACAGCAATCATAACTCACCTCGATAACTTAAAACTTAAGGTATTTTAATCACTTAAATTAGTCTTGATGTGACTAAAGGCATAAAAAGCCTATGTTCTCTTTTCAATTTTGACGACGCTTAGCCACAAGCTTTGGGCAGAAGTATTCAAACTCCTTCAACGAATATTCAGAGACACCAGTCACCAACCCTAACAAGCTAGATTAACTGCCAAGCCGACTTGATACTACCGCGCAGTCTGGTGCACAGTAGGCACATATAATAAGGAGAGCACCATGATTCGTCATATTCTACTGATTAAATTTAAAGACCAAGCCACTGAGTCAGAGATTGCGGAACTTAAAGCCCTATTCGAAGCTATTCCGAGCAAGATAGAGGGTGTTGTGGCGGTAGAATGGGGAGTTAACGATAGCCCTGAAGGAAAAAATAAAGGCTTCACCCACAGTGTTTTGATGACCTTCGCCGATGAGGCCGCTCGCCAGCGCTACTTACCCCACCCTGAACACGACGCCCTCAAAGTTGTGTTTCGTCCTATTCTAGAAGACTTAATTGTGTTGGATTATCAGTCTAACCCAAAGCGCCTGACTAACAAAGAGAAGCTTTGTACCTAAATTGAGACACCTGCCCCCGTGAGATTTTTGTCCCTTGATATACTCAAGAAACATTCTCAAAAGGTGATGGTGACTCAATGTCAAAAACCAACAAGCTCCACAATGAAGATAAGCTGGTCAAGCGAGCCATAGAGGTCGTTTTCAAGTTGGCCAAGATGCAGGGCATAGACCTTCCGGATAGTACAATGCCACTCAAGGTAAAATCGGCTTATCTTTCTTGGTAGAAGTAAACCAGATCCCACCACTACCAGAAAGCAAGCATGATGGAGCGAGCCTTAAGCACCGCCTCGCGCTTTGGATGCACAGTGCTTTGCCAGATGGCGACCCACTGAAATAGAAGACAAAATTAAGGGGTAGATTCGTCTACCCCTTTTCATTATTGATTGTAGCTAAGCTCAAGCCTTTTCAGATTGGCATCTATGCTCTGGTCGCCCTTCAAGCGCTCCCACAATGCACTCAGGTGCTCCAAGCCTCGCTCACTTGGATAACGCCAAGTAGAGTCGAGCAACTCCCATTCACCCTTATCGTCTTTCTCCGCAAGCACAAACTGGAACGATAGGCTATCTGCCATACCTAATCTCAGGTCGGTCACTATCAGAGCATCGTTTTCTTCGCGATATTTTAGATAGTTGTGAGAAAAGGCTTTCAGTCCTTGTAGGGTTTCAGGCTTCTCTTCTAACGGCCAACTTCCAGTAGGGCGAGAGACGAAATCGATACGGTCGTCTTTGTCTAAGATTGAAGCCAGACCTTCCCAATATTTACCTTCATCCATGACCACCACGCGCCACAATACAGTGTTGAAAGGCGTTGGCATGACGATAACATTCTCACTTGGAAGGTTCTGCGCAGCCAGATTCTCTTGCACTCGCTTAGTAACGCTCTGTTGGGCTGCATATCCCCATACCAAGTACAGAGTAGAGATAAGCACTACCGCCTGGCACCAGCGTCCTCCTCGACTCTTAGAGAACAACGCCACACCAATGGCTATCAACAGAGGTAACGTGTAGAGGGGGTCAATGATAAAAATATTCCTAAGCTCAAAATAGCCATCAAACGGCCATAACAGCTGTGTTCCGTAGGTGGTCATAGCATCGAGTAAGGTGTGAGTGACCAACACGCTGATGGTCAAAAAGAAGACTCGACCTAAAGTCCAAAACGTATCCGGACGAAAGCGGCAGTAGATCCAAGAGAGGAGCAGAGCAAAGGGTGGCATTAGCAACAATGAATGAGTGAAACCGCGATGTTTAATGGTGTTGCTTACCGCATCGCCGTAATCCAACATCACATCTAAATCAGGTAAAGTGCCAAGGCTGCGCCCACGGCTAACACTTTAGCGTTACATCGCTTTCCTGCTATTGCACCGGCAACGGTGGCTCCTAGTGCTGCTTGGGTAATGGAATCCATATCTGAACTGCTTTTGCTCTTTCTCTATGTAAACAAGCTCATAAAAATAAGGGTGAATAATAAACGCGTCAATCGGTTAACGCCCCTTATCGACCATCTTTACTTTGTTTTACGCTTTGCCCCTTCCGAAAATCCAATTCAAACAAAATTCTAATTTTTGTGATCTCTGATTTATGTAAAGCGTAATAACAAAGGTCTGGAACATAGAGGAACGAGCCATGGAACTGCTAGTGGAATCATTGGAAGGGGATATCTATCTTGCTTACCAGGTGCAAGGCGATTCAAAGACGCCATTTCTCGACCATAACAGCAAGCCAATGCGCTTTCACAGCCTTGAGCAGATTCGTTCACATTGTGAGGGCATCTCTTATGAGTCTGCATCCTTGAGACAAAACTCCGCCTATGACGAAATGTGTGGCTCCAACTCTATGGGTTCCAACATCATGGTAATAGACCTTAACTGGTACTAATCGCATCCTTAGCGTTTTTAGTGTCTGTTTGACGAGTCCCCTGCGACTCGTCTTTTTTGGTCTGAAATAGAAAGGGGGAGCATTCGCTCCCCCCTCCAACCTCACTCAATTACTTTTAAACCGCACCTCGACGACGCACCTCTACACATTGGCCTTGCGAGGTCAGTACCACAACCCTGTTTGGATTAGCTGAAAGCGCTGGTGGGCATTGTGAAACAACCGAGGGACCCTCTGGACCTTGTTCCCCTTGTGGTCCTGCTGGACCAGTCTCACCTTTCGGACCTTGGATACCGGCTATGCCTTGCTCACCCTGAGGGCCTTGTAAACCTTGGATGCCCTGTTCACCTTGTTCCCCTTGGTCACCCTTAGCACCTTGCTCCCCTTGTGGTCCTGCTGGACCAGCAGGGCCCGCTGGACCTTCTGGACCAGTTGGCAGAGCATGGGCGTACGAGGTACAACGACTATTCAAGGCTGAACAACTGAATGTGTCATTACCAAAGTCTTGGTCTAGGTTACACGAATGAGCATAGGTATCAGTGCAATAAAGCTTACTACTACCACACGAACCATCGGTAGCATCACAAGAGAGCTCCAAATCATGCTTCTCTACTGAAAAGAAGAGCGTATTAGTCAGTTGGTCAGTTCCAGAGGAAGTTCTAACCTTACACTTACCATCCGCACCAGCATCTAAAGTGTAAGGGCAGTAGATATCTGCGTATGCTAGACCGCCATCATTGACAGTTTCGACACCCAAGAACAGAGAGTTTTGAGCATAAACATAGGAATGTTGCATGCCATAGTAAGAGTTTTCATTAACCTTCACCGTACAAACGCCATTTGCAGGGCAATATACTCGACCATAAGCAAACACTGCTGCGCCTGTTAGGTCTAGCTTCAGCTTACCGCGATCTCCCCCGAAGATATAAACATCTTCCATAGCGCTGCTACCATTCGCAGTAAAACTACAATACTGGTCGCTAGGACAATAAAAGGTAGCGTCCATACAAGATTCATCACCAATGCACTGGATGTTACAAGCTTCACCTTCGTTGCAGAAATTAGTACCAGAGCAAGAGCCCGCACCGTCACAGTTAAAGGTTTGTGCCGATACATTTATAGAAAAACTTAGCGCCATCAGGCCGAAGAAGCCTAACAACGTTTTAATCAAACGTAGCTGAGTCATATAAAGTCCCTTTTATCGCCTAAACGAAATGCTTCCTAGCTGAAGCAAAAAATTGTGGTAACACCTACGGGGAATTTGCTTCTCTCTCGCGCTATGCCACCTTTCTAACTTAGATAGAGATCTCGTTAAGGTGCAATTTTTGTTTCATAACAAATAGATATAAAGATATACGTTAGTAGATATCACTAACAATGAAGCACAAATAAGAAAATAACGCTGTTCTTTTTAGAAAGGGGAATGCGACAAAGTGACTCAATTATTGGCAAGATATTTCTACCTCTTATTAATTAAATGCGTTTGTAATTCAATAGGTACAACATCGGTCAATAGCAATTATGTCTTAGAAATGCTCTCATATTTCTCTAGAGTATCTCTCTGGCAAACACTGATAATTCGCACAATCTAGTATCTCTTCCATTTATCCTAACGACAAAAAAGTCGATTTGTTGTCTCTCCACCAAATCTCCATATTGAGCTCAGATTAATTCTTGAGCTATCTAATATGAAAAAGCACTTTGCGCTGATAGATAAACCAACTTTCTTTGGCGCCCTATTCCTGCTGCTGAGCGTAGTAATTCCCTTAGTCTTGTTCCCACAACAAGGGCTGATTGGATCTCAATCGGCAAGACCTTTATGACCGACAAACTCGGGGTTCTATACCTGTCTCTAGGTATCGCGGCCATCTTGTTTATGCTGTATGTCATCTTCAGTGATATGGGGCAGATCAAACTGGGTGAAGCCGATGAAGAGCCTGAGTTTAATACCTCTTCTTGGGCAGCCATGCTGTTTTGTGGTGGTATCGGTGCCAGCATCTTGTATTGGGGTGGCATTGAATGGGCTTATTACTATCAGTCGCCTCCCTTCCAGTTAGAACCTGGCAGTGAAGAAGCGATTCGCTGGGCCGCAACCTATGGCCTATTCCATTGGGGGCCTATCGCTTGGTCTATCTACCTAGTACCTGCGCTTCCAATTGCCTATTTCTACTATGTGCGCAAGCAACCTGTGCTCAAGATCTCGAGCGCCCTTATGCCAGTGCTTGGCGAAAAGCGAGCTAATGGCGGTTTAGGTAAATTCGTCGATGTGCTGTTTGTATTCGGTATGCTGGGCGGTGCTGCCACCAGCCTAGGTTTAGCTGCACCTCTTATCAATGGTGGCTTACACCATATTTTTGGTATTCCAAACAATACCTTAAGTCAGGTAGGCGTGCTGTTACTGTGTACCGCAATATTCGGTTATTCCGCCTACGCAGGTCTAGAAAAAGGCATCAAGTTCCTCAGCAATATCAACTTCTGGGGAGCGATGGGCTTACTGGCTTTCGTTTTCTGTGCGGGGCCAAGTGTGTTCATGCTAGAGACTGGACTCGACTCTATTGGTCGTATGCTATCGAACTTCTTTGTGATGGCCACATGCTGAACCTTTCGGAGGCTATGGTGAGTTTACTGACACCCATTTCCCACAAGATTGGACCATATTCTATTGGGCATGGTGGCTAGTATTCGCGCCTTGTATGGGGCTATTCGTGGCCCGTATTTCTCGCGGACGAACCATAAAGCAGATGGTGGTGGGCTCTATTTTTTATGGCTCACTAGGGTGTTTCATGTTCTTCATCATCCTTGGCAACTATGGCCTGTCGTTGCAACTGACCAGAGAGCTCGATGTTATCAGCATATTGAATGCGCAAGGTGCACCGACAGCCATCTTCGCTATCTTGGACACCCTACCAATGAGCACTATCGTGGTAGGCGTGTTCACTCTGCTGTGCATCATTTTCACCGCAACATCGTTTGACTCCATCTCCTACATCTTGGCGTCTGTGGTACAAAACGATGTCAGTGAGGAACCGATGCGATGGAACCGTTTGTTCTGGGCATTCACCCTCTCCTTCCTGCCAACCGTGTTGATGTTTGTCGGCGGATTATCGACCTTGCAGACCGCTGCCATAGTGGGTGGTCTTCCACTTTTGGTTATCTCAGTCATGCTGATGGTTTCCTTTGTGCGTGCTGCCAGCTTGGATATTCGTCACCAGAAAGAGTACGAAGAGCCAACCATCAATATCGAAGAACTACCTGATATCGACCCATGGTCAGCTGAAGGCATGGCCTTTGCCAAGTTTGAACGCTTCAAAGACTTAGCTCAGCAAGCAGCGGAAGAAGAGCGTGAGGCCATGAGCGCGCTGATGTCTCTACGAAAAGAGATACGCGCCTTTGCCCTTGAGCATAAAGATGAGGCAGAGATGGCGGTCAAACTATTGCCGGAAGACCTGCAACTAGAGTTGCAACGACTCACCGAAGCCCTGCTTGCGGCGAAAGAGAAAAAGGTAACTCTTTCAGATCAGGTTCAGGAATCTCGAGCCGAATTTGATAGCTTGATGCTCGCACTAGCGGCAAGCTGACAGCTTCATAGATTGATATTGACTAGGTAGAACAAACGCTCTACCCTAAAAGTAGAATGAACGCTCTACCTGGTTAATACCCATGCTAAAACAACAAATCGCCTCTCGACTTGAGGTGGCTTTCAGCCAATACGGCTTTGCTGAGGCCAGTGTCGCTCAGCTAAAAAACGCCAGTGAAGTGAGCTTGCGCACCCTATATAAACACTACCCTTCCAAGGAAGAGATGATAGTTGGCGCCCTAGAACATCGGCATCAGAGATACCTAGATTTTTTGCTGGATGGTTCTCCCGAACAAGGGCTAGACGCGGTTTTGCACATTTTCGAAAAGCTGGATGATTGGATGGCAGAATTTGCTCCCCATGGATGCCTTTCTATCAACGCTATCTCGGCTTATCCGGATAACCTAGAGATCAATCAAGCAGTGCATAAACACAAGCTTGAGGTAAGAGAACTGCTCGGTGAGCAAAGTGGTAAACCCGAACTCGCCACTGCCCTATTTTTGATACACGAAGGTGTGTCCAATGCATGGCCTGTACTCGGTAAAGAAGCTTCAGACAGTGCCAAGCAAACCCTAATTCAACTACTAGAGAAATAACCATGACTGCTATCCCAAGCAAGATGAAAGGTGTTCAACTTATCGGACACGGTGGCCCAGAGATGCTCGAGTATCGCGAAGATATCGCAGTGCCAACACCAAGTGCCAATCAAGTACTGATCCGTGTATCAGCGCTGGTGTGAACAACACAGATATCAATACCCGCATCGGCTGGTATTCAAAGGGCGACGCAGACAGCGAAGACGCTTCTTGGTCTGGTGAAGCGCTCAAGTTTCCCCGCATCCAAGGTGCTGATGTATGTGGCACTATCGTAGCCGTGGGTAAAGATGTTGATTCAGCTCGCATCAGTCAGCGCGTAATCATCGAACCGAGCATGAGTGAGTATGGCGAACAGCCTCTAACCTCACCTTGGTATTTCGGCTCTGAGTGCGACGGTGGTTTTGCGGAATACACGGTAGTGGCCTCAAAGCATGCCTTTACTGTTGATACTGACCTAACCGATATCGAACTCGCTTCTTTCCCTTGCTCATACTCGACCGCAGAAAACATGCTCACTCGTGCCGGTGTCAATGCTAACGACAAGGTGCTTATCTCTGGTGCATCTGGTGGCGTTGGCTCCGCAGCTGTGCAGCTAGCCAAAGCTCGCGGTGCTTATGTCATCGCCATCACTAGCCCTAGCAAAAATCAAGAACTGCTGGATCTTGGTGCGGACGAGGTGATTGCTCGCGATGCAAACCTAGTTGAAGCCCTTGGTAGCAATAGCGTTAACGTGGTTATCGACCTTGTAGCCGGTGATGCATGGCCACAGTTTCTAGAAGTACTAAAGCCTAAAGGTCGCTACGCGGTATCCGGTGCTATCGGCGGAGCTATGGTTGATCTGGATGTGAGAACCCTTTATCTGAAAGACCTCAGCTTCTTTGGCTGCACTGTGCTTGAAGAGGGAGTATTCCAAAGCCTGATTAACTGGATTGAGACAGGTAAGGTAAAACCTATCGTAGCTAAGAGTCTACCTCTTAAAGAAATCAACACCATGCAGGAGCTATTTCAACAGAAGAAACACACCGGGAAATTGGTACTTGAGGTATAACTCATAAGTCATTGGTCTTTATGTGGATTGCCCATCTATGCAATCATTCTTTTTGTCCCTTTAAAAGAGTTATTGCTCAGATTAAATAGAGCACTGAAGTTGTAAATTAAGGAAAGGTAATGCCACATAAGAAAATTGAAGTAAGCACCAAGATGAGCGAAGGCTGGAAGGTAACTGCACAGGTGCGCGAGCATTCGCTTGTAATCGACCAGCCAAGCGGTGGCAATGAAGGTGCTAACCCACTTGAGACATTTGTTTTCTCATTGGCTGGCTGTATTTCTACAATCGCGAAAATGGTTGCTAGAGAGCAAAAGATCGAGCTTAAGGGTATCGAGGTAGATATCTCTGCTGACATCAACACAGATGGCCTTATCGGCAAACAGAGCGATGACCCTGTGGGCTTCAAGAGCATAGATATCAAGGCGAATATCGATGCGCCACTGACAGACGAAGAGAAGCAAGCCTTCCTAGACCTTGTCTGCCACCGTTGCCCTATCCACGAGAACCTACTTCGTCCTACGGTTGTGACTCACTCAGCTTAAATTAATCTAGAAAGCCTGATTTATCAGGCCTTTTTTAAGCTTTAGTTATCATCAAATAACGTTCGAGGTTGGTACGTAGCGGAAAACAGGCTCGATTACTCTCGATACATTATTGAGGCACTAACCCATAAGGAAGGTTTGAAAACATCTTTGGTTCACCTTGAATGGTCGGAACAGCGTTTACTCCTTTCCAATCGAGCAACATAATTGCCAACACATTTCGATGCTCACCATCTTTAAGGTCTGTCGTACCATCCACGGCTGGAACCATGCCGGCATCACGATTAATCGACTGCTGAATCGCCTTGCGCATCTTCTCTACCACAGGGGCATCATCTAAACCTGCGAGCAAGAAATTGATGCCCACTTCCGCTAAAACATCTTCTTTTGAACGCTCTAGAATCATGTCGACGTTTTTGCGGTAGTAGTCGTAAATCCATTGAAAATCAGCCTCGTTGACTGAGTGCTGATAGTACTCGGCAGCAGCAAAAATAATATGAGTCATGCCATAGACCTTGTTCATAAATTGCTGGTCACTTAGCTTCTTATCTTCACTGTCTGGATAGGTTTCTCTGAATGCTTGGGTAAAGTCCGCCACCACATCTTGCTCACCCAACTGTTTTAGCCAATAGACCTGATTTGCCAGTTGTGCAGCCCAAGCACGAATCAAACCTTTGTCAGTGGCGAACTCTTTAAAGTCGTAGCGACGGATGATCTGACGTAATTTCTCATCTTCACGATGCTTAAGGCCATACTCATTCGCGCGAGCCATGGAACCTAGAAGGTCAATACCGAGATAGGGATACTCTTTTTGATCTATAGTCTCGTTGTAACGCAGTAAGCTACGTTCATCCTTGTGTTTGTCATAGTTCGCCATGCGAGCATCAGAGTAAGCCTTAATTTGCTCTGGGGTATGCACTTCGGTAGCAAACTCATTCAAGCGACTGGCAACGCGCGCCATATCAGCCCATACCGCCGCTTGATACTTGCTATCCTGAGTTTGGCGGTACATACGCAGCCCGTAATGGCCCATTTTGAATGCTGGCAATGTGTAAAGCTGAGTTTCAAAGGTGTGCTTAATCAGGTCTGCATCCTGTTTATAGCTAGGTAGTGCATCAAGATTAACTTGATTATCAACAGTTTCCGCAAAAGCAGGGGTTATAGAAGCAGCCGCTACGGGTAATAGAGCCACGGAAAAAAACAAACCTAACGAAAACACGTAGTTCCGTTTCTCATTACTCAATAACATTGCGCAGATCCCTTTAACTAATAGATACAAAAAATGATTCGCACATGATAAACCAAGTTGAAATTTAATCGAAAGCTCAGATTCATCCTTATTTTTTAAGCAAGCTAAGCCTACCGGGCCTCGCTACCGCCAAGAAAAATATTCACCGTACTTATCTCACTACTGTCGACTCGGCCAATCCATAATTCAAACTGCTTAAACCTATATCCACCAAACCAGCACTAGTTGCTTTTTACTCGTTGTGCGATTGACGGAATACCCATTATTACTGGTATCCATCACTTAACCGGTTTAATTTTCACCAACAGATATAATTGGGCGAGATAAGCAACAGCTTGAAACAACTTTCATGCACAATTCACATGATTGTCGTGAAAAGGCAATTTAATCTGCCTACCTTCTGATAAATTTTCTCCCTATATAGACCTACACCAATTAAAGGCAGACACATGAGTCATTCCCACGATTGCAGCCACTCTCATTCGACTTGCTGCTCTTCTCATAAAAAGTCACCTAAAACGCTGGAAGCGGTGGGTAAAAGATTAAGCTGGCAACTAGAGGGAATGGATTGTCCTAGTTGTGCAGCAAAGGTAGAGCGTGCGGTTGAGCAGGTTACTGGTGTAACTGCGGCTCGCGTTGCTTTCTCAACACAAAGGTTGATCATCTCGGCCACTGCTGAATTAAACGCCGATAATATCAAGGCAACCATCAAGGATGCCGGCTTTGCTGTGGTTGAAGAATCTAAAGATTCAAAACAACAAGAGTCTGGCCTAAATGGATTCCTTACCCATAATTCAAAGCTTGTTATCACAGCCATACTGTTTTCTTTGGCAATGATTGCAGGCCACTTCAACCCTGCTCTTAAGCAAGGTCTACTGTACGCGGTAACCATCTTCGCCCTGATCCCTTTGGCTAAAAAAGCCTTCTCTTTGATGCGAAATGGCACACCTTTCTCTATAGAGACTCTGATGTCTGTTGCGGTAGTGGGTGCATGATCCTTGGCGAAACTGTAGAGGCAGCCATGGTGCTTCTGCTGTTTATGCTTGGCGAGAAACTAGAGGGCATTGCGGCTAACCGTGCGCGCAGTGGCGTACAAAAGCTGATGTCACTGACTCCTGACACCGTTCGCCACGTTAAGGCTAATGGTGAAGTCGAGACCGTTTCGGTTGATTCCATCCTAGTAGGCGACGAGATTGAAGTATTGCCAGGCGAGCGTCTATCAGTGGATGGTGAACTCCTAAACTGCCATGGCGTGTTCGACCAAAGCGCAATCACAGGTGAACCATTGCCTGTCACTCTTAAGTCAAAAGCCAAAATCATGGCTGGTAGTATGGTGATTGAGAAAACTGTGCGCCTTAAGGTGACCTCTGAGCAAGGTGACAGCGCCGTTGACCGCATCATCCGCTTGATTGAAGAAGCAGAAGAGAAGAAGGCACCGGTTGAGCGCTTTATCGATAAATTCAGCCGTTGGTACACACCGCTGATGATGGTAATCGCTCTGTTTGTTGCGGTTCTGCCACCACTGTTCTTAGGCGCTTCATGGCAAGAGTGGATCTACAAAGCATTGGCTCTACTACTGATTGCTTGCCCTTGTGCACTGGTTATCTCAACACCTGCAGCTATCACTTCAGCACTGGCTAACGCTACACGTCGTGGCGCCCTAGTTAAGGGCGGTATGGCTCTAGAGCAGCTAGGCACTATCGATAAGATCGTGTTCGATAAAACAGGCACCCTTACCCAAGGTAAGCCTCAGGTAACTGAGTTTTATGGTGACGAGAGATTCCTAACCCTAGCTGCATCTATCGAGGCTAAGTCTACTCATCCACTAGCAACGGCAATCGTGGCTGAGGCTAAGCGCCGCAAGCTTGATATACCGACCGCTGAAAACACTATGAGCATTTCTGGTGTGGGCGCATCAGGTGTTGTTAAAGGTCACTCAATTCAAGTGCTGGCTCCGCGTCATATTGAAGAGCTATCCGCTGAGTTTAAGAGCCTAGTCGCTAACTTTGAGTCTATCGGTCAAACCGTTGTTGTGGTGACACTAGATGAAGAACCAAAGGCACTAATTGCCCTGCAAGATGTGCTGCGTGAAGATGCTGCTTCAGCTATCGAAGCTTTGAACGAACTTGGTATCCAAAGCGTTATGATGACCGGCGACAACCAACGCGTTGCCGCTTCCATCGCCTCGAAACTAGGAATAGACTACAAAGCCGAGCTGATGCCTGAAGATAAGCTCAACAACCTAAAAGCGCTGAGTGGCTCGGTGGCTATGGTGGGTGACGGCATCAATGACGCACCAGCACTAAAAGCGGCCAATGTAGGCATCGCTATGGGGAATGGTACAGATGTGGCTCTTGAGACCGCAGATTGCGCTCTCACCCACGACCGACTGCACTCTATCGCTGGTCTTATCAAGCTATCTCGCAAGACCATGAGCATCATTCGCCAAAACGTAGCTCTGGCTATCGGCAGTAAGGTGTTCTTTTTGGTGACCACTCTGCTTGGCGTGACAGGTCTTTGGGCGGCGGTGCTAGCCGATACTGGTGCAACGGCTTTGGTTACCCTGAATGCACTTCGTCTGCTTCGAGAGAAGATAGACGCATAGTAGCCAACTACTCAAACTTCCAAAGCCCCAAATCTCGGGGCTTTTTGCTGTCTAACGATCCACTTTAATACAGTGCTCACAAGTTGGTAGGATCCGATCCTCTACTCGTGATTCCCCATGCCTCTCACAAATCGTTACATTCCCTCCATCGTGGGCTAGTCCCTACTTCTGTATATCGAGATCCAATCATGTGGAATAAACTGAATAAATCCATGATGCTGTGCCAGATGCTATTTGGCCTGTCATTTTATGGCGTGCTAGTGAGCCTAACTCGCTTCTTCTTAGAGGAGCTCAACTATAGCGAAGCGGACACCATGATGGTGGTCGGCGCCTTTGCCGCTATCGGGCCTTTGTTTGCTATCGCCGGTGGCTTCATCGCTGACAAACTACTTGGGGCTTATCGCGCTCTTACCATCAGCTATTTTGCTTTTACCTTGGGTTACATACTGCTAGTGCTTGGCGCTACCTCATTACACGTACCCACTGCTATGGCTGGCATCGCACTCGCTAGCTATGGTCGAGGCTTAATGTCACCTTCCTATCCGAGCCTATACAAGCGCACCTTCGCCACCCACAAAGACTTTGAGAACGGCTTCCCGATCAACTATTCGGTGAACAATATCGGTGCATTCTTGGGGCAATATCTGTTCCCTATCTTAACCGTGTATATTGGATTCAGTGGGGGCTTTACCCTATCAGCGATAATGGCGTGCCTTGGCTTGTTAACCCTTATAATGCTGAAGAAGCCGTTTTCTCCACTAGGCAAACCGATTGATACCCAACCTATATCGGCTAAAACATGGGGCATCTTTATCGCTGTCTCTGTCGTCATGATTGCATTGGTGTTCTTCATGTTCTCCAACATGGATGTAGGCCAGAATATCGTCTATGCCATTGGCCTGGTCGCCATCGGATATTTCATCTCTTTGATGTTTAAGGCAGAGCGCGCAGAGAAGTACCGCATGGGCACCATACTTATCGCTACCTTCTTAACCACCTGTTTCTTTGTCTACTACGGCCAGATGATGACCTCGATGAATATAGTGGCCATCAACACCTTACAGGGTGACCTGTTTGGCTTTATTCCAATTGAGCCAGAGGCGGCTATGGCGATGAACCGCTGTGGTGTATGGTTGGCGGGCCTATCGTTGCTTTAGGCTTTGCCACTCTTGAGAAGAAAGGTATTCATCTAACAACAGCGACTAAGATTGCATGGGCCTTTGTGCTAACCACCTTCGCCTTTGGGACCTTGACCTACTTCATCAATACCGTAGGTCCTGATGTAGCAATTAGGCCTGAGGTTTTCCTTGTGGTGCACTTCTTCCAAGCCATGGCTGAGGTGGTTGTAGGCTCCATGGTGGTGGCATTTATCCTTTCGGTAGCGCCGCATCATATCGAGAACTTCTCGGTGAGCCTGTTCTCGGTTGCGATCGCTTTGAGTGGTATCGTGGGCGCAGCTCTTTCGACCAATATTGCCTTGGAGAAAGGCGAGGTACTAACCCAAGAGCTGGCACACACTGTCTACGGTGATTACTTCCTATTCTTGACCATACTCGCGGTCAACATGGTAGGTGTTGCATTGATCGCTTCCAAAGCCATTAGTGTGATGCTTAAGAAGGCGGAGCAATGCGAAAGGCTTGAAGGAAAGCTCGCTTAGTTACACCCGAGAGAGCAGTTCCGATACCTGCTCTCTCAACCACTTACGCAGAGGATCCACATGGGTCCTCTCGTGCCAAAACTGCATGATATCTACTTTGGGCATCACAAACGGCAATGGGTGTTTGACTAAGCCCGAGTCCAAAGCAATAGCTTGGTCTGCTATCGACTCAAGACAGGTCACCAGCATATCGCTATGGCGAATAATGGACGGTGGCGATAAGAAACTAGAAAAGCCTGCAACTACCGAGCGAGACAATCCTCGCTCTTTTAATATCAAATCTATCTTCCCGTCTAAGTCACCGCTTAACGTTGTGAGTATGTGCTCACAATCAAGGTAATCCTTGAGCTCCAGACGCTCATTGATAACGCTGTTTTGCTTTGACGCCAGAACCACAAACCTTTCTTGGCTGACTCGCTGTTGTCTCATGGTCTTAGGTAAATCTGAATAGAAGCCAGCAATCGCCAGATCACACCGCCCATCCTCAAGCTCGGTGCTCGGCAGTTTGCCACGAGTATCATGGGCCACCAGCACCAGATTAGGCGCCTTTTCTCGCACTAAGGGCAACAAGTGCGGAAACAGACGCTGCTCCATATAGTCGGTAGTGTAGATATTGATACGGTCCGGCCTTGTGAGAAAATCTTCCTCTGATTGGGACAAATAAAAGCTCTCAATGCCCTTGATCATCTCTCCCACTTGCAGAGCAATACTATGCGCTTTAGTGGTTGGAGTAAGTCCTCTAGGTGCTTTGATAAACAGAGGGTCACCTAGCTCATTTCTAAGTTTATTCAGCTTATGGCTGAGTGCTGGTTGACTCAACTCCAAGCGCTCTGCCGCCTTAGAAATGTTTTTTCCTGATAAATAATGTGGAATATCTTCAATAGATTCAGGTCTTTATCTCTAATATTCATTTTTTCGATATCTGAAATTGATTTCACTTTATTTCAGAATAGCAGGGGCACTTCTAAGATAAAACGACAACCAAGCAATAGTCAGTCAAAGGAAAAACAATGAAAGTATTAATGGTGCTCACCTCACACGATAAGCTCGGCGATAGCGGACACGCTACAGGCTTCTGGCTAGAAGAATTCACCACCCCTTATTACACCTTTTTGGATGCAGGCGCAGACATCACCCTTGCCTCTCCAAAGGGCGGTTTGCCACCTATCGACCCGAACAGCACCCAAGAAGACGCACAAACCGAAACCACCAAGCGCTACGATGCTGACCAAGACCTTAAGAGTAAGCTTGCCAATACCCTTGAGCTTTCTGGTGTATCTGCAGATGACTTTGATGCCATCTTCTATCCAGGCGGTCATGGTCCACTTTGGGATCTGAGCGAAGACAAAGACTCTATCGCATTGATTGAAGCCTTCTCTGCTCAAGCAAAACCTGTCGGTGCGGTATGTCATGGCCCTGCAGTATTTCGTCATCCGAAGGGCGCTGATGGCAAACCTCTAGTATCAGGTAAGCGGGTAACAGGCTTCTCAAATGAGGAAGAAGAAGCGGTAGGTCTTACCCAAGTGGTGCCTTTCCTAATCGAAGATATGTTTGCACAAAGCGGCGCAACCTATAGCCGCGGCGACACTTGGCAAAGCCATGTAGTAACAGATGGTTTGTTGGTGACAGGGCAAAACCCTGCCTCTTCGGATGCTTCAGCCAAGGCAGTACTGGCACTACTTTAACCTGTCAATGCGCCGATGCTCTGTCGGCGCAGTTCACAAATCAGATTGGCTCTCCACCCACTCACTTCTCCACTCCTGAGCTTTCATCGGATCAGGCCAAAACTCTCTTTGTTTTGAGATAAGCCCATCTTTGACGGTATGAAAGGTAATGGCCGTGTCATTGAGGTTTCCATCGCTCACTGCCACCTCGGTAACCACATTGTCACCCTCGGATACAACTGAGCGCACCTCAAACTGCCACTTACCCTTAGCAGGGTAGGAAGAGTTTAGGGCGATAAATTTGTCTCTGCCTAGGATGAGCTCCTTGGATTGAGGCCAATAGCACTCAAAGTCTGGCTCAGCAATTCACTCGCTTTAGCAAAATCATTACTCTGCATAGCCTGCCAATAAGCCAATACAACTTCTTTTGGGCTCATACTATTCCTCCCTGAAAATGAGTAAACCCTTGTTATCAGCAGATAATCTAAACCTAATTCCTGCTAAATCAAAGGCATAACATCCTTGCTAGATGACTGGTTTATGACAATTTATGCACGAATATGAATATTCAATGAATTACATATTCGGTTAATCAATGTGAAATCTTCAATTTTTATACTCTTATTCATCTGGTCTATATCAGATTGACTTACATGGATTTTTGGAGATAAAATGAAACCCCTTAATTTAAAGGCGATAGCGGTTAGCGTTACGCTGGCTTTAGCCATGACAGGCTGTAACTCGAGCTCGAGCAACAACTCTCAAGATGGCTCAGGTATTCCGTTTGACCCAAGTGATTACGTGCTTATCAACGACCCGTATTTGATGTCGGCGCAGGACGACAGCATAGTGGTAAGTTGGCGTACCGATGCTGGTAGCGAATCAAAGGTGCTATTTGGCCCTAAACCTGGTCTATACACCAATGAAGCCTATGGCGATTCACAGCGTCTTGGCTATCAATATCACTACCATACGACCACCATCGAAGGCCTAACTCCTGGCACTACTTACTACTATCGCGTTATCACAGATAACACCGCATCAGAAGAATTTAGCTTTGTCGCAGCACCTAGCGATGCTAAGCAAGGCAACATGCGCTTCCTTGTGATTGGTGACCACCAGTACGCTGAAGATGACCGTATCGACCGCCTAGTGAAAGGTGCTCGCTATGTGCTGGAAACTGAGTATCCAGAAGAAGGGGTTCATGCTGCCTCTTTGGTACTGAACAACGGTGACCAAGTCGACAGAAGTACCCTGCAGGACTACCAAGATACCCACTTCGGTAAGATGAAATACCTATCCGGTGAACTGCCTTTCTACACTGCTCTTGGCAACCATGAGTATTATCAAGATCCTACTGCTTCACTTTATTTTGCGCACTTTAAGTACGATCACCTTGATTACCAAGGCATTCAGCCTCTTCCTGACCATATCGAAGAATACTACGCCTTTAAGAAAGGGCGCGTGCTGTTCGTAATGCTTAACACCGAAGTGAAACTGAACAACATGACCGGTGATGATATGGTTCGTCAGGGTCAATGGGTAAAAGAGCTAGTTGAAACCGCAGACCAAGACGACTCTATCGATTGGATCTTTGCCGTAGGCACCATCCACTTCGCTCCGAGCTTGGCCAAGGTGATGAAGAAGAGCTGGTTGAACGCGTATACACCGCAGAGCTGAACAAGTCTGAGAAGTTCGCTATGTATATCGGTGCCCATACCCACAACTATGCGCGTGGCACCTTCCGTGACCACAGTGGTTATCACATAATCAGTGGTGGTGCATCGTTTGATGAATACTGGACAAAACGTTCCGACACACCATGGGACTACGATTCGCTCGTTTCTCACGGCTCAGTAAACGACTACCCTGACGTATCAAGAACCCAGCAGCTACACAACTTCCAGTTGGTTGATATTGATCTAGAAACAGACGAAGTAGTTATCCAAACCTGGTCTACAGGTAACGTAGTAAACCCTCTACCTAAGCCAATTCTGATGGATGAGTTCCGTTTGAATAAGAGCGGTATCCTACCAGATAAGCCTTCTGTAGCCGTTTCGACTACTCAACTTGATATGGAGTATGACACTCTTGAGCTGTCTCTGTCTGATTATTACAGCAGTTCAGGCACTAAGATGTTCAGTACTGAATTCATTATCGGAAAGCCAAACCCATACACCAACAATTGTGAAATCAATACCGCCGAGCTAAACGTGAAACGCGATATTGAGAACATCTTCGGTGCAGAAAGTGATGAGGATCTAGAAGGCATCGACCGAAACAAAGACCAGGACATCTCCAAGCTTTATATTGGTACAGACCACGACTTCTATGTGGACTACAAACTGCCTGATGGCAATTACTGTGCAATTGGTCGTTACCGTGATGAACTGCAACGTTGGTCTGCATGGTCAGAGCCTACATCATTCGACGTTTACAACAGTGATGCTGAACCTAAGCACTTCGAGGCAACTATCGCACTTCCTTTGAAAGAAGACCTAGAGCCATCTTTCGCTAAAGACGTACTGACTTACTTTGTAGAGGGTGACTATAAGTTCGTTCAAGACCCTGAACGTGGCTCAGTGCTACACACCGGCTACAACCAAGAAACCAAGATCTCATACGTACCTCTTGCCCCTGATCTAGACACTCCAAACAAATGGCTAGGTGATGATCAAATCACCTTCTCTGTATGGCTAAAACCAGACTCTATCGGCGACTGGGGCTGCTACATGGGTAACGGTCTAAGAACTAAGAGCGGCTTCTGTCTAGGTTCTCGTCAGCGCACCATGTGGGCTACAGGCATCGCAGCTGAGCGCGCTGAATCAGGCGACCATGAAGGTTTCACCTATCTTCGTGCTACTGAATATGCCGCTGATACAAACGTTTGGTCTCATCTAATCACCACCTATGACAACCGTATGGTTCGCCTATATCTAAACGGTGAGTTGATCGCTGAAGAAGAGAAAGGTGCTGCCTTGAAGTGGGATGTCGAGAACAACGGCAATCAGTTCAACATTGCATCTGGCTGGTCTGATAGCAGCAACAACAATGAGCGCTACTTCCAAGGCTATATGTCTAATGCCATGGTTTGGGACCGCGCATTGAGCGAAGCTGAAATCAAAGCCATTCACAATCAACAAAAGTAATTAAAGGAGATGGCTACTGCGAAATGCAGTAGCAATATACATGAAGATCTTAGCTGTTTTATTGGTGTTGGCTTCTGCTCCAGCGCATGCACATATCCGAATCATGGATGCGGGTTTCTTTGAAGGTATCTTGCACCCTGTGGTAGGTATCGACCATCTAATGGCCATGCTTTCTGTTGGTATTGTTAGCGCGAGATTAGGCGGAAAGTACGTCTGGACTATTCCTGTTTGTTTCATGCTGGCTATGGTATGTGGCGCAGGCTTTGCGCTGAATGGCGTTCGTTTGATTCTGTCTGAGTTTGCCATTGCGCTGTCTGTTTTGGTATTGGGTATCGCCATCTTCACCAGCTACAGGCCTGCGATTATCATCGGCCTGATTGGTACTGGCTTCTTTGGTATCTTCCATGCTATGCCCATGGTTCAGAACTGCCGCGTCTGGCTAACCCCGAGCTATTTGCATCTGGCTTTCTAGTTGGAACTGCCTCATCCATATTGCTGGTGTATTGCTTGGAAAACTGGCCGAAAGACGTGAGCAATTCACTCAGTATCTCAACTATGCTGGAGCTGCGTTTGCCGGTATTGGTGGATATCTGGTGACAGAATATCTCCCTTTACTAATGCTTACCTATCGATAATCTGCAGCTAAGAACGAACTTCTTACTTAAAAAGGAAAGGGCTAGCCTTGTGAAAAGCTAGCCCTTATTTTTAGTTTAGATTACCAAGAGGTTTACTTAGAAACCTTGTACATTTCTGGTAGTTCGAACTTGCTTGATAAACCTCAGGCTTTGGCTCGTACATACGGATTTGTAGCATGAAGCCATCTTTTGGTGCTGGTAGCCAGTTTGCTAGACGCTTGCTGTCGGTTGGCTTCTCGCTAGAGATGTAAACCGTTAGAGAACCATCGTCGTTGTAAACTAGGTGATCACTTAGAGAACCGACCTTGTAGCGATTAATTTCGTTCTCAACCATGAAGCGGTCCTGAGCGTCATACATGGTCACAGTCCAGAAACCACCTAGGTCTTCGTTGATAGCCATGTCCGCAGGGAAGGTCACTTCATAAGCGTGCTCACCCGTTAGAAGCTCACCTGTGTTGTCTACGTAACGCTTAGGATACATAGCACGCTCTGGAGAGTTTAGACCGATAGAGTTCATGTTAACTGCTGCGCGAAGTAGGTAGTCAGTACCGTAGCGACCCGCTTCGTATTCCCAGTTCCAACCGTTTACAGGAACACCGGTATACATAGCTGCGTCACGAACGATAGCAAAACCATCAGCGAACGCTTTGTTAAGAGCGGCTTTACGCACTTCGCTTAGGTTCTCAGTACCGCCATTGTTGATACCGATAAACTTGAAGCTATCTACTAGCTCTTTATCTGACTCTAGCGGGTTCTCTTGTAGAACCTTATTCAGACGGTCAAACCAAGCCAGACCCTGAGGGAAGTTCACCTCTGGTGCGCCAGAAGCGTTTAGTGGCTCAGGCTGTGGAACCGTTACTGGGTATGGAGAAAGTGGAGTGATACGGAACTGTTCTTGTAGCTCACGAGCAACCTTCTGATCCGCTTCGTTCTGAACACCTAGTCGGCCAGCCATCCAGATATAACGAGTGTCTGAGTAGAATACTGGCACACCCTCTGGAAGCTCACCCTCGTAGCCTTTTTTAGCTAGGATGAAATCACCACCGTCGTTGCCTACAGTTGCATTGCTCAGGTCCACTACCGCTTCAGTGTACATGTCTACAATCTGAGCCATCCAATAACGGTCATCGATTTGAGGTACGGTCAGCACCATAGGTTGCTCTTCTAGATCACCCCAAAGTTGAAGATACAGGGTATCGTTGTTTGGTGTGGTGTAAGAACGGTCACGATAGTCCCATAGACGAGTAATTGGGCCCAACTGGTTCAGTGGAGCTTGACCATTATCTGTTGGGCCAATCACATTGGTCTGTAGATCCAGAGCAACATCCATCATCACAGGTGCCCAGCCGTAAACGGTCGCTTGAACACCTAGCGAGTAGGCATAGTTGTATTCGATTTGTTCGCGCTGAGTGTATTCAGTTGCTGGAGCGCTAGAAGCCGCCATAACAGGCAGAGAAGCAGTTAGAAGTGAGCCAAGCATCATTACAGAGCTGGCCGCTTTTTTTAAGGTAACGTTCATATTTCGTTCCACTCTTGTTTGAGATGGGGCTATTTGACCCTTAAACCCAAACTGGAACAATGCAACGAAATTATCCCATACATAAGCCTGAATTATGCTTTATTTTTAAGCACCTTTTTGATCTGCTTACGCATTTTCTTATGCGCTTCATCATGCTCAAGCCTGCGATGATAGATCATATGGATAGGTACTGTAATACACTCCATCGGCATCTCAAATAGCTTGAGCTTAAGCTTGGGAGCCCATTTTTCGGCGAAGGTTCTAAACACCACTCCGACATCATCAGAATCAGAAACATTCATCGCCATAGAGGCTTGGTTATAGACCTCACGAGACTCAATAAGCTCTTTTAAAGGAGCCGCAGTAAAGAGCTCTAGTAGCTGTCGTCCATCTCGCGTAGTTTTGTACACAACGTGACTTTCGCGATAAAACTCTTCTTCGGTGATGGTGTCATTGGTGAGCCTAGGATGCCCTTCTCTTGCTATTAGAACTATCTGCTCTTTACGTATCAAGTCAATCTGGAAGGCACTGTCTTTGTTAGTGGTGGTATCTATCGCCAAGTCAATTTGTTGCGAGCGCAACTGATCGAGCAAGGCGTTTTGATCCAAAGGGGGAACCTTAAAGGTTATGTTGTCATCATGTTTTAGAAGGTGGCTGATGCCCTCAACGCAATAGACTTTAAAGCGGTTCTCAGACGAGAGTGCGCTCTCAATCAGTTGTAGCCCTTGCTGAAGCTTCTCAGCAAGTTCGACCGCCTTAGCTGTAGGCGCAATACTGCGACCATTTTTTACAAACAGGGTCGCACCGACTTGGGCTTCAAGCCTGCGGATAGACATACTGACCGCAGGCTGGCTGACATCCAACACTTCTGCTGCACGGGTAAATGAATTTTGCTGAAAAACGGTGACAAAGGTGCGCACCAGATTCATATCCATAGACATAAGTCAAAAATACATAATTGAAGTTTATGTATCTATTCTAGCCTTAAAATCAGAACTGATAAGTAAATGAAACACCTATTTTGTTGACCGAACCGAAATCGTCTTCAGATAGATAACCAAAGGTATTCATCGAAGCATTGTCATTGATCTTGTAGCTAATACCTGCGCCATACCAATAGCTAAAGTAGCTATCCGAGCCCACGCTAGCACCCGCAAAACCCATCAGGCTCCAATCAGTAGTTCCGATAGGGCGAACACCAAACATGCCGCCGTAACCACCATGGCTAGTGCTACGCATCAGAATATACTCATCAGAAGAATCTTCCTCTGGGATGGCCTGTTTGCCATGGTTATAGGAATAACCCGCCATTGGGAACAATAACCACCCAGCAGGCTGAATATCGAAATAGGTCAGAGGCACATAGGTACCAATACTGTAATTGTTGCGATAGCTTCCGTAGTCGTAGTCCGTCTTGCTGAAGTTAAAGTTGACTATCCCTAGGTCAAACAGCCAAGAGCCGCCAATGCGCCACTCACCCTCTTCGTTAACCCTACCAGATAGCATGCGCGCATCATCCAACCCAACTGAGCCAGACAAGGTCGCAGTACCGTTATAACCCAAGCCCATCTTAGTAACGATACGAGTCGGGTCTTCGTGATGCTTTTCCTCGGCGTAGGCTCCTGAGACCACCAACAGCGCCACGATACAAATAAGTAACAGATTTTTCATAACAACCACCGTTCAAAAACTGACGCGTATTATTGGTGGTTTTAGTGGCTAAGGTTGCACTGACAGTGCAATGAAGCAATTCAAAGCATGGCAGAATCAGGTTGACTAAGGGCATAACGATAAACTGCATTTATAGTAAGTATAAGTCCTACCTACTGTTCTCTATTTTCGGAAATACCTAGAATCGCCCCAACGCTAAACGTAAAGGCAAATCCATGACTATCCATGAAATTTTGAAACAAAAATTTAGGATAGACGATGCACTAGCTCAACTGATCCTCACCAATGGTAGGGTCAAAACTTTAAGCAAAGGAAGCTTTCTCTACTATCAGGACGATGATGCTAAATACATCGCGCTTCCTATCCAAGGTGTTCTCGGTTTTCATTCTCGATGTGAAGATGGAGTAGGCAATTATTACAACGTGATCACTCCGGGTACCATTTTAAACGAAGAGCAACTCTTGCTCGGAGGCAACGCCATCACTGAGGTGAAGGTAGCTACCGAGTGCCAAGTGGTTATTATGTCCTTCGAGACTGCTAACCTATTGTTCGACCTTGATGTTGGGTTTTCTAAGCTAATCAGCCAATCTCTTGCGAGAAAGCAACGCCTGCTTCAGGGCCTGTTTTTGCTCCGTTCAGAGAAAGAAATTTCGGTAAAGGTAGAGCAAGCACTAGAGCTGATATCTCCTCTGGTGGAAGACAACTACGTACCACTGAACATTCAATCGCTGGCATCCCTGCTTGGGGTATCACGAAACTCCGTAGGTCGGGTAATCAAGCAGCTTATCGATGGTGGCAAAGTCGAGAAGCAGGGCTCAGGATTTAATCTGATACCGACAAGATCACAGTATTGCATAAGCTAAAGTTATAGGTGTAATAATCCGCACCCCATACTTTGTTTTTGCTCCTCCCCTTAAAATTCGCATCGCGATAATTGTGCGCCAATAGGCGCGCTCAATTAAGGAACACCAATGAAAATTCATCCTACAGAGTTGGAATATGACCAGCTTCCTTCAATCTACGGCCTATTGGAGTCTATTGGCTTCATGTGGTTTGTGGTTGTCATCACCATAGCTATCGCAGTCTGGGTACTGAACAAGCTTTGGTACATACACTCAATTCCAAAGCACTTAGCTAAAGAGAAAGGCTTAGCACAGGCAAAGCTGGTTTTCTGGCTCTGTATCCTTGGCCTGTTTTTCAAACCTCTATGGGTTATCGCAGTACTTGCGATAGTGACTGACTGGGACAAGGTTCAGCAATGGCTTAAAGGAGCTTTCGCATGAAAGAGGTAATGCTGCCCTATATCCTCGTGGTATGGCTACTGTTTAAGTTTGGCGTGTTAAAGAAAACCGCTAAGAACTACTTCATCACCATCACCATTGGCTTCTTGCTACTGTTAGCTCTGTTCTTTGGACACCGTTTCTATTCGCCATTGGATATGACTAACTCGACTACGGTGAAGGCGCCACACGCGGTTGTTTCACCGGCACTGGGTCAGCACATAGACATGGTTTATGTGGACCACAATGCAGAGGTTAAGAAAGGCGAGGTTCTTTATACATTGCGTGATGACAAGATTCAGGCTGCGCTGTCTGAGGTGGCTTCAGGTCTGAATGAAATCGACCGCACCATTGCTGCGCAGAACGTGAAACTGGCTCAAGCTAAGCGTCATCTAAACCGTAACCTAAGTATGGAGCAACACGTTAGCATCAAAGAGCTTGAAGAGGCGCAAGACAGTGTCGAACTGCTCAATGCCGACATGCAGGTGCTGCTAGCCAAAAAAGATGGCCTGATTGCACAAAAAGGTAGCCTAGAGTTCGACCTTTCTCGCCTAACCGTAACCGCTCCGTTTGACGGCATGGTAACGCACGTATATATCGCAAACGGCTCACGCGTTGGCTCACTGCATCTTTGGGACACTTCGAAGAAGTTTGTTGAGATGCGTATTCCAGACCAAACCTATAGCAACATTCGACCAGGCCAGTTTAGCGAGTTTTATGTGGATGCATATCCGGGTGAGGTATTCAGGGCTCGCGTTCACAGCATTGTAAAAGCAACGGGTGAGGCTCAAGGTGGTTTGTTACCGAGAGAGCAAGCAGTATCGACTCACATCCAGCGCGGCGCCGCACCTGTAGGTCGAACTGTGATTCTAGAAATGGATAAGGCAACCATGGATATGATGCCTATCGGTGCGACTGGAGCAGCTTGGATTAGCGCAGACAAACCGCACTCACTATTGGCTTTATCGACATCATCGGTGGCGCAACCTTGCGTCTAAATGCCGCCAAGTCCTATCTAAAAGCATTATAAAAGTTTGAGCTCTTTGCGAACTAGCCTCAGTTTGCGAGAGCTCTTTTTTTAAATTCTTTACGGATTAGAGTGGAGCGTAAAAATCCCTTCTAATCTAGGCACTCCCCCGAGTGATTGATGGAGCAAGCGGCAGGCAGTGGTGCAGGGCAAGTGTTTGAGACAAGGATGCTGAAACCAAGCCTACAGGGAGGTATTTACGGCGACTTGCCATGCAGCGCTGGCAGAGTAAGCACACGAACCAGAAGTAGAAATTGTTCCCTCTGATCTACGAAGAACCTTTTCTATGCCTTCTTCACGTACTTTGCCGTGATTAGCACTTCACCCCAGCCTCAACCTTGCAATCTAGCTGATGGTCTTTGGCGACAGTCACACGCTTAATAACGGCCTTTGCGCCAATCTTAACCACAGATGAACTCCCTTTAACTTTAAGGTCCTTGATAATAGTGACCTTGTCGCCCTGCTCTAGCTTGTTGCCGTTGATATCACGCACCGCATTCGCTTCAGCTTCGATGGCGTCTTGAGTCGGGTTCCACTCATAAGCACACTCAGGACAAACTAGGTTGTCTTGGTCTTGATACACGTATTCTGAATTGCAATTCGGGCAAGGAGGAAGAGACATCTATAGGTTCCGTTATTCTATTAATTGACGCAATGGTACTGAGAGCACAGGCTGGATGCGAGGGATTTAGTGCAAATTTTATGAAAGAGATATTTAGCTCAATGGCATCTGAGTGCCACTCTTTATCTCTTTCACCGAGATATTAGACTGTAGCCCACTCACCCCTTTGATGCGCCTTAAGCTACTAATGCGCTCAAAGAACTCATCCATGTCCTTGGCCACTAGATGCACCATGTAATCAGCACCACCTGATATGCAATGACACATCACAATCCACTCGGTTTCTTTAGCAAACTCTTCAAAAGGCTGTGTGGATTCTTCTTCATGGTTACCCATGGTGATTAGGGTAAAGCTGGAGATCTGAATGCCGAGTTTCTTGCGATTGAGCAGTGCTCGATAGCCATCGATATAACCTGCCTCCTCGAGCCTTTTCCAACGGCGCCAGCACGGTGTTTCGCTTAGATTCACCTTTTCAGCGAGCTTGCTGTTATTGATGCGCGCATCGTTTTGGATATGCCTCAAAATGGCTAGATCTATCTCATCGAGAGTCATGTTAGGGGATTCTTTCTAAATAAACATCAGTATAGAAACATTCTGCTCAACTGAACGCAAATGACAACTCAAAAAGCAAATTAATTTCTGGGTAAGTATTTAGACTTGTCTCCCTATCGCATATCAAACGGACCCTAAGTTAATGAGCTTCGAACTGGCCATCGCCTTCATTTTGTTTTCTATTTCAATA
This sequence comes from Vibrio ishigakensis, assembly GCA_000830475.1. Classification (GTDB taxonomy): domain Bacteria; phylum Pseudomonadota; class Gammaproteobacteria; order Enterobacterales; family Vibrionaceae; genus Vibrio; species Vibrio ishigakensis_A. The sequence goes on along the minus strand of BBSC01000003.1, from coordinate 141,737 downwards.
TCCATCACACCAGGCGCCGGCAACATTGCCTTGCTAGGTATATCTAGTCGCCATGGTTTCAACGCTGGTATCCCATTTGTACTCGGAAATGCACTGGGGATAATCGTTATTATGGTGGCTGCCAGTGCAGGTTTGGTTAGCGTGTTAAATCTCTATCCTGAGCTTTACTTCGCAATGAAACTAGCTGGTGTGGGCTATCTCCTATACATGGCTTGGGGTATAGCAACAGCCACAATGGATGGTGACATAGAATCCAATCACTCTGGGGTTGTGTCTGGAGTATTGATCCAACTCCTGAACCCAAAAGGCTGGGTGGCATCACTGACCGTTTTTACTCAGTTTATTAACCCTGCTAATGATTACGTATCTCAAGTTGCCACCATTATCTCAGTCATGGTGGGCATAGGTGTTTTGTGTATGCTGGTATGGGCTTATTTCGGCACCATGCTGCAAAAGCTGTTGCAGTCTCCAAAACAGATGAGAGTGATAAATGGCTGTCTAGGTGGAAGCCTAGCTATAGTAGCTGTAATGATGCTGGGACAAGCGGGTTAAAATAGCGAGCATGGCGCTATGCCATGCTCAGATAATCATTAGTAAAGTTCTGCAAACTCGGGAATTGGCGACTTGCCACGAAGAAGCAAGAAGTTCAAAAACCTAGATGTAGAGGTGGTAAGGATCTTTTCTTCTTCAACACAGTGATCCTTCAGAAGCTCTTTAGCTAGATCGAGTCGCGCGATCTCCTCACAGAAATGCGCGTCAGACCCCGTAGTAAAATAGACACCCAAGCGCTTACCTACTTCCACTATCTTGGAACAGCGCACATCACTACCTTTTCGGCTCTTGCCAGTAAGAGATGTGTTGTTCACCTCGATAGCCACATTGTGCTCTTTAGCACAGCTCAGTACTGCTTCGATATCAAACTCATAGTTTGGATTTCCAAGGTGACCCAGTACATCCACTCGCCCATTTTGATCACGTTGATCAGCGCACGGGTATGCACCTCAGGCGTCGAGGGGGTGAATACTGGTTCGTGAAAGCTAGCAATCACCCAATCTAGATGCTGGTAAGACGATGGTGGTAGGTCTAACTCCCCTTCAGTATTCAAAGTATTCGCTTCCACCCCACGCAATATACCTACCCCATGTAGGAAACGAGGCAAGATACGTTGGTTATTAAAAAACCAGTAGTGCGGAGCACCCGGCATCTCTGGCGCGTGGTCCGTTGAACAAAGAAGCTTGAGACCTTTCTCTTTGGACGCCTGAGCATTCTCTATGATGGTGCTGTATGCATGACCGCTAGCAAGGGTATGGGTATGGCTGTCGACAACTATCTGCATATCCCCTCCTAGTTTATCTGCAGTGAACCATCTTGGTTCATATACAGAGTAAGATCCGCAGCTACTGAATGTTTCAGTACTTTCTCAACGTTCTTTGAATCTGAGTTATTGTAGAACTCCAGCGCATCCTCTGGCTAGTGCACCGCGTACCTTGCGATCCACCAAGCGCTGCTTAAGAAAATCAGCTTCGGTATCGATAAAAATGGTGAAGTCTGCCAACTCTTTAAGACCCTTCCAGATAGGCTCATCTAGCAGTAGCCAGTTGCCCTCGATAACCACTACATCTTTATCAACAGTAATCGCATCGTCTACTGGGTCATGCAGGTTACGGTCATAATAAGGCCACTTAGGGTCTTTCACGCGGAGCTGTTTAAGCTTCTCGATAAGCTCGGTCAGATTAAAGGTCTCATAGGAGCCTTTAATACTGCGTAATGTGATCTTCTCTCCATCACGCTCTGTGTAATTTGAATCTAGAATTTCATTTGGATAGTGGAAGCCATCGAAAGGCAGAACCTGCACGGACTCTAAGCCTTCATCTTGCTCAGATAGATGTTCCCAAAAAGCGGCTAAGGTGGATTTACCACTGCCTGGAGGCGCACACAGGAAGATAACCGTACGCTCATTAGTTTGCTGATGTATCTTGGTGAACTTTTCCACCAGCGGCTTATGAATTTGGATGATATCTTGGTCGGGAAAGGTTGCTTCTGATTCGAAGCCACTGACATTTAATGAGACTTTCATGCTTAGCCTTATCCTAAAATCTCTCTTTCAACCTTCTCCAGTAGACTCTCACAAGAGAGCTTAAGTACTGATTTAACAAGGCTTTCGTAGCGCTCTTTAGAGAAAGCATCGAAAGAGGAAAACTTAAGTTTGTTTATCGATTGAAGATAGAAATTGTCATCTTGCTTACCCAGCACCGACTGATTGGAGATAAAGTCATACACTAGGTCATCATCAAAAAGGATCTTCTCCGTTTGCTGATTAGCAAAGTCGTGCATCTGCTCGAAGAGTCCGATATCTGCATAGGTCTCAAGAGAGATCTTACCCATTGCAAACATCAGCTTGGAAACCACATCGGTCTCTACTAGCGGGCCGTCTTCTTTCAGTAGCGGCGTCACCGCATACTCCATCACCAAGGCATCTTGGATAAACACCTTAGGTAACAGTTCTTTAAGCTTTAAATTGATTAGCTTATTGGAAACCTGCAGGAAGCAAGTGGCGTTCTCGCATCTGTCTATGGCGTCCAATAATTCTTCTAACGACAAGATGTTTCTATTCTCCGTAGAAGGTGCAGCAATAGCTGCACCCAACTTCACTATTAAATTGTCAGACTCACATCATAAAACTCAAGAAGAGCTTTTTCTGCTTGTTCGTTCCAAACGTAGTTATTCGCTTTCAAAATTGCGTCCAACTCGACAAAAAATGGGTCCACATCCGCTAGGGTATGGAACTCATCGATTGGAGTCAGAGGCAAATTGATATGCGGATAGATAAGTTTCTTACCACCTGGGATATCAAGTTGATTCAAGATGGTATGAGGCGCTGCTTCTAGACCACCTACGTGGGTTACCATGAAAGATGGGTTGATCTTTCCTGACTCAGAAAGCTCAATAGATTCAATCATATCGCCAGTAGAACCGCCAGATGTGCCCACAATATGCGTTGCTTCATAGTGTACGTTGTAGAAGTTAAACGGCACCTTAAATTGCTTATCTGTAGGGCCAGCAAAGAAGTTCAAACAACCGTCATTACCAAGCAGGTCATCCGCTTGCTCAAGTACTTGGCTTACCGCTGCATACACCATTACATCATCAAAGCCTCTACCCTCGTTGAGCGCTTTGAGGTGCTCAACAGGATTCTCAACCTTAGCCGTGTTCACGTAGAACAATTCGATACCGTTTTCTTTTGCCTTTGATACTGGGATCAGGCTCTCAGCGCGTGCAAGACGAGTTTCATCGATATCTGTCACCACAATGCGGCTCGGTTTCACTGGACCGTTGATAGCGTAATCGATAGCACCGATCCCCATAGGACCAGCGCAAGCCAGCAGTGCAAGTGAGCCCCCCTCTTTGATGCCCATCTCGTGCTCATACACATAAGGCGTAGTGTGGTAGCTAGCGTGGAAAGCACCAATGATGCAAGACATAGGTTCAGCTAGAGATGCATTGGCATAGTAAGTGCTCTTGTATGGCAGTACACAACCTAGGTCGATAGCCACTTTCGATGATGGAGTAAGTGGCATTGCCACCGAAAGTTTCATAGCTGTAGCCTGGTGAATAACCCGTCGGTAGGCCCATAGCAGGCTGTAGTACGAATGGTTCACCTGATTTGTATTTATCGCGTAAGTTAGCACCAACTTCTACGATAACACCTGCGTATTCGTGACCCGTCATTACTGGCACTTCATCGATGTTCTCTGGAACACGCTTATGTTTACTGCCAAGTAGCGCCGCCTTGTAAGTCGATAGGCAGATGCTGTTTGAGATGTTTTTAACTAGTAGCTCGTCATCAGAGATTTGCGGAAGATCGAAGGTTCTTAAACGAACGTCTTTTTCACCACAGATTACGGCAGCAGTTGTTTGAAGCATGGGAATTCTCTCCGAAATGTGGGGCCAAGCTCTGGCCCCAAATATTATGTTTATTAAGCTTGTTGACCGATGGTATCTAGTAGGTCATCTAGGCTGGGTCGTGCATGAAGTTCTTAATGGTGACCACAGGTAGGCCTGTTGCTTTCACCGCCCTTGTTTCAAGGCTTTCGTGGGTTACCACTACATCCGCGTCACTTGGGACTTTCTCGATGGCGAAGTTCTTCACCTCAACCTCATATCCTGCTTTCTGTAGTTTGCGTTTGAAGGTTGATGCACCCATAGCACTTGAACCCATACCCGCATCGCATGCGAAGGCTACAAATTTGATGTTCTTAGCTTCAGTTGTAGCTTGAGCTGTGTTGATTGCGCCTTCCGCTTTCATGTCTTTCATGTCAGATACAGATTTCTCGAACTCTTCTTCTGACTCTTCTTTCTTGCTCACCTTAAGGATTGCACTTGCTACGATGAACGAAGCGATAGTTGCTGTTGTCACACCTGCGATGGTTGCTAGGAAGCCGCCTTTTGGTGTTAGAGCTAGATAAGAGAAGATAGAACCTGGTGATGGACCCGCTACCAGACCTGCATCAAGTAGGTTGAAGGTTGCGATACCCGTTGCGCCACCAGCAATCATTGCCAGGATCATAGTTGGCTTCATCAGCACGTATGGGAAGTACAGCTCATGGATACCACCGAAGAAGTGAATGATGATTGCACTTGGTGCAGAACGCTTACTCAGACCTTGACCAAACTTAGCGTAAGCCAGAAGCATACCTAGACCAGGACCTGGGTTTGACGCCACCATGAAGAAGATAGATTTACCTGTTTCAGCGGCCGCTTGTAGGCCAAGTGGGTAGTAAATACCTTGGTCGATAGCGTTATTTAGGAACAGTACTTTCGCTGGTTCGTTGATAATAGCTAGCAGAGGTAAGAAGCCTGTCGCAACCAGTGCCTCGATGCCAGTTTGAACGAACATGTTTGCCGCACTTACCGCAGGACCTACGATTGCGTAAGCAAACAGACACATCAGCATACCGAAAATGCTAGAGAGAAGTTGTTTACCACCATCTCGAAGCCTGATGGAATACGGTCTTGGATGCGCTTATCGATTTGCACAATCACCCAGCCGCTCAGTGGACCCATGATCATTGCGCCCACAAACATTGGGATCTCAGCACCAGCGATAACACCCATGGTACCGATAGCACCAGCAACGGCACCACGCTTGTCACCAACAATCTGACCACCGGTATAACCAATAAGTAGCGGCAACAAATAGGTGATCATAGGACCAACCAATTCACCAAAATATTCGTTAGGGATCCATCCAGTTGGGATAAATAAAGCGGTAATGAAGCCCCAAGCCAATAAAGCTCCAATATTTGGCAACACCATCGCCGTCAAATGACCGCCGAAGGCTTGAACCTTAGCTCTCACATTTGTAGTCACGTTATTTTCCTTATTCTGTGGTTTTTATTAGTAGTTTTTTATAATATTCAGAACGTCATTCTTGGTATTGGCACCAGCTAGCTTCTCAATATTGATTTCATCGCACAGCATTTCGCTCAAGGCTTGAATAACCTCGATATGGGTGTCGGAATCTTTAGCTGCTAGAGTAAGAAGAACGTTTGCTGGACCTAGGTCTGAGCCAAAGTCCACAGGCTTAGGGAATACATGAATACCTAAACCTGTTTTGATAACACCAGCCTCTGGGCGGGCATGAGGCATTGCTATGCCTGGGCATAGAACGTAGTAAGGACCATTTTCTTCTGTAGACTGAATGATGGCATTTGCGTAGTCAGTGGTGACATAGCCTTTATCTTCCAGATAGCGAGTGGTTTCTCGAACGGCGTCTTCCCACTGATAATCAGTATCGGCAATAACATCAATTAGGTCGTGATCGATGAGGTCGTAAAGCATAATGTTCCTCGGTGCTTCTATGCGTTGTTGATGTAACCATTATCGATACAAATATTTATTTGAAAAAACGCGAGCATTTCGTGACAGATATCACGTAGAATATGAGGTCAATTAGTTTATTCGACGCTATCTCACAAATTAGCTAAGTAATAAAATTACAATTTTTATATTTCACACAAGTCAATAAGCCAAATTTGACTTTCGTCTAAATATTTAAATTTTATTAAATAGATTCAAATGTGACTTAAGTCTTATTTTGATAATTGACACTTTTAATGTGTGACAAGAAGTACATTTATATTTAACATCTCTGCGTGCGGTATCCACAAATAGAGTGATCCAGATCTCTTCTGAAAGTTTCTCTGCATATTAATGTAACTCTTACACAACAGATTATTCGTATCTAGGCCCTTTATTACTTCACTGCTTACCTGTTATTAAGTACAAACGTCCCTACACTAGATTTGCTTCTATACTCTTGATTCAGCATTTGAATCAATCACTTACACAAGGATGTGTAGAGTATGTCGTTTATCCGTATTAGCCTTTATTTCGTGGGCCAGACCTCATTCGTGCCTTCAAGCTTTCTGCTGTCGTTATTTCCTCATCGCTACTGCTCGCTTGTGGGGGTGATGATGACTCCGCCAGTCCAGCCGTGAATGATGCTTTCGTCGATACGCAAGCCCCTGTGATCAGCTTAAATGGAGAACCTCTCATTATTGTTGGACAGGGCCGACCTTATTTGGAGCTCCATGCTACTGCTATGGATGATGTAGACGGTGAGGTTGAAGTAGTGCTTTCTTCAGCGACTGTAGACACGGATACCCTAGGTGATTACACCTTGGTTTATAGCGCAGAAGACTCTTCTGGTAACCAGAGTTCAGTGACACGTATTGTTAGTGTCGTAGAGCCTCGTCCCTTCGTAACGATGTGGAAAATAGAGGCAGCCAATAGTGAGATTACTATTCCTACTCGCTCTAGCACATTCACCTATGACTACAGCATCGATTGGGGAGATGGAACGACTGAAGAGAATCAAACCGGTAACGCTAGCCACACCTATGCTCTACCCGGCACCTACACCATAAGTATCAATGGGGTCTTTCCGAACCTAACAACACTCGGAGGTAGCGAAAAACTACCTATGCTGAGCCTAGAGCAATGGGGAGATATTAAGTGGGAATCTTTATCTGATATCTTTTATGGCGCAGAAAATATCACCAACAACGCAACCGATACGCCGGATTTACGATTGGTGACAGACTTCAGCTACACCTTTGCAGAAGCAAGCCAGTTCAATACCGACCTAAGCCTTTGGGATACAAGTAAAGCCACCACATTTTATTACATGTTCGAAGACGCAACCAGTTTTGAGTTCAACATCACTGATTGGGATGTAAGTAAGGTAGAGGATATGAGAGGCATGTTTGAGGGTGTCACTATACCTACTGAAACCTACGACCAGATACTTATCAGTTGGAGTGAGCAAGAGGTCCAAGATAACGTCGTCTTTAACGCTGGCAATAGCAATATTCTATCGATGCCCAAGCTGCACGCGATAAATTAGTCACAGATTATGGCTGGTCGATTACCGATGCTGGCCTTGCCCCATAGTCTGAACAATCGGGAAACTGTGTAATGTACGGAAGTGAGAAAACTCGCGCATTTTGTTGTAATTGCAAAGAACTGACTCTGCACCATTTCACCATGTTTAGTAGCCAGAAAACCAAATCTCCGAGACAGATGGGCTTGTTAGAACGATTATTCTCAGCGGGGAACTCCGGAGATTACAAGTGCTCAAGGTGTGGCACCTATCTGCACACACCTGACCATTTGGATTAGCCTCCAGACAAAATAAATAGGTGCTCAACCGAGGTTTTGCACCCAAAGTGCAAACGTAAATTCTGGTCTGTATAAAATACGCTGCAGAACGAGTTTGGGCTTCTTTAGCAACAGCTATGGCCAGTCGTCTATTTTAGAGTTAGGCATCGCTTTGTTTATGGTCTTGACCTCTAGCCACTCACCCTCTGGCGCGAAGTCACTTGCACGTGCAGACAGTATTGGCTTTGTGGTGCCCCGACTTGAAGCACTCACTTCCTATAGCTCAACTTTTTGTGGGTGTAACAAGGACTCAGAGAAGCTGCGTACAGGGGACGTACGCAGTTGTCTCATATACTTATCTATTCAGAAGCCGACGCGCTTTCTAAAAAGCCAACCACGCTGCCGTAAATAGCCTGTGATTGCTCTGTCATAAAAGCCCAGTACTGGTCGCCATAAGAAAAGTGCCACCACTCTCGCGAGTAGTTCACAAACCCCGCTTCAGACATCACTTGCAACAGCATTACCCTGTTTTCTATGGCCTCTCTTGATAAGCCTGAAGCATTCATAGCGCACAACTCAGGGGATACGCAGTTCCAGTCTTTGATCTCCATTCCAAAATCTAGAACTTGTCCTTTTCGGTCAACTATCTCAATGTCCACCGCACCACCCGTGCTATGGGGTGGATATAGTGTTTCGCCTTTAAGCGTTCTTGTCGGCGCTACGAGTTGGGAGGCAATATGATAGGCATCTTCATCTGACGAATGAGCCTTGCGTTGTAAAACACGCTCGAGTTGCTGCTCAAACAACTTCTCTTGGAATTCTGGAGAGCGATAGCCTTCGTACAGACGAAAGCTCAAACCATCCGGTAGCGATTCCTCAGCACGTTGTAGCCTATCTAGCACACCTTGACGCACATAGTGATAACAGGCTTTGGTTTCCGGGCTCTCCGGTGGAGTGCCACATTTTATTTTTCCCTTTGCAGAGACCAACTTCTCGCCACACTCATGAACAGGTGTTGAAACCACTTCAGTGGCGGAGATGTCTATGTGCCCCATGTATTCAGTTCCTTTAAACCCGAAGTCTTTTAAGCATCTTGCACTGGCATGAGCGAGAACTCAAACACGATTGAGAAGGTATCTGACATGAGAGGCTGGGTTGGAAGCGCACCAACCCTGTACCCCGACAACACAGCGTTGAGACGAGGCATAGGTCTAATACAAAGAGCTAGCTAGTGAAACTTATCTAAAGGATCATGCCGCCTGCCATTCATAACCCTCAATTCTTTTTTTACTTCTAGATGGTTTTTAATCGCTTTTACCACTAGCGACCCAAATACTACACACGCCCAACCGATGAAGATCCACATAATGACATCTAGCATGGATTCCGCCATCGGAAGGAACATGTTCTCCATGCCTTCCGCGTTCATATTGTAAGCCTTGTTTTTTTATTTTTTGCCTGACGTTGCACGTTAAATATATGCTTAAACGCACAGCGTTTGGTTAAATTTTACACAAAGAGAATTTAGGTCACGTTTCTTGCTGATTTCCTATGAAACACAGCTCAACTATGAGGCAGTTTGCGAAAAATCTGCTTATCCATAAAATCCATGTCAAGGTGTGCTAACGTGCCACTATCTCGAGAAAGGATGCACCTAATGACACCAGAACAACTTAAGCAGTATTTAGATCGAGTCGGACTCAACGACGCACCTCAGGTTTCAGAGTCAGGGCTGACAACACTGCAAAATGCTCAACACAGACGTATTCCATTTGAGAACATGGATGTAGCAGTAGGCAAGAAGATTGAACTTAGTGAGAAAGCGATATTTGAAAAACTCATCACCAACAATCGCGGAGGCTACTGCTTTGAGGTAAATGGTCTGATGCTCAGAGCATTAGAGGCTTTCGGCTTTGAGGCTAAACCACTTCTCGGAAGAGTGCATTTAGCTGAGCAACCCTCTGGTCGCAGTCATCAAGTAAGCTTGGTTACATTAGATGGTAAAGAATGGCTTGTAGACGTTGGCTTCGGTTCTCAGACTCCGAGACAGCCCCTTCCTGTTGTGCTCAACACTGAGTTAGTAACGGATATGCAGACTTTCCGCCTCATTGAGGATGCACAGTTTGGCATTATGCTCCAGATTAAAGAGCAAGATGCTTGGCTCAACTTGTATAGTCTAGATATGGCCCATGTCTGTTCAGGTGATATCGAGATGGGCAACCACTATACCTGTACTAGCCCAAACTCTGTCTTCACCTCTAACTGCACTGCGGCCATGCCAAACGACAAAGGCATAGTGACCTTGCTAAACGACACCCTCAAGATCAAAACTCAACATGAGGTACAAGAGATCACCCTTGAAGATGAAGCGTCTTACCAAAATGCCCTTAAAGTCCACTTTGGCATAGAGTTAGATGTGGACTTCAAGGACCTTGCGAGACATTTCTAGAGACTATTCAATCTACAGGTGGCCTAAATAGCATCTCATGCATCACAACATCATCAGGCAGCGACAGGATCGCTGCTATGGTTTTGGCCACACTCTCTGGGCTCATATATTGTGGTCTCGATTGCTCTCTAAAGTTAGTATCTGTGCCACCAGGGAATAGGGTTGAAACCTTGATTCCATGAGGCTGTGCCTCTTTCATCAAGATGCTGCTGAATCCCGCAAAACCTTGCTTCATAGCGGTATAAACACTCATGGATTCATTGGCTCGTTTGGCAACCGTGCTCACCACGTTGATGATGGTGCCGCTCTCGTTTGGTTTCATTACCTTAAGAGCCTTTTGACAAAGAAGCGCTGGGGCTCTTAAGTTGACCGCATATTGAAGGTCGAACTCCTCCAAAGAGAACTCATCGATCATCGCCTTTCTGGTGTTGAGTCCAGCGTTATTGATTAATACATCAAGGTGACCAAGTTGATGCACAGCCAGCTCAAACATGTCATCCAGTTCATTCGTATTAGCCAGATCTGCTGCTATCACTAAGCATTGATGCTCATTCTCTAGCTGTTGTAGTTTATCTCTGTTTCGACCCGTCGCCACAACCTTATGGCCCTGCTTACTGAGCAGTTTCGTGAGCTCAAACCCAATACCACTGGTTGCCCCAGTCACTAGAATATTCAAACCATTCGTCTCTTAATTATTGGAAAGCTTCATCCTCGCACAAATGTGACTGCAAAACTCAGCTACGCCCGTGCTTAGCGCTGTTTTCCTGAGAACTGTCCCCATTTATGTTTAACAAGTTGTAAATAGTGAGAATCAGATTAACTTCCCACTCAGACTTGGCACGCAGCAAGCGCTGCTGATAGTAATGACCGAGTGCGTGTGAATTGTTCGCTGTTAGTACCTTGTTCATTTGCTTAGCCTCTTTGTTTAACCCATGAAGATTATTGCGCTAAAGTAAGAAGACAAAAACAGAGAACATTACCAACCATTCTTCCTATATTAGGCATATAATGGCGCTAATACGCTGAAGAGTGTCCAAAGCAGGAAGACGATGAAGTACGAACATCCCAGTTTACTCGAGATAAGACGACTACCTTATTTCTCTCGCATTGCAGCCTTAGGCAGTCATTTAGAGCTCAAAGTCACCCTGCCTGAGGTGGCAGAGCTAATGATCACCAGCCCTCGAAATGCTCGAACCTTGCTCAAGCAAATGGCAGAGTCAGGATGGTTAGAGTGGAAGCCAGCAATAGGCCGAAATAAACGTTCTTCGCTTTATCTCAACTACTCACAAGAAGAGCTCTCTCATCACCTCGCTAGAGTACAAATGGCACTGGGTGAGTATCAAACCGCTTTAGAGCTAGTGGATAACGATAGAAGCGTGTTTGAGAAGTTGTTGGTGACCACATCAGGGCTCAAATGCGTGAAGACGCAGTGCATATCCAGTTGACCTACGAGCGCAGATTCTCGCGCCTGCTCCCTCATAAACCTCAGCGCAATGGTGAACGTTTCCTACTCAGACAGATCTATAGCTGTTTAACCAAATGCGATAGCAATGGCTTTATCAGCCAGATCTTGCTCATCACTGGAGCTACGACGAAGCCAATCTGTCATGGACCTTTTTTCTAAGACCAGGACTCACCTTCCATGATGGAACGGAGATAGATGCAGCTCAAGTAGCCGAGCTATTCGAAAATCTCAAGGCAGAAACTTGGTATCAAGATGAGCTAAAACATCTAGACTCTGTTGTAGCGAAAGGAAAAACCTGCCTAGTATTCAATTTAACCAAGCCAGACCTTGGCTTACCCGGTCTAGTTTCAGGCATCAAGTATTCAATACAGCCAGCTAAACAGCTGACCAATCCAGAGAGCATAAGTGGCAGTGGCATCTTTAAGATCAAAGAGCACTCTCAACAGGCTCTCACTCTGGAGGCTTATGAAAACTTCCACGGTTTTCGAGCTCTGCCAGAGAGCGTTACTATCTGGTACACCCCTGAGCAAAATATTCCTTACTTGCTCGAGAAGCTGCAAAGTCCAGATGAAACCTCAGAGCAAGTAACAACGGTTACCAACAACCAAGAGAAAAGCATCGCTCGTATAGAAGATGGTTGCTTGGTTACCCTATACAATGACACAAACAACAAGCTATCCGAGGGACAAAAATCAACCTTGAACCAGATGATTGCGGCAGTCAGAGAACCGATGCGCGAGGGGCTAAAACGAACCACACCACCGAATCGAAAACCGCCTTCAGATGCGTTTAATCTTCTCCCGAGTTGGACTCGGGTATCCAAGCTAGGCTCGACCGATGAATTACTACCAAGAGAGCTATCCATCGCCTATTTCACTCATAAAGGTTGAAGGTTTGTGCCGAGCAAATAGCCGAGATACTAGAGAAATCCGGCACCCGATGTACGATAAATGAGTTCTCTCACGCTGAGTTGTATCAATTGGTTGAATCAGGTGAGCTTAAAGATGATCTGCTGCTAACCAGCCTTAACTTTGATGACAATCGCCCTTCTTCTATTTTCAGCTGGATGAGCTCAGACCCCTTATTGTTGGCAAGCTTAACCGAACAAGAAAAGGTATGGATACTTGAGGAATTAGATAACCTGCGCGCGCACAAAAGCTATCCGGAATACCTTAAAGGGCTAGAGTCTATCTCCACCAGCCTGATCTCATCGTTCAAGCTATTGCCACTTTTTCATCACACCCAGACAATTCAGTTTGAAGAGATCTTCAAGGGGGTGAGTATCAATGCATGGGGTTGGCCTAGCCTGCAAGATATCTGGTATTTCGAGCCTAAAAACTAGGGTCTATTGACCATTTGAGTTTGTTTTTGTAGCGAATTGTTGGGTATTTATACAAGGCAGGTACTTTTAGGTGTAGTGGTTCTACATGAAAAGTGCCTAACTCAGTAGAAGGGCAAACAAACGCTAGAAACGGCTTAAATCTAGTTCAATTGCATCTCCTAGCCAATAGGCGTGTTCGGTATGATCCTTAAGATCATCACCGGTTACGCCATGCACCAGCACAGATAAGCCATCTCTTTCACTATCTAGCCAAGGGATCACAGCGTCAAAATCGTCTTTGGTGAAGATAAGCTGACAGCTCCATTTGGTATGGGGTCCTACGTTTCTTTGGTGCACTCGCCCTATCTGTAAGCCAAACTTATCTCCCGCTTGATGGCAGAGTTTAGTGGCGAAATCTAGGCGATCTGCATCAAAGTAGACGTGAGCGTGATAATTGGAATGGGCGTTGATAGGTCTTTTAGGACTTTCCATAGCGATTCTTTTCCTTAACCAAAACAGGCTCGAATATGACTCCGAGCCTGTTTAGTGTAGTTAGATTAACTGAGACTAAGCTTGCTCTAGCACAAAGTGTTCAACTTTGCCCTGTTTAGACTGCTTTGAGCGGTACATAGCCTTGTCTGCATTATCTACGAGTTGCAGGGCATCGACAGTGTCTCTCGGTGCTACAGAGACACCGGTACTGAACCTAACCTGGAGTTGATGCCCTTTGTACAAGATTGGCTCACGAATGCTCTCGACTAGGTTTTGTACTACCTTTTCGACATCCTTCGCTGAGCGCACAGACTGCAGTAATACAACAAACTCATCACCGCCAAAACGATAAACCTCATCGGTAGCACGAAGCAGAGATTTTAATCTCAGGGCGACGGTCTGAAGCAAGACATCCCCATACTCATGCCCAAGCTCGTCGTTGATCTGCTTAAAGCCATCCATATCGATAAAACAGAGGCCAACGTACTTTCCTTCCGCCTGACTCACCTCTATAGCGTTTTCAATATCGGTATACAGGGTAATGCGGTTCTTCACCTTAGTCAGCTCATCGGTATGAGCCTTGATATGCAGATCTTCATGTCTACGATGCACGCTCTCACTCATTTTATAGAAGCGCCCCATCAAATAGCCAATCTCATCCTTCGGTAGGTAGTCCACTACGTCCTGTCGCTTACCTTGCTCCACCTTCTGCGTCGCATCCACCAACTTGGTGAGTGGGCTAAACAAAGCACGGTTAATGGTGATCAAAGTAAACAGAGCAAGGAAGACCATGATCAAGCCCTCGATGACTATCATCATAGTGATATAAGCCCGGGCCTCGCGGTAGTCGCCATTACGCTGTTCGAGCAGTCGTTTCTCTTCACCATCAAAGGAAGAAAGGTAAGCGCGAATGTTGTCCATATACTGCTTACCCGCGTTGGAACGAACCACAGCAAGGGCCTGAGACGGCTCGATGTTATACATCTCTATGGTTTGAGCCAGTTCTTCTAGCTTGTAATCAATATCGACAATCAGCTCATCTAGAAGCTCTTGCTGACCGGGGTTATCTGAAGTGAGTGACTTGAGCTCTGCCCAGATCTTCTTAATCTCATCGCGAGAGCGGAAATAAGGTTCTAGATAGTAGTTTTGCCCTGTAAGCAGGTAACCCCTCTGTCCCGTTTCTGTATCTGAGATAGCGTTTAGCAGTTCTCCAGATTTCTGCAGAACCTGATTAGTATGCACTACCCACTGCAGCTTATTTTCACTGCGAGATTCGAGCACATATACAAAGCCAATATTGGCAATGGAAAAGAAGAACAGCGTCCCAAGTAGGAGCCTAAGTTTGGTTTTTATGGTCACGAAATCAATCCTTTGCAGTTCGCATTATTATTCGAGTGCGGCTTCCAGCCTACGACAAATATTATCCGCTAATCGGTGACTAGCAATATTTCGCTCGATCACAGATGAATCTATGTGATTAGAATCAACAACTTGTAGCCAATCCGTCATCATTGAGTGAAAGCCCTTGCTCGCTAACATAGGCGTCCAATCCTTAAGGTTTAATTGCTGAACTGAATTGTTCTGCAAGTATTTACCAGAGACGAAAGAATCAAACTCATAGGCGTGATTTTGATAACAGGCAGACACGGTTTCTCGGGTAATACCAAATTGACGATTCATGCTCGCTTGCAACAAGGTGTTGCCCGTCTGCCATTGCACATCGATTCGACCCAGCTTATCACCCACCTTTTGGGTAAAGATTTCAACGCCTTCTAGACTCGATTGTGCATTGAGGTTGATGCTATCTAGGGGATGAATAAAGTCGTCAAAAATGAAGGTGCGAATATCGCCGGGAAGATCGAACCTATGCTTCTCCCATCGAAGAGACAGGAGATCCCCAACCTTACCGTTAGCCAGTTCAGTTACATGCTGGTTGTAAAGGGGAATATGGCGGCGATTAAAGCCCACATACAGAGGGACGCCTTTGCTAATCGCCAGTTCGTAAAGCGCATCCACATCATCAGCGTTGTCGGCCAAAGGCTTATCGACAAAGGTTGGGACACCTTTTTCTAGAAAGAACTTTGCCAATTGAACGTGCGCAGAAGTTGCGGCATGTATCATAACTGCGTCGACACCAGACTTAAGTAGCTCTCGGTAGTCCGAGCAAACTTCAGAGATTCGATACTGCTGTGCCAGTGACTTCATCACCTCTGAAGATCGAGTGTTAAATACAAGCTCTACGCCTGCTAATTGGGTGATATAAGGGAGATACGCTTTCTGCGCGATATCGCCTAACCCAATGATTCCTAACTTCATTTTCTTCCGTACCTTGAGAGAACAGGCTTCAATATAGCAAACAGAGCAGCCTATTAAGATCGACAGGCATGCAAATTTGCACTTATTTGATCATCGGGACGATCCTCCCTAGCTCTTGTGAGAGATCTCTTACAAAGAAGTCAGCGATCTGACAGATATTTCATGGCAATTTCTCTAAATATAAAATAAGCCATTGTTTTTATTGAATAAGTTATTTTTGATTCATAAGTAAACAGATAAAAATACGCCATACATGATTGTTACAGCCCGCTTTAAAGACGATACTAACCATGTCGACAGGAAGTTGGCAGGAAAAGGAACAAACCCTAACGGATTAGGTATCTTCAGGAAGAAGATTTGATAACTAAGGATTCGGTTATCAGCAAGGAAGTGACGCTCTAGGATAGAGTTCGCCCGTCAGGATGACAGGCTAGGATGGACACCGCTAGGATGGCGACGACATGGAACTAGGTTAACGGATTTTAACCACTATCAAGGAAAGATGCAGGGAGCACTTTTAGTAGCCGGATTGCTGCGAAAGAGAATAGACCCCATCAGGTTCGCCTGGTGGGGTTTTATTTTGTCCGTAGTTTATGAAACCCTTACCCTCCATCGAGAATAGACTTCCACTTCGATTAGGTTCGCCTTGTCAGGTTTTATTTTGTCTGCAGTTTGAAACCCTTACCCTCCATCGAGAATAGACTTCCACTTCGATTAGGTTCGCCTTGTCAGATTTTATTTTGTCTGCGATTTGAGCTATCAGCTATCAGCTATCAGCTATCAGCTATCAGCTTAAAAATGATAAAGCCCCATTCAAGGAATGAGGCTTGGTTTTTATTTAGCGGCTATTAGGGTCACGCGACTGCTTCTTTGTCCCGAAGGAGAAACACTGCGGATAAGAACGACTCCGCTAACCTCAGGCTTTTTCTCATCAAAGTAGGTCTGCCAGCTTTCACCCATATTGGTTGAATACTCCATCGCGATACCCGGATAAGACACGTTCATGACCAGCTTGCCTTCCTCAACCTCGGCACCCGGTACGGGCAATCTAAAGTGAAGGTCTCGCAGTTCGGCTTGGCCAGTTCTCGCTGACCCAAGATATTGGCAAATCGACTCCAATCTTGGTTTAGCGCTTCCAAATCAGTATGTTTGGTTGATGAGGAATATTCAGCATTGGCCTCATACTCCTGTTCCCAATCTCCTGTATTCCAGCTTCTCTCTGCAACCGCAAACAGACGTGGGAAGGTCATATATTCGTATTGATCGTCGGTGCGGATAGTCTCTGACCAAAGCGCCGCTGATATGCCATATACCCTTGGTTCGGCTGCATCTGGGGAGTTCGCAACGTACTTTTTGCCTTCACGATCAACGGTAAGTTCTGCGTTCTGGGCTAGGTTTTCTGGCACAAATGTGAAGGCTTTCTTGGTATCGGTAGCTCGAGTCGCCCAATAGTATCCGCGCTCGTGTTTATCTACTTCATAAGGCATATCAAAGTAGACAAAGTCAGGGTTCGACAAAACTAGCTCGTAGCCATCGTTCACCAATTGGTTAGCCTTTGCTGGCGCGCCCCAAGCAACGGTATCCCACAGGTTCACCCGTACATTTTCGGTGGCAAACTCTTCACTGCCCTTGTTGTATTTCAAGCCATCTGACCAAATCTGGAAGGTAGGGATATGGTTAGCTTCAACAATCTCAGATACCTCTCCTGAAAAGTAAGTGAGTAGACCGTTAGCATCAGAAATACCCTCTGCCTGCATCATATCCACGCATCGAGGAGAGAGCTCATAAGGTTTATTTTCCTTAGATAGGTCGATGCTACCTTTACCCTCAAGCGATGCTTCTGATTGGTCTTGGAAACCCGACCCCAACTTAATGTTTTTGGCTTCATCACCGCCGTAATGCCAAGCGTTGAGAGGCATGTCCGCTTCTTGATGCATGGCTTTCACCTCAGAGATAACCTTAGCCACAAAGCGCTTTGATGAGGTCAAGCAAGGGTTGATAAAGCTCTGACGATCGTAAAACTGAACCGTAGTGACATTGGATAAATCCTGTGGATCTATCAGTCGATATTCTTCCGCTTTTTCTTGTTCACCCTGCTCCATATAGTGCTGATATCTTGCTTCCATAGATACAACAGCCGCTCGCGAGTGAGCTGGCATGTCAATCTCAGGGATTACCTCGATATGGCGAGCTTAGCGTACTTTAGAATCTCGATATAGTCTTCTCGACTAAAATAGCCTGATCCAAAGTTATTGCTGTCTGCTCCCGAGCCTAGCTGCGGTAGCAAGCACGTACGCTCACTAGGGTCGAAACAGCGATTGCCACCCACTTCAGTCAACTCAGGAAGACCAGGGATCTCAAGTCGCCAACCTTCATCTTCACTGAGATGCAGATGGAGTGTATTCATCTTAATGGCTGACATCTGATCCAGTGTTTTCAAGATAGACTCTTTTGAATGGAAGTTGCGCGCCACATCCACCATATAACCGCGATATTCCATGCGTGGGTGGTCGATAACCTTCATTGTCGGGATGGCGTGCGAACTCATAGGGTCAATCAAGCTAAGCACTGACTGCAGAGCATAGAAGACACCGGTATCATTGTGCGCCTCTATTGAGATTTCATCCTCTGTGATTTCTAAACGATATCCTTCCGCACTCTCTACTTGTGAGCGAGAGTCAAAGCGCACCTTCACAGGGATACCAGAATTGCTGACCTCTACCCCCAGAAGCTCAAATTGACCAACAAGTGCCTGACGAGAGGCTTTCGCGAGAGGCAGACTTGATAGATCAATACCTGTTTCTAGGCTCAACTTACCGCCAGTTACTTCAACACTCTTAGGTGTTGGTAATATCTCCTTGGCTACATCAAGGTGTTGTGTGTTTTTGTGTTTCTCAAAGCGACTGCTTGCGGTTGCTCTTTCATTGTTATCGAGCTCTGAAAAGTAAACCTGCTTGCCCGACAAACCCTCAACAAACTCGCTCGAGTCCTCGGTATTAGTGGACTCTACATTGCGCGCTTCGGCATTAGGCGCAGTGATGAATGCTCTTGGCATAAAGTCGGTATAAGTGGCATACCAAGATTCGGCAACTAAAGGAATTTCAAAGGTTTTCTGTTGCTCGAAACCGGTAAATTTTTCGGTAGGTTCAATCTTATGCAGGTCACCTGTGATATGAGTGACTTTGAAGGCATCATTATCTGAAGAGAGGATAGGGCGTATACTGTGGAAATAAATCTGCCATTCTTTAATGTCGATATCTCGACCTAGATTAGTCAATACTAGATTGATTCTATTGCAGGCCGCATAGTCTGCTCCGAGTTCGCCGCACTCAACACCCTGGTTGTTACCATGATTGGTGACTATCTCAAAGTTCATATCTAGGGAACTAGCCAGAAAATCTACTTCTTGTTGGGGGGACGGAGCCTTGGGCGCACATGCCGACAAACCTAAAACCAAAGCACTAGCGATAACTGTTTTCTTAAACATTTGGACCTAACTAGGAATAAAAAACGCGAGCTAACCGTCCGTAGAACTCGCGTAAAGGCATCTATAGCGACGGGAAGGGACAAGGAAATAAACCCTTCAAACGCCAGAGCCAAATTGGACAAGGAGCGAATCCATCAGCACTCCAAAGTGAAACTTGATGAGCCCTCAAGTCTTTAGCGTTAAGACATTGATTTAATTAGGCCCTATTTGAGGTGAATGCCATATCAAGCAGAAAAAACCACGCACGAAATAAGTGCGGCTATCGATAAGGCTAAAAGCACCTTTTTCAACCGTTCTCCTCCAGAAGAGTCAAATATTTCAAAAAGTTAATTTGCGGCACAATTTAAGTTATTCCCTTGAAGCTGAATAATGAAATATCTAATATCTAGATATTCTAAAGTGGAATATCATGAGCCGATGAATTACGAAGAAATCGCCAAAATTGACCTTAACTTGCTCAAGATCCTCAAAGTGCTGGGAGAGGAAAGGAACACTCGCCGAACCGCCGAGCGTATGTTTGTAGGGCAATCAACAATTAGTAAGGCTCTGAAAAAACTGCGTGAACTGTTTGAGGATGAGATGTTCGTGCGCAAGGCTCACGGCCTGAGTCCAACCCCGAAGTGTGAAGCCGTTCTAATACAACTCCCGGTCGTGTTTGAGGCTATTGATGGTATGTTTAATCCCTTCTGGGAGTTCAACCAAATACCTATCAAGGGGATATCACAGTAGCGGTCAATTCCTCATTTCTTCAACCGATAATGAAGCGTCTCTATCCCAAACTCCGTGCTCAGGCACCTTTGGCGGAACTAAAACTGATCAACTGGACATGGGACACCGAAGCCAAACTTCAGCAAGGTCAGGTGGATATTGGGGTTAACTTCTCTATTCTGGACACCTCGATAAAGGTGCGTAATGAACCATATGCAAAGCAAAATACGGGGTGTGCTGCTTGGCCGATTCAGAATTTGCCCAAACAGAAATAACCGTAGATGCTCTATCACAACAGAATATTGTGTTAATGCTTATGCCAGACTTTGCTGACCGAACCAGCTTTATCGAGCGAGTGTTGGCTCAGGCGCAGTTAAGCTCACAGGTTGTCTTCCGCAGCGATCAACTAATTACTTGTCTCGAAGCCATCAAACACGAAAACGCCATCATGCCAGCATCTACTCTGGTTAGGTCAGCTCTGCCTGAAGAGATGACTATGCGTCCTCTACCTGAGGAAATACCGACCCTGGAGGAGAGATTTCCCTCTATTACTCCAACATTAATCGACAGAATCCTAAGCTAACTTGGCTACGAGAACTGCTCTCTGAAACCCTGTTAGAGATGGAATAACCAATTATCACCTTGAAGTAGAATGGTACTTTGAGACGATCTTCCGAGCCTTTGTAAGAGATCTCTCACAAACAAGTCAGCGATCTGACTAAAGTTTCATAATAGCCATGAATTCCAGGCTGTAAGATACTGTTTCTATTGGAGTTGTCATATTTTGTTCAGATGTAAACCGCTAAAAATACGCCATACATGATTGTTCTAAAGCACCAGAAAGAAGATACTAACCATGTCGACAGGATGTTGGCAGGAAAAGGAACAAACCCTAACGGATTAGGTATCTTCAGGATGAAGATTTGATAACTTAGGATTAGTTATCAGCAAGGAAGTGACGCTCTAGGATAGAGTTCGCCCGTCAGGATGACAGGCTAGAATGGACACCGCTAGGATGGCGACGACATGGAACTGGGTTAACGGATTTTAACCACTATCAAGGAAAGATGCAGGGAGCACTTTTAGTAGCCGGATTGCTGCGAAAGAGAATAGGCCCCAGCTGATGCAAATCAGTTGGGGCTTTATTTTAAGCTCAATTCGAGCATTTCAAACGCTCTAACTCACATAGCTCGCTCTAGCAGACACTTTCTTCATTCCTGACCAAAGTCTTACTTTTCCTCTACTTATCAATACGTTACTTGTCATACAGTAACTAAAAGCCTGTTCAGTTTTGAAGAATAACTATAACAACGTCGGTTGGAGCAAGCCCCAGAGCCAAAAGCCTGGGGTTTTGTTTTATTCAGAGTCAGCTTCTGCCGCTGTCATACCTGGCATAAGGTCATCGATAGCCGCGATATAACGCTCAATTACTGGATGCTCGAACTGCTCTTCTTCACGCAGTATCCATCGCTGTTCAAGTTTCAGGTCAGTATAGGTGCCGTCTTTAAACTCACCACGCCAGCGAACCTTAAATCTCACCTCATACTTACCATTGGCCAGTAAAAGCACCTCTAGCTTATCTATGTCATGGTCATCGGAAAGCAACAAGCCGTGAATCCAACGATGCCATTCCAAAAACTCCTCGCGAGAGCGGATCTTGTAATCAGGAAAGTCCACATGGATATCACTGGCTACTAGCTCCGAAAACGCCTCAGCTGGGACAAGCTCTCTCCCTACCGTTGCGCGCTCGTACATTGCGAACACCTTGTACACGAAGCTTTTGATGTCATTGAGGGTAAACTTGCGCTGTTTGAACTCTTTAATAAGAGAGTCATAGGAAGTGGTTTTGTATTGCATGCTTAGCTCCTGATGCTTAGTGGCTTAAGCATACGCCATTAGTCAGTTCGTAGAAGCCTAGGTTTATCTAATTGATTATTAGGAAAAAACTAACAGCTATTATTCCACGCTAGGTGGAACCTCAGTCCAAAGCTTATGCTCAAGCTCAACTGATAGCCATGCTTGTAAAGATCTTGCATGTACGCTTCCTCTGACTGCTCTCGGTTTGCCTCAAAATCCGAGTCTATGTAAGCCAGTTTGAAGTTAAACTCATGCTCTTGTGAGAAGTGATACAGAAACTCCACATCTCCTACCCCTTGATTACGAATAAGTGCTGACAATGAGCGAGAAGATATATCCGCAAACTCATAAGGAACCGGTTGATAGGTAGGCTTCAGACGACTATTGCGAATCACGTAGATATTCTGCTCACGTCCAAAATTTGGTATGTCATGACGAGCCACTGAGGCACCAGAAATACTTGTCTTGAGACACCGCCGTCAACGTGCATCTCATCATAAGAATACACACCGTCATCTATGGTAATTAGCTTGGCAGGAAAGGCGCCAGGAATCGTGCTACTGGCAATAATCACCTCTTGGATAAGGGTACGCGCATCGTCAGTACCCACCTGCGCTATCTTGCCGATGTCCCAAATAGCCATCTTCTCGTTATCTAGGTTAGTAGTACCCACCAATAAGACTCGGCCTTTGCTCCGCTCTTCGGCGAGCTTTTGCATCATCTCATCGGTAATGACATCACGAACCTTACCCTCAAAGCCTTGTGTGTCCAGCAGGGCTCTCTGCGAAAACATTGAGAATATGGAGTTAAGACGAAACATCTCTTCAAGAGGCGTGGCGGTATAGTAGTTCTTAAGTTCATCATCATAGTCTTCACCTAGGTAGGCAAACACC
Organism: Vibrio ishigakensis; assembly: GCA_000830475.1. GTDB lineage: Bacteria > Pseudomonadota > Gammaproteobacteria > Enterobacterales > Vibrionaceae > Vibrio > Vibrio ishigakensis_A. The sequence continues at coordinate 119,087 of BBSC01000003.1, read as the reverse complement.
GAGACCAGTGCACCGGTGGAAACACCAGTCACTACATCAAACTCCGGTCTTTCACCGCTCTCGCTCCATGCATTCAGAACACCCGCAGAGAAGGCGCCATCGACACCACCACCTGAAAGCGCTAGGTAATTGAATGCCTCTCCCTCAGGTTTATCCTCGGCCATTTTTGCAAAGCCTGAACTAGGGTCATAACTAGTGATATTGGTACTCACGCCATCCCACACCCTCAAGCCTTCAACACCTAGCGGGTGAATAAACTGAGAGTCCATAGAGACATTGCGCTCAGGGGCAGAACTGCAAGCCACCAGCAAACCGGAGAGAGCCACAACCACAAAGTGGAGCTTAGTCTTACTGATCTTATTCTTGTTCATGCTCTGTCTCTTGGTCTGACTGCGGCGGTGCCATGTTCGGAAAAACATCATAATAAACTCGTCTTTCCTTGATTAGTGGCCATCAGCGAGATTGATTGTCACAAAAATTGTGTCGATACCTTTTAGTATCAAATCAGACAGTGCTCACTCCAGTCTTCATTAACCTTTAATAACAGTTTAAAGAATGGAGTATTAATTGAGTGAACTAGAAGTACACTTGCCTCAACAGGAGGCAAGCGGATCTGTAATTTCCTTATCGGTAGGCGATGTAGTCAAAGCTGTATTGGTTCACTCTGAAATAGTGAATGGTGTATTCGAACACCTCACCGCTAGCAAGCTCACCTACAGAATCAACCCTAATAACAGGTTGCGATACCTCAATATTGAGTTCGTTTGCGGTGGCTATATCTAAAATCTGCGGCTTAATCGATTGTCGAGATAGCTTAATCTGAAGTCCTTTTGTTTTCTCGATATAGTCATACTTAGAGCTTCGCATCGCACTGATGCTGAGGTCTGGAAACAAGGCTACAGGCAAAAACGTGTGTTCCAAAACTTCGGGCTCATCATCGATAAGTCTCAAACGGCGTATAGAATAAACCTCTTCGCCCAAATCCAGTTCAAGCTTTTCTGCCACCAACTCATCACACTCAATCAACTCAAAGGTAATGATCTTAGAGCTCGGTGTTTTACCTTGTGCTGAGACCTCTTCAACAAAGCCACTCAGCTGCAAAGCATTATGTTGGGCCTTAGGCGCTTTTACGTAGGTACCACTGCCACGCTGCCTGAATAGCAAGTCCTTTTCCACCAGCTTTTGCATCGCCTTTCTGATGGTGACTCGACTGACATCAAACTCCTGTTGAAGCTCTCCCTCGGTAGGCAACATTGAACCTGCTGGCAGCTCTCCACTACTGATTCTCTCAATCAAAGTATCAGCAATCTGCAAGTATCTTGGCTTATTCATGGTTACTCCTCTATGACGGAGACATGCTACGCACAAAACGTGACAAATAGTACATTAATAGTACTTTTCTTTGTTTTTACCGTGATCCCTGTAATACGAAACAACTAAAGTATCTCAAATGTATTGCTTGCGATAATACTTTTAAGATACTTTTATCCCATCAGATACACATTGGGATATCAAAGATGAAAAAACAAAATCTAACCGTAGTAGGTGCCGGCAGTACCTATACTCTAGCATGATGAACAGCCTAATCGCAGAAAAAGAGACCTTTCCACTAAAACGCGTTGTGTTCTATGACATTGACGCTGAGCGCCAAGAGTCGAATGCGAAAGCTACTGAGATCCTGTTCAGAGAACACTATCCAGAGGTTGAAGAGTTCATCTACACCACGGATAAAGAAACGGCATTCTCTGGCTCAGACTTCTTCTTTATTCAAATTCGCACTGGTGGCTTACAAGCACGCGAACGAGATGAGCAAATACCGCTATCTCATGGATGTGTAGGTCAGGAGACGTGTGGTGCTGGCGGTATGGCTTATGGCCTGAGATCGATCGGAGATATGATCCAGCTGATCAACGAGATTCGTTGTTACAGCCCTGAAGCATGGATCCTTAACTACACCAACCCTGCAGCCATAGTTGCAGAGGCTTTGAATAGAGAGTTTCCTGAAGATAAACGCATCTTAAACATCTGTGATATGCCAGCCGCTATCATGGTGAGCTATGCAAACTTACTAGGATGCGAGTTTTGGGATCTGGTTCCGGAGTACTTCGGTCTTAACCACTACGGCTGGTTTACCAAGATCAAAAACAAGCAAGGCCAAGACCTTACTGACGAGATTAAAAATATCATTTTGAATCAGGGTATTAGTGCTATCGACCTGAGATTGCAGACGATCCATCTTGGCAGGCGACCTTCAAAAACATGCAAACCATGTTGGCAGATAACCCAGAATATCTACCTAACACCTACCTGCAGTACTACTTGTACCCTGAAAAGATGGTAGCGAAAGAGGACATCAACAACACTCGTGCCCGTCAGGTAATCAATGGTCGTGAGAAGCGTGTATTCGAACTAAACCAACGCATTATCGATGCGGGTACCACCGCGAATGAAGAACTGCATGCCGACATCCATGGCCGCTATATGGTGCGTGTTGCTGCATCACTGGCTTACAACATGGGTGATACCTATCTGGTCATAGTGCAGAACAACGGCATCATCGAAAACCTGCAGAATGACGCCATGGTAGAAGTACCTTGTGCTCTAACCAACGACGGACCTAAAGCCTTCTCTGTTGGACAAATTCCAACATTCCAAAAGGCCATGATTGAGAGCCAACTCGGCTATGAAAAGCTGGTCGTTGACGCATGGTACGAAGGTAACAAACAAAAACTTATAAATGCTCTAACCCTCAACCGTACCGTTATCAATATCCCTACAGCAAAAGCCATCGTCGATGAGCTATTAGAAGAAAATAAAATCTACCTACCACAATTTTTTTAATAACTGAAACAACCACTTAGATGGAGTCTTCTCTATCTAAGTGGCCTTTATTGGGGTCACTATGAAAGACATGATACAAAGATTTGGAGCGGCCATGTTCGTTCCTGTTTTGCTCTTCCCTGCGCAGGTATGCTCCTCGGCTTTACCGTAATGCTACTCAACCAAGACCTTTTCCCTTGGGCTGTCGAGGGCTCGACCTGGCATAGCATCTCGACTATCTTGCTACAGGCATCCCTAGCCGTGTTCAAAAACATGTCGCTAGTGTTTGCACTCGGTCTGCCTATTGCCCTAGCAAAATCGGCTTCTGGTCGAGCTGTTCTGGCTACTCTCGTTTCTTATATCACCTTCAACTATGTAGTAGGTGGCATCCTACAATTTTGGGGAGCAGATCTAGGCGTTAACTATGTGGCGGGTGAGCGCGGTCTAACAGAAATTGGCGGAATCCTAACACTGGACACCAATCTTCTTGGCTCCATTGTCATCGCGAGCATCTCTGTGTGGGTGCACAATAAATACTTCGACCATAAACTGCCTGACTGGGCTTCTGTTTTTAACGGCACACCATTAGTTGTCATCATCAGTTTCCCTATCATGGTCTCTATTGCTGTTATCACCTGTTTTGTTTGGCCAACCATCCAAGATGGCATCAACGGCCTACAGACCTTCTTGGTAAACGCAGGAGCATTTGGCGTTTGGGCATTCACACTGCTTGAGCGTTTATTGATCCCAACCGGCCTACATCACTTCGTTTATGGCCCAGTTTTCTACGGTCCTGTGGCGGTCGATGGCGGTACAGTTGCTTACTGGATTCAACACATTCAAGACTTCGCCGCAAACAGCGCACCACTGACAGAGCAGTTCCCACAAGGTGGTCTAATGCTTACCGGTATGGGTAAGGTGTTTGGTTGCACAGGTATTGCACTTGCGCTCTACTCAACTGCAAAACCAGAGAAGAAAAAGATGGTCTTGGGTCTGGTACTAGGTGCAGCAATCACTGCAATCCTGACCGGTATCACTGAGCCGATTGAATTCACCTTCCTATTTATCGCCCCTGCGCTGTTTGCTTTGCATGCAGTATTGTCGGCGACCATGGCGACTATCGCATACATGCTGGGTGTTTCAGGTAACTTCCAAACAGGTCTTATCGACTTTGTTTTCCAAAACTGGCTACCTCTTGGTTCCAACCACATGGGCACCTATCTGATTCAGATTGCTCTTGGTCTAACCTTCACTGCAATCTACTTCTTTACCTTCCGTGCCATCATTCTTAAATACGACCTTAAAACCCCTGGTCGCAATGATGCTGAAGTTAAACTGGTTTCAAAAGCAGATTATAAAGCGGCTAAATCAGGAAATGGCGCTATAGAAGATAGCCAAGCAAACGCCTTTATCCAAGGACTGGGTGGCGCAAGCAACATCGAACTTTTAACCAACTGTGCAACTCGACTGCGCGTGAAAGTCAAAGATGCATCTCAGGTTCAGCCTACTGAGTATTTCCAACAGCAGGGTGCTGTGAATGTAGTAAGAAATGGAGACAGTTTTCAGATAATCGTCGGTCTGACCGTACCCCAAGTGCGGGAAGAGATGAGTCAACTGATCCAAGCATAAGCCTTTAACCTCTCAATCAAAGCCTTTGTCTATGACAAAGGCTTTTTAGTTCGCATCGACAAACCTGCCCCTAAACTCCTTGGGCGTCATCTGTTTATACTTTAAAAACAGACGATTAAAGTTCGAAAGGTTATTGAATCCTGAAAGCTCGGCCACCAAAGAAATAGGTTTGTCGGTTTGAATGAGCAAGGAGCAGGCCTTTCCTAGCCTCACTTGGTTAATGTACGCATTCACGCTCTGCCCCATCATCTTCTTAAAAAAGCGCCCTAAAGTGCTCTCACTCATGCCAACCTTTTGAGACAACTCATTCAACGAGATAGCTTGCGTATAGTTGTCATGAATCGCCTCTAAAAGCACACCAAGCTGGCGTTGTTCACGCTTATCTGAATCGTGGCTCCCAAGTGCTTGTTCCACTGAAATAAAGTCATACTCAGCCGAACTGCTTATCGCATCTAGGATCTGCAACATCAGGGCGAGACGCTGTGTAGGGTTGGCTAAATCTAGGGATTCAAATAGAGGTAGAGAGGCTTTCGCTAACGCCTTGGAAAAGACGATGCCTCGCTGAGCCTGTTCTAACAGGGGCAAAACGCTACGGCACTCAGGAAACAATCGAGCCACTTCCTGAATCCATTGCATATCAAACCACAGCACATAAACGCGCTGTTCCAAACCAGAGTCTAGCTAGTTCTCGACTGCCAAGTGTGGGGAATATTGGGGCCAAGCAGGACCAAATCATAGTCACCATATTCGGAGATGGTATCACCAATGTAGCGCTCACCCGCACTGTTCAAGGTTAGAGTAAGTTCGAACTCAGGATGAAAGTGCCACTCAAACGGAATTGACTCTAATCTACGGATAAGCAGCTGCCACGAGCCATCCTCCGCATACTCTACCTTTTCAAACTGCGCCTTCATAACCTAATACTTAGCCGCCCATTAAAAACCACTCAATGACCGAAAAGTATCATCAATTGCTGTTTTTGTATCACTTGAGGATGTTATTTGTTGCCAGAATGTGACCAAAGCAAAGAGCCTGGCTAAGACCAAGGCTCACCAACACCCTACACAAGGAAATCTCATGAAGAACAAATATGGCTTTGGTGACAACGCACCGGGAAACAACAGCGTTTCAAACATCAACTCAGCTCAGCTAAAAGACATCCGTAAAAGTCTGCCACTGAAGAAACTGACCCAAGAGCAGTTCGACTTCTGGCAGCACAATGGGTATCTGGTGATCCCGCAGATCATCTCCCCTGAGGCAGTTAAGCGCTCTCAAGATTTCCTATGGGAATTCCAAGAAATGGACCCGAAAGATTCACAAACCTGGTATCAAGCCCAGCGTCGTGACCATGCCATGGTGGAATTGAATAACTCCGGAATGGTTGAGTGCTATAACAACCAGGTGCTGTGGGACAACCGCCAAAACCCAGATGTGTATAACGCCTTTGTAGATATCTGGGATCAAGAGGAATTGTGGGTGACCATAGACAGAGCCAACCTTAATCCGCCAAATAAATCAGGGCGTGAGTTCAGTGGCTTTGTTCATTGGGATGCCGACACCTCACTAGACCCACTACCAGTGAACGTTCAAGGTGTATTAGCCCTGTCAGATACCAATGAAGAAACCGGTGGTTTTCAGTGTGTGCCTGAGCTTTATCGTCAGCTTGAAGCGTGGCGTGAAACCCAGCCTGCTGACCGTGACCCATTTGTGCCAGACCTTGAGGGTTTCGAGGTAGATTTTATCGAGATGAAGGCCGGAGATTTACTTATCTTCAACAGCCTGCTTCCACATGGTATTCGACCAAACCAGTCTGACCAAGTGCGTATGGCGCAGTATATCTCTATGGTGCCAGCCGAAGAAAACAATACCACTATCCGTGAATGGCGCGTTAACTCATGGAAAGAGCGACTAGCGCCTGAGGCTTTGCCTTTCCGGGTGATCCAAGAAACTGGGAGCAGGTGAAATACCCACAAGCGAAACTCACCCCCCTTGGTGAGAAGCTACTTGGTCTAAAAGACTGGAAAGTAGCAGAACCTGTTTAAACTAAATGGCCTGAGATACTCAGGCTTTTTTATTCACTTTGAGACAATCCCTCAAAAGCCTCTTCTATCAAAGAAATAAACACTTGTACTTGGCAGACTCTAGGTTCTTGCGATGGATAAAGATGAACAGCTCCATGCTCCCTATATCTTCAACATCAGGAACATGAACCTGCTTTAAGTTGCCTTGATAAGACTTGGCTACAGGAGCAAAGCAAGGTGCAACCAAGTCGGTCGTTGCCACGGTATCCAATAACCCCATAACCGAGGTGGTGCGCATCGCTACATGAATTGGCTTACCTAGAGTTCTCATTTTATCTTCTAGGCGAGAACGCTTGTTTGGGTCCCAATAGGCTAAGTCGATGTGAGCAATAAGAAGTTCGCTGAGCTCATCTAGGCTGATCTCAGATTTCTCAAGCCAATGGTCCTCCCTCATTGCCAGCACGAAAGGCAGTCGAGTCAAAGGCAGGGCCACAATCTCACTCGGAAGCTTGTCGGTTTCAAAATGGATGGCGATATCTATTTCATCATCACACAGCGCTCTTAAGGTGCTGGACGATATTGAATGGGTGACCAGAGTTGATTTAGGGCTCTGCTCTATCAGTCCTTTGAGCAAAGCAGGGGTTAGCCAAGGCAAGATATGAGGATTGAGGTCAACTCTGAAGCTCTCTTTGATGTTAGAGGGTTCGAACTGTCTACCCTCCTCTAGCGCGGAGGCAAGACCATCAAGTAAGGGAAAAACCTTTTGATATAAGGCATCTGAATAAGGGGTAGGAACAAATCTTCGACCCGAAAGTACAAACAGCTCTTCGCCCAATGACTCTTTCAACTTCTTAATATTCTGACTCACCGCTGGAGTTGTCACGAATAGCTTTTCACTGGCACGGCTTAGGCTTTTTTCCCGATACACAGCCACAAAAACCTTCAGAAGATTTAGGTCAATTCTATCGATATTCACTGCTACCCCACTCTATAAATCATCACTTTGTAGTTAAGCAATGCTTAATCTTGTCTTTAATCGATATAAATATTCTTAATCATACAACCTATATATATTGGCCACAAATCAGTTCCGCCCGCCCTTTAGGGGCTTAATACAATTAGAGAACCCAATGGCTAAATACCTACGTAACTTAACCTGCACAGCCCTATTCTCCATGACTCTACCGATGACAGCAGCAGCTGAAGAGTCCGAGGTTCAAGATATGTCTGATCCGCTCGCCGTCTATACCCAAGCCGGTCTCGGGTACACAGACAAAGGTATCAATGTAAAGGTGGGTCAAACCTACGACACGGGCAGTGACACCAGTATGGGAATGAACGTTCTGGAGATAAAAGGCTTTGCAGGAGAGGCTGTAGGTTGGAATGGCCGTGGTGCCGATGACAGTATCGACTCTATTCGCTTTCGAAACTTCACCGTTGACCTCACCAACGGTCGCGGTGGTCAGGTAGATGTCTCGTGGGATTTTGACTCAAACCAAGGTTCTGCGTCATACAGCTTTATTCAAGCTCTACCGAAAATGGGTATGTTTAACTTCTACCCACTCGCTGGACTTGGGGTAGCTGCAGGAGAAGAGCTAGTACCTGGAACCGGTGGCGACCTAGATGCTGACCAAGTTCGCGATCGCTACAACCTGCATGGCTCCTTCTATGTCGCTGGGATGTACAGCAAGATGCAGCTAACAGACAACTTCTGGCTGAACTACAACCCTATGTATATGGATCTATCTCTGGCTCATCTACGTTCAAGGACTTTGGATTTGAGGGAGATAGCTCGGTATTTGCCCACGAGTTTGCAGCCAGCTATCAACTTACGCCTCGCGCCAATATCCGTTACTTCGCTAACTGGACCGAAAACACCGACTTTGCCGACGGTGACCACCGTATCGAGTTCAATTACCAATTTTAATCCCAATAGGCCTTTTCCACTTTGGTGACTCACCAGCGATGCCCAGGGGCGGGCATCGCCTTTTTTGACCACCGAGAAAGGCACTAAAGATTCCTTTTCCATATAAACCCTATGGTGACCCTATGAAAAAACTCATGTTACTTTCAGCTCTAACACTTGCCGGTTGTGCAACCGCAGAGCATCAACCAAACCAAGAAACCATTTCCACACGCTCTGGTCAATTTACCTTTGAAAACAGTTTTGTTCACGGTATTCCGACAGAGCAAAGCTCCCAGGCTATCTTCGATACTATCGACTATCAGCGCGCATCGCAGGCTTACATCTGGTCAGTACCACTAGTATCCAACTATGCGTGGAAAGCAGCATATGAAGAAATGGGCGCAGAAGACGGTCAGATCACCTATGTGGAGTCTCATAAATCTAAGCTAGGTGGCCTTACCTACAACACCTCAACACCGTATGCGATCACTTGGTTCAATGTTGAAAAAGAGCCGGTTGTTATCAAGATCCCAACCGATGAACTGCGCGGTGCAGTGCACACTATGTGGCAGATTGGCATCTCTCAGATGACTAAGCCTGGCACTTACGTTGTGAAGGCTTCTGGTAGCGAAACCCCAGACAACCTGCCTGAAGATGCTGTTGTACTGGAATCGGACACCAACTATGTGTTCTTCGGTGTACGTCTAATGGCGAAGAGTGAAGAGCAACGTATGCAAGACCTTGAGAACCTAAAGATCACTCACCTTGACGGTACGCCACTGAGTGATAAAGGTGTGAACTTCCCTTCGCTGGGTCTTGATGCTAAACACCCACGTGGCATGGATTTCTGGAAGACCCTAGACGAGGCTATCCAATCTGAGCCAGTTGCAGAGCGCGACCGCATGATGCACGACATGCTGCGCCCGCTTGGAATCGAGAAAAGTCAGCCGTTCAATCCTGACCAACGACAAACCGAGATCCTAGAGCAAGCGGTTGTTATGGGTGAAGCCATGGTAAAGAACATCGACTTCAACAAGACCGAGCGCTTGCCTCAGTCAGCTTACGGCCCGAAAGGCAACAGCTGGGAGGTCGCCACAGCCTCTACCCCGAAGCAAAACCGCGCTTTTGGTATCGACCTAGATGGTCGTGCGGCATGGTTCTATGAAGCGGTAACTAACGATATTGCAATGCACGGCTTCGAGAACGGCGGTTGGGGTCAAATCTACCTAGATAACTATCGTGATAACGACGGTCACGGTCTAAACGGTAGCGAGCACTACACCCTAACTCTGGATGGTGATGCTAACTATGCGGCTCTGTTCTGGACCATCACGGTTTACAACGTTGAGAACCGCGCAATTATCGACAACAGCATCGAGCGTGCTGATGTGGGTTCAAACATCCCAGGCACCAAGAAAGATGAGAACGGCAACTACACCTTCCATTTCTCACCGACAAAACCTGAGGGTGTCAACGAAGCAAACTGGGTTGAAACCCGTCCAAATGAAAACTGGTTTGTTTACTTCCGTGCTTACTCACCGAGCAAAGAATTTGTTGCTCAAGAAGCACAAACTATCTTGCCAAACTTCGTACATGTTAAGTAAGTAAAACGGCAATCAACAAAGCTCATCCCTCGCAGTCTGCGGGGGATTTTTTACCTATTGTTTCCCGAAATCTTTACTCACTTTTCGTCAAACAAATGCCTCATTACCCCAAGCGGGTCTATTTCCGATTCGTTTAGGTTTATTCATATCTAAAGCCGATTCTGCTCAGATAATAAAAATAAAAATAACCATAAAAATTTCCTATCAAGCTATTGATAGTTAACAGTTTATTTTTCCGTTAGAGCAAGATAAGCGCGGTTTTATGTATCTCTACCCTTCTCTCCATAAACTTCTTCCCATCAACACTCAGCCGTCCCAACACAAGTAATTTTGCTTAGGGAGGCTAGTGAATCCGCGGTTGCTGCAAGGGTTAATTTCCTCGTGTAAACAGCCACAACTATTCATCGAAAGTTTGAGAAAAAAATGAAGAAATCTATCGCTTTGTCCACCCTACTTTTAGCCTGCATGAGTGCGAGCTCATTTGCTGATACTGGGACTACGACCGACATCCAAACCACCCAAAACGTTGACCAAATTACCTGTGGTCAGTTTCTGGAACTAGGCGAAGAAGTGATGCCTGTAACAGTAGGTTATCTGTACGCAGTTAACAGCCAAGATAGCCAAGTGGACATCATTCAGGTGCAAGATCTAGTAAACGTCGAAGTCGATTCTATCGTCGAAGAGTGCATCACCAATCCTGACATCTTGGCCTCTGATGCGATCGATCATCAAGTATCTGAAAAAGGCCAAGATTGCCAAAGACGTTGAACTGGCGATGTAAGAGGTCGTGATGAAAACAGACAAAATAGTGGCAGTGGTCGACACGCACAAACAAGCAGAGAAAGCGGTTAGCGAATTGGTTAATGGTGGATTCGATATCAATCATCTCTCTATCGTAGGTAAAGGTTACCAAACCGAAGAACACGCTACCGGCTTCTACAACCTCAGTGATCGCGTTAAATCTTGGGGAAAGGCAGGAGCTCTATGGGGTGGAATATGGGGAGCACTTCTAGGCTCTGGCATGTTCTGGATCCCAACCTTTGGCGCACTGTTCGTAGCAGGCCCACTGGTTACCACCATAGTCGGTGCCATTGAAGGGGCTGCAGTTACCGGTGGTGCGGGTGCTCTTGGCGGTGCTCTAGCCAGCATAGGCGTACCTAAAGACAGCATCATCAAATATGAAAGCGACATCAAAGCCGACAAATACCTGATTGTTCTCGACCTAGATAAAAGCGAGATCGAGCTTGCGAAATCCATCTTGGCTGAACACAAAACCGAGATGCACTAAGGAGCATCATCAGAATGAAAATGAAATGCGTATTGATGGGCTTATTGGCAAGTACTGCTCTAATGGGATGCAGCACAACCCAAGATTTCCTGAATGACAATCAGATAACCGCTACTCAAGCTGCCCAAAACCGCGGCAAGTTTGAATTTAGCTGTGATGCAGTCACCACTACAGTACTGAACCGCAAGACTATCGACCTATACAGAATACAGGTCCCTCAGTATCAAATCGGTGTAGCAGGTTGTGGCAAGAAAGCCGTCTATATCGTCAATTGCAATGCTGAAAATGGTGCATGGTTTATGACAGCCAACACGACTTTTTAGAGCAAACCGATACCGGCACTAAAGCCACTTTAAACAACATTGAATAGTGTCTAAACAGGCACACCTAACCATATAAATTTGAGACATAACCATGAAACTATCTAAGAAAGTTCTTCCACTTGTAGCTGTATGTTCAACCCTAGCTTTCGCTCAAGGCGTGAGTGCAAAGACAATGGAAAAAGACCAAAATTTCGTTGACCAAATGCAGCAGATTGAGGAAGTTGCCGATTCTCAGGTCTACTTTGCTACTGAAGCGACCTTTACCTCATCAGACACTATCCTCGAGGTTCAAAATGACATGCGTGATGTGTATGTAACCAAAGAGGAAGCCGAAGATCTTGGCCTAACCGAGTCAGTTTCTTTCCGTGTTTATAGCAACATCGATGTGCAACAGATCAGCGACACCATTGCAAAAATGGTTCATCGCGATGCCCCAACTTACTTCTCTGTAGAACTTTTTGAAAACAAAATGGGCCGCTCAGACATGTACGAATACGTGGCTAAAGTGACTGAATACAATTAAGCCTTTGAACTCACACCTCTGCATAGGGGGTTAGCTTGGGTTCCCTTCCCCATTAGCTCGATCACCGGCTAATGGGGCTTTTTGGTTTAGCTTCGTGGTAATAGGATGTATAAATTCAGGTTCAGCGTAACGCCCTCTGGGTCATACTCTCCTGATTCAGCCCAATATTTGATACCACCACCCGCTAGCATAGGCACATCGCCTAGCTGAAAATATTGCGACGCCGTTAGGGAAACAGGAACAGACCACTCATCACCCTGCCACTCATAGGAAGTCTCAGAAGTCAGCTCAAAAGTAGTGCCCCAAGTAGTGGTGTAATCGATAAACGGCTGAACAAAGGTGGTGCTGTAGGTATCACCCACGCCCTTTTCTACCGAATAAGTGTGACTAGCTAGAAAACCCACAGTCCAAGGCCCTTGAACGGTAAAACCCACATAAGATAAGCCCACACCAGTTTCACCGGAACCCAAAGCCTCATCCGAAGCAGAATCAAAGTTGACCGTTGGTCCAAAGCCATGGGTCCATTGACCACCTACAGCTTCATCAGGTGAAAAGAAAAAGGTCGCGTTGATATCACCGATACCGCTTTCGGACTCACCATCAGCAGTCACATCAGACTGAGAGATGACAGGGATAATGGTACGTGTGATCAGGTTCCAGTCTTCAGAAATCTCAAACGGGATAATTGGCTGGATGTTAGTGGTGTGTCGGGTGCCATCATTGGGTCCTACATCTTCACTGAATTCGTATTGGATTGGTATCCAATAACTTGTGGTCAATGGGTTAACCGCTTCCTGCGCTACCTGTTGCTCCTTAGTCTTAGCGTCAGTTTCTGCGAGTGCCATTGCCGGCATACAAAGCAGAGAGACTAGGGGTAATACTCTTTTCATGTCAGAGACTCTAGATTAAAAAACAGCCAATCTAAGGAACAACAGAGATAAGTACCAATCATTGGTTTTGATAAATGATATGTGTTTGAGGCATAAAAAAGCGCCGATGATTGTCCAATTCAAGGGCGCGTAAATAGGATTAACAATGAGTTAATCAACACTTCGACGAGGTGCTCTCTACCTCAGGGCGAAATCTATCATTGCTGAGTAAATAAACAGAGTGACTTTCATGCCTATCTGATATGACAGAAATTAATAGCGGTAAAAACAAAAAAGGGCGCTCCCTATCGCGTCGTTGAGCCTGATACTTCACGACAGGGAGCGCCACTTATTCTTTTAAAATGCGGTTACAGGGAAAGAATGATGCCTGCGACGGATGCACTCATTAGGTTTGCCAACACGCCAGCAGCAATAGCTCTGAAGCCCATCTTTGAGATAAAGGTTCTGCGCTCTGGCACTAGACTACCTAGACCGCCGATAAGCATTGCCATGGTTGAGATATTGGCAAAACCACACAGCGCAAAGGTCACAATGGCAAGAGAGTGCGGGCTAAGTTGGTCTTGCACCTGCATCATCTGAATAAAGGCCACAAACTCATTAACCACTACCTTGTTACCAATTAGAGACCCCGCCGTTAGCGCTTCGTTCCATGGGATACCAATAAGGTAAGCAACAGGAGCGAACAGATAGCCAAGAATCATCTCAAAGCTGAGGTTCTCAAAGCCAAACAGTCCGCCTAGGTTGCCCAGAAGGCCGTTCAGAAGCGCTATCACACTGATAAAAGCAACCAGAGTCGTGCCCACAGCCACTGCAATTCGCAGACCAGACATGGCGCCATCCGCTAGAGCTTCAACCACGTTAGTAGCACGAGGCAGTTCCACTGAAGTGATCTCTTGGGCTGAGTTTTCATCGCCTGATGCGGGCATCATGATCTTTGCCATCAGAAGGCCTGCAGGCGCTGACATAAATGCCGCTGCTATCAGGAAGTTAAGGTCCACGCCGAGAGAGGCATAACCCACCAAGGTGCCACCAGCTACCGATGCTAGACCGCAGGTCATCACAGCGAAGAATTGCGAATCACTCATGTTCTTCAGGTATGGCTTAACCACTAAAGGTGCTTCCACCATACCCACAAAGATGTTGGCAGTAGCAGACAGAGATTCAGCACGACCGGTGCCAAGCAAGCGCTGTAGACCTCCACCTAGGGTGTTGATCACCTTAGGCATGATGCCGATGTGGTACAAGGCAGAGATAAGTGCAGAGAAAAAGATAATGATGCCCAGTACATTGATGGCAAATACGAAGCCAACCTTACCCTTGGCAAGGTCACCAAATAAGAATCCGATACCCTCTTGGCCATAGTCGATCACACTAGAAACCCCTTGAGTAAAGGTATTCAGCGCTTCTTTACCCGCAGGCACATAAAGCACAAGCAATGCGAAGGTAATCTGCAAACCAAAGGCAAGGCCCACGGTTCTAAGGTTGATATTCTTTCGATCCGTCGATAGTAGGTAGGCAAAAATAAATATGGCAACAACGCCAAGTATCGAGTTCATTGAGGGTGGCCTTCAAAGTCTTAGTAATGAAGGCGCGCATTCTAATCACAGTGACTTACATCACAAGTTGCAGATGTTAAAGGCTAGTTAACCCGACTACGCAACCGTTTGCTAAAGTCCAGTGTTCATTGAGGTTCACAGGTTCATTATTTCCATTTGGAAAAGTGATTACCTATATGTGGAAAATATATACCTAGATTTTCACATAAGGGCGCAAGGCTTTATCCCAGTATGTAGGGTTGCCAATATGCTGCTTAAAGAAGTCGATAACCGCGCTGATCTTTTTTGGTAAGTGTTTACGCTTTGGGTAAACCGCATAGAAAGGCATAGTTTGGCTCGCTTTCCAATCAGGAAGCAATTGAATGAGCTTTCCTCTTTGAAATTCATCGGTAAGCAGATAACTGGCAAGATAGGCCACGCCCCAACCAGAAACCGCAGCATCACGTACCGCCTCTGCTAGATCTACCTTATAGTTACCAGAAACACCAACGGTCAACGACTTACCCTTTTTGGTGAATGCCCAGCGACTGTAGTCCCTAGCTAAGCTTCGATACACAAGACAGTTATGTTGCTCTAAGTCTTCTGGCTTGGTTGGTGCTTGATACTGGGTAAGGTAATCTGGAGAAGCCGCCACCACGAACTTAGATTCAGCCAAACGCTGAGCTACATAGCCCTCTGGCAGGTCTTCATAGTTGGTGATCCAAAGGTCTATCCCCTCTCCCAGCATATCGGCTTTATGGTCGAACAGACTCAACTCCACCTGAAGGTCTGGGTAAAGGGCACGCAATTGGTCGATGGCTGGCAAGATGTGCATGGTACCGAAGGATTGAGCAATACCTATCTTGATTCGACCAGCCACATCATCGCGGTCAGTATCGATAGTGCTGCGAGCCTCTTTGATGGCGTTCACCACTTGCTCGGCGTATTCGAAATAGTGCTGTCCCGCTTCAGTCAAACTCAAGCTTCGGGTGGTGCGTTGTAGAAGCTGAATATTGAGCTCAGTTTCTAAAAGCGAAAGCTGCTTGCTGACATAAGAGGTTGAAACATCGAGCCTTTTCGCGGCTTTGGTAAAGCTACCGGCCACCACTAAAGTATGGAACACCACCATCTGTCCGGCTCTTTCATGAATCACTATGCGCGTCTCTTATTGTTTGCTCGCTGATAAGCATGGCAATGTATCGGCTTACGCACAACAAAGCGAGCGAAACTCTACAGGAGCTTTGCTAAGGCCATTGTGTTTACGTTGTATGATATAAAAAGGGCTCTTAATTGAACTTGATAAGCAGTAGACATTCGTTTCTGACAAAGATTTCTATGTCAAAACCTACTGTGTATAATTGCTGTAGTTACTAATTTAAGGCGCAAATAGTAGTAAATGTTACCAAAGAAACAGGAAGCACCTCGAGACATGCAAGTAGGGATGCAGTTTGAGACCAACAAGCATGGCCTTGTGACAGTAATCGAGTATTACAATACACATACTGTTGTAGTTGCATTCCAAAATACAGGTAATATCCGAGCCACGACAGCTGCCAAGCTTCGTAGAGGAGACATAGTAGATAGGAATGTACCTGCACAGTCTTCTATGGTCGGTAGCAAAATCATGTCTGCGAGCCACGGCCAATTAACTATTGTCAAAGTTGAATCGAGTAACATCGTTGTGCTTGAGAGCGAGGATGGTGAGGAAGTCAGGATGCTGATGGCTAAAGTCAAAAAATTCCAAGAAACCTACGCACAATTACACAGCGAACCCCATAATGATGACGCTGAAAATAAACCTAAGTCATTAGACTCTCTGACCAAGAGAAGTAAAAAGACTAAAGACGTAAATAAAATGCTCAAGAATATGATAAAGAACTACGGCGAATAAATTCACGCTGTTTATTTAGTTTTCTATATCTTCTTCCTATATACATCAAATATACATTTCTCTTCCCTATAACTAGTTCGTGATCAGTATCAAACTTCTATTGTTCGGCACCCAAACCTGTGATCTAACTCACAAGGTAAAAGTTGCTTTGTGAGCTAGATCTCTATTGTTTTCTTAGTTCTTAGTTATTATCTCTACCATCAATAACAGAGATAAAAACTCTCAATAATTAACCTACGAGTAAAAGAAAATGAAAAAAATTATGGTTGTTTGCGGTAACGGTCTTGGTACTTCACTAATGATGGAAATGGCAGTTAAAGAAGTTGCCGCTAAAATTGGCCTAGAAGCTGAAGTTGACCACGAAGATCTATCATCAGCAGCGTCTAGTAAAGCAGACATCTGGGTTGCAGCGACTGATGTTGCAAACCAACTTGCCGATGCAGGCAAAGAAAATATCGTTAGCCTAGCAAACATTTTTGATAAAGCTTCTATTGAAGAGCAACTTAAAAAGCTTGCTTAATTATTAAATCCTTTAGTTTAAATATATTAAATCAATGCTGAAATGAATATACATCAGCATTGATATGCCCTCCTTTTCTTTATAAAACACCTATTCTAAATAGTTGGAAAATATAATGGCTAACTTCTTTGAATTTATGCTTGGCTTATTAAAAGAGCCAGCAATCATGGTAGGTTTAATTGCTTTCATTGGTCTTATTGCACAGAAAGCAGATGTTTCTACCATCCTGAAAGGTACAATTAAAACCGTAATGGGTTTCTTGATCCTAGGTTTTGGTGCAGGCGCTCTAGTTGGCGCATTAAACCACTTCTCAGTCGTATTTACTGAAGCGTTCGGGGTGAGTGGTGTTATTCCTAACAATGAAGCAATCGTTGCACTTGCTCAAGAAGCCTTCGGTTACGAAATGGCATTGATCATGTTCTTCTCATTCGTTGTAAACATTGTACTCGCTCGTATTACTCCGCTTAAGTTTATCTTCTTGACCGGTCACCACACAATGTTCATGTCTATGCTCGTAGCGGTAATTCTGTCGACGGCGGGTATCAAAGGCACAGCTCTAGTTGCACTTGGTTCAATAATTGTTGGTTCACTAATGGTTATCATGCCGGCTATCGCTCAGAAATACACTGAGAAAGTAATGGGTACAGACCAGTTAGCAATGGGACACTTCTCAACGTTTTCTTACCTAGTGGCTGGTTTTATCGGCGATAAATTCGGTGACAAGTCTAAATCAACTGAAGACATCAATGTTCCAAAGAGCCTTATGTTCCTTCGTGATACGCCAGTAGCGGTAGCAACGACCATGGCCCTATTCTTCATGATGGCTCAATTATCGCCGGTGGTGATTTTGTAGAAACAGTATCAGGTGGCCAGAACTGGGTAGTATTCACATTCATGCAATCACTCACGTTTGCCGGTGGTGTATACATCGTACTGCAAGGTGTGAAGATGCTTATTGCTGAAATCGTACCGGCATTCAAAGGTATCTCGGATAAGTTAGTACCAGGCGCACGTCCAGCTCTTGACTGTCCAATGGTATTCCCAGTAGCACCGAATGCGGTATTAATCGGATTCTTGTCTTCATTTGCAGCAGGTCTAGTCGCAATGGGCATCCAGGGTATGTTCGACTGGACAATCATCGTAGCGGGCGTAGTTCCTCACTTCTTCGTAGGTGGTGCAGCGGGCGTATACGGAAACGCGATGGGTGGCTTGCGCGGTGCGGTACTTGGTTCATTTGCACAGGGTCTATGTATCTCTTTCCTACCAATGCTGCTTCTTCCTGTACTAGGTGGCCTTGGTCTTGAAGCAACAACATTTGCCGACTTTGACTTCGGTGTAGTAGGTCTAATTCTGGGTTGGATTGTATCATGAGCATTATGAATCTAATTGGCGATAACATCGTAATCGCAAACGACGAAAACCTTTCGGTAAACGATGCACTAGACATCACCTGCTCAAAGCTGATTAAACAGGGCAAAGTTGAACAGTCATATTTAGAAGCCATCAAGGTTAAACACAAAGAAATCGGCGCTTACTATGTGCTAGCACCAAAAATCGCCATGCCACACGCTCGTCCCGAGGATGGTGTTAACGAAGCGGCTCTTCAAATCACAGTCTTTAAGAATGGCGTAGATTTAGAGTCAGAAGACAACGGCGACGTGTTCTTCTCAGTAACGTTGGCGGCAATGGATTCAGACAGCCATATCCAAACAATCGTTGCACTATCTGAACTGTTCCAAAACGATGATGATATTGACGCAATCATTGCGGCGGAAAATGAATCGGAAGTTCGAGCTATCTTAAATAAATACTGACTTAAGCTACCTACCTCTCCTGTAGCAATGCCCTCGGCTCCGAGGGCTTTTTTTGACCCTAAATTCCATCATTTGCTTGATTTATAACCGAAAAGTTAATGGTTTGAGCAAACTTTACCTCAGCCTAAAAGAATAAGTGAAACAAGATAATGACCAACAAACTAGAACAACTGCGTAAATTCACAACGGTAGTAGCAGATACTGGTGAAATTGATGCGATCAAAAAGTATCAACCACAAGACGCTACCACCAACCCATCTCTGATACTAAAAGCTGCTCAGATTGAAGAGTATGAGCCATTGATCCAACAAGCTATTGAATACGCAAAAAGTCAAAGTGATGATAAAGCACAGCAGATTCAAGACACTTGTGACATGCTTGCTGTAAACATTGGTAAAGAGATCCTAGCGACTATCCCAGGCCGCATATCAACAGAAGTTGATGCGCGACTTTCTTACGATACAGAAGGCAGTGTTGCGAAGGCTCGTCAGCTTGTGAAAATGTACAACGATGCCGGTATTTCAAACGACCGTATTCTTATCAAGCTTGCTTCAACCTGGGAGGCATTCGTGCCGCTGAGATACTCGAGCAAGAAGGCATCCAATGCAACCTAACCCTCCTATTCTCATTTGCTCAGGCTCGCGCATGTGCTGAAGCCGGCGTGTTCCTTATTTCACCATTTGTTGGCCGCATTATGGACTGGTACAAGGCGAAAGAAGGTCGTGATTTTGATGCCCAAGAAGACCCAGGTGTTATCTCTGTAACGGATATCTACAACTACTACAAAGAACACGGCTACGAGACTGTTGTTATGGGCGCAAGCTTCCGAAATATCGGTGAAATCATAGAACTAGCTGGCTGTGATCGCCTAACCATTGGCCCTGCACTTCTTGAAGAACTGGAGCAACAACAAGGTGAAGTAGTTCAGAAACTAGCACCTGTTGCAGCATCAAAAGTGCGCCCCGCACCAATGACCCACTCAGAGTTCCTATGGGAGCACAACCTAGATGCAATGGCGGTTGAGAAAGTCGCAGAGGGCATCCGTAATTTCGCTGTTGATCAGGGCAAACTAGAAGAGATGATCAAAGCGAAGTTGTGACCCACCCGCTCCAGAAAAACCTATTAATGAGTCATTTTCCCACTCAGAAAATGACTCCAGAATCCAAAGTCATAATTACAACGAGAACCAAAAATGGAACAAAAACATCTAGCCAATGCGATTCGTGCACTGAGTATGGACGGTGTGCAACAAGCTAACTCTGGTCACCCAGGTGCGCCTATGGGCATGGCAGACATCGCTGAAGTTCTTTGGCGCGGTCACTTGAACCACAACCCAGCGAACCCAGACTGGGCAGACCGCGACCGCTTTGTACTTTCAAACGGCCACGGCTCTATGCTGATCTACTCTCTGCTTCACCTAAGCGGTTATGAGCTATCTATCGATGATCTTAAGAATTTCCGTCAGCTCCACTCTAAAACTCCAGGTCACCCAGAGTATGGATACGCGCCGGGCATCGAAACAACAACTGGCCCTCTAGGCCAAGGCATTACTAACGCTGTTGGTATGGCGCTTGCTGAGAAAGCACTTGCAGCTCAGTTCAACAAAGAAGGCCATGACATCGTTGACCACTTCACTTATGTATTTATGGGCGATGGCTGTCTGATGGAGGGTATCTCTCACGAAGCGTGTTCACTTGCTGGTACGCTAGGTCTAGGCAAACTGATTGCATTTTGGGATGACAATGGCATCTCTATCGATGGTGAAGTTGAAGGCTGGTTCTCTGACGATACGCCTAAGCGTTTTGAAGCGTACGGCTGGCATGTAATTCCAGCGGTTGATGGTCACGATAGCGACGCAATCAACGCTGCTATTCTTGCGGCGAAGGCAGACCCTCGCCCAACGCTGATCTGTACTAAAACAATCATAGGTTTCGGTTCTCCAAACAAATCAGGCTCTCACGACTGCCACGGTGCACCTCTTGGTCACGATGAAATCGCAGCGACTAAAGAAGCATTAGGTTGGGCACACGGCCCATTCGAAGTACCTGCTGACATCTACGCACATTGGGATGCAAAAGAGGCAGGTGCAGCGAAAGAAACCGCTTGGAACGCGAAGTTCGAAGAATACGCAGCGGCTTACCCTGAAGAAGCAGACGAGCTGCAGCGTCGCCTGAATGGTGAACTGCCAGCGCAGTGGGAAGAGAAAGCAAACCAAATCATTGCTGACCTTCAAGCAAACCCAGCAAACATCGCCTCACGTAAAGCCTCTCAAAATGCTCTGGAAGCATTTGGTCAAATCCTTCCAGAGTTCATGGGTGGCTCTGCTGACCTAGCACCTTCTAACCTAACCATGTGGTCAGGATCTAAGTCTCTAGAGGCAAACGACTTCTCCGGCAACTACATCCATTATGGCGTACGTGAGTTTGGTATGACGACGATCATGAACGGCATCGCTCTACACGGAGGTTTCGTGGCATACGGCGCAACCTTCCTAATGTTCATGGAATACGCTCGTAACGCAATGCGTATGGCTGCTCTGATGAAGGTTCAGAACATCCAAGTATACACTCACGACTCTATCGGTCTGGGTGAAGATGGCCCTACGCACCAGCTGTTGAGCAAATGGCGTCTCTACGTCTAACTCCAAATATGAGCACATGGCGTCCATGTGACCAAGTTGAGTCAGCAGTAGCGTGGAAGTTGGCGATTGAACGCAAAGATGCGCCTACATCTCTGATCTTCTCTCGTCAAAACCTTGCACAGCAACCACGTGATGCAGAGCAGGTTGCTAATATCGCGCGTGGTGCTTACATCCTGAAAGAGTGTGAAGGCAAGCCAGAGCTTATCTTTATCGCTACAGGTTCTGAAGTTGAGCTAGCAGTAGAAGCAGCGGCACAACTAACAGCAGAAGGTAAGAAAGTTCGCGTTGTTTCAATGCCATCAACAGATGCGTTCGATAAGCAAGACGCTGCTTACCGCGAAGCAGTTCTACCATCAGATGTTACGGCTCGTATCGCTATTGAAGCGGGTATCGCTGACTTCTGGTACAAGTACGTTGGTTTCAATGGTCGTATCATAGGTATGACTACGTTCGGTGAATCTGCACCTGCTGGCGAACTGTTCCAGATGTTTGGCTTCACAGTAAACAACGTAGTAACTAAAGCTAAAGAGCTATTGGGCTAACCCCAAAGACATTGGCTTCACTTCAAAAGGAAAGAGAATGACCACCTCTCTTTCCTTTTTTCGTTGCAATACAAGACGTGGAACCACTGGCTTGGCTAGTGACTTTAGATGAATCAGACAAAACCCAAAATAGAGCTCGCCCCACCCGATATGCAGGTAGGTGCTTCATTTCAAACAAAGAACCACGGCTATGCAGAAGTGGTTAAGTACTATAACACTTCCACAGTAATCATTTCGTTTAAGAATACTGGGAATATTCGAGCGATAAGTGCTGCAAAACTGAGGTCAGGTGATGTCTCAGACCGTTCCTCACCTATATCCAACCTAGTAGGAACAAGGGTTAAATCTTCGAAACATGGCAACCTAACCGTCTCAGAAGTGAATGAAGACAATATAGTAACTTTAACCAGTGAAAACGGTGAGACCGTAAGGATGTTACTCACTAAAGTCAGAAAGCTGCAGGATACAGTTGAAACTTTAGGCAAGGTAAAAAATCAGGTGGTACCAAGGTTTCCCTTGCTGATCTGGCGAAGAAAAATAGAAAGCCGCAAAGTATAAAAAAGGCGGTAGACGTTATGTTGACCGATTATGGCGCTTAGCTTGACCAAACAAACTGTTTTTCCCCAGATAAAACGCCTTAATTAGTCAGAAAAATTGTCTATCAAGCGTTCGTTCGGTTCTCGATCGCTTTAAACTCTATCAGTTATTGAGCATCGAGCCACTGGCGGGTAACTAAGTCTAACTCCTGCCCTTCACGGCAGACCTTGTAATCCAGTTCAGCGATGATCTCATTGGAGAATCTCAGGCTATCTAACTTGGCTAGTTGCTCTGCGGTGAACTGTTTAGATCTGTCTTCACGAAGTAGCAATACTGCCCTATCGACAATACCCAACAAGCCTTTGGGTTCTATCACTTCGCGGATTTTGTATTTGTGATGCAAAATTGAGGCTTCCATAACGGCACCACTAACCACTCTTTGTTGGCAACCGCACGCTCGAAAGCACCAAAGCAATCTTCTTCGCTACCGGTATGGAAGCGATAGCCCGCCTCACTTAAACCATACTCTTCCATCATCTTGATAGAGAATCGAGTAATGCCTGCTCCTGGGTTGATGCCCTGAATGTCTTTGTTCATTCGAGCTAGCACATCTGGCTTCAACAGGTCCCCGACTTCGCTTACTGCTTCCGCTGAAACATAATCTGGCACGCCCCAATGAGCAAAAGGCTCATAGTGCAAACCAAGCTCAAGCAGAGGCCCTACCTCTTCTACATCTGACTTATAGATACCATGCTAGATGGTAACCAAGCCGATGAAAGCATATCGACCTCGCCTGACTTTAACTTAGCGAAGTTCTCTTGATGAGGTGAGTAGATTCGATTTACCTCGAAGCCCATATCAGTTAAGACATGGCTCACGATAGATGCAGTAACACGATGGAAGGAGAGGTCAGTGACCCCAAGATTGATTTGCTGTGACATAGTCATACTCGCTTATTGTATTGCAGTGGCGATGGTCGTCCTGCGAGTAGAAAAAAGGGCAGTGAATACCGCCCGTTTTGGAGTGGGTTACGCGATGTGAGTCATCTCGTTAACAGTGAAGCTTTCAACTGCACCTTCAGTGGCTGCCATGTACTCTGCTAGGTGAGTATTGCCCATGTGTACTTGCCAAAGCTCACGTGAAGTCCAGTTCTCATAGAACATGAAATGCGCTGGGTTTTCGTTGTCTTGGTGCAGGTCATAGTTGATGCAACCTTCTTCCGCACGAGTGATATCGATTAGCTTCAGAAGCTCTGCTTTTACTAGTTCGATTTTGTCTGCTTTAGCTACGATGTTTGCAACGATAGTTAGTTTAGTCATGGTTCTGCTCTCTTATGTTTGCTTGCCATTGAAGCGACTGCCTCCTTGGTATGGGTACATAATAGGAGCGATAACCAATGTGATAAACAGGCTAATATTTGAATTATTATCAAATTATTTTTGATAATAACTTTGTGTCACCTAATGGCAATTCAGAGTTATCCAGATCGAATAGAATAGGCTCCCCTTTATACTTATTTCAGAGAGCCTCAAGCATGAAAAAGCACAATCACGGTTTCACACTCGTTGAGCTCGTCGTTGTTATCGTCGTACTGGGAATTTTGGCAGTAACAGCTCTCCCTAAATACCTAAATCTACAAAGGGATGCACGTGTTGCTGCGGTGCATGGCGCGGGGGCGGCGCTGAATGATGCTGCCAAACTGGCATACTCAAAAGCAGCTATTGACGGCGTAGAGATACTTAAACGCTCCCAACCCAATAACAGACCTGAAGTTCCCTTTTCAAAAACAAACCTTGGCGAACTTGAGCTCAAATATGGCTACCCAGAAGCACATGGTGAAAACGGTGGAATCGGCATCATTCAACTCACAGAGTTTGGTGGTGTGATTCCAGAAAGTGGAGCTTCAGATGATGCCGATTGGGATATCTGTTACGTCGCTAATGATGGTGATTGCTTCCCAACCGGCAGAGGTGGCAATACCGAAGTGAGAGTCGGCTTTGGTATTTTGGAAAACCCCGATAGGCTTTGTCGGGCATCCTACATAGAGCCAGATGATGACCTACCTTTTGCAAATCAATACCAAATCATCATAGAAACCCAAGACTGCTAGACCTTGCGCCTTCCAGTTATAAGCTAGATCGATTTCATCTAGCTATAACAAGGTTTCAACTGGCTTTCGGCCTATGTTTGGCAATATCTACTCTGTTAAGGAAAAATTACAGATGTATTAAGGAGTAGGTATGAAACCCATCTATATTTTGCACGAAAACGAAGAGTGGATTGTTCCCCTTCGTGAGGCATTCGATAAGTTGAACGTACCTGCCAAAGAGTGGTTTGTGAATGAAGGCCACATCGAGTTCGATACGGTTCCTGAGAATGCCGTGTACTACAACCGTATGAGCGCCTCTTCCCACACTCGTGGTCACCGCTACGCACCAGAGTTAACCCGCGTTATCGATAAATGGCTTGGTCTACACGACGTGACCTTAGTCAACGGTAATGGCGTAATCGATCTAGAAGTCTGTAAGATCTCTCAATATGCAGCCCTGCAAAAAGCGGGTATCGCGACTCCGAAAACTCAGGCGGTAGTCGGCAGTGAGCTCATCGTGTCTGCAGCTGAAAAGTTCAATACTTGGCCTCTTATCATCAAGCCAAACCGTGGCGGTAAAGGCTTAGGCGTTGAGAAGTTTGACTCTATCAATGAGGTGAAACTGGCTGTTCGCAGACTCAACGAAGACGCTCCGCTAGATGGTATCTGGCTACTGCAAGAGTACGTGAAATCAGATGAGCCTTATATCGTTCGCTGTGAGTATGTGGGCGGTAAGTTCCTATACGCGGTGAAAGTATCCACCGAAGGTGGCTTTGAGCTTTGTCCAGCGGATGGTTGTTCTATTGAAAATGCTTTCTGCCCTGCGTTTGAAGAGGAAGAACCGCAAGAGAAAGAGAAGTTCGAGATCACCACCCTGCTAGATGACTCTCCTCTTATCAAACTGCATGAAAAGTTCTTGGCTGAAAACAATATCGATATCGCAGGTATCGAGGTTATCCGCGATGCAAGTGGCACCTGGTATTCTTATGACGTGAACACCAATACCAACTATAACTCGAAGGCAGAAGTAAAAGCGGGTGTGCCTAAATCGGGTATGCAGCGATCGCCGAATACCTAGTTGATTTAGCAGAGAAAGCATAATTCCAAATTAGGACGAAGAAAGGCTCTCAGTAATACTGAGGGCCTTTTTTGTGTGTTACTCATAATGATATCTAGACTGGGCAGTTAAGAAGTAGAACTACTCATTCACTCTTTCCTCTCAAGCGTTACAATAGACTCAGCATAGAAACGCTCATCAATATTCAAAGCCGGAACGCGATACACTTGTCCCCAAGCAATAGAGTTAGGAAAGAAAAATGCAGCATGTAGGAAAGACAGCTCTGGTAGTCGAGGGCGGTGCAATGAGAGGTATCTTTTCATGCGGTGTTCTTGACCACTTTATGGAGGTAAATTTCTCTCCATTTGATAGCTTCTGGGGAGTGTCGGCAGGTGCCAGCAATTTAGCAGCCTACATAGCAAAGATGCCCAAGCGAAATAAAAAGATCTATCTCGACTACAGCTTGAGAAAAGAGTTTGTTTCCCTTCCGCGCTTCTTGCTTGGTGGCGACATGATTCATTTGGATTGGATGTGGGAAATAACACTCAAAGAGCTTGACATCGATAAACAGACATTTGACCAAGATCCACGCCCGTTTTTCTTGGCTGTAACCAATAGCAAAACTGGCAAAGCGGAATACCATACTCCAACCTCTGAAGAGCTTGCCGAGACAATGAAAGCCAGTAGCGCCATACCCATTTTATATCGACCTGGAGTGCCGCTTGGCACAGGGCACTATGTAGATGGTGGCGTTGCCGATTCAATCCCAATTGCTGAGGCAATAAAGCGCGGTGCAACTCGCATCATGGTAATTCGAAGCAGAGAAATACTTTATAGAAAAAAGAAGGCCAAGATAAGTGCACTCTTCCCATATTTACTCAAGCAAACCCCTGCACTAGCTATGCCGATGGCAACCCGACATGAAGGCTACAACCTAAGTGTCGACCTTATAAATCAGCCACCGAAAGGGGTTGAGATCATAGAGATTTGTCCGCCTTCCGGTTTTTCTCTAGGTAGGCTGGCACGTTCTCATCAAGAGCTAGAAAAAGCCTATCAATTCGGAGTCGAGGCAGGTAAGGAAGCGATTCGACGGTGGGAAACGTAATTAGCCTCATATAAGAATCTCTACGCATGAAAAAGCCCTAACTAAACAGTTAGGGCTGGCATTTGCTACTCACATAAGCACTAATCTAACGTCAATGGTGCAATATCGTTGGTAGATAGAGACTTACGAAACTCTTTACCCATCAGGTCATACACATTGTATTGAACCGTATTCCAGCTATCGTCGAAGTTGTATTCAAACACAACATCACCAGTGTCAAGGCTAGAAGTCATAGTCCACTCGGTCGCATAGCCATCAACACCTCGGCCAGTACCAAAATCCTTATATGGTGCGTCCGCCGCTACTCGGAATGGTACAGTAGAGAGCTTCATCATGCCGTTTCGTGTTGAGGTTGGTTGCTCAAGCTTACTCAGGAAATAGCCTGCGTGAAGGAAGCGGCTAGTTGAGTTACCGTTTCCAATAGAGCCGTAGTCAGTGTCTCGAGTCGCATCTGCCCACGTATCTATTACCTCAGCTTTACTCTCTAGTTGTTGTGCAAGAGATGGGTCATTGGTCATCACCATAGCCTCTTCGCCGCGATACATCTTCAGACCATCGTCATCCATCTGTACCACTAGGCGATCACCTGACTTATCTGTAATGGACCAGTGAAGATTCATCTCCATCGGCATACCCGCCATTTTTACGCGAGCCAGATTCAACTTTGGAATTGCGTCATAGGCTTCCTGAACAGAGGCATAGCTCGCCAGCACGTATTCAGCAAAGGTAAATTGAGTCACCTCATCGCCTGTCACTGAGTCTTTCATGGTCATATCTGGGTAGAACAAGGCGTTCACCTGAAGCCCTTTCTCGTTGATACCATCTGCCACCAACTCACCATAAGCTAGGGTCGCAATCATGTTGTATTTAACTGTGTAGGTATCACCCATACCATTACCTTGAATAGAGCGAACCTCACCCTTATTGATGTTGCCGAGCACAGGCTTAGTACTTTCCACCCAGTCCATAGTTCTTGATGTCAGTGTGCCGAAATCATCAGTGTTCCAAGCTACTGAAGTACATGCAAAACCTACAGAAGTAGTTGCAGCGAAGGTTGCTAAAGCTAGAGCGATACTTTTCATTTTCATAACGATTGTCTCTTAAAAAGTGAGGGATAACTTAGCCAACGCTGACACTGGTTTTCAGGAGCTTGGCGATTGCGTTGGAGCTATATTAGCTCGATAGAGACAATCAAATAACTGCAATATGACGGATCTTATCCGTCATAATACTGAGGGAAAGTTGGAATAAAAAGCCCTATCGAGTGACAGGGCTTATGAAACTAAACGGTTAAAAGGCAGGGATTCATCCCTTCAAGTTAGCAAGCAAGAAATCTGTCGCAGCAGATGCATGTTTCTCCATCTGTTGTGAGGTTGTTTTTCCCAAACCAAGCAGTGCCTTATCTCTCGGCGCCAGCAACATACCTAGCCATAACTCAACTAGCACCTCGGGGCTCTTCTGATCAAATCGGTCACTTAGAAACTCGCACAATACCGCACTGGTTTCATCAGGACCGATCCCCATAAAGCTTTCTACTATCTCTGGGGCTTGAATAGCCTCATTTATCAGCAGCCTATGAGTGGCTACATGCTCTTCTGACAAATGAAACTTCACAAACTCGTTAGCAAACCCTCGCAAGGCTTCGCTTGCATCTTTGTTACTCAAATGACTGAGGTAACGATCGTTATAGCTTTCGCCTAATTGGCTCAACGTCGCTTGAAAGAGTTCAAGCTTAGAGGAGTAATAGCGATACAAGGTTTGCTTTGTCAGTTTAGATTCATCGGCAATTTCATCCATACCCGCCGACGAATACCCCTTAGACAAGAATATTTTTTTAGCCGAGCCCAAGATGGCACGGCGTTTCTTTTCTCGGTTCTGTTCGATCTTACTCATCTGTCACCCACAAACATCATACTCATAAGTATGATTTCCGTTGACACCTTATCAATATAAAATCATACTCGCCAGTATGATTTTATGTCTGGAGTAAATTATGAACAGCTTTACCATTTCAGATTCGTCAACGAACACCCGTATGAACGGATTCTTGATGGCTTTCCTCGGCGCTCTTTTAATGAGTGTCGACCCTGTATTTATTCGCTACGCCAACGTCAGTGGATTTGATACCGCGTTCCTATTTGGATTATTCAGCGCAATTTCGATGCCTTTACTTCTAAAGGTGACCGACAAGCGAGGAGTGAAAAAAGCCGTATTGCAGAGTGGATGGCCTCTATTATTCGCGGGCTTATTAATGCTAGGTAGTGCATCTGGCCTAGTGTTTAGTATCAAAAACACCTCTATCGCAAATACCTTCTTGATCCTGAGTGCAACGCCCGCCATTGCGGCCATCTTCAGCTGGATCTTGCTCAGAGAAAAGACTGATCGCTCAACAATAATGTCAATCATTGCAGTCATGCTAGGTATTGGGATTGTCGTTTCTGGATCAATCGGTTCAGGCAACTGGTTTGGCGATCTTCTGGCCATATTCTCCGTTATTTGCTTGTCACTAATGTTCACCCTACTGCGCAAATATCAGAACGTGAGTCGACTTGCTAGCGTCGCACTGGGCGGGCTTTTACTAGCGACGATAATGTTTTTCTTCGCTCAGCCGAGCAGCTACAGCATAAATACGTGGTTGATCATGGCAGCAATGGGATTGTTCACCGCGCCAATGGGAAGAGTGATGTCTATGGTTGCCACTCGCCATATCACTGCGGCAGAGGTCTCTATGACCATGATGTTGGAGACAGTGCTTGCTCCTGTGTGGGGTTACTTGTTCTTTTCAGAAATCCCAGCCAGAGCAAGCCTATTGGGTGGTGCTGTCATCCTAATCACCATCTTTCTCTACACCTATACCAGCTTAAAAGCGACCGACAAATAAGGTAAAAATCATGACAGATTCACTGACCTTTATTGGCAAAATCACTACCCCATATCAAGATCTCAACCAGTGCCCAAACAATATTCAGTTTGACGGACCAAGCTGCACTATCACCGTATTCGAAGAGTTTGCTCAAGGGTTGAAAGGGCTCAGTGCTGGAGAACACATACTGCTCCTTTACTGGCTTACCGATGCCAAACGAGACCATAATCTACAACAAGGTAAAGGCGGCAAAGGCACATTTGCCCTTCGCTCACCACATAGACCTAACCCCATAGGCGCAGCGGTTTTGCCAATCACAAAGATAGAGAACGGAGTGATAACGGTTAAAGGCCTAGATTGCTTAGATGGCACGCCATTGCTGGACATCAAACCGGCTATTTACCGTGAACATTCATAACAATTGATTAAACGACTTATTTGTTCTGGTCGCGGTAATTAGGGGCAGTTACCCCGGTCCAGCGCTTGAAGGCTCGATTGAAGTTACTAAGGTCCGTATAGCCCACCTGATAACTGATCTCTTGAACTGAGAGATTTGTTTCAAGCAGATACTGTTTAGCTCGCCCCATTCTTGCCTTATCTTTCGCCTCTTTAAAAGTGATGCCGGCATTCTTGAGGTTTCTTTGCAGGGTTCGTTTGGTCATACCGAGCATCTCAGCAAACCAGTCAATATTGAACCAAGGGAGAATAGCGTAAGTATCTATCAACTATCTACCGCTTGATGCCAAACTAGGTCGACTTGCTTAGCGGGAACGGCTTGATATGACTCGGGAAGCGGAATAGCTATAGCTCCGTAGCTTTGTTCGAAGAGAAGCTCAGTGTTGTGAAAATGCTTGGGCAGTCTGTGGGCGTTAGTGCCAGCAGATATAAATTTCGCGCTTTCTGGTTGCCATTTCTTTCCAAGAAATAGCTTACAAAACTGGATAGCGTTAAGGGTTCTACTCCATTCAGCTTGTTCGAAGCCCAGCGTGGAGGGACGATATCCACTGCGGTGACACAGCCACCAGCGTCCATCTCGAAACTCGGTCCAGAACACCACATGGTTATTAAATTTGGGCATCTCTGAGATAACCAGATGGATACCTTCAGCAAAGCTCTTACACGCCTTAAGTTTCCGGTCAAGCTCCGGAGACAGTTGGGAGAACTTAGTGTTACGTCCAACCTCCACAGAAACTAGATACCCGTACTTCATCTCTAGTTTGTGCAAAAACACCATTAGGTCATTGGTCGGTAGCCACTCCCCCTCGAGCATTAGCTCGACAGGTATGCCGCACTCTTTTGCAACCGAGCGCCAGTCCAGGCCCTTGGCATCGCAATACTCAACATAGGGCACTACGTTTCGGGTTGAGGTCACCAAAAGGCTTAAGGTATTGGAGGATGCTTTCAAAGGATTTACTGGTATGTAGGCGATATCAAAGATATTAGCACATGGCCTATATCACTTTGTTTTTGCTACACAAATAGAAACACTTGTCGTCTAAGAATAAATAGTGGGAGCTAAGTAAAGGAGGGAGAAGTGCAGAAACACAATTGCTTGTGCTGACTAAATATCTGCACTTCATAGGTTCGGCAAGCTAGTCTCGGATAAAGCTAGCTTGCCAAACTTATTCTTATCTTAAGAGGTTGCTAGAGCTAACTTCATCTGCTGGGCAACTTTGTCTACTTTGCCAAGCCCTATGATAACTTGCAGTCCATTTTTACCCATAGGCACAACACCAGCAGCCCCCAAAGCTAATAGTGCTTTTTGGTCAGCAAGAGACGAGTCTTTCACGGTTAGGCGTAATCGAGTAATGCAGTTATCAACTTCAACAATGTTATCTCGACCACCAATGGCTTCAATATAGCTAACAGTTAATCCCTCAATATCGTCTTGGTCTACCTGCTCATCCTGTTCATCTTCACCACGGCCAGGTGTCTTAAGATCGAACTTGATGATCGCAAATCTAAAGATTGAGTAATACAAGCCGAAGAACACAAGGCCTTGCACAATCAACATATACCACTGGGTTGCTAGCGGATTCTGCGTCGAAAGCACCAAATCTACAAAGCCCGCAGAGAAGCCAAAGCCAGCCATCCATCCCATACTCGCAGAGATAAACAGGGAAATCCCGGTTAGAACAGCATGAACAAGATACAAAGCCGGGGCTAAGAACATAAAGCTAAATTCTAGTGGCTCTGTAATACCAGTGAAGAATGACGCCATCGCTGCTGCCAGCATGATAGAAAAGATTTTGTTCTTATTCTTAGCGTCTGAGCAGTGATACATAGCCAAAGCTGCCCCCGGAAGACCAAACATCATGATTGGGAAGAAGCCCGCTTGGTACATGCCAGTAACGCCTGGAACACCTGTACCATTTGCAATAGATTGCGCGCCACCAAGGAAGTTTGGAATATCATTGATGCCAACCACATCAAACCAGAACACGGGATACAGAGCGTGGTGCATACCCACTGACAGCATCAGTCGGTTGAAGAAACCAAACAAGCCTGCACCTACAGCGCCCATCGACTGCAGCTTAGTGCCGAATACGATCAGTGCATCGTAAACCAATGGCCATAGGTACATAAACACAAACGCCATTAGCATGCCTGCAATTGAGGTCAAAATAGGAACAAGGCGCTTACCGCTAAAAAACGCTAAAGCCTTTGGTAATTCAACACCCGAATATCGGTTATAAATCTCTGCAGAGAGGATACCAAGCAGAATACCCACAAACTGATTATTAACCTTGCTAAATGCGGCGGGGACTTGGTCAACAGGGACACCCAAAAGTTGTGCAGCACTCGCTGGTGCCAACAAGGTAGTCAATACAAGGAAGCAGATGAAACCAGACAGAGCGGCTGCACCACTTTTGTCTTTACTCAGACCAAACGCAACACCAACCGCAAATAATACCGCCATATTATCGATAATGGCGGCCCCTGATTTGATCAAGAATGCCGCTAAAACGTTATCGGCTCCCCAACCTGTTGGATCCAACCAATATCCAACACCCATCAATATGGCAGCAGCAGGTAAAGTGGCGACTGGCACCATCAAGGCTTTACCTACCTTTTGCATGTAACCAAGAATACTCATTTTGTAAGCCTTTAATACAGATTAATAAAATTTGCTCACCAAGGATGCTATATCGTCATTGACACCTTGTTTCACGAAGAGAATTAACTTGTTAAGTTGTGCTAATCTCTAATTAACGAGCATTTCATCGAAAATCCTCTGTCACGACAAACGAAATAAATATCATCATAAATTAAAATATTTCATCTATAAGGCCCTATGGATAGTAAGCAAATACTTCTCAGAAACATGCATACATTTAGTCTTGCTGTAAAAAACATGAGCTTTAAACGCACAGCAGAAGAGCTGCATTTAACACAAAGTGCCGTTAGTCATCGGATAAAAGGCTTGGAAAAAGAGTTGGGGTTTAACTTGTTTATCCGAGGCACACGTCAACTTTCTCTAACACCTGAAGGCGAGCGTCTGTACGCCACACTCTCTCGCTCCCTCTCGAGTATTTTTAATGAGATTGATAGCATCCAATCATCAGACTTGACCGGTGAATTGCGCATTTTGACCGCTCCAGGTTTTGCTAGAGAATGGTTGGTTCCTAGGCTAAAACGTTTTCAAAATACCTTCCCCCATATGAACCTAGTGTTCAAACTCAACGAAGAAATCCAAGACTTGTCTACACAAGAGTTTGATGTCGCCTTTTACTACGGCAATTACACTCAACCAAACGTGTATGCAATACCGCTTTTTGAAGATAAATATCTGCCCGTTTGCTCACCTCAATATGCCAAGGAGCATCGCCTTTTAGAGCGTGGGCATCAGGCACTAAAAGGGGTCAACTTTTTACATTCGACACCTTCTACTGCATGGCAAAGGTGGCTAGATTCTGTCGATTTGGATATTGATTGTTTAGAGCACAGTTATCAGTTTTCTCAGCAAGGTTTGGCCGTTGAAGCTGCCAAAAACTCTGTAGGAGTCGCAATAGGTCGATTGCGATTTATCACTCAAGCGATTGAATCTGGTGAGCTTTTGGCTCCTTTTACGCCAATGGAGACAAAGCAACATTACGCTTTGCTGTGCATGGACGGGATGCAGGATAGGCCCAAAATAGCAGCCTTTATTCAATGGATAAAAAGTGAAATAGAAATGTAGCCCCATGTATTTCCAGCTTTTTCTTTAACTTGAGTGACTCTGGCCTGCGGCTAAACACACATTTCTAACTGTCATACTTGGTCGCCGTTTTTCTTCTGACCTATTTTTAGAGGAGCACGTAAAAACCAACAGCATCCGACACCTTACTGGAGATGAAATGGACACCTCACTGGTTCACTTGCAAGGAGCAACCAAGAACTTTATCGACGGTAAAGAGACGCATAACGTATTGAAGGATATGGACTTCTCTTTAGGCAAAGGTGACAGCATTGCGCTAACTGGTGCCAGCGGCAGTGGTAAAAGCACCCTGCTCAATATCATTGCGGGGTTTGAACACCTCACCCACGGCACCCTTGCCTTAAACGGCGCTAATGTGAGTAATTGGAAAGACGATGAATGGAGCCAGTTTCGCCATCAATCCCTCGGGGTCGTATTTCAGCAGTTCAACCTGCTGACCCCATTTACGGTTAAGCAGAACATAGCCTTCCCCCTCAGTCTCAATGGTGAGCGTTGGAACATGTGGTGTGATCATCTGGTAGAGACCCTAGAAATCGATGCCCTACTCAACAGACACGTAGCATCCCTTTCGGGTGGACAGCAGCAGCGTGTTGCCATTGCCAGAGCCTTAGCCCACAAACCCTCGTTACTGTTGGCCGATGAGCCTACGGGTAACCTAGACCAAAAATCTGGCCTAGAGGTGATGAAGCTTCTCACCGAAATCGCAGCAGAAGGTAATACTTCAATTTTACTGGTAACGCACAGCCTTGAATGTGCCGAGTTTATGCATTCTCGCTTTCACTTAGCCAATGGACAGCTCAATGCATCGACGTAACCGACAGCACGTCGCCCAGGCCATCAAGCTATTCCTCGCACACTACAAGCAAGCACCGTTACAGGCTGCTGCCATACTCATAGGTATTATCTTAGCGGTAACCTTGTTTGTGGCAGTGCAGGCCATCAACCTTAATGCCAAGCGCAGCTATGCGGAATCAACAGAGCAGCTCAGCGCCCAAGCCAAGGTTTTGGTTATACCCTCAGCCGGTCAAAACTATCTGAATGAATCCCTGTACTTTTCATTGAGACAAGCAGGCCTGAGTGATGCCTTACCCATTATTGAAGGACGAGTGAGGGACCAAGACGGAGACAGATGGAACATCCAAGGTAGTGAGCTCATTGCGGCCATCACCTCAAGATTAAAGTACTCAAACGATGAGCGAGGCATATCCCTTTTTACCTCTCGGCTCCCCCTAGCGGAGCTGCTTCAAGGTGAGCCTCTGGTGCTGATGAGTGAATCTCAGCATCAGCGAACAGGCAATCACACCATCATGACCTTGGATGATATCGAGACTAAGGTGGTGGTGGTCCCCGACGAGTGGCAACTTGGCAGCCGCATGTTGATGGACATAGGTTTTGCTCAGCGGTTGTTGGGAAAAGAGCAGCAACTTAGCTATGTCGCGGTATTTGATTCGAGTAACCCAGAGCGCTGGCAGAACATAATTGCAGACAAAGGTCAGTGGATCAGTAACACCCAGAGCACCGACCTTGGTGCTCTTACTGACAGCTTTCACCTTAATCTCACCGCCATGAGCTTACTGGCCTTTGTGGTGGGGCTATTCATCGCCTACAACGGCGTGAAATATAGCTTATTGAAGCGCAACCGCCTGTTGGTCCAAGTTCAGCAAGCAGGTATGACACCCAAGGCAGTGTTCATTGGACTTCTGATTGAACTGCTGGTGCTGGTCTTTATCGGAGCAAGCGCAGGATTCGTTCTAGGCATGCAACTGAGCCACTGGTTGCATCCCACCGTTGCCCTCACCTTAGAGCAGCTCTACGGTGCCACTCTCCTTCCGGGCACTTGGCAGTGGTTGTGGTGGGCGCAGGCACTGCTGCTAACCCTTGCTGCTACCTTGGTTGCTTGTTGGCAGCACTTTAAGCAGAGGATCAATCAGCCCCTCTCTTCTCATGGTGGGTTCTATCAGGCACCGGAAAGTGCCAATGAAAACCAACTGTTCTTTGTTGGGTTAGCACTTACTGTCGCCGCACTCCTTGGCTTATGGCTCAGTGAGCACCACAGATTCACTATGGCTTGGCTGGGTGTACTGGTGATATCCATTCCCCTCTATCTCCCTAAAACCCTCAATGCCCTTGCTAACCTATTTGAGAATCGTAACGAATCGGGACTGTTTCAATATCTGTTTGCTGAGCTAAAAGAGCTTATCTCTCCCCTCTCCCTTGCCATGATGGCGCTGCTACTCGCGGTCACCGCCAACATAGGTATGAACACCTTAGTGGGCAGTTTCGAATACACGTTGAAACAGTGGCTAGAGCAACGACTGCATGCCGATATTTATATCAGCCCAGCACAGAGTGAAATGGCAAAGGTGGAAGTCGCCCTACAACAATTCCCCCAAGTCGAGACCGTCTACAAGCAGTTTTATGTGGATGAAAACATGCAAGGTCTGCCAATACTGCTTGGCACCAAAGACAAAGCAACTCTAGAGCAAACCATGGTGTTCCAGTCACAAGTAGCGGACTTCTGGGACAAGTTCTACTCAGGGAAAGTGACCGCTATCAGTGAGCCTACAGCTGTAAAACTAGGGCTCGGTCTAGATGATAAGCTCGAGCTCGACGCTCTGAAGTCTGAACTCACCATAGGCGCTATCTTTCACGATTATGGCTCTCCAAATGGCGAGGTATTGATCTCACCTGAGCTCTGGCAA
Source organism: Vibrio ishigakensis (assembly GCA_000830475.1). GTDB lineage: Bacteria > Pseudomonadota > Gammaproteobacteria > Enterobacterales > Vibrionaceae > Vibrio > Vibrio ishigakensis_A. Next base: position 82,589 of record BBSC01000003.1, on the reverse strand, counting down.
CAGGAAGGCTTTACCAACCTTCCCACCAGCCTTGGCATCGAGGTCTCCGGAGACAAAGATGACATGTATCAGACCTTGTTAGATGAGCTCAGCCTAAACCCGAATCAGCTCTATGATCAGGCAGATATTAAAGAGATCGCTCTGAACATCTTCTCTCAAACCTTCGCCATTACTCGAGCCCTAAATGGTGTCACCTTGCTGGTGGCTGTCATCGGCCTGTTTACGGCCTGTTTTATGTTGCTCGATGCAAGAAAAGCGGCAATTGCTAGGCTTTATGCCTTAGGGGTAAATCGCAAAAAACTCATGCTTATGGTGATAGGACAGATCGCATCTCTGGTTGCCTTTACCCTAGTCATAGCCCTGCCTCTTGGAGCGCTTGTGGGCTATGTGCTCACCGACATTGTCACACTGCGCGCGTTTGGCTGGAGCCTCACCTATCTGTGGAGTTGGAGTGATGCCGCGAGCGTATCTCTAATCACCGTACTCGTGGCTATCGTCGCCACCCTAATGCCACTGTGGCGATTGGTGAACAAGCCGGTGGTTAGCAGTTTGCAAAGTGAGGTGTTGTGATGAGGAATTTGGTTGTTACCATTTTGCTTCTCGCACTACTTGGCTGTGAGAAAAAAACAGAATCCAATATGGGGCGCTGGCTCGGAGAAAGCGAGAGCAGCTATACCCAAGTTGTTCCCAGTGTGGATATCGAGTTTCCACAGGACCACAAGGCACACTCCAGCTTTAGACATGAGTGGTGGTATCTCACTGCTAATCTAACCGACCAAGATGGTGAGCCACTTGGCATGCAGTGGACGCAATTTCGCGTAGCCATAGACCCAGAGACTCAAACTCCAGCGCAGTCATGGCACAGCCAGCAACTGTATATGGCACACAGTGCGGTCACCACATCCAAGATTCACTATGCCGATGAAAAGTGGTCTCGCGCCCACCCCAAGTTAGCAGGAGTCGAGACCTCTCCATTTAGGGTTTTTCTCGATGATTGGCAATGGAAATCACAAACCTCGGATATGTTCCCAGCAACCCTAGAGGCCCAATCCGAGACCTTTGGTTATTCACTCAAACTCGAAAGTTCAGCTCCCTACCAAAAACAGGGCAAAGATGGCTATAGCGAGAAAAGCGCAGACGGCGCAGTGGCCTCTTACTATTACAGCCAGCCCTTTATCGAAGTTAGTGGCGAGGTGACCATAGACGGAAAGATTCACTCAGTTGCAGGCAAAGGCTGGATAGACAGGGAATGGAGCTCGCAATTTCTATTAGACTCCCAACAGGGCTGGGATTGGTTCGCATTAAGGCTCGATGAAGACCTGAGTTTGGTTCTGTTCCAGCTAAGGGATTCACAAACTGGAAAAGCCAGCTATTCCCACGGTCGTATTATGCAAAGAGATGGCTTAGGAATCCCTTTAGATCCTGATCAGATTACCCTCAGCCCAATACAATACACAGATATCGAAGGCAGCTCTTATCCAACCGCATGGCAAATCAGCGTACCTAAATATGACATCAATCTAGAGGTATCAGCGATTAATCCTAGCGCCAAGATGCCGCTTACGGTTCCGTATTGGGAGGGGCCGGTATCCATAAGCGGTAGTCATCAGGGAGAAGGCTATATGGAGCTAACCGGTTATTAGTCCTCTTCCGCCGGCCCAACAACCTGATTCTTTAGCCCTGCACCTGTGTCTCTTAGGAGATCCACAGGGCTAAGTATTACCCCTTTAACCGCTCCCTGAGAGGCCTTCTTGCCTAGGTCGTGGCTCTTATCCAAGATGTCATCCACGCTTGCTAACACCACGGGCACCTCGGCTCTCAAGGCTTCAGATTCTTTGATCACAGCAGGAATAGTTTGCACTCGATACTGTTTTGACTCGACTAGTAAGGGCGGGATCACCTGCTCGCGATAGGCTTTAAGCTCTTTTTGGGTTTGAGGGATCACCGTTTCTCGATACAGGGTCAACTCTTGCTGAATCTGAGGGATCTTCTGATTAATAGACTCGATAGCCTTGTTGGTATCGGCAATCACTACAACGGCGTTGTCCGCCACTTCCGTGATCTTTGGTAGCTGATTGTTGAACGTTTCTGTAGTCGCTAACCAATCATCTATCTTAAGCTGACTCGCTAGCTGATTCATCTCGGTTAGGATCACCGGGTAATGTTCTATCACCTCATCAATCTTGCTAGTGACCGAGTGAATGGCGTATCCCAAATAAAATATGGATACCGCTAAAACCGCCTGTACCCCAGTTGCTATCTTACTTTTCATTGCCTCTCCCTTTGCAACGCTAAAAGTCTTTCTTTTCTATTTACTGGATTTTTACGCGCCTGTCTAACCTTAGGTACCAAGCCTGCTACCTGACACCAAATCACTCGAATCTACGCGTTCAACAAAAGAACAAATGTCACCAAATGACCTATTTGAACCTGAATGGAAACTAGATAATCCGCCCAGTCCAATTAGGAGAACAATAATGAAACTTAAGTCCCTAGCTCTGCTTATCCCTGTACTTTCTGCACCTGCGTTTGCCAATCCTGTTGAAGAAGCACTGAAAAAAGACGGTGCTCAGGTAAACCTCTTGATCAAGACCGCTAAAGAGGCGCCGAGTCCAGAATTTATCGACTCTGCTCGAAACAGTTTTGATAACTTTCATTGGCAGATGGGGGGCGATCATGCGATGTATTACAACTCTCACATGAATGAGTTTCTGACTACAGCTATCTCTTCTCCAAATGCAGAATATAAGCCTCTCGAGCGTGCTATCAATAGCGACTTAGATGAGCTCAAGGTAGAGACCACCAAGGTAGCTTTACCATGGCTGATTACCTAGCTGACCCACATTTTCGTACCCAGGGCTTTATGCTGATCCATGAAGGTAAGGTGGTGTATGAGGCCTATCCTGGTATGAAGCCAACCGACCGCCATATCTGGGCATCTTCCTCTAAAACCACGGTTGGACTCATCATTGCTCAGTTGGTGGAAGAAGGAAAAATCGATACTGACAAGCCAGTGACTACTTACATGCCTGAGCTAAAAGGCACGGTATGGGAAGAGGTCGAGGTAATCCACCTTCTAAACCACACCACAGGCTTAGATAACGAAGAGAACCTAGAATCTATCCTAAACCCAGACTCTTCTGTGGTTCGATTATTTGCATCTGTTCTGGGCTCACCTCGTCAATCAACCGGTGAAGTAGAGACTTGGATGCAGGTAGCAAAAGATACCCAGCCGCTTAAGACCGAATCTACAGGTGAGCACTTCCGCTATGCCTCGATGAACACCATCATCCTAACCAAAATGATCGAGCACATCGAAGGCAAGCAGTGGAACAAGGTGTTCGAAGAGCGTGTGTGGGGCAAGATGACTGCACGCCAGCCTGCGCTGTTTAACCAAACGCCAGATGGCACAGCTCTGGCACTAGGTCTAATGCTAACAACACTAGAAGACATGGGACGTTTCGGCACCCTATGGACACCGAGTTGGAGCGCAGTAGCCGTTGAGCCTGTAGTTTCACCTAAAGTGCTGGATCGTATCTATGCAAACGGTAACCCTGAGTCCTACGTTGGATCTGCTAAAGAGTCGAGCTCTGTGGGAGCATTCAATGAGAAAGCAGCCTTCCAATCATATCACTTCGATTTTATCTATGACGACGGCGCTATGGCTAAGAGCGGCAATCTAGGTCAGATGATCTACATCGACCCTGCTCGTGATTTTGTTGGTGTGATGTTCTCAACCAACCCATACCACTCTGGTTATGGCGAGAACAAGGGCCCAGCATTGATGCGCTCATCTGCCAAAGCTTTGGCAGATGAAGGCTGATCTGATGAAGCTAAATCCCCAACTGGAAACGGAGCTGGCGACCTATGTCTCCAGCCTATACCCAATAGACTGTGCCCTCGGCACTAACCCGTTTGGACCACCTAACCTCGGCTTTGAAGCAATATCCGGACTAATGACAGGAATGGGCGAATACTACAGCTACAGTCATCTGGCTGAGCTTGCCTCCGCGGTAAGCAAATACGCCATTGTTAACGCTGAACAGATCACCTTTACTAACGGCTCTATGGGCGCTTTGGAACTTATCTTTAATAAGGTTCTCAGCAATGATAAGAAGTCCATGCTAGGTATCGGACCGCAGTTTGTTGAGGCGGTGTCTGAGTTCAAGGTAAGCGGTGGCAGTTATTCCTCGCTAAACATGTTCGACTATGCCGATGAAGAGAGCCTTTTTCTGGCTCTGCAATCTGAGGTTCGCAAGCAGAAACCAACCTTAGTGTATATCGATAACCCAAATAATCCGACTGGACGCATCTATGCAAAGCAGCACCTAGTTAATATGTGCAAGGTGTGCCGAGAGGTCGGTGCTATCCTGCTAGTAGACGAAGCCTATGGCGAGTTCATAGAACATGAGGAGTCTATGCTATTCGAAGCGGCCAAATGCGATAACCTGCTGATTCTTAGAAGCTTCTCAAAAGGAATGGGATTGGCTGGGATAAGACTTGGCTACGTTGTTTCATCGCCTTCCTTGTCGCGATACCTGCATAGCTCGGTAGTGCCCTTTGGGCCATCATTAGCATCCATAAAGATCGCCAAAGCGATTCTGCCAGATATCGAGGCCTACTTAGCCAAGAGCAAATTTCGCACCCGCCACTACAAACTAGCGATGATGCGTCAACTCGAAGAGTGTGGCTTCGAGGTGATGGAAACCTCTCCGAAGACCCCTATCTTGTTGGTCAAGAAGTCATTTGTGAATCTGGCTAAGTTACTCGATGACAACGGCATCATGGTGGCCAGTGGCAGTCACTTTAAAGAGACCAACCCACAAATGGATGAGCAATATGCTCGCGTCCGCATTGTAGGAAATGACCAAGACCTTTGGCAGTTTCAGTATCGATTAAGACAGTTTGCTTGAGTACCAGAATCCACAACTCCATAGCTCTCACCAGCTTAGTTTTGCTCTTACTGAACTAGCCATACTCATATAACGGTTCAGGCTTGCCCCGCTCCATCGGGGCTTTTTTACATTCGTAGGTTAATAAGCCGAGCAGCTACTAAAGATGAGCAATATATTGTGTAATTAATTATTAATGAAAATTTTAATCTGTCTCTTGCTAAGTCACTGATTGTTAATGATTTTAAATAAATTAAATGAAATTAATTTTATAGAACCTTTCCGCATATGAAATATAATTTACCACCATATTTATAATACAAAAGCTTGTATATACACCTCTAGAAATTCATTATTTACTCTCTCAATACCTGTCTCTTACGGAAGAATAATGAAACTTTGGCTAGTCACTTTATTGGCATTAACCCTCTCAGCTTGTCATCTCAATACAAAGGAAGATAAGAATGTCACAGAGTTTGTTTGCGCTATGGAAGTGTCTTCTCAAAATGGCATGGTGAATCTGGCGAAGATATTCAGAGGTACGTTGGATCAAGGCTGGTTTCAAATACCGATGAAATATTGCGATGCAGGTGCGGGACAGTTATATATCGATGATACAGAAGGAAGCATAGCTTTCAGAAGTAGATATAAAGATGACTTAGGTGAACACGTTTTTTTCTCAAAGGCGATCAACCACCAGCAGAACGTTAATGACTGGTTTTACGTGCAATATAAAGGGCCTGAAATTAACAATCGTACCGCTGTTCTCAAGAAGGATGAAAACAACAATACTTATGACATCAGCTTTTTAGATGAAAAAGGCAATACTCCTGCAACACAAGCTGCGACTTCGGTAGATAAAGCGCAACTCCAAAAAACTTATCCTTACCTCAGCACAAACAAAAGGGTTAAGTCTGGTACTGAGCTGTACGAAATCTATGAGCACTATGTTAATCAGTCTTAACATTATTCCAGTCAAATAGAACGGAACTCTACCCACTCATCTATGTCATAATGGGGTTCAACTCTATCTATGGCTTAAAGCATGAATCGAAACCTCAACAAACTCACTAAATGGTCGCTACTGATCGTGTGGTGGGTTATTGCTGTTTGCTTGGCCAAGAACATAGGGCTGTTGGACTCCTATGCGGTCAAGTATTCGTCCGAGCAACAAAGCGTGCAACTGGTTAAAAAGCCTAGCGAGGGATTCGGTGAGAAATGCCACCTCTCTGAGCATTTAGTCAGCTTCGATCACTGTCAGGTGCACGATCATGCCATCATGGTGCAGGTATTTACCTTAGGTTTGATCCTGTGGCTACTGTGCGTGCCGGTTAGCTCTCTCAACTTTACCGAGCCTATTTCCCGTAAGCGGCGACGGCTCCACCTCAGGTTATGTGTCTTTAGAGAATAAAGCTTGGATTGTTTCTCAAACATCCAATTTAATTTCTTTAAGGAACAACTAGATGCAACAAACTAAACGCTATCTGCGAACGGTCAAGGTATGGCTGTTTGCGATGCTGTGCGCCTTTAGCGCAACTAGCCTGCATGCCCAAACTCAAGACACGGGTTGGCTCATCAATGAGCAACATACGCCAATCCAGACTCGTTTTGTGGTCACAGGCCAAGCCAATAAAGCAGATAAAACCCTAGCCGGCTATCTTGAGGTTAAGCTTTCTGGCGACTGGAAGACCTATTGGCGTAGCCCAGGTGAAGGCGGGATTGCCCCAAGCCTGACGTGGGAAGACTCACACAATATTACCCATATGGATTGGCATTGGCCCTATCCACAACGCTTTGAGCTATTGGGTATCAAGACACTAGGCTACAAGCACGATGTGGTCTTCCCTATGACCTTGCACGTGGAGGATATGTCTAAGCCTACAGTATTAGATGTGAAACTTACGCTATCGTCGTGCACCAGCATCTGTGTACTCACTGAGTATCCAATACACCTAGAGTTTACTCCAAACGACCTGACTCTATTAGATGACGGGATGCGCGTGTATGCCCAAGGTATGAGCCTAGTGCCTAAGCCATCACCGACCATCTCAGATGTAAAAGCGGTGTGGGATCAGAGCAAATCTCAACTTCAAGTAACAGCGGTGAATAGCCTAGGTTGGAGCCAGCCAGACGTTATCGTCGATGGCCCAAGTGATGAGATGCAGGATGCGGATTTTTCACTTCCTACAATATCCACAGAAGGAAATACGGTTACTGCTACTTACGATGTTAGCAGCTGGATGGGCACGCCCAAGCTAGATGATGAGTCCATTCATGTAACGCTAAAAAGTGGTGATTTCACCGCAGAGCATGGGGCTAATGTCAGTGCTGGTAACATTAGCCATACCACGTCTGACACCTCCTTAGCTCAGATGCTACTGTTCGCCCTACTGGGCGGTCTAATTCTGAATGTCATGCCTTGTGTGTTCCCTGTTTTAGGGATGAAGTTGAGCGGTATCGTCTCTGCACAAGGGTTGGAAAAACGTCAGATTAAACTGCAATTCCTATCATCGGCGGCAGGCATCTTGGCTTCATTCTGGCTAATCGCTAGCTTCCTTACTGTTCTTAAGCTTTCAGGCAGTGCTATCGGTTGGGGCATCCAGTTCCAGAGCGGTTGGTTTATTGGCGTGATGTTCCTAGTGACGGCGCTATTTGGTGCCAACATGCTAGGGCTGTTTGAAATACAGCTCTCTTCAAACACCTCTACTTGGCTTGCTTCAAAGGGTAATAACTCACACAAAGGACATTTTGTACAGGGTATGTTTGCCACTCTACTGGCAACCCCATGCTCAGCGCCTTTCCTTGGCACTGCGGTAGCGTTCGCCCTTGGAACCAACATTCCTACCCTATTCGGTATCTTCACCGCCCTTGCACTCGGTATGGCTCTGCCATGGCTATTGGTTGCGCTGTTCCCATCCATCGCTAAGGCCTTGCCTAAGCCAGGAGTTTGGATGAACAAGGTGAAGTATCTGTTCGCCATCATGATGCTGACCACCAGCATCTGGCTACTTTCATTGCTGTCTGTGCATGTCTCAGCAATGACGCTTTACATTGTGGCAGGCGTATTTGCTCTATTGCTGATGATACAGACGCTCAGAGTCCACAATGCTAAGTTCACTGCCACTATCGCTATTGTGCTTAGTGCGCTAGTTGGTATTGGCGCGTTTGCTTCAAACAGCAGTACAAGCCAAGTTCTCGCAGCTGAGCCCGACTGGCAACCTCTATCCGTTGAGGCTATCCATCAATATGTGGATGAAGGCAAGGTGGTGTTTGTGGATGTCACTGCTGACTGGTGTGTCACTTGTAAAGCCAACAAAGTCGGCGTTCTGCTACAAGAACCTGTATACAGCACGCTCACTAATGGCGAGATAATTCCTATGCAAGGCGACTGGACCAAACCAAGTGCCACCATCACCGATTACCTACAAAGCCATGACAGATTCGGCGTTCCGTTTAACGTGGTTTATGGGCCTGGAGCGCCTGAGGGCATCAAGCTTCCCGTGATATTGAGCTCAGATGCAGTCATGCAAGCTATCGAAAAGGCAGGAGCGCATAATGGCTAAAAAAGGGTTTAAGAAATGGGGAAAGGAGATCCTCATCTATCTGGCTCTGGGCACAGCCTTGACCATAGGTATGGACTTTTGGCGCACCAAGGATATGCCTTTAGAGCAAGCCGCTCCAATAGTAGGCCAGAGCGTCGATGGCGCATCGATTGATGTGATGGAAATGAGCTATGAAAAGCCTGTCATCGTCTATTTCTGGGCGACCTGGTGTGGCGCGTGTAAGTTTGTCAGCCCAACCGTGAACTGGTTTAGCGATAGCTACTCTGTAGTCGGGGTTTCCCTCAGTTCAGGAAGTGATGAACGAGTATCTCGCTACTTAGAAGCCCATGATTACCAGTTCCAGAATATCAATGACACCAGCGGCACTATCTCAAGAGATTGGGGCATTTCAGTGACTCCAACCATAGCCATCATCAAAGATGGTCAAGTAGAAACAATTACAACCGGCGTAACCACCCCTGTGGGTTTATTTGCGCGCCTGTTGCTAACTCAAGTTTAAGAAGAATTCCTAATGAAACGAAATACAGCACTACTATTTTCAGTTATCGCATCTTTGATGTTTTCACCACTGAGTCTGGCTCAAGATAAAGCCAACACTAATGCAGAAAAACTGGATGCTATCCACGATATGCTAGCAAGCAACCCTAGCCTTATCGACCCTCTGTACAACAACCTACTTACCTATGTTAACCAGCATCAGCACTTGTCTCAGATGCTAGAGAAGTATCACGACTATATCTACAACAACCCAGAGCAACCTTACTTCGGTGCAAAAGACCCTAAACTGACCATAGTCGCACTTACCGACCTAAGCTGTCCTTGGTGTAAGAAACTAGACCCTGTCCTGCACCGCATAGCCAAAGAGCACCCTGATGAGATTAAAGTGATTAACATCTATGTACCGCTGAAGGAATACTCGAGCCGCACCAACTCAGCTACCTATGCCCTAAACATATGGAAAGGCGCTCCTGAGAAGTACGAAGCAGTGAGTGAATTGATGGTAAGCAAGCCAGGTGTTCACAACCTGCGCTCCATTATGAAGGTGGCTAAAGCCACTGACTCAACCGAGTATGTGACCACCAACGAAGAAGCCCTGCAGATCACCGATAAGAACTATCAGATGTTCCAAGATTTAGGTGTTCAGGGAACCCCAGCCATTCTTATCGATGGCCAAATCATTCCGGGTTATGTGCCTTACGAGAAGCTTAACCCTATGATTGAGGAGCTGTTGGCTGAGGCCAAGTAATAAACACAAAAAAGCCTCCCGTTTGGGAGGCTTAGTTTTATCCTGTAAAAACCGGCTCTTCTGGATGTCGGATCAAGCTCTTCTCAGGTCTTGCCAACATATAGGCTAGGGTCAATGGGCCGATACGACCTATCACCATCACCACTACCATGATCAGCTTACCCGGCTCTGAGAGTTCAGCAGTCAGGCCTGCGCTCACACCTACGGTTGCAAAGGCTGAGATGGTTTCAAACACGATGACGTTAAATGGTGCTTTTTCAGTGATCATTAGCGCAAACATAGCCACGAACAGGATAAGTCCGCTCACCACAATTATGGCCAGAGCCTTAGTCACGGTTTGATTGCCTATGGTGCGGCGGAACAACACAATATGGTTCTTCTGGCACAGGAAACTGTAGGTCGCAGCAGCAGCCACCACAAAGGTAGATACCTTAATACCACCACCGGTTGAGGTAGAACCTGCACCTATCAGCATCAAAAGAATCATAAACAGTAGCGAGGCCGACGACATCTGAGCGAGGTCGATACTGTTAAAGCCCGCTGTACGCGCGGTCGCTGATTGGAAGAAAGCCGCTAACCATTGATCACCCGCTGATAGCGCACCTAAAGTCGCTATGTTGTTTCGCTCCAATAGCCAAAACATCAAAGTACCGACAATCAATAGCGTTGGCGTTGCCACCAGCATGATCTTGGTATGAAGCTGAAGATGCTTGCGCTCACCACTGAGCTTATGGGTAACATCCCCAATAACGGTAAAACCTAGGCCACCCAATATAAACAGAGCAGACAAGCTAAAGATGACCAGTGGGTCACCAACAAAACCTACCATGCTGTCTGAAAACAGAGAGAACCCTGCATTATTGAATGCCGAGATAGCATGGAACAGTGCGTAAAACAGGCCCGTTCCCCAACCCATCTCGTACCCAGCGGAAGCTCAGAATCACAAAACCAATGAACTCAGCAATAAGGGCGAAATAGATGATGCGTTTAACTAGGCGTCTGAGGTTGATTCGTCTTTCCTGTCCAAGCGCCTCTTTAGCAAGAGCCTGTTGTTGCAGTGACAGTCTCACCCCAAACATATAAAGGAGCACTGCAGAAAGAGTCATCTGCCCCAGACCGCCAATCTGCATCAATATCATCAGCAGTATCTTGCCACTCAGAGTAAAGTGCGTACCGGTATCTACCACGCCTAGGCCCGTCACACTGATGGCAGACGTAGCGGTAAACAGCGCATCGGTAATGCTAAGGCCTGAGACAGAAAATACCGGTAGAGTCAGAAGCACGGCGCAGGGAAACAAGATAAGCAAAAAGGTGGCCATGATGATTTGAGGCTCACGTCCTTTGCCACCCTTGCGCTCGTGAGCCGGTGTATAGACTCGGCTTTGGTGAAAACGCGGGATCATAGCAGTTTAAGTTTCTGTGCCAGTTCGACTTCAGGGCCAACCAAGATAATGACGTCCCCTATCTCTAGGCTCTTATCAAAACTAGGTGAAGTGATCACCTCTGGGCCACGTTTAAGGGCGATAACCTTGATGCCCTCAGTCTGGCATACAGCAAAATCTTTTAGGCTTTTACCTAACAGGGAGGCACTCACTACTACCTCGGTAATGCCAAGGCCACTACCAAGTGGATGGAAGTCTTTAACGCGCTTGTCTAGCATCTGGCTGGCAATACGCATGCCCATCTCACGCTCAGGCATAATGACGCGGTCAGCACCCACCTTTTGCAGGATCTTGGCGTGGAATTTGTCGTTTGCTTTTACCCACACGGTTTTACAGTGTGCTTCTTTAAGCACAAGCGTGGTGAGAATACTGGCATTGATGTCGCTACCAATGGAGACCATGACTAGGTCATATTCATCTAGCTTTAACTCAGAAACTGCATCTTCTTGGGTGCAATCAGCAACAATGGACTCGGACGCGAACTCCATTGAGCTCTTCACATTATCTTCGTTGATGTCTATTGCGAGTACCTGTGAGCCTGCTGCGGAAAGCTCCTGACAAACAGACTTACCAAATCGACCAAGGCCAATCACGGCATACTGCTTCTTGGCTGACTTCATCCTATTCTCCATTCAATTTCATGTAACTGATTGAGTATAGGGTGAAAAATTCATAACTAAATAATGAAAAGCTGAAGATTACTTCTCAGCAATGAACATAAGATAAGCACCGAGGCTAAATTTACACTGTAAAGCGTGAATCGATTCGCTTATTTAGTTGAATGCCTAATAAGGTCGCCAGAACAGTGATATGTTATGAGCCCCACAACTAAAAACGAACAAATAAAATGCAAGGACAACAGTTTTCAGATAGCGGACGTCGCTTTATCTCTCACACATTTTCAGTACCTTTAGACTACCAAGCACCCGAGGGTGAAAAGATCACTGTGTTCGCACGTGAAATCACCACAGGGTCAGAGCAAAAACCTTGGTTGGTGTACTTTCAAGGAGGCCCTGGCTTCCAATCACCGCGCCCAAACAATGATTTGGCATGGGTAGACAAGGCACTAGAACGTTATCGCGTGCTTCTGCTTGATCAGCGCGGTACAGGGCACAGCACTCCTATTAATCATCAAACCTAGCGGGACAGAGTGCCGAGCAACAAGCAGAATACCTATCACTGTTTCGAGCTGACAATATCATTCGTGATGCGGAAGAGATCCGTAAGCAAATGGGTATCGACCAGTGGGCTATCCTAGGCCAAAGCTTTGGTGGTTTCTGTTCACTGACTTATCTGTCCATGTTTCCTGAGAGCCTACTTCGTAGCTATATCACTGGAGGTATACCTTCTATCAGCGCTCACCCTGACGCGGTGTATGAGGCGACCTTTAAGCGTACTCGGGATAAGAATAAAGCCTTCTTTGAACAATTCCCGCAAGCGCAGGCTCTTTGCCAAAAGATAGCTAACCATCTGATTAATAATGAAGAGCTCTTACCAAATGGCCAGAGATTCACCGTTGAACAGTTCCAGCAGATCGGTATCAACTTCGGTATGAGTGGCACCTTCTTGCCTACCTATTATCTGCTAGAAAGTGCGTTTATCGAGGTAAATGGCAAAGAAGTACTGAACTATGCATTCCTAAATGAGATGCTGGCTCAGCAATCGTTCCAAACCAACCCTATTTACGCCATCTTGCATGAGTCTATCTATTGCCAAGGCTTCAATTCCGATTGGAGTGCGCACAGGGTTCGTCAGCAGAATCCAGAATTTAACTACCAACAAGGTAATGAATTCCTGTTTACTGGCGAAATGGTGTTCCCATTTATGTTTGAGCAATACAACAACTTGCAACCGCTAAAAGAAGCGGCAGAGATCCTTGCTACGAAGAGCGATTGGGAGCCTCTATATAACGTAGAAGTTCTGGCCAACAACAAGGTGCCTGTATCTTGCGCTGTGTACGCGGACGATATGTTTGTTGAAATGGACTTAAGTCGAGAGACCCTTTCTAAGATTCCGAATAGCCGAGCTTGGATCACCAATGAATACGAGCACAATGGCATTCGTGCTGATGGCGGAAGGGTTTTAGGAAAACTGTTCGAAATGAGTGATGCTATCGCTGAAAATATAGCGAATAAACAGCATATAAAACTCAATTGATATAAAAACGAAATTTCAATTTAAATAATAAGGAACAGCTATATAAATACTGTTCCTTTTTTATTTTTTCTTACCCAAAAGACCACCAAAACAACAATTAAAGCACTGAATTTATTGATCTTTATAATGCTTGTTTATTTTTCTCTCGTTTGAATTAATCGTCACTTATACTGTTAAACCTTACATTCCATTTTTTGTACTTATTTTGTCCAATTCTATTCCCTAGTATGAATTTACGTGATCAACATCTTGTTTTTTATATACGGGTAAGAAAAATGAAAAAATTAGTATTAACTGCAGTGGCGGCAGCATCGTTAGCATCTTCAATGGCATTTGCACAAACTCCAGCCATGTTCTCAACCATCGACACCAATGCTCCTCAAGACAACTCTGTACAGGGTGTTCGTCTTTCTGTTCTACACGGTAAAACCTCTAGCGTTAAAGGTGTGGACGTATCTGTGCTAGGTATGTCTGAAACAGACCGTACAACCGGTCTTAACATTGGTTTCTTCTTTGGTGCGAATAAGGTAAACCAAGAGATGAAGGGTCTATCTTGGGGTCTGTTTAACTGGAACACAGGTAAAGCGACAGGTGTGAACCTTGGTCTTGCTAACATTACTCATAATGTTGAAGGTCTAAACTGGTCTTGGGTGAACTACTCTGACGGTAACACCATGGCTGATGTTGGCTTGGTGAGCCTTTCAAACAAATCTAACCTGCAACTAGGTGTTTTCAACCACACTCACGCTATTGACGGCGTTCAGATCGGCCTAATCAACTGTGCCGACAACGGCTTCTTGAAGTGCTTCCCTATCGTTAACTTCGCGAAATAATGACCTAATTGGTCCGGCTAGGGTTGCCTTTCGTGGTAACTCTGGCTTTCCTGCATCTAGGATACTGCATAAACCTTCATCAAGATCGTTAAAAATGCACTCATATGTAACAAGTCTCTAACAATCAGTATCTGTAAATCTCTTTCACGCTAGTGTCTAACCCGTCACGAATTTGCGCTCGAATAGTCGTTATTCGTTGTCAAAGTCCCCCACCCTTTTTACTCTGCAACTGACTCCAGAACTAAGGTAAAAAGAGTATGAATCCCTATTCAAGTCGATTCGAAACCCTTAGCTTGAGCCAGCAGGATTTGGCACAAAAGCGTAAACAATTTATGGACAACTACCTTTTAGAAACGCCGGCCAATCGCTTCTTACACCCAGATGACTGGGACGGGTTTTGCGAACGTCACTGTCAGGAAGTGGGAATCCCACAACCAAAAAGAGAAGAGTTCGCCAAGTGGTGTCTCGACTTTAAGATCTGGCAAGGCGACCTGTTTGTATTGAGCTCTGTGTACCAGGATGTGAAGCAAAATCAACGCTTCGATTCCTAACTAAGAGAAGGCCTGTAGGCTGATCTTGATAGATAAAAACTAAAGTTTTGCATGCCGATTTCGTTTAACAGATAAAGCTGCGGCGGGCGATCTCGTGCATTTCTATTCCACGAAAATACCAGATATAAAAACTGGCTACACACTAAACAAGTGTGTAGCCAGTTTTATTTGGATAGTTTTATCAAAGGCTCTACTTGCTGTAGAAAGCACGCTTAAGCGCTAGCTCCAAACCTCTTACTTCAGCAAGCCCTTTTAGACGACCAATTGCTGAATAGCCTGGGTTTGTTTTCTTGTTCAGGTCATCCAACATCTGGTGACCATGGTCTGGGCGCATTGGTATCAAACGCGTATCACCAACTTCAGCACGGCGACTCTCTTCATCTAGGATTGCCTTAACCACGTTATACATGTCTACATCACCTTCTAGGTGCGCTGCTTCATGGAACGTCATTGGGTTACTCTCCTCGCGCAAGGTTGAGCGCAAGTGTGTAAAGTAGATGCGGTCTCCATGCTTTTTGATCATTTCAACTAGGTCGTTATCACCGCGAACGCCGTAAGAGCCGGTGCACATAGTTAAGCCGTTCATTTTGCTAGGCACGTTTTCAGTTAACCAATTGATATCTTCAATGGTAGAGACGATGCGAGGCAGACCCAAAATTGCACGCGGTGGATCATCTGGATGCACAGCCATCTTCAGTCCATGCGCTTCACAAACAGGCATTAGCTGAGATAGGAAGTAAGCTAAATGCTCGCGAAGCTTATTTTTATCGATTCCTGTATAGCGATCTAATTGAGCTTGAAACTCTTCTAACGAATACCCTTCCTCTGCTCCAGGAAGACCAGCAATGATATTGTTGGTTAGCTTTTGAATATCTGATTCAGACATGTTGCTGAAATACTCTCTAGCTTGTAGACGATCTTCAGAACTGTATTCTTCTTCAGCACCTGGGCGCTTCAAGATATAAAGTTCAAACGCCGCAAAAGCGACTTGATCAAAGCGCAGAGCTTTTGAGCCATCAGCGAGTTCATACTCAAGGTCGGTGCGGGTCCAATCGAGTACTGGCATAAAATTATAACAAACCGTATCGATCCCACATTCTGCCAAGTTTCTTAGGGTTTGTTTGTAATTATCAATCCACAGCTGAAAGTTTCCTGACTGAGTTTTGATCTCTTCATGTACCGGAACACTCTCCACTACCGACCAAGTTAAACCTTTATCCTCAATTATTGCTTTTCGTTCGAGGATCTCTTCTTTGCTCCATACCTCACCATTTGGAATATGGTGTAGGGCATTCACGATGCCAGTTGCGCCTGCTTGTCGAATGTCATCTAAAGATACTGGGTCATTTGGCCCATACCAACGCCATGTCTGTTCCATACTTCACCTTTTGTTATTGAAATAATTTCCGCTCATCTCATCGGCAAACAAAAAGGTATGCCAATAATTAAGGGTTAAAAACCATTAAATACTTATGTTTCACGGGAATCTCGTCAATCACAAAGAAGAGATTGATTGACCCGCGTCACGAAAAACATACCAATTGGCATACCAATGTAAATGTGAGCATAATCACGCATACCAAAAGCAGTTTTTATTTATAATCGTTCCATTCATTGAGGCAATGAATTCCCTGGTCACTAGATTGGCTTTAGCTTTGGTTCTAAACGGTTTTTGGTGAACCAACTTACTTGACGGGTAAAAAAGTAGCTTCAACCAAGACCCAATCGATTGATTGCAGCATTAAAACAAATACACGGTGAACAACATGACACAGCTTACTGGCACTCTTTTCTCTCAACTCAAACAACCAGAATACCTGCGCTCACAACTTAAGAGTCGTATCGTTCATCTGGGGTTCGGTGCATTCCATCGTGCTCACCAAGCACTATTTACCAATGAAATGTTAGAGAAAACCCAAAGTGACTGGGGGATTTGCGAAATCAATCTCTTTGGTGGCGAAGCCCTTATCGAACAGCTTCGAATTCAAGACCACCTATATACGGTGGCAGAAAAAGGCGCTGAAAAGACAAACGTAAAACTTATTGGAGCAGTGAACGAATCACTACACCCTGAGTTGGACGGCAAAGAAGCGGTAATAAATAAAATGGTCGAAGAACAAGTTGCAATTGTTTCTATGACTATCACAGAAAAAGCTATTGCGCCGACCCTGCAACTGGCCGCCTTGATAAGAACAATGCTCTTATCCAACACGACCTAAGTAACCCACACTCTCCTTCCTCCGCAATTGGCTATATTGTCGAAGCACTACGCATTAGAAGAGAAAAAGGGGTGAAACCTTTTACAGTAATGTCCTGCGATAATGTTCAAGAGAACGGGCACGTAGCACGAGCAGCCATTCTGGATTTTGCGAATCTACTGGATCAAGAACTAGCTGGCTGGATTGAAGCGAATGTGACCTTCCCTTGTACTATGGTGGATAGAATTGTACCGGCAGCAACAGAGGAGACTCTAGCCGAAATCGCTCAGCTAGTTGGTCATGAAGACCTTGTGGGATTGCTTGTGAGCCATTCCGTCAGTGGGTGATCGAAGATAAGTTTGTTAACGGTCGTCCGGAGTGGGATCTAGCTGGCGCTGAGTTTGTCCAAGACGTAGTTCCCTTTGAAGAGATGAAGCTTCGTATGCTTAACGGTAGCCACTCTTTCTTAGCCTACCTTGGCTATCTAGGAGGCTATGCACATATCTCCGATACCATGACTAACACGGACTATCGTAAAGCTGCCTTTGACATGATGATCAAAGCACAGGCTCCAACCCTTTCTATGCCAGCAGGCACGGATTTAGAAGCGTACGCTACCCTTCTCATCGAACGCTTTTCAAATCCAAGCCTAAAACACCAAACTTGGCAGATCGCCATGGACGGGAGCCAGAAGATTGCTCAGCGTATGGGTGGTTCTCTAAGGCACCATATTGAGAACGGCACCGATTACAAATGGCTAGCCTAGGTGTGGCTGGTTGGATGCGCTATGTCTCAGGCGTGAATGAAAGCGGTGAAATGATTGACGTGCGTGACCCTATGCTCGAAGAGTTTAAGAGTGCTTACTCAAAGCATGGCCTAAACAAGTCTGTAGTAAACGCTCTCCTTAGCCTAGAAGCTATCTTTGGTGAGGACCTGATTAAGAACGAGCAATTCGTCACTGCAGTGACTGATGCGTACGAGTTACTGCTTATTCATGGCGCGCGTAAAGCGGTTGCTTCTCTTTAATTACTGCTAGCTCGCCCTCTAAGGCGAGCTCAAATGGAACCTTATTATGAAACCATTTCTTTGCGAAGACTTCCTACTAGAGAACGATGTTGCGCGCGAGCTCTATCATAATCATGCTAAATCTCTACCTATCTATGATTACCACTGCCATCTCAATCCCAAAGAGGTAGCTGAAGATCGTCAGTTCGATAACTTGGGGCAAATCTGGCTAGAAGGTGACCACTATAAATGGCGCGCGATGCGCTCAGCTGGTATTCAAGAGTCATTAATCACAGGCAAGCAGACTTCGGATTTTGAAAAATACCAAGCCTGGGCTCAGACCGTACCAAAAATCATAGGTAACCCTCTTTACCATTGGACTCATTTAGAGCTGCGCCGACCTTTTGGCATCACAGACACTTTGTTCAGTCCTAAAACAGCAGACAGCATCTGGTCACACTGCAATGAGCTACTGAGTACACCGAAGTTTTCCGCTCGCGGGATCATGAAACAGATGAATGTGGTTATGGCCGGTACAACCGATGACCCGATTGATTCACTGCAATACCATCAGCAAATCGCAGCCGATACTAGCATCGACATCGAAGTAGCACCCAGCTGGAGACCTGACAGAGTCTTCAAAATTGAACTCGACGGCTTTACCGATTATGTCCGAGCACTAGGAGAGAGTGCCGATATTGAAATCAGTAAGTTTGAGCATCTACTGAGTGCACTAGGACGCCGGTTGAAGCACTTTGCAGAGTGTGGATGTAAAGCCGCAGATCACGGTATCGAGATTGTTCGATTCGCAGCGGTTCCATCTGAATCAGCATTGGATGCTATCTTGGCGCGTCGCTTGTCCGGCGACAATCTCACTGAACTTGAAGTCGACCAATTCTCCACAGCTGTACAAGTTTGGTTAGGTAAAGAATACACCAAGCTAGGTTGGGTAATGCAACTGCATATTGGTGCGCAACGCAATAACAACTCGCGAATGTTTCATGCACTTGGTGCGGATCGTGGTTTTGATTCAATTGGAGATCAACCGTTTGCTTTGCAGTTGGCTTCTTTGCTGGATGCAATGGATAGAACCGATGAGCTACCAAAAACCATTCTCTACTGCCTAAACCCGAGAGATAACGAGATGCTAGCAACCATGATGGGTAACTTCCAAGGTGGTGGAGTAGCAGGCAAAATCCAATTTGGTTCAGGTTGGTGGTTTAACGACCAAAAAGATGGCATGGAACGTCAGATGCAACAGCTCTCGCAACTTGGTCTGCTGAGTCAATTTGTGGGTATGTTGACCGACTCTCGAAGCTTCCTATCCTACACTCGTCACGAATACTTCCGTCGTATTTTGTGCAATATGATTGGCAAGTGGGTCGAAAATGGTGAAGCACCTTACGACATGAGCTTGCTTGGTCCTATGGTTGAAGACATCTGCTTTAACAACGCCAATAACTACTTTAAGTTGTCGGAATAAGCACAATGAAACGTATCGCAATTATTGGTGAATGTATGATTGAGCTGAATGGTGAACCATTTGGCTCCATGCAACAATCTTATGGTGGGGACTCACTTAACACGGCTATCTATATGGCAAGGTCAGTGGAGATCATCTGGATATTCAGTTTGTTTCCGCTCTCGGTACAGACGCGGTCAGCCATGGCATGTTACAGCACTGGGAAGCTGAGGGCGTTAATACAGATTTAGTGTTATCTGACCCAGATCGTCAACCAGGATTGTATCTAATCCAGCTCGATGACACAGGTGAGAGAACATTTCTGTATTGGAGGAACCAATCGCCTGCTCGTTATCTCGTGCAACACCCAGATTTCAACAAGGTTTCCAAGGCACTGCAGGGCACTGACATGGTCTACCTCAGTGGGATCACGCTGGCGATCTTACCCCCAGAAGATCGCTACCGTCTTATCGAGACACTAACAAAACTGCGCCAGCAGGGTACCGAAATAGCTTTCGACTCCAACTTCCGTTCAGCACTTTGGGAGAGTACCAACGCGGCTCGTCATTTTTATCAACTAGTGTTCGCAATTACTGATCTGCCTTGGTCACCAATGATGATGAACAGGCGCTTTGGCGTGATATCAATGAAGAACAAACCCTCACCAGACTAGAGCAACAAGGTATTAAGCGTGTAGCTCTAAAAATGGGTCCCGAGGGCAATCTATATAAAGACTTTGTCTCTGGCCAAACTCAAAGCATACCTACTACACCGGTTGAGAATGTTATTGATACCACCTCAGCCGGAGATTCTTTCAATGCAGGCTTCTTAGCCGGCTGGCTTTTAGGTAAGTCCCAAAGACGTGCTCACATCAAGGTCATCAGCTTGCAGGAACTGTGATTCAGCACAAAGGGGCGATCATTCCTCTACAGGCCATGTCACATATTCAATTTCAAATCTAGGATTAAGCAAATGCAAACTACTCTTGAGCAATTAGCTCAAATCAAGGTCATTCCTGTTATCGCAATCGACAATGCTGAAGACATTATCCCTTTAGGTAAAGCACTGGCAGACAATGGTCTGCCAGCGGCTGAAATTACCTTTCGCTCTGATGCAGCAAGTGAAGCAATCCGCCTGCTAAGAAAAGCTCAACCGGAAATGTTGATTGGTGCGGGAACCGTACTAACTAGAGAGCAGACCATCGCTGCACAAAAAGCTGGTGCAACATTTGTTGTTTCCCCAGGGTTTAATCCAAATACGGTGAAAGCTTGTCAGGAACTGGGTATCGATATCATCCCTGGTGTTAATAACCCAAGCGTTGTGGAGGCCGCGCTAGAAATGGGGCTTACTACTCTTAAGTTCTTCCCTGCAGAAGCATCTGGCGGTCTACCTATGCTGAAGTCACTCCTTGCCCCTTATACTCAGATACAAGTAATGCCAACAGGTGGTATCGGTCCACACAACATTCGCGACTACCTTGCACAAGATCGAGTCGCTGCTTGTGGTGGTACTTGGATGGTGGATAGAAAGCTAATCGAGAATAAAGACTGGAAAGAAGTCGGGAGGTTAGCAAAACAGGCTGCGGAGCTTGTTATCTAACCCCACTCAATGAGGCTTACTACTTGGTAGTAAGCCTTTTTCTATTGGGCTTGCTTAATAACGCACTTCTTAATCTTCTCTCAATCGAGAAATAAATGACCTCAGATAAAGCGCTTTGTACTTTATCTGAGGTCTTTTTATGCAACCCTAATAAGGGCTAACTTGATGAGATGACCTTAGTGAACCTAGGGTGGATTAATGCTTGGGCTCAGCGTTCGACTGAATACTGCCCCTCAAGGCTTCTTATTGCCAACAACCTAAAGATTGTAGTGATGTTTATAACTATAAAAATAAGCTCAGCTGCAATTCCTCCTATAGAGCCGAGTAATAAGTTGTTGATAAACCAGCACAAAGAATTAACTAGAATACACACACGCATTACGACACCATCTAGCTTGAATAATGCGTACGTGCCTATAACGGCTCCAACAATAGTCAATATTTCCGAGTGAGAACTCAGAGTATATGCGCCAGCAAAAACGATAGCTGTCATACACGTCAGCATTACCGCAGTGGACTTTGTATAAGTAGAGATAAAGGTTCTCAGAGCAGCAACAAAGATCACTCCAGCTGAGGTATATGCACCCATCAACACGAAATGAATGATCATGACGGAATTAAAAACGCCCAGCTTTAATTTAAACTTTCTACTGTCTTTTTCAGCGAACGCATAACACCCACAAGCAAAACCTATAATGCCAATAGATTGATATAAGAGAACATCAGGATCTATTTCAAACATTGAATGTGCCATTTAAACGAAACAGAAAAACATAAGGCCAGTGCATGTACACTGGCCTTTTACGAGTATTAGAAAATGCTAAGTGGATAGGTAAAGGAGAGCTTAATATCGTAATAATCCAGTTCATCGCCTAGAGCAGAGCCTTGTCGATACTCTATCGCTTTATTCAGGATCAACAGTGTATCCAGCCCTTCAAGTGCGCCATAGCCTTTGTGCTGTACGATGAAGTTTGCACCGGTACCTTCAATCTCAACACGTCTAGAACTGTCTTCGTAGCCATCAGTAACAACAACTGCTAAGCCTGTAGTTAAATTGTCTGTCCACTGATAAAAACCACCGATTTGCCAAGAAAACATGTCATCGCCGTTACGATCAATACTTTGGTCAAACGAGAAGCCAAGGTCGGTATCTACCAGTGTCAATGGCTCAGTCTATTCCCAACTTGGCCAGCGGAACCAATAAAGGTTAATCCATCTTTGCTATAAGTAAGCTGAGCAGACGTCACAAAGGTATTATCAACATCTTCTAGCCCTTGCATCTCTAGGAACATAGTATTCATGTCTTTAGTACGCCCAAGTAGTTGAGCATAAAACCCACGTAGTTCGAGCTTCCAGAACGCTTGATTAGAATCTATGTAGATCTGTGAAGCATTGAGCATGCCTTGATAACTGTGATCATCTAGATACGAGACACCAAGTCCAATCTCTGTACCCGAATTTTGTGTGTTATCCCAAACTGTAGCTAGGAAGTACTTATAATCCTCATCTACTTCAAGCTCACCCGTAACTGGGTCAATACCTGTTACAACACCGTAATCTGTCCAATCCTGATAATATCCACCAGCGTAACGACCTGCCGCGGCTCCGTAGACATGAAAATTACCCAGTTGTGTCTTCAACATTGCACCTTCTTTATATGAAGGTGTTGGACGAACAGAACTCTCATCTAAAAGAGGGACATAATAATCCAACGTACCCGCATAGTAGTCAGTTCCAAAGCGACCGAGCTTTAATTCAATATAATCTGTCGGTTTAATATTTACGCTACCAGTAAAGATGGTAAAACTGTCGTGCCCATCTAGATAGAAACGAGTACTTTTATCGGGGTCAGCATGGATTCGAGCCGTTGAATGAGCTCCTGCTTCAATATCTAGCCAAGACAGTAAGTTTTGTGTTTGATAATCAAATCCAAAATACTGTACCCATGCATCGATTTTTGGCCCATAAGCGCCAGAGGCACTGGGACGGTCAGCATTACGAAACTCGTTTTTAAGAGTTAAATCAAGGGAGTGGCTACGCTGATCGGTAACTAATTCCGACTCAGTAGACAGTTGATCAGCACCTTCTAAAATCTCATCTAGGCGACCATCACTGATCTCTCCTGAATAAAGGGCAAGTTGCTTCTGCTCTTGCTGCTGTTGTAACTCCTCTAGATCAATATCCGATTGACCTTCGCTCGCCATCACAGCAGGGCTTAATGTTGCGAGCATTATTGCAGTAGATAGTATGCTTTTTTTACAAATAGATGCTTGTCATCGCGATTACTATTGCGTATGTTCATCTAGGTATCCTTTCTATTTATGTTTCACGTCTATGGGCAAGGATGCTCATGCTCGCTATTGCCGTAGCGGGCATGAACCTTATTATTCAATACGTTATTTTATCTGGCGTTCCTAAATACCGACGGCTGCACTAACTTGTTCAATTAATTCCAATGTCGTTATAGATTCAAAATACTCAGATGCTACTAATCTTTGACTTTCAGTGACTGACATCTCGATATCCCTGTCTTTAACAATAAACAGATAAAATGCCAGTTGGGCTTTCTCATTATTATTCATTTGTGCCTCACTAGATCCCTAATTAAATGTATGTTGGTTGCTGTATTTGTAGGGTAATCAACATCCTTATATATTTTATGTATACATAATAACGCAAATTGGAATACCCATAAACAACACCAACTCAATTGGTAGACATAAAGCACACTTTAATCCTTACTTTGGTATACAAGAGTTCAAGAGTGTGAAGTGACCGATAGTTTTATATGGAACCAAAACCAACTCAAAGCACTGAGCTTTATCAGAGGAGTAGGGAGACAACGAACTAATCAGACATGCTTTAAGACCCTCAAAAAACATGCATACCAATAGTGAGATTTGCAATTACCAAAGAGAGAGTTTGAACGCTGCATACAGGGAACTATTGAGGAGCTTGGAAAGTTAAAAATATACTTTTTATTCATTGCATACAAGAAGTAGACATTTAACTTTAGAGGGAAATATAGGAAAAATCCTATTAGCCATTAGTCTATCAACTTATAAATAGATATCGAAATTTAAAGAGAATAACCAGAGAGTAATCATATTGTATTAATCAAGTACGTTAATTATAAAAAACATTATCAATATGAACTCAATCACCCCATCAAATTGACACGCAAAAACCATTGAATAATTAAAAATTTAGAGACTAATAAAAATAAAAAACCTCAGCAGAGCTGAGGTTTAAATATTGATAACTAGTTTATTAGTGCATTGACTCTTGCGGGCTCTGAGGTTCTGCCTCTTGGCTATCTTCACCCAAAGTCCACATAAACTTATAAAGCAAGAAACAAAGCGTCATTGCTACTGCCGGAACAAGGAACATAAATGCCTTTAGACCAAACAGTGTTGTTTCAGACTGAATCTCTAGACCGGCCTGGTAACCGATAATGCTCAAACCCATACCGGCAATAAAGCCTGCAATCGCCTGCCCTACCTTACGCATGAACGAATAACTAGAGTAGATGACCCCTTCATTGCGCTGGCCCGAAATCTCATAGTTGTAGTCTATACAGTCTGCTACGTTCGCCCAAATCAAGATATTAGGAAGGAGCAAAAACGGAGTACCTAATATGAAGAAGAATAGTGTTCCGTAGACCCCAGTAGGTAGCAAGAAGGCTATTAAAGCTATCACTGCTGTCATTGAAAAACCGGTCAACATTAACTTCTTGGCACCAAACTTTTTAGTCAACTTCCCAACCATAGAGGCTAAGACTAGTGTGGTACCGACCTGAACAATGGCATTGAAAGAGATGATCCACAGCGCACCAGACAAGTTTTCAGACAGGTAGTAGTACAAGATACTCATCTGCCCGAGCATTGCGGTTAGCATCAGGGTCGACGCGATGCTCACACATAAGAATGGCTTATTGTTTTTTAGCGTGCTCACAGTCTGCATAAATGACACAGATTCATCCGACTCAGTAGGTTCATGACGAATATTTTCTGAGGTGGTTGAGTAGGTGAACAGGTAGCCAAGGAAGGCAATTACACCCAAAATAGTGATGCTGTATAAATATGCTTTTGATAGGTCATCTGAGAACGTCGCCAGCATAAAAGGTACAACAATGTTGCAGCTAACCGTACCTAGCATACCACCGATAGCTCGTGCACCGGAGAGAGATGCTCGTTCTCCTGGATCTTTGGTCATTACTGTAGCCAACGAGCCATAAGGAATGTTGATAAAGGTATAAGCCATTCCGTAGACAATATAAGTGGTATAAGCCCAAACCAATTTTTGGGTATCGCTTAAACCTTCAGGTGCCCAGAAAACCAATATCGCCGCGACGATTACTGGCCAGCTTCCTTTTAGTAGGAATGGTCTGAATTTTTCCCCGCGTGACTTACTAAACAATCGGTCACAAAGAGTCCCCATCATAGGTCATTGACCGCATCCCAAATTCGCGCAACCAAGAACAGTGTACCAGCCGCTGCCGCTGAAATTCCTAAAACGTCCGTATAGTAGGCAAGCAAAAACATGGATGCCATACCGAAAGACAAGTTATTCGCGGCATCACCAACCGCATATCCCACTCGGTTTTTCAAAGTTAGTGTTTTCATACTTTTCCCTCAATAGCAGCGCCTAACGGCGCCACTATCCTTTAATTGGATTACCAAGAACTCTTACTTTTTCGAGTGGTTATCTGCGATATTTCCCCAGCGCTTACGCAGGTGGTGAGCTGACATTTTAGGCTGACGGGCACGAGTAAATGCACCTTTCTTGTTACCATCTGCACGGACAATGCCTTCCCAAGTTTGGAAATCAGCGAAGTTCCACATCTGCTCGCCAACAACTGATTCACAGCTGTCGAAGGCTTTGTGTTGAACATCAAGATATTCTACTTGGTACTCTTCTGACCATTGAACACTTGGTAGCTTATGCAAACCTGCCATAGTGTCCGCTCCGTACTCAGTGATCACGATAGGTTTACCCTCTTTGCTCCAACCCGCTAACTCTTCAGAGAAAGCCTCTGCAGAGAAACGCATCTCGAAGCCAGCCTGCATATACCAGCCGTAGTAACGGTTCAGACATATGACATCAGCGTGCTGATGCGCTTGGCAAACACCGTAAGGTGCAATCATTACGTTGACAAACGTTAGTGGGCGATTTTGTGGGTCTTCACCACGTGCATAATCAAATAGTTGACCGAAGTAGTCACCAGCTGCTGGGTGGCTTGTATCAGGCTCATTGGATAGCGACCACATTACGACACAAGCATGGTTCTTATCACGTTGGAACAGCTCTTTGATCGCTTGTTTCTGATTTTCTAGCCCTTGGGTTTTCACTGAATCAAGCTCAAAGAAGTTTTTGATGTCTCCATCTTTGGAGCCAGAACCTAGACCAGCGAAAGCGCTGTTCAGATCACCGCCAAAGGCCATAATATTCATTTGACCTACTGCAGGGGTTTCGTTGATAACAACCAGCTTTGCGATCCGCCAACTGCATAAACTCTTCTGCATACGGGTAATGGGAAGTACGCACTGAGTTCGCATTGATCCAGTCAAGCAGTTCAAAGTCTCGTAAGTTAAGTGCTGCATCATAACCACGACCACGGAAATCTGAATCCTCGTGCTTACCAAAGCCTTTGAAGTAGAAAGGTTCTTTGTTGATAAGGAACTGATTTCCCTTCACTTCTACCGTTCGAACGCCAACATCTAATGTATAGTGATCAAGAAGCTGACCATCTGAAATCAGTTGAGCCTCAAGGCTGTATAGATAGCCTTTGCCTGGTTGCCACAAAACAACATTATCAATAGACAACTCACCATTCTCACCGCGACCCGTAGCAACCTCATTGCCCTCTTGGTCCTGAACACGAACAAGTAGTTCAGAGCCTGCGGGAGCTGAGGTTTCCAATTGGTATTTGATCTTACCGGTCGTGCCTCAAATCAGTAATAACCGTGATGTCTTCAACACGCTGCTTAGGAATCGCAATCAGTTTTACTGGGCGGTGAATACCTGAATAGTTAAAGAAATCGAACCATGGCTTCACTTCTTTTACGCCATCTTCATACTCTTTCACAAAACCACAAGGGATTGAGGTCTCAAACAGCTCATTATTGACCACAACAACTAGACGGTTCTTTTGTCCTGGTTTAAGTGCATCGTTTAAACGCCCTGCAAAAGGTGTATAGCCTCCTTCGTGGCTAACAATCTCTTGACCGTTTAGCCATACCACAGCGCGATGCGTTGCAGAGCCAAAGCGTACATAAATATCTTTCTCACTCCACTCTTCGGCTACGTAGAATTCTTTTGGTACCAAACATCTCCGCAATGATCTCGTACTGATTTGTCGGTAAAGATATCGTTATAGCTAGAAGGTACTGCCATATCGATAGTGTCAGTTAGACCATTGGACCAACCTTGCTTGCGACCTTCATTATTAGTATCAATTTTAAATTCCCAGATACCTGATAGGTCAACAACAGAACGGGTTTCATTAGTTTGAGGGTACAGCATTTCAGACATAGTCATCCTTCAGCTGCTCAACAGAGCAACTGCCTTATAGTAATTTTTTGTGGGATTTTGGGGCGACATTGCGCCCCATTTAGGTTTGTAGGTGTTTGTTATTTCTTGTAGTTGAAATCTGGGACAGCCTTCCAACGACGACGCAAGAAGTGTGCAGACATCTTAGGTTGGCGAGCTCGAGTGAACGCACCTTTCTTATTGCCGTCCATACGCATAATGCCTTCCCAAGTTTGGAAGTCAGCAAAGTTCCACATTTGCTCACCAACCAGTGCTTCACAGCTATCAAAGGCTTCATGTTGCTGCTCTAGATACTCGACCTGGTACTCTTCTGACCACTGAACGCTAGGCAGTTTGTGCATACCTGCCAATGTATCCGCACCGTACTCGGTAATAACAATAGGTTTGCCTTCTGTTGCCCAACCAGCAAGTTCCTTAGCAAACGCCTTGCCTGCATTGCGCATTTCAAGGCCACCCATTACATACCAACCGTAGTAGCGGTTCAGGCAAATAACATCAGCATGTTGATGCGCATGACATTTTCCATACGGCGCCAATAGGAAGTTAACGAAGGTCAGTGGTCGATTTTGTGGGTCTTGAGTTCGCGCGTACTCAAAGATGTCTTTAAAGTATTGATTAGAGGCTTCTTGTGACGTGTCAGGCTCGTTGGAAAGAGACCACATTACGACACATGCATGGTTTTTATCTCGCTTGAACAACTCGTGAATAGCGTGCTTTTGATTCTCTTTACCTTGGTTAACTACTGCATCTTCTTCGAAGAATGGGACTTTTTCATTTGCATCAGCACCACTACCAGCGGCTGCAATACCCATGGCTCCGTGACGCATCAAGTCAAACTGACCTACAGCTGGAGTCTCATTGATGACGACTAGGCCACGTCTGTCAGCAAGCTGCATAAACTCTTCCGCATAAGGATAGTGAGAGGTACGGATAGAGTTACCATTGATCCAATCCATTAGCTCCATATCACGAAGGTTTACTACAGGATCATAGCCACGACCACGATGATCTGAGTCTTCATGCTTACCAAAGCCCTTAAAATAGAAAGGCTCGTCATTGATCAAGAACTTAGTGCCTTCAACACGCACAGTTCGAACGCCCACCTCAAGTGGGTATTGGTCTATCAGCTTACCATTTTGTTTAATCGTTGCTTCAAGCGTATATAGGTAGCCCTTTCCAGGTTGCCACAGCACTACGTTGTCGATCAGTAACTCACCCTGTTCACCAGAAGCCTCGCTGACTAGCTCACCTTGTTGATCGTATAGCTTGACCAATAGCTCTGCATTAGCAGGTAAACTTGCTTCAATATCGAATTTCACTCGGCCTGTGAGCCCTGGAAATCAGTAATAGTTGTGATGTCGGTAATTCGTTGCTTCGGAAGCGCTAGAAGCTTTACTTGGCGATGCAGTCCTGAGTAATTGAAGAAGTCAAAGTAAGGTTTAACTTCTTTAACACCATCTTTATGTGCTACCACTCCGCCCGCAGGGATTGTCGACAGAGAAAGTTCGTTATTGACTACTACTACCACTTTATTTTTCTTGCCGAACTGAACAACATCATTCAGTTCACCAGCGAATGGCATGTAGCCGCCTTCGTGGCTAGCGACTTCAACACCGTTCACCCAAACAATTGCGCGATGAGTTGCTGAACCAAAGCGAATTTGTACTTCTTTTCCTTGCCACTCAGCAGGAACAACGAAATCAGTTTCATACCAAACGTCACCGCAATGGTCACGGACTGCCTTATCAGTAAAGATATCGTTGTAGCTCGAAGGAACAGCCATATCTATTGTGTCCGTCAAACCGTCTTTCCAATTAGCGGTACGCCCTTCGTTATTTTTATCTATCTTGAAGCGCCAGATACCGCTAATGTCGACGACGCGACGGCAGGCAGTGTCTTGTGGGTATAAAAAAGCAGTCATAGATACTCCGAGGTATATAGTTATAAAAATTATTCTCAGTGATAGTTATTTTGGAATACCAAACTTATCTTTCACTCATTTTGGAATTCCAATATAACTATCGGTATCGCTTTTTTCAGAGACATTCATCACATAGGGGATGTTAATGTGCCATATGTGCATACTTTCACGGTCATTCGTGATGCAGATCACCAGAAAAACTCAATTTGGTATACAGGTGTTTATTCTAAAGTGTCATCCAGATACCAGTAGAAACATTTTGAAATACGCTAAAACACTACCAAAACAGTCCATATCTATGAGTTCAGCAATGCCATCTCATATACCTCATAAGTAAAATGAAGGAAAGTTAGCCGATCACTAAAATTGGCACACCAAAAAAGCGAGCCCATAAAATGAGCTCGCTTTGTAAGAATCGGTTTATGTGACGCTTTACTAGTTCTGCATAGACAGTGGATAGCTATCGAATAAGTAGCCGTCAAAATTGTCATCCTCAACATCAGAAAACTTCAACAATGCCTCTTTTACGTTTTCGAGGTGTTGCCACATCGCCTTCTTAGCTGCTGCACTATCTTTTCTTTGAAGCGCCATCAAAATAGCAGCATGGTCTTCTAACCATTTTAGTCTGTATGACGAACTTTCAATGTGAGTATGCAACTGAGCCCACATTTTACTCTCAGCACGCCTTTCCCACATGCCTGATGAGATCTCAATTAGTAAAGTGTTCTTGGTCGCATTTGCGATAAGTGTATGAAAAGCTTTATCTTGCTCATCGCTCGGCTCCCCTGCTTCAACAAGTTTTTTCTCCTCGTTGAGCACCTTACGCATCTCAAATATTTCAGCCTTGGTGATATTTATGGCCGCAAACTCAGCGATATTGCTCTCTATAAGTTGGCGTCCCTGTAGCATTTCAAAAGGGCCGATATCCTCTTCTAGAGAGACAAAGCCTTTGGCGTCATCTGGTGACTCGTGTAGCAAACTTTGAGTATCACCAGGTTTTGCGATCAAGTAGACGCCAGAGCCTTTCCTGACCTCAACCAAACCTTCCAGTTCAAGCATGATGATCGCTTCACGGATTACCGTTCGACTCACGCCATACTGCTCACCAATTTCGCGTTCTGTCGGTAAACGATCGCCCACTTTATATTTCGAAGAATGGAGTTCCTTGCGAATATTTTTACCAATAGCGACATACCTTCTGCCTACTTCTGCCATAACTCTCACCAAATAAGCCTAAAAACTGCGAACAAGTATACCAACATATGGACTCATCCAGATACTGTTGTACACCAAAACGATGAACTAAGTTCGCATTTGATACAATCATATCGCTAGATATTACTCGCTTGTATCAAGAGTTCAATAGCATGTATCACGATGTCACACCTAGTTTTTATCAAATATGACAAGGGGCTTCTGAGGTCATCACACTCATAAGAGTTACCTCAACGAAGGCTGACAGACCGAGGTAGTAACTGCCTTATTTTGGTATACCTACTTAAAATATGCCTGACTTTTACGCTAACGCCCCCCTTAAAGTGTCGAGATGCCCTTAGGAAGAGACTATTTCCAACCTTGTTTCCACTTGGAAGCCTGTTTTAGGTCTCTCCATTCAATCGCATACTCATTTCGAGTCATAATCGCTTGGATAATGCACTCGGTGACGCTCCCCTCTTCATCGTAATCCACCTTTATCACCGCGAAGTGAAGTTCCTTGCGCTTCGGCTCTACAGCAGTCCATTTTGAACTAAGCAACTTCTTTGGATTTACTGGGTTCGTCCCACTCATTTTCTGCCTCCTGCACCCTTGAGCTGTATCAAGCTTTTACACGTAAACAGCTTACTATTCGACCAAATGCGCCATACTTGATTAAGAGCTTCGGCTCACCGAATCACATGCTTGGGGTTTAGCTATGAAAGATTCAGATAAGAAGTTGAATTCGAGTCGACGTCGATTCCTGCGTGATGCTACGCGCACCGCCGTGGGTGTGGGGTCCTTGGCAACCTTCCTCGGAATTCAATCCAAGCAAAGTAATGCACAAGACACAGGTGTGCCTATTCGCCCACCAGGCGCATTGAAAGCCGGTGACTTTGAATCGGCGTGTTTGCGTTGCGGTCTGTGCGTGCAAGCCTGCCCCTATGACACCCTAAAACTCGCCACTCTTCTTTCTAAATCCGCAGCTGGTACGCCCTATTTTACCGCTCGCGATATCCCTTGTGAGATGTGTGAAGACATCCCTTGCGTAGTAGCCTGTCCCAGTGGCGCTCTAGACCACTCGCTGACCAACATCGATGATGCGCGCATGGGTACGGCAGTGCTAATCGACCATGAAACCTGCCTTAACTATCAAGGCCTACGCTGCGATGTCTGCTACCGTGTCTGTCCGCTTATCGACAAGGCTATTACCCTCGAATACGTGCGCAACAACCGTACTGGCTATCACGCTAAGATGATTCCGGTCGTTCACTCAGACTCCTGTACTGGTTGCGGTAAGTGTGAAGAGGGTTGTGTACTGGATGTTGCCGCTATCAAGGTCGTGCCAACTGAGCTTGCCAAAGGCGCACTAGGTGAGTTTTATCAGCTTGGCTGGGAGGGCGATACCACAACCCCAGTACCTAGCCTAGATGAAATGCGAGGTAAGAAATAATGGCGAAGAATCTTGCAAAGGACGCAGGCAAAGAGGCCATTGAAAAACTAGGTTGGTGGCCGACCCACAAGTTCCTCATTCTTAGGCGCTTATGCCAGCTTTCCATTATCGGCCTATTTATAGTTGGTCCAACAGCAGGCATTTTAAAAGGAAACCTCTCTTCAAGCATGCTGTTGGATACGGTGCCACTCAGCGACCCACTTCTGGTGATGCAGACATTAGTAGCAGGTCATCTTCCAGAAACCACGGCACTGCTTGGTGCGGGGATAGTCATCATCTTCTACGCCATCCTTGCTCCAAGGGCCTTTTGTGCTTGGGTATGCCCACTCAACATGGTGACCGACCTTGCGGCTTGGCTAAGACGTAAGACGAACCTCAAGTTCAGCTACAGTTGGCCTAGATCCATCCGGTACTTTTTAATCCCTACCATTCTGCTTGGAAGTTTCTTCGCTGGTAATGCCCTATGGCTTGGATCGATCCCGTTGCCACACTTCATCGAGGACTGGTATTTGGTATGGGAGCGGGTTGGATCTTGATCCTTTTGGTCTTTCTTCTCGATCTCGTATTAGTCGAACACGGCTGGTGTGGTCACCTCTGCCCGCTGGGCGCAACCTACGGCGTGATTGGCAGTAAGAGTGCCCTACGTATCCGTGCAGTAAAACGTGAGGCATGTACCCACTGCATGGACTGTTTTAACGTTTGCCCGGAAGCAGACATCTTAAAGCAGCCTTTGAAAGAGGGAGATCGCAACGTCATGAGCCGCGATTGCATCAGTTGCGGGCGCTGCATAGAGGTGTGCCCCGAGAAGGTGTTTGAGTTTAAGGTACGTTCTAGTAAGCAGGACTAGCGCATCACTAGAAGCGCAAGCATAGCTAAATGGGACACCAACACCACTGCAGTGAGGATAACCCTAAGTTTCTGATACTTGGCGTTTTCTCGCTTGGCTTCAAAAACCAGATTCAAGCCATGTGCAATACCAATGCCGATGATCAGAGCTGGGAAGCTATAGAAGACAAACAAACACAGGCCAATGACCGCTAATGTAATCAAGTTGGAAGTGGCTAGCACTAGCTTGCTTGGCTCATCCATATCCACCGTTCTGCCCCAGTTGGCACCCGCCATAAAGATAGCGATGCCCGCGCTGTAGGCGACGAATGAAATCAGGATATGAAACGCACCAAATCCACCAGCAACAGCCATTGCTAGCGGAAGTAGGATGAAAGGGATTAAACCCATGTAACCGAGAACATAAATCATGAGCATGCTTACGTGTCAGTGTTAACTTAGATCAGCCTTTTACAGTCGCGACTGCTTAATAAACTCGATAAACGCTTTAATCCTAGCAGGAAGCAGCTCTCTACTGTGGTAGAGAAGAAAAACCGGTCTTGTGGGTATTTCGACCTCTGGTAACAACTGCACCAGCGCGCCACTTGCTATGTCCTCTCTGAGCATTGAGTGGGGTTGCAGGGCTATTCCCGAACCTTGAAGCGCCCAAATCCGCAGGCTGTTACCATTGTTGCTCACTAGCTTCGACTGTCCCAGATTTAGGCTAGTGAGGTCAAATTCCTTTCCAAAAGAAGAACCACTAAACCAAGGTGTGAAGCCCAATACTTCGTGACTCTCAAGTTGGTCTAAAGAGGTCGGCTCGCCAAATTGCTTCAAATAGGTAGGGGATGCCGAAAACACCATCTTCTGCTGAGCCACTTGGATGGCAATGAGCTCGGAATCAGGCAATTGTCCTACTCGAAAATAGAAATCAAACCTATCCTGAATCACGTCTGAGACTTGATCAGATAACTCTAGCTCTATTCGAATTTCCGGATGCTCTTTTGAAAACTCACTGAGTAGAGGAGCTAGTACATAGTTACCAAAATTGGTTGGTGCGGAGATACGGATTTGTCCCTCGGCAGAAATCGCTAAGGACTCGAGTTGCTTTTCGGTTGTCTCAAGATCATGCAAAAGCGCACGGCAGCTTTTCAGATAGAGCTCACCAGCTTGGGTCAGGCTCTGCTTACGAGTGTTACGGTTGAGTAGCTTTAGCTTGAGTTGCTGTTCTAGCGCCGCAATGTTCTTACTCACCATAGTCACCGAGATATCGAGCTTGTCTGCAGCCTTGGTAAAACTGCCTTGGTCGCACACAGCGACAAAGGTTTCTATTGCCTTGAACTTATCCATATCAGCCCACTTGTCTCTAAATCACTATAAACCTAGGTTAAAAGTGCCTAAACCTGAAGCCAGTTAATACTGAGGCTATATGGCCTTAATCTGATCCCATTAAATCTTGAGGGTAACAAGTATGGGGTCATTTCTAAGCTACTACATCATATCTGCATTGACTGTTGCAAGCCCAGGCTCAGCCGTCATCTTCACTATCACTAATACCATTACCAAGGGGCGCTTGGCGGCAATTCGAGGTTTTATAGGAGTTGCCTTAGGGATACTTGTGGTGGGCTATGTCTCTCACGAGATATTAGTGCACATAGGTAAACAATTCTCACAGGGTTTGGCTTGGGTGAGTCTGTTTGGCGGGGCTTATTTTCTTTGGCAGGCCATCGGTCTTTTTCTAAACAAGCCGAAGAAACAAGGCAGTAATAAAGTCGTATCGACTGAGCTAATAAGCGGGGTGATGATCAGCCTTTCCAATCCAAAGGCACTGCTGTTCTTTACTTCAGTGTTCCCACTATACTTCAACAGCGAGATTCACTATTCGGTGTTTATCCTTGCCTTTGCAGTGAACGTATTGCTGATTCATAGCTTGTATTGCTTGGGGGCGAGTCGATTTAAAACAGGGTCTTCTCATCAAGACAGAGTTTGGAAAGGCATTACCATTGCCCTATACCTATTCCTCTCAAGTGCCTGTTTCCTAAACTCCATGAACCAACTATAGGTAGGGTAGTGAGTGATTTAGTAAGCAAAGTGTCGCTGGCAGGGAGCCAGCGCCAAGCCCGATGTATTCACGACGTCTTTATGCCCGGACACTCTCGACTTTAGTGGCTTGATGCAAATCTAAAGAGGGTTGATGTACTACGAAACGAAAGGTGTCGCTCGCAAGGATGCGAGCGTCAAGCCTACAGGGATGTATTTACGGCGTCCTTGAGTTCGAAGCACATCAACCAATCGTACGAGCTAAAAAAAGCCGGTGCGAAAGCTCCGGCAACGGGGTTAAAACACCTGTAACCATAGGACGTCATAGGAGTTTAATGAAATCTCACTTCCCGTGATTTCTTTACCGGAAAGCAGGTCGGTTACCTTGCCATTTCCAAGTACATCACAGATAGAAGCTGGAATAGTTTGTGAGTGCTCACTGAAGTTACAGATAGCCAATAGCTTGTCACCGTTCTCATGCTCACGGCAGTAAGCAAACAGATTATCGCGATAAGTACTCAGCACTGTGGTTTTCGCTTCACCGAATACTGGCATCGACTGGCGAAGTTCAATCATAGAGCGAAGTTCGCTGGATACACGGTGTTGGTAAGAGCTTGGGTCTTGCGCTAGTGCTACTGCTTCTTCAGTCACCTCTGGACGGTTAACCCAGCGCGCATCATCACGCTTAAACTCGTCTGCAAGATAAGAGTGGTCGTTAAGAATGCCTAGCTCATCACCTTGGTAGATTAGCGGGATACCACCGATGCTCAGGTTGATAGAGTTCAGAAGACGGATACGCTTGATAGCCCACTCAATCTGCACCTTATCACCAGATTCAATTGCTTTTTCTAGACCAGCGAGAGAGGCTAGCGAGCCACATACACGGCAGTCGCCCGTGGTTGGGTTAGCTTGGAAAGGCACACCCTTAGCAAACGAACCATCAAATTGGTCAGTGTAGAACTGGTTTAGGAAACGGCGGTGATCATAGCCATTGATGCCACGCTGATCGGCAACCGCATCATCGAAGGTCCAACCGATATCATCGTGACAACGGATGTAATTCACCCAGCTACAATCCGGTGAGATTTCGAAGCTCTTCTGTAGCGATGAGGTTAGAAGACCAGTTTGGCGTGTAGCTAGGCCTTCCCACATTAGTGCCATTAGCAATGGGTTGTAGGATAGTTGGCACTCACTTTTATCTATGTATTGAGCCACCTCATCTGGGTGCACGATGGCCTCAGATTTGAATAGTACCGATGGTGCAACGATCTGTAGGCAGTCATTGAAACATTGGATCAAGGTGTGCGCCTGAGGCAAGCTCTCGCACTGAGTCCACTTCTGTTTCCAGATGAATGCTAGCGCGTCTAGACGTAGACCTTCACAGCCGATGTTGGCTAGGAACAGCATCTCATCAGTGATGGCATTGAACACTGCAGGGTTTGAGTAGTTTAGGTCCCATTGGAAGCTGTTGAAGGTGGTCCATACCCACTTCTGCTGTTCTTCTAAGAAGGTGAAGCTACCACGACGAACTGTCGGGAAGATCTCACGACAGGTCTGATTGTAATCATCCA
This sequence comes from Vibrio ishigakensis, assembly GCA_000830475.1. GTDB lineage: Bacteria > Pseudomonadota > Gammaproteobacteria > Enterobacterales > Vibrionaceae > Vibrio > Vibrio ishigakensis_A. Next base: position 46,085 of record BBSC01000003.1, on the reverse strand, counting down.
CTTCTTGCTTATCAGTAAAGAAGTAGTAGTAGCCTTCCATTTCTGGATCGCCTGCTTTCGCGCCTTCTGCCCACACATGCTCGTCTGAGGTGTGGTTAAACACAAAGTCCAAAACTAGGCTGATGTCTTCGTCTGCTAGCGCGTCGGCAAGCGCAACTAGGTCTTTCTCTGTCCCAAGCTTTGGATCTACAGTGCGATAGTCAGAAACCGCGTAACCGCCATCACTGTCACCCTCAGGCTCTTATAAAGAGGCATCAGGTGCAGGTAGTTAATACCTAGGCTCTTCAGGTATGGGATTTTCTCTTTTAGGCCATTAAGGTCGCCTGCGAATAGGTCCACATAAACCGCCATACCTAGCATCTTCTCACTGCGATACCAAGTTGGATTCTTTAAGCGCAGCTCATCGCGGTTCTTTAGCTTTCGCTTACGGCTAGCAAAAGCATTTGCAAGAGTAAGCACTAACTTCTGTAGGTGGAAAAAGAAGTCATACTGCTCACCATAAAGTTGGTATAGCTTGCTTACCAGTGATGGGAAGGTCTGCTCAAGACGCTTCTCGAATACCTGCTGATCTTTCTTTGTCAGCTTAGGTAGGGTCACCGACTCAAGAACCTGAGTCAGTGCGCGTTGTGCTTGTGTCGGATTCATTGTTCTTCTTCTCCAGCCAAACTTTTGGTTGTTAGATTTTGTAGGTGTAATTCGCCTTGGTTAACCTCAAGAAGGCAACTTGCTTCAGTGTCTTGGGCAAAAGCCAGATTGGTGAAACTAAACTCACCTCGGTTGATCAAAAACTCCACCGAGCCAGCATCAACCAGAATTTCTAAATGCAATTCATCGCCTGCTGGCACTACTACAGAGTAATCGTGCGGATAGTGTTCATCGATACGTGCTGAGTCAAACTGCCCTTTACGAATCGAGCGTACTTCGATGCCTTTCTTAACCTGAGTCAACTCAAACTGAATTTCGGCATCTTTAAACAGAGAAATGCTGAGGGTCTGACCATCTGCCAGCATTACATCCATAGACGCCTTCAGCACTGAGCCTTGGGCGAACAGTTGCATGCCTTGCGCCTTGGTTTGCTCGAGATGCTGAGTATCTAGCTGAAGCGCGCTGTCGAGCTCTTTAACCAAGCGCTGCCCTACCCTAAGTCCAGCAATGGATTCAAATAGGAACAGCTCCCTTGGCATTGCCATTGAACTACGGAATTCTTTGGTTGGCAGCTCAAGTGAGTACTGGTGGTTGCTCATCCAAGTACTGACAATACGGCGTCCATCTTCTACTGGAATATCTGAGAAAGATTGAGTGGCGTAATAGTCGCGACCAAAGTCTAGCCACAGCACTTCTTCTGGGTGGTTATGATTAGTAAAGCGCTCGCCATCGAAATCACCGATGAAGTACTGAGTACCTGCGCCACCGCAGTGTGCACCCTCTCCAATGCCAACCACTAGAATCCAGCGTGATTCCTCTTTGCCTTCAACCTTAAGCTCAAACAGATCTGGGCACTCCCAAGGCCCTTACTATGCGCGCCATGGCGATAACCAAACTCAGAAACCAGTGTCCAATCGATAAGGTTGGTAGAGCGATAGAATTCGATATGCTGACCGCAAGACACCACCATCACATAAGCCTGAGAGGCTTCATGCCACAGCACCTTAGGGTCACGAAAGTCTGGGTTACCGCGCGCTGGGATAATTGGCGCACCGTTATTGTATTTAGTCCAGTTGATGCCATCTTGCTGTAAGCCAGAGACTGCTGCTGGATTGGGCCTTCCACTTCAGTGCCGTCTGCAAGAGTCACCTTCGGCTGAATAAAGCTGGTGTAGAAGGCCAGTAGACCCGGTTTACCAGATTCAAATAGACCCGAAACGTTATCGGTATCTACGATAGCACTGCCTGAGAAACACATACCTGACTCATCCGGATAAAGTGCAGGTTCTAGCTCCTGCCAATGGATAAGGTCAGTACTTACCTTGTGACCCCAGTGCATCGGTCCCCACACAGTATCTTGCGGGTAGTATTGATAAAACTGGTGGTATTGGCCGCCAAAATAGACCAAACCGTTGGGATCGTTCATCCAACCAGAATCTGGTGTCATGTGCAGGTGTGGGCGGTATTTCTCAAGCATAACTTCACTCTTTTGCATTGATATACATCTAGGGTTAGGCAGGCAAATTTCCCCCTCTGATGTAGGTCACACATCAAAAATTTGCCTACCCAAGCCTAGAGGTACAGTGCTAGGTCGGGCCCTCGTCGGGGGGAGGGCCCTAGTTTCAGGACATTGTTAGATCAACAGTGCTTAGAAGCTGTAGTTGATACCTGCGATGAATAGCGGGATATAACCTTCGAATTCGCTCTTCTGTGCGCCTTCTTTGTAATCGATCTTCTTGTAGCTCACCTCAGTGAACACACGCCAGTTCTTAGCGATTGGGTAGTTAGCTGAGATACCTAGCTTGCTATAGTCTTCAGTCCACTCATGTTGGCCAGTGATATCATTCTCTTTCTCGAATGAACCGAACTCACCCCATAGAGACGCAGACAGCTTGCCCCAGCTATACCAGATACCTGGCTTGATGATGTACTCAGTTTCTGTTTGACGAGTACCGTCTTTACCTTTCCACTCACCTACTTGGTATCGGAAGTTAAGCCACGCACCAGAGTTGTCAGAGATCTTGTAGCCTAAACCTGGCTCTAGTTCCCAGTACGGGAATTCACCTTGGTCTCGCTTGTATTCAACGTGATAAAGACCGTAACCGTGCACCTCTAGATTGTCTGTTAGCTGGTAGCTACCAAATACCTTACCGCCCGGAGTCGTGCGCTTATCGATACTTTCAGATGCCAGTTTCAACCCCCAACCCACAGAGCCACGTTCAAGTCCATAGGCTTTGTTTACATAGATTTCTTGGATAGCGTTCACGCCACGGTTGTAATCAGCGTGTTTTAGATTGCCAGTAAATAGGTCTTCACGGCCTGAGTAGAAGCCAAAGTCCCAACCTGGTAGGTCATCGTGGCGGAAGTTACCTTGAGCTAGGGTGTACTTCACCTTACCTTCGTTTACACCACGGTCATTAACTACACGCTCAATCTCGATGTTGGAGCCGATGGTACCGTGTAGGCGACCTTCTTCTTTCTCTTGTTGGTTAGTCACGGTAAGCAGTTCGGCGGTTGAAACCTCTTCTTTTACTGCAACAAGTTGACCCTTTGATTGATTAGCTTCTTTGGTAGTAGCAGTGCCTTGAACTTCCGCAGATTCGGTTGCTTGAGTGTCGCCTTCTTCCGCTAAAACTGGAGTTATATAAAGGGATGCAAGCGCGATAGAAGTCGCTAATACTGTTTTTTTCACGGTGGTTACCTTATTATTTTCCTTGTCGTAAAGGTTCTCGCGCCAACGAGAACCACTTCAATGCCTGCGCCAACAGGCAGTTTCTCGCTCAAATGACTGATTTTTATGAATTTTGAGCGTAGAAATCCTAAGCCCGCCGCCAAGCGGGCTTTTTTATTCGGTAATTTTTGTAGGGTTGAGCTTTAGCCAGCCATGCTTACTTGTGGCGGTAGAGTGATTAGCTCGTCCATGGTCATGCCGCGTTCGAAAGCCTTTCCTTTGCTATCAAACAGGTGACATTTTTCTGCTGGGATACGGATATTTAGGCGCTGTCCCACTTCCACATGTACTGTTCCAGGTACACGTACAAGCACTTCCTGACCACCCTTCACAAGCGTGGTATAAAGCAGGGATTCAGTGCCCAGTCTTTCAAGGCCCTCAACAACAACCCCGACACCCTCTTCTGCAAGGTGAATATCTTCAGGACGGATACCTAGGGTCATTAGAGCGCCCTCCGTTGCCAGAGAGGCATCAACATCAGCAGCGAAGGTGTAATCACCCACTTCTACCGATGCTTGAGAATCGGTTGCACTCTTAAGAGTGGCTGGCAGTAGGTTCATCTTTGGTGAGCCAATGAAGCCTGCAACGAACAGAGTTTTCGGGAAGTAGTAGAGATCCAGAGGAGAACCAACTTGTTCGATGTTGCCACTGCGAAGTACAACGATCTTGTCTGCTAGAGTCATCGCTTCTACCTGATCATGGGTCACGTAGATAACGGTCGACTTAAGCTTTTGGTGATACTCCGCTAGCTGTAAGCGCATGCGCACACGTAGCGAGGCATCGAGATTTGATAGGGGCTCATCAAGCAAGAACAGCTTAGGGTGACGAACGATAGCACGGCCGATTGCCACACGCTGACGCTGACCACCAGATAGCTGACTTGGTTTCTGCTGAAGAAGGTTAGTTAGCTCGAGCATCTCAGCTACTTCGCGCACAGATACTTCGATCTCTTGCTTAGGCTTCTTAGCTAGCTGTAGACCAAATGCGATGTTCTCGTACACCGTCATATGGGGGTAAAGGGCGTAAGACTGAAATACCATGCCGATGCCACGGTCGGTTGGAGATAGGTTGTTTACTACCTCGCCGTCTAGGCACATGTCACCTGAGGAGATCTCTTCAAGGCCAGCCACCATACGTAGCATGGTTGATTTACCACAGCCCGATGGTCCAACAAACACTGTGAACTCACCATCTTCGATGGTTAAGTTGGCATCCTTGATGATATGTGCACCGTCAGGATAAATTTTATTGATGTTTTTCAGTTCTAAACGAGCCATTTTCTTACCTAATGTTTCTAAATTCTTGCTGTAAGCCACCAGCGGTAGGGGGTTGCGCACATCCTTAAAAGGACAAACAGGATGTGCGCAAGTTAAGCACTTTTTTACAGAACCGCGCTTAGGTTCAGTTTGCCGGTGTCAGCCACACACCAAGTCGCGTGACCTACGCGATCTTGTGGACCGATACCGATAACGCGCATGCCCGCTTCTTTAGCTGCATCCACGCCCGCTTCTGCGTCTTCAACCACGATACACTCATCAGCGTTCACGCCTACTTGGCCTGCCGCGTGGATGAATACGTCTGGAGCTGGCTTAGAGCGAGTTACAGACCAACCGTCACCGATAGCATCAAACAGAGGCGTTAGGCCCAGTTTGTGTAGGATAGGACGAGCGTTCTTACTTGCAGACGCTAGTGCTACCTTGATGCCACGAGCGTTAAGCTCAAGTAGGAACTGCTCGATACCTGGCAGTACGTCTTCTGCAGAAATGGTGTCTAGCAATTGAACGTAGTAGTCGTTCTTGCGAGTCATTAGCTCTGCGAATTTCTCTTCAGAGATCTCAGCACCATTCAGGATGATATTTAGAGACGCTTGACGAGATACGCCTCGAAGCTGCTCATTGATCTCACGGTCGAAGTGGTAGCCTTCTTCGTCTGCCATGCGTTGCCACGCTTGGTAGTGAAGCTCAGCGGTGTCTGTGATAACGCCGTCTAGGTCGAAGATAAATGCCTTACACATTGAAAGTTACCTCTGCAGTTTCGATAGTGCGTGGCTCGTTCGCCACTTCAATTTCTAGTGCTGCGCCGTTGAAATCAGGACGCTTGATAGTGATGGTTTCTTTGTTTAGAGAAACCTCTAGACGCTCGCCTTTCCAGAAGATTGGGAAGTTTAGACCGTTCCACTGCTCTGGTAGGTTCGGGTTGATGCGAAGGTTGCCACCTAGCATACGAACGCCACCGAAACCGTAAACCACACACTGCCACATGCCGCCGATAGACGCCGCGTGGATACCGTGGTCAGAACTCTTCATGTTTTGGCCGATATCGATAGACGCTGCTTGTTGGAACAGGTCGTAAGATAGCTCTGGGTTACCTACATCAGACGCTAGTACTGAGTGAGTAGAAAGACTTAGCGATGAATCGTGCAGAGTCTTAGGCTCGTAGTAGTTCCAGTTTGCGATCTTAGTTTCTAGGTCAAACTTATCTTCTTGCTGTAGGAACAGCACCATGATGTCAGCCTGCTTAGAAACCTGCATCTCGTTAACCTGCTCTAGGTTGTAGTCTTGGAACAGACCACCAACGAACGGTTGCTCTTTGTACTTAGTCAGGTCGATGATTTCTTTCTGTAGGTACGTGTCGTCCTGTGGGATAACCTTGTCTTCAGCGCGAGGCGTTGGAAGATAGATACTATCTACACGCTCTAGCCACATCTTACGTGCTTCAACTAGGTTCAGCTTGTCAGACAGTTTCGCTAGTAGCTCAGGGTTAGACTGCTCTAGGTCTTCGTAGTAACGGATAGCAAGCTTGATGTTTTCAACAGCCATGTAGTTAGTGAAGGCGTTGTTATCAATGTGCTCTTTGTACTCATCAGGACCGATTACGTTGCAGATACCCCACATGTTGCGGTCTTCTAGCCACTCTAGACGGCTTGTCCAGAAGGTCGCAGTATCGAACATGATCTCGTAGCCCATGTCATCCATGAACTTCTGGTCACCAGTGATTTGGTAGTACTGCCATAGAGCGTAGGTGATGTCACACGTGATGTGCTGTTCGATGAAACCAGACCAGATCTTAGTAGACTTACCAGTGATGATGTCTACCGCACCCCATACAGGCGTTACTTCTTCACCCGTTAGTGCTGATTCCCATGGGAACTGAGCGCCTTGGTAACCGTTGTCTGCTGCTTTCTTACGTGCACCGCCAAGAGTCTTGAAGCGGTACTCAAGTAGGTTACGCGCTACTTCTGGCATGGTATAGATGAAGAAAGGAAGCATGAATACTTCAGTATCCCAGAATGAGTGACCTTTATAGCCCTCACCTGACAGACCTTTCGCGCCGATACCGAAGCGAGAGTCGTGCATTGGAGTGAAGATGTTTAGCTGGTATTGAGCAAAGCGAATCGCTAGCTGATCGAACTCAGAACCTTCGATAGCGATGCTCATGTTAGCCCAACGCTCGTCCCATACTTTTGCAGATTCGCCTAGTAGCTCGTCAAAGCTGCGGTCGGCGTTTTGCTTAAGGTTAGTCAGTGCGTGGTCGCGTAGGTCTTGCAGCTGGTATTCAGCGTGGTCGAACTGCTTGTCGCGAGAGGTGTGAACCACACCTACTTTCTCAACGCCAAAGGTTTGGCCAACAGATACGTCTTGGTTGATGTTTAGCCATACTTTACGACGGTCCATTTGTAGACCTGGGTCGATGTCAGCTTGCTGGCCATCAACGAAGTAACGGTGAGACGTTAGGAATACGAAATCAACATTGCTTTCAGTTGTACGCTGTAGAAGCTCGATATAACGCTTGTCATAGATGCGCTTCTCGCCTTCGTGGAAGTGCTGTGCACCTGAGTTAGAAAGCTGAGCATCAACACCAGAGCGGATTTCAACTTTCGCGTCTGCGTTTAGTGCAGTCACGTTTACATCGAACGCCATTAGGTGAAGGTTTGCTTGAGAGATAAAGCGACGGAAACGCATCGCAAAGCTCTTGCCTTCAGTGTTAGTCCAAACGAATTCACGGGTCAGTTCACCGTTCTTAACGTTTAGACGACGTGAGTAATCTTTTACCTCACCAGATTCTAGGTGGAAACGACGACCATCGATGAAGATCTCGATAGCACTCATGTCCGCCGCGTTTGGCAACTCTGTAACTTCGTCTTGGTCAAACTTGTTGAACGTACCTGACACAAACAGGTTACGAGTCTGACCTACGTATTTTTCCTCAGTAGCAGAACGTGCTCCCATGTAGCCATTACCTTGGCTCATTACAACTTCACATTTTCCTTGAAGAGCAGAATCAAACGCTGTTTCCTCAACGATCCAGTTTTTAAGCTCGCCAGTACCAGCGCTATAGTTCATGTACATTTTGTGTAATCTCCGAATTAACCTTTAACAGCGGAAGAAATATCGTTACCAACGAAGTAACGTTGAAAAATAATAAATACCAGTAGGACAGGAATCGTGGAGAGGAATGCCCCCGCCAGGATTAGGTTCCAATCCCCTGCAACACCATATGCATTACGTAAGCTCAATAGACCGACAGGAAGTGTGTAGGCATCTACTGGGCTGTTGATAACAACTAATGGCCAGAAGAAATCGTTCCACGCACCTTGGAAGCCCAAGATAGTGACCGACATGATGGCGGGCTTAGCCAGAGGCATGAACACGCGCCACAGAATCACGGCAGGGGACGCACCATCAACGATGGCCGCTTCTTCAAGCTCTTTTGGTATGCTCTCGAAGAACTGCTTCATGATCAGCACCTGACCCGACGCTACGATGGCGGTGATGACAGCCCAAGGGGTGTTCAACAAGCCAATGTCGCGGTAAATCAGATAGTTAGAAATAAATGTCACCTGCCCTGGAATCATCATGCTGAACAACATGAAAGCAAACACTGCGCGAGCACCGGTAAACTTAAGTCGTGCTAGGGCGTAGCCTGCGGTACATGCGAAGAACAGTGTCAGCAGTACCTTGCCAAAGGCGATAACGAATGAGTTGATGGTCCAGCTCATGAACAGGCTCTTACCTGTGTCTAGGCTCACCGACTCGGTGTAAACGCGCACATAAGACTTAAACACATAGCCAATCACACCTGGTGCTGCGTTATCCCATGCTGCTACGCGACCACGACGCTCCATACGACTCGGTGCAAGTGTGCTGTCTACTAGCACCTGGCCACGTGGAACCTCTACAGTTACCGGCAGGGTCGCTACCTCTGGGCCGTCACCTTGATACTTGATGGTGAACTTCCAGGTCTTGCTGTGGCCTTGTTTCTCAGTCTCACGGCGACCGCGCTTCTCGATAAAGGTCACTTGCTTACCTTCATCCACCAGCACAGGCTCGCTTACTAGTGCGTAGTCTGATGCAAACTCAGTGGTGATAGCCGCAGCCATACCCGTACCTGGGCGGCGACGTGGCACCTCGATGATCGGAGTGGCAAGCTCTTTGCCCTCTTCCACCGCATAGGTCACTTCAAACTCAATCTCAGCGCCCGGTGCGAAGCCACCAAACATAGGTGCGTTGTTACCTTGCTTACCAAGGTCGTAAGCCGCGCTCCAGTTACTTGGCTGAACCTGAGCAAAGTTAAACTTAAATGGTTGCTCAAGCGGATTGTCTTTCAAGCTAGCTAGGAAAGCTACTACGAAGGTACCTAGCATCACGGTTGCGATAAGTAGTAATGAGCTGTATACCCAAGCTACCTTCGCCCAGCGACGGCGTGCTTGGAACTTAGCTACCTCTTCCATTGACGGTTGAGGCTTCTCATCCGTACTCATAATTTGGGACGTCATGTTAGCCATCTGCTTTCTCCTTCACGCCAAAGAACTTCTGCAGATAAACCACTGCCAATGTGATGAATGCCAATACCAGTGCCGCTGCGCTCGCCATACCGATTTGTGGCGTGCCACCCGGTGGGAATGCGTTGTGGTACACGTAGTAAGCTAGCGTGATACGAGACTCAAGTGGTGCTGCCGAACCTAGCAGTGCTACCTGGTCGAACATCTGCAGTGTGCCGATGATAGAGAAGGTCACTACCACGAAGGTTACTGGTGCAAGCTGAGGAATGGTGATGTTCCAATGCTGTTGCCACTTGTTTGCGCCATCGATATGCGCCGCTTCATAAAGCTCACCCGGGATGCCTTGTAGACCCGCTAGGAACAGCAGCATGAAGGTTGGGATAGTGGTGTAGATGTTCTGGATAACGATCGCCCACAGCGTTAGAGGCATAGGACCTACGTTGTCGCGAGTGTTAAGCCAGTTCACCTCAATGATTTCATTGGCACCCTCAATCCAGCCGAACGAAGACGCAACTAGGGTTACCAGTGCTGCAACGATTGTCGACATGATGGCCCAAGCAGGGTCAAACCAGCCCACAGGAAGACCTTTAACACGGTCTCTTAGAACCAGCAGTACCTGACACACAACCGCTACTGCGAAGAAACAGCTGATGTATGGGTAGTTGTTAACTAGGTCTGTGATAAAGCCGTTTAGGTAACCGTTCTTCTGATAGAACCAGATGAAAATCAGGGTAACCGCAGCACTCGATAGAATACTTGGCAGATAGAAAGCCGTTCTAAAGAAGCTCTTACCGCGGATCTTAGAGTTAACCAAGATTGCCAGACCCAGCGCCAACACAGTTTGCACGCCCGTTACTATCAATGAGAACCAGATGGTGTTTGCCAGTGATAGTAGGAATAGATCATGCTAAGAAGCGCTTTAAAGTTTGATAGTCCAACCCAAACTGCGTCGCTGAATAGGTCGTAATCAGTGAAACTGAAGTAGACCGTACGCACCAAAGCGTAAAGGAAGAACACTAACAGGTCAGTACAAATGGCCCTGCTAAGAGCCATCCATAAACCTGTTGACGAAGACGTAACGAGTTCATTGCTTATCCTACTTCGTCATCGAGTCGTATTTTTTCTGCGCAATCTTAAGCGCTTCGTCTTGGCTCATTTGACCAAGCAATACAGAGTTCAATGCTTCGTTGATTGGAGTCATCCAAGCTGCGCCGTATTGGCGGAAAGCGAATGGTTCAACGTGGCCGGTACGCGCTCCATCGAACACTTGCTTAGCCAGCACGCTTTCAGAGTCGGTTTGCTCGAAGAATTCAGATTTAGATAGACCTTCACGGCTTGGAAGGGCTAGACCGGCATCCAGAACCCACTCTTGAGCTTTCTTGCTGGTTAGGATCTCAACCGCTTTTTGGGTTGCTTCAACGTTCTTGCCATCAGCGTTAACTGCCCAAGCAACGGTGAATAGAAGGTTGCCACGCTCACCGGTTTTCGGGTCAGTTGGCATTAGGGTTGTACCGTAAGGAAGGTTTGGCGCCTTGTCGCGTAGGTAACCGCTGATCCAGTTGCCTTCTAGTGCTACTGCCGTCTCTTCGGTACCAAAGCAACCGCCGCCCCAGCCTTGACCAAGGTCAGTTGCCAGGATACCCACTTCGTCTTTAGTCACTAGGTTGGTGTAGAACTCAAACGCACGCTTGAAGTTATCATCCAGTACGGTTTTGCCTTGCTCGTTAAAAGGCTTCCAACCTGTCGCTAGAGCAAAAGGACCGAAACGTGCGTAGTCTGGCATCACACAGATACCCGCAACTTCGTCACCCAGAACTTCTTTTACTTCTACTAGCTTTTTACGTAAATCGTCCCAGCTGTCTTGGTTAGTTGGGTATTCCACTTCCGCGTCATCAAAGATGTCTTTGTTGTATTGAAGCGCGATAGTGTTGAAATCTTTTGCCAGTCCGTACTGCTCACCGTTTGCTTCGAACGCTGTGTTCAAGCTTGGGATCATTGACTGAGAAACGTTGTTTAGATTTGCAGAGTTAGCTTGAACCTTGCCAGAGTTGATGAAGGTGTTGGCGAATGCCACATCCATGTAAAAAGCGTCTGGTGCTGTACCTGCTGAAAGGGCGTTGGTGATGTATTGTGAGAAATCACCTTCTACTGCGCGGTATTTGATATCGATACCCGCTTTTTTGAAGTCATCTACTAGAACTTCATTAACCAGTTTGTTTAGAACAACAACGTCGTTACCACCCCAACCGGCGATAGTAACTTCTGTGTTGGCTAGTGCTGAAGTCGATAGGCCAGCAGCGAGTAGGGATGCTGCTAAAAGTGACTTTTTCATATTGCCCTCAAATCTTTGTTTACGTTCGAATTGAGGTGCATTATGCATGCTTTACGTAAACGCTTACGTTACGAAGATCACATTACGCTTTTATTTCGTCGACTTATAAAAAAGCATGACCTAAGTCATGCTTTTTCATTCATATGCAATATATTTGTTAACAACTAAGTGGTTTCACCTAACTTTAGCGTAACAGGAACGACCGATCCTACAGGCTGTTCACCCACCATAGCTTGCTCTAGCATTTGCGCTACGCGGTTTGCGATAAGGTCGGTATCTTGCACTATCGTTGTCAGCTCTTTAGAGATACCAGGCAGACCATCGTAACCCACTACAGAGAAGTCTTTAGGAAGCTTATAGCCTCTGTCTTTGAGTGCTGCGATAACACCTAGTGCTGTCTCATCACATTCACACACAAAGCCTTGATAAGACTCCAGTTGTTTCTGGTCTAGATTGATGAAATAACGGTATGCTGCTATCTCTCCTAGAGGCTCAGAACCTGTACGTAACTCCCTGACTGGTAAGGCATTTCCTGCCATTACTGACATATAACCCTGATGTCTAAACTGATAGCCATCACCATAGGTAGTAGGAGTCACAAAGCAGATATCGGTTAGACCTTTATCTACCAAGTGTTGCGTCGCTTCGCGGGCACCATTGAAGTCATCTGGGGCTACCCAGAAAGAGCCTTCATTCATACCGATACATACGAAAGGAACCTTCTTCTCACGGCACATCTCGACCCTAAGGTCATTAGTGGTCATGCCTAGAAGAATAGCGCCGCCTACTTTCGTTAAATCCACCTCACCAAAGCTCACAGGAAGTAAATTACGTCCTGATTTACGTATTGCAGCAGACAATGATGGCCAAAGCACGCCCAAATAACGGGATGCGAAGATATCGTGTGGGCCTAACGAAATAGCGATAGTATTGTTATGACTTCCAGACAATTCACGTGCAGAAGTACTAGGAACGTAGCCTAGGTCCTTACATATAGTTAAAATTTTCTGGCGGGTTTTCTCACTGATACCCGGCTTATTATTTAGGGCTCTACTAACAGAAGCTATTGATACGCCTGCAATTTTTGCGGCCTCATGTATCGTAGCCTTCTTCAGTCTGCCTCTGATTTACTCTCACTCAAGGTGAATCCCCTAGCAAACTACGTAAAATTTACGTCAATTATTCTGTATATAGCGTAAAAAAGCAACGAGAGTTTACGTCATTTGAGAAACAAAAAATGTGATAAACCCACGTTATATATGAAAAAAGTTGCAATCGACACGATAAATGTAAGTGGGCATTAACAGCACCAAATTACGCAAAACCGACGTAAATCAATACATTAATCAAGCAGGGTTATGTATATCACTAATCATTTAGGGGTAAGGTTGCAACGTAAATGCCCTCATGTATACTGAGCGCGATTGCTTCGTATAACCCCACTAATAAGGTTTGGGGGTCTCTACCAGTTCCCGTAATAGAGCTGATTACGAAGAGTTAGAATTCTCCCGACCGTCTTAGACATCGGACCGTTTACGGTATTCTTACTCTTTGTACTGGCATTTTCCTACACTTGAGTAAGTTTACCTTTGAAGCAATAGGTAGTTTATGAACTCATTTATCCAAGACCTGCCAAAAGTCGAACTTCATCTGCACATCGAAGGCACACTCGAGCCTGAACTTCTGTTCGACCTAGCCAAGCGTAATCAAATTCAGATCCCCTTCTCTTCCCCAGAAGAATTAAGAGAGGCGTATCAATTTAGTGACCTGCAGTCTTTTCTAGATATCTATTATCAAGGCGCTAACGTTCTACAAACCGAGCAAGACTTCTACGACCTGACCTGGGCTTATCTTCTGAGATGCCAGCAAGATAAGGTTATCCATACCGAGATCTTCTTCGACCCGCAGACTCACACCGAGCGTGGCATCGCCTTCGAAACCGTTATCAATGGTATCCATAGCGCTCTATCAGACGCTAAACAGCAGCTGGGCATTACCTCAGAACTGATCATGTGCTTCCTGCGTCACCTAAGCGAAGAAGACGCCTTTAAAACACTGGAGCAAGCCCTACCGTTTAAAGACAAGATCATCGCTGTGGGCTTGGATTCTTCCGAAACGGGTCACCCGCCAGAAAAGTTTGCACGAGTGTTTACCAAAGCCATTGAAGAAGGCTTCTTAACTGTGGCACACGCTGGTGAAGAGGGACCTGCGCAGAACATCCATGACGCGCTAGAGATGCTTAAGGTATCGCGAGTAGACCACGGCGTGCGCTGCGTGGAGGACTCTGCGCTGGTCGAAAAGCTAATTGAGACCAAGATGCCTCTTACGGTATGCCCACTGTCTAACATCAAGCTGTGCGTGTTTGATGAGATGAGTGAGCACAATATCACCGAGCTTCTACGCAGGGGCGTGGCGGTAACCATCAATTCAGACGATCCGGCTTACTTCGGTGGCTATATGACGGATAACTTTATTGCGGTAAACGAGGCTCATCCGATGAAGCCCGATGAGCTGGCTCAGTTTACCCTAAATGCTATCGAGGCGAGTTTTATCTCAAGCGAGCTCAAGTCTCAGTACCGTGAAAAGGTTGCTCGTTACCTGACAAGAGGCTAGGTCAACAGACCCTAGTGAATACCTAGTTACAAACTGGCGTAACAAGTGTCGCCTAATGACCTATTGCGCCAGTCAAACTCCATTTACATTACCCGCATCCCCTCACTACGGAGACGCCTATGTTTGGAGTACTAGACCACAAGCTTAAGAAAGCCACTAAGCTGCACCTAATCGAATACAAACAGAACAACTCCTACGCCAATTCAATCCTAAACAAGGTTCATGGCTCTACTTGGGATATCCTAGATGAGTGCTTGGATTCGTGTCGCACCATTGAAGAGAAAGCGCTGTTTAGTTGGTTGCTTGTCCTCGAATGGGAGCGTCGCTATGCGATGAAGACCTACGACTTGCTTACCGCGGACTCCATAGAAGGCTTACAAGAAAGTCATGATAATGCGCTACACAATGCTGGTTTGAAGGGCTCTTTGACCAACAAGATATTCGACAGTACGCTAAAGCAGCTCCAGAAATATAGGCTCAATCCTTTCTCAACCTGTTTTGAGCCTATTTAAAAATAAAAAGGCATGGTGCTAGACCATGCCTTTGTTCTATCTGTAGAGTCTGTTGACCTTAATAAACAGCTAACCTAAACCGTCATCACCATCTGCTTGTTGAACACATGTTGGAACTGATCACGCATCCACACATGACCTGCGTCTCGGTCTTTGTCCGTATGCCAGCTCAAGTAAGTCTTAATTGTGCTGTCTTTGATTGGGCACGGTACGATATTGATATCTAAGGTCAGATTCGCCAGCTCAGCAGTCTGCGAGGCACGATAGAGACAAGCTGAGTGTTCGCCACGATAGTCACCAAGTCTTGAATAGAGTGGCATACGTGCGCGCCTCGGCCTACATACTCTTCACCCTCAGACTTTGCCACCATATCAAGGATCGCTGGGTGCAGAACAAACTGCTCTCCCATCATGTCGCTTAGGTTCAGTGATGAGAAACAAGAAAGGCGAGAATGGGCAGTGCTAGAAATCACCACCAGCTCATCACTGCTTAGCAAGGTATTGCGATAGCCTTTCATCAAGATAGGGGAAAAGTCTACGTAGAAGTCTTTCTTCTTGATGGTTTTATCTACCATAAAACTCAGCTCTTGGTCGTGAAGCATAGAGATATTCAGGCTCACGTTCGGCGCAAGCAGGCTAACGTCACGTACCAGTCGTGTGGTCGACTCACTCTGCAACGTGGCTCGCATGCTGACTGAATAGTTGCGAGTGGAACTCTCTGGGGTGAAAGGGACATTAGGCAGTTCATCACGCACTAGATTCAGTGCGTTATTGATTGAGCTAAACAGCACTTCAGCACGAGAGGTCGGTTGGATACCACGGCCATGGCGGATGAACAGCTCATCGTTAAACACGTCTTTGAGACGCGCGATGGCATTACTTACTGCAGGTTGAGACATGCCGAGCACCTTAGCAGCTCGGGTCATGTTTCTCTCTTGCATTACCACTTCAAAGATAGTCAGTAGGTTTAGGTCTACACCGCGTAGGATGCTAGAAACAGAATTGGTTTCTTGTGGAACGATTGTATTGTCGATCATGTCTATGAGCCTCAACAACAGCTATATCTCAACCCCAATCCGTTTGTAACTGCTTATGACTGTATCCGGTGTCACACATACTGGTGTAGATATTAACTGGCTAAATTAAAAATCGACCGGAATTGTAATGTTTCCAAATAGTTAATTTGGAATATGAATTATGACCGACTAATCATACAATTGACTAACCCTGCTCTGACACTCCCCTGACTTTCAGGCCTATCACAACCAGCAACCAGAATAAACTTTGAGCAAGCAGTGTGAAATATTGTCTTACAATTTGACTAAACTCTGCACCCATCTGGTTAACACTTAAGAAGCCTTGAATAGCGGGCGTGCTTGGGAATAGGTTCGAAAGCCAGACTAACGGCTGTGGCAAACTCTCCAGTGGCCAGATAAAACCTGCACTGAACACCAACGGCATAGAGCTCATCAACACCAATACCGTCACCCACTCTCGGCGCGGCACCCACAGACCTATACAGATGCCCAGAAACGATACTGAGAGCAAGAATGGCAGTGCGAACATAAACAGCTCAAACACATTCGCATGGGTCTCTACCCCATACAGGTGAAAACTCCAACCGAAGTAATAGCCCATCAGAAGTAGGTAGATCAGCATAAACAGAGCAATACGCACTACAAGCTGTTTTGCACTGTGGCGAGCTTTATTGGTCGCACCAACGACACCGATACCAATGAGCAGGGTTTGCTGGAGAATAAGCACAAACACAGCAGGCACTACATAGTTGATGTAACCCATACCCGCGTTAAATACTGGCTTCATCATGGTATCTATCGAGTGATAGTGATTAGCGGCAGCTTCTATAGGCTGCCCCTCCATTACTAACCGCGCAACCTTAGCCTCGGCCGCCAAGGTGCCACCAGCACGCGCTAAGCCTTCTACTATGGTGCCGTAGACTAAGAAGAAAGAGGCATCCCCAGCGTAGGCTAGTTGGCGCCTTACCTAGCAGAAGGTCCCGATAGAAATGCTCTGGGATTACAAAGATGCCACTCACCTCTCCTTTCAGAAACTGCTGCTTTGCTTCTTCCACTGAGTGAGCACGACTTACTAGATGCACCTGAGGCGCAGCGTTCACCATACGCTCTAGGTCAAAGCTCACCTTGCTCTTGTCTAGGTTCACCACGGTGACCTTCTGCTCAAGCGGGATCTGATTAGCGTACGGCAATGGATACAAAATAGAGTAGAAGAAGACGCCACCGAATACGGTCAGCATCACCACAGGGTTGCTGATGATAGCCTTGAACTCTTCGACTAGGATTTCACGCCAGCTCATTGCACCACCTTCTTAGGAACAACTCGATACAGAAGCACCGCCACCAGCAGGTAAGCCAGCATAGGAGCCAAATGCGCGATAGAAGTAATGGCAACTGCGCCATAGGAAACCTGACTTATCTGCATCTCAATATAGTGACTGATAGGCAATAAACTGCGCCAGATAAGCGCTAGATGGTTCATGTCCGTTGCAGGGAAGGTAACGCCCATAAAGGCAAAGCTCGGTGCGGTCAGGGCCGCTGCAAGGCTCATGGCACGGGCAGGGTCCATAGTCACAAAAAAGAACAGTGCTGCCACCAGCATGCAGGCGATCACCGTCACCAACTGCCCTAGTGCCAATACCAAGAAACTGCCCTGCATCGGCCAGCCAAGCGCACCATACATCCACATCAGAAACGCCACGCCTAGACCGAGAAATACTGGAACATAGCAGGCTAAGATGGGGAATAACTGTTTAGCAGTGAAATTTCGACTAAAGGTGCCAAGACGCTGATGCATACCCAAAGCTAGAATCGTGCTAACAAAGATGGTGATCTGCCAGATGGCAGGCACTATTGCCGATACCAAGAACTGGGCGTAGTTGCTGTTGAGGTTAAACAGTGGCGTGATCTGAGTTTGTACCGATACCGCCTGGCCCAAGGCGCTCTTGGTTAGGGCGTTGCCTTTAGAAAGATTTTTACCGGTCTCGATCATGACATCAAAGGTGCCTGTAGCCTTCAGCACTGCAGAGTTAATCAGCTTACCCACCAAGATAAACTGACTGTTATACAGAACCGACACTTGAGGAGGGTTTGAAAGATAGACATCTCGGTCGAAGTTTAGGGGAATCGACACATAGGCATAGATGTCACCGCCTCGCAGCGCCTTAGCGGCCTCTTGCTCACTGGAATAATAGCCACTCACGGTTAAGGTATCGGTAGCATCCAGAAAGCGTACAAACTCGGCTGACATGGCGCTGGATTCATGGTCTATGATGCCCACTGGCAGGTCTCTGGCAATACTGCTAGAGAAGATCCACCACACTAAACCCACCACCACAATCGGCGCCCAAGTTAGCGAAGCGAATAGCATTTATCCTGCCAGATTCGTCGCCATTCAGAGAACAATCCGTTCAACATAAGTTACTCGGTCGCATCCAAGGTGACAGCAACGCTCATACCGATACGATACTCGTTGTCCTCGTCCATAGGCCTTGCCTCTACCTCAAATGTGCGAAGGTCGAAGCCTTGACTGCTGTCGGTGGCGCGCCAAGTAGCAAAGTCACCCATCACAGATTGATGCACTACACGGAAGCGCACGTTCTTATCCAATGCAGGAACAAAGGCTTCAAACTCCGCACCCTTTTCAAAGTGCTTTAGAAGATCCTCACGAACATTAAACACAGCCCATGTATCAGCAGTATCGATAACGGTTACCACAGGGAAGCCTTGTGGAGCTAGCTCACCACTATGCAGTAGTACTTGAGACACCTCACCATCAAACCAGCTCGCGATCTGAGTATCCGCCACATAAGCTTCCACCTCTGCTACCGCGCCGGCTGCCATACGCGCTTTTTCGCTAGCCGCTTTCTTGGTTTCCTCTCGAGCTCCCTCTTGAGCAAGAAGGAACATCTGATAAGCCGCACTCTCTGTATATTTGGCTGCTTGCCACTGGGTGAAGGCCTCATCGCGTTTCTGCTCTGCCACTACGCCGTCTTTGTAAAGGCTATCTACTCGGCGGAAGGTCTTCTCCATCAACTGCGCCGCAGATTGTGCTTTCTTCCATTGATCCCTAGCTGCGGCAATCTGCTGATCACGCGCGCCTTTTTCAGCTTCTTGAGCAAGGGCTCCTGCCGCTTCTTGACCCGCTTTGGCTTGCTCTAGCTTGGCATCGATCTCTGGGCTATAGATGGTAAAGATAAGGTCGCCCTTTTTAACCAGATCGCCCTTCTTCACGTTAATGGTGTCGATACGTCCAGGAACCTTAGAAGAGATACTGTACTGCTGTGCGGTGATCTGTCCGTGAACTCGGATTGGCTCTGGCTTATAAGCTTGATACACCCCAAAACCGATAAGACCCGCAACAGCCAAGAATGCGATTGCGAACGGCGCTTTTGATTTCATTTTATTCTCCATTGGAAGCCGCTCCTGTTTGTACCACTTTACGATTTTCGTACTGCTCAAAGGTGTTCATCTTTCCACTTAGAGCGAGCAACTTATTTAAAGAAATCAGATAATTAAATTCAGCTACATGTTGCTGAGTCTGGATGCTGGCTAGATACAATTCGGCATCCACCACATCCAAAGAGTTTGATAAGCCCTGACTAAAGGCTTTCTTGCGAAGACGTAGATTCTCTTGGGCAAGTTCGATACTGGCGTTAAGACCTCTACCTCTTCTCGAGACTGCTCCGCCTCTAGATAGGTCTTTTGTACTAATACTGAAAGGTCTTGTTTCGCCTGTGCACGCAGATGAGAGATCTGCAAAACCGCACTGTGCGCTGCCTCTAGGTTGCTCGAGCGACCACTGTTTTCAAGAAGTGGCACATTTACCCCGATGCCCACAAACCAGTCCGGTCTCAACTGCGCAGCCAAAGAGTCATCCTCATACAGGCTGTAGTCACCATAGAGATACACATCTGGGTAGTATTTACCTTCTCCACCTTGGTTAGCCCTTTTGCCTGTCGCTCTTTTGCATCCAAGATCGAAAGCCCAGGGTAGGTGGTTAGGGTCTCATCGGTAAACGCACTCAACGGAGGCAGAGTGTCATTAGTAAACAGCTCAGTGGAAGGAGTCACGGTTTGAGATTGATTCAAGATCTGAGTAAGGGCGCTGGTAGCGATCTCCAAATCACGTTCGGCTTTCTTTCTATCCACACGCGCTTTGGCAAGAGAAGCATCCGCCTGTAGTCTCTCTACTCGAGCAATTTGCCCTTGCTGTTGGAGCTTGGCGGCAAACTCTGCATGTTGCTCTAACCCCTTTTCTACAGAGGCATAGGTCTGTACCACCTGTTTTGACAGCACCACACCGAAGTAATACTTAGCCAGATCTTCATATTTAGCCTGACGATCCATTTCTAATTGCGCTCTCGCCTCATCGGTTTGCGCC
Organism: Vibrio ishigakensis; assembly: GCA_000830475.1. GTDB lineage: Bacteria > Pseudomonadota > Gammaproteobacteria > Enterobacterales > Vibrionaceae > Vibrio > Vibrio ishigakensis_A. The sequence continues at coordinate 26,055 of BBSC01000003.1, read as the reverse complement.
TCAGCGATGGATTGAGCGGAGATGATCTTGCCGCCGGTAAAGATCGGCCACACTGCACGGATGGATGAAGTAAAGACATCCTTTTCCGCGATAGTAGAAACTATCCCCCTAGAATTGGTGCAAGAACAGGGGGAGCAGTATTGCCGGTACTTTCCACCAGTTGGTTGCCATCGAGAGTCACATCATCGTCGAGGCGAGTGTAATTAGCACTCAAGGTGACTGAGGGCAGGTTCAGGCTCTTCTTACCCGCCTGCAGGTTTTGATAGCGAGAGACATTTGCCTGACTGGCAGCAAGGCCATTGTTGTCCGACTGCACCATCTGCCACGCTTGGCTAAAGGTCACCGACTCTGCACTGACGGGCAAGGAAAGCACAGCACACATGGCTGAGGTTAGGATTCTGAGTTTCAATTTTTATCTTCCGTGAAACACCATTTTAGAGCATATACTCTAAAATATAAGTTTATTGAAAACAATGCGTTAATAGCTATTACGTGCGTCTTCTTAGTGTAGTCTCAAAATTGAACATAGCGGTTAATCTCCTTCCACTGCAGTGTCTAAAATTGGACATAGAAATAGGCTACAATCTCGCTTCTATCGCAAAGTGGGCAATACAAGCTCAATTTGATCAAAACCATCAACAGAGAATTTACAGAAAACCGTGAAAATTAGTGATGCTGAAAGGGATTCACTTTATAAAGTGATCTACTCCCGCCGAGACGTACGCAACGACTTTACCCAACAGCCAATACCGGAAGATGTCCTGCAGCGTATCCTGCTGGCAGCTCACCACGCTCCGAGCGTTGGTTTTATGCAGCCTTGGGACTTTATCTTGGTTACTGAAGAAGAAACCAAGGCAGAGATAAAAAAGGGTATGAAGCAGCGCGCTTGGAGTCAGCTGAGCAATTCTCTGAAGATAAGCAAGGTCAGTACAAGAGCTTTAAGCTCGAAGGGATCATGGAAGCGCCCCTTGGCATCTGTGTAACCTGCGACAAAGAACGTAACGGCCCGATAGTTATCGGACGAACCATAAAGCCAGAAATGGATGTCTATAGCACGGTTTGTGCCATCCAAAATATGTGGCTGGCGGCTCGTGCAGAAAATATTGGCTTGGGCTGGGTGAGTATCATCCACGATGATGTCCTGCGTAGTGCTCTAAACATCCCTGAAGAGCTGGAGATCATCGGCTATCTCTGTCTTGGCTATGTGACCAAGTTTAAAGATAAGCCTGAACTTGAAGACTTCGGTTGGCTTCCTCGAGAGAACCTAGACCAGCTGATCCACAAAGAGAAGTGGTCTAAGAAAAGGGACTAGAAATTGAAGTAGAAGCCGAGCTCAACATAACTTGAGTCCTGTACTGGCTCATTCGGTCTGGCACGGTATTCACCCTTGGTGTAACTCACATATGGGGTGACATAAGGAAGGTTCAGGCTTGCAGAGACATCGTAGCTGGTGCGCAGGTCACTCTGAAAGTCATTCTCACTCACTAATGAGTCTAGGTTTACGCTAGCCCCTAGGCTCAGCCAATCTATCGGTGTGTAATCGATAGAAAAACTGTTGTACCACTCAACTTGGTTCTCTTTTCTATCTTTGTTTATGTGCTCAGAATCGAAGCCATATTCAGCGCTTCGGTGCTGAAGATAGGTATCAAAGTAGAAAAGTACCTGCTCCGATAGCGGTTTAGCCACCAGCATACCGAGATCGATATTCTGCGACTGATAGGTAAACTCCCCATCTTGCTCGGTGGAGTAACTTTGCTCTTGCCCAATACCATAGCGGGTGTAACCTCCATATACCAAGAACCGACGACAGAACCGTATGACGCCCCAACCTCTAGGTATTTATCTGTATCAATATCTACATAAGCGGATAGCTTGTCGGTAAACTCGTAACCCACTCCCACCACACCAAGCAAGTGATCATCATATTGGCTCGCCTGAAGGTTTAGATCCCAGTTTGCCGATACCATGCTTGAAGATAACAAGCCCAAAAGTGCTATGCCGTGAGTAAGTTTCATCGAAGTCTCCAATTCTAGATAAAGAAAAGGCTCTGAAAATCAGAGCTTGAGTCTGAATAGGGGGGATTATCCAGCCATACGCTTAGCCTTAACTGCTTGCTTAACCTTGTTTACCTTCTGCTTAAGTTGAGCCTTATCCATACCCTCGACCTTATGTTTCAATTCACCGTCTAGCTCAAATGGACGACCGTTGATCACTACATAATCGTTACCTTCAACCACTTCGATGTGATAAGCACTGTGCTCATCTAGATCGGCTTTGGTCACGTAGGCCACTACCTTTGGCTCTCTGATATTGTCAGGATCGTTCATTGTGATAGTACCAGTGCCGTCGGTCTTCATCTCTACCTCTGCGAAACGTACACCATTTTTATAGATGCCATAGATCTTGGTGCCGTCATCCTCAACACGCTCCAATTCACCTCTCAGGTTTACTTCTGGATTTGATTTAGGGATCCCATTCTCGAAATCAGCATCTTGAGAAGCGATATAGCCTTCACTGCCGCGACCGCCTCTTTAACTTCATCGATCTTTTCAGTATCTCGGATAGGGTTCTCTGTATCTGGAAGTGGCGCTTCATTACCGTACTCAGGATCAAAGCCATATTTCTCAACCGCTTGCTCGACGGTCTCACGCGCTTGCTCACGACGAGTTGGCTCAGAAGAAGAACAACCAGCCAGAACGACAACAGAAGCCAAACCAAGGATTAATGCAGACTTTTTCATTTCAATTTCCAATCATGTTTCAAGATGTGTCTATTGTTGCGTCGATTAGAGATTAAAAAACAGCGCAAAAGATATACCTGATATTTCCAAAATAAATGTATAAGACCCAAAAAAGGAAGAGCACAATAACTCTTCCTCTGTTTTGGTTAGCGTAGCGGCGTCACTTTATAACTTAATATCCTAAATTGTCCTGAGATATTGCGGACTAGCCACTGCTCAGAAACTCGATGTTAAAATAACTCTCCCTCTTTGGACTCGGCTTTGAAATCCAGTACAAAGCTCACCTGAATAAGACCATTTTCTAAAGTGTCGAAGCTAAAGTTGTGACTGTGGTGAAGTAAACTCCCATGTCTAAAGAAGGCTCGGTTCTCACCCATCCACAGCTTAAAGCCCTCATGTCCATAATGCTCTTGGCCATGAATCGATAGATACACATCGTCATCGAGGAAGGGTATGAAGAAACTGTCCTTCTCGAGGCGATCAAAGGCTCTGAACAAGCCCTTGATCCAACCTTCAAGTTGTCTCTGTGTTCGGTTACTCAGCTTCATCAATAAGCTCAACAATATCTTGATAACCAAACTGCTGTGCTAGATCTTTTGGAGTCAAACCATCATAAGCCACTATGTTGGTATCAGAACCTGCTTCAATAAGCACCTTTGCAGCCTCGGTATGACCATGCCAGATAGCATCATGCAAAGGGGTGTAGCCGTTATTTGGTCCCATAGCATCTTTAACTTCATCAAAACCTTCATACTGAGAAAGAAGCTTCAGCATATCCGCACGACCGAAATAAGCTGCTTTGTGTAGAGGGATGGCAGCCATATAGTTACCCGGAATGGTTTGATCGGCACCCGCATCTAACAATGCTTTAGCTATCTCGTAGTTACCATTTCTAGCCGCAACTAACAGTGCGGTATGGAAGTCACTGCCTACTTTAAGTACCGGCGATACCGCATTTACATCTGAGCCTGACTCGATGAGCAGTTTAATTTTCTCTAGTTTTTGTTTATCGCTCGACTCTGTATCCAAAACGAGCGCTGAGAATATAGCGCTGTCTGTGGCAGATTGTTGATTAATACGCTCGGTGCGTTCATCAAATAGACGATTGATCTCAGCGATATCGGCTATGGCGGCTTTATCCTCTGGATTTGGACCAAAATCATTAAAGTCTTGAGCGACATACCAAATGCCGCAATCAGTGAGGTATCTGTATCAGGGAGGCTAAGCAAGTACTCCACTCCTTCAATGTTGCGATACCACACCGCTAACATCAGAGGTGATGCACCTAAACGAACCGATTGCAGGTTTACGAACGCGCCATTCTCAACCAAGAGTTTTAGCATAGGCAGGTTATGAGCCTGTGCAGCAAAGTGGATTGGAGCGTTCCCCATTAGAGGGTCAAGTGCATTCACATCTGCACCTTCAGCTAATAGCTTTTTCACTTCTTCCAAATCGCCATTAACCACAGCAAGATGAATCGGCGTCAGGTTCGATAAACATCCTGCTCTACAACTGGTTGGTAAAGGGCGCCTAGCTTGCTTGTACTGTTTTCTGTAGCCAAAGCAGGTTGCGTAGCAACCATTAAGCCAATAGATAGTGCAGAGGTTAGAAGTGGCTTTAGAACTCTCATGGGATGTTTCCTATATGTCTAGTTCAATCATTGTTAATACTCCCTCAGGCATTGCTCCCTAAGAAGACGCAGATATTGTTATGCATCCGATTGAGTCGCACAATTAACCCACAGTTACCTTGATAAAAACCTAAGGTTTATGACCTAACATCCTTATATATTTCATATATTTAGAGCCAATAATCTGCTCGTATACCTCCATTTAGGTCTTATAAAAAATCAAACTGTCTCTTTATCCTAGTTCTCATTTCCCAAGGGTTATCCCTTGAATTAACCAAAGCAAATCAGTGATTAAGTCGATGATTACACGACAATTTTGACTATTGCTCGACTCCTTACCATGCTTGATGTATCGCAAATGGAGTTGTTAGAAAATGAAGAATTATTTAGCTGGGGCACTGTTTCTGATCTTGTCGGGTTGTGCCACCTATGCCGGTCTCAACTTTGAGAAGTTATTCGGCCCAGAAGAGGTTCAAGAGCGTATCGTTGCCCATGATTTCTCACAGGCAAGATACTTCGAAGAGCAGGTGCAACCTGTGTTAGATAAGCGCTGTGTGGTATGTCACGCCTGCTACGATGCCCCATGTCAGTTAAAGCTGACCTCACCCGAAGGCATCGACCGTGGGGCAAGCAAGGCACTGGTGTATCAAGGAGCTAGATTAAGAGCCACCGCCCCTACCCGCTTGTATGAAGATGCGGTCAGCACTGGAGAATGGCGAGAGCATGGCTTCTATCCGGTTTTGAACGAACGCCTGCAACGTGCTGATGCCAATATCGAAGCGGGCGTTATGGCGCAATTGCTGATTCAAAAGCAGCAATACCCACTACCTCAAGATACTATCTTGGATGACGACGATTTTGACTTTAGCCTCGACCGTAGCTTCTTCTGCCCAACCTCAGACAATGTTCACTCATATATGGAAGAGAACCCGCTATGGGGTATGCCTTATGGTCTACCCGCTCTTGCCAATGATGAGCAGCAGATCCTGCTTGGTTGGCTGAGACAAGGTGCGACCATGTCAGCACCTGTGCCCCTTAGCGATGATATGGTGAAGCGCATTGATAAGTGGGAAAGCTATCTTAACCAAGATTCCTTAAAACAGCAGATCAGCAGTCGCTATATCTACGAACACTTGTTCTTATCTCATTTCTATTTCTCAGATGTTGAAGAGAAGCAGTTCTTCAACCTAGTAAGATCCTCTACCCCACCGGATGAACCGGTGAAAAGGATCGCTACTCGCAGACCTTATGAAGATCCAGGTGTAGACCGTGTTTACTATCGCTTGATCCCAGAGCCTGAAACCATAGTCGACAAAACCCACATGCCGTTTGCATTAAACGATCAACGCATGCAGAAGTGGAAAGAGTGGTTTGTGGATGCGGATTACAAGGTGGAGAAATTGCCGAGCTACGAGGCACATGTGGCCTCAAATCCAATTCTGCGTTCGCGATATTCCAGTGCGTTCACGCTACAAATTTCTGTTAGATGAAGCTCAGAACACCATCATGGCCTATATCAAAGGGCCCGTATGTCGTGGTCAGTTAGCACTGAATGTTATCAATGACCACTTCTGGGTATTCTTTGTCGACCCAGACCAGTCGGCTACCCCAGAAACCGATGAATTCTTACGCACACAAGCGGAAAACATGCGATTGCCAGGAGAGCTAGACAGCAACACTACCCCGCTTCTTAACTGGGTTGCCTTCTCTAAGAGCCAATCTAAGTTCATGACAGAGAAAACCAACTATATGAACGCCCACTTTAAGGATGGCGAGCACCTAGACCTAGGTATTATCTGGGACGGTAATGGTGACAACGACAATGCGGCACTTACCATATTCAGGCATTTCGACAGTGCTAGCGTAGTAAAAGGCCTTGTGGGCAACCAACCAAAAACCGCTTGGGTTATCGATTACTCGCTGATGGAGCGCATCCACTACTTGCTGGTGGCTGGTTTTGATATCTACGGCAACTTTGGCCACCAGCTGATCACCCGCATGTATATGGACCTGCTACGCATTGAAGGGGAGACCAACTTTATCGCCTTCCTGCCTAAAGAGTCTCGACACCAAACCCTATCTAGCTGGTATGAGGGGCAATCTATCGAGTTTAGCGACTATCTCACTCGTAACGCCGAACCGTTTAATCAAGAGAGTGGTATCACCTATCGCTCTGATGATCCCAAAGAGGAGTTATTGACGTTACTCACTGAGAAAGTCTCACCTGTGCTTAACACCCGCTACGAGATCAAAGATACGCCTCTCAAGCGTGACAGCGAACTGCTTCTACAACAGATACATGAGCTAAAAGGTGGCGGTATTGAAGAGTTCCCGCAGATACTGATGATCAATATCGAAGCTGATAGCGGTAAAGAGCAGCTGTTCACCCTAGTACACAACAATGCCCACACCAACATCTCTAGCCTGTTTAACGAAGAGGATAACCGCTTACCAGAGGAAGATACCTTAACGCTGGTTAGAGGCGTTCTAGGAAGCTATCCAGCGGCCTTCTTGAGTCTGCAGGAGCGTGAGATACCTGAGTTAGTGCTACGTATACGTCAGCTAGACGATGATGATGATTACGAAGAGCTACTCGATCGCTTTGCCATCAGACGCACCGACGTTCGTTTCTGGCCTTTCAGTGACAAGATCCATAGCTGGTATCAGAAAGACCAACCTATCGAATACGGCCTATTGGATTACAACCGATTCGGAAATCGATAGCTGATAGCTGATAGCTGATAGCTGATAGCTGATAGCTGATAGCTTTACAGTGTAAATCCAGAAACAAAAAAGCGAGCTTAGTTTAAGCTCGCTTTTTTAATCTAGTCTGAGAATTAAGCAGTTTTGCGCTCTTTCTTCTCAGCTTTAGTCTCTTTGTCCGCAAGCTCTACCACTTGCTCTTTCTTGGCATCTTTAATGTCGCCATTAAATTTACCACCGCGCTCGATGCTTAGATCATCGGTAAAGATGGTGCCTTGCACTCGACCGTTCTCTAGGATTTCCACTGAGTTTGCATGACAGGTCCTTCGATGATGCCGTTAACAATCACCTTACCCGCATAGATATCGCCTACCACACGGCCAGATTGGCTGATGATCAGTGATTGGTCCACGGTAATTTGACCAACTACAGTACCATCAACATGCATATCGCTCTCTAGCTTGAGCTGTCCTTCGACGTGGCAGCCGGTTGCGATGAGAGTTGTAGCTGATTGCTTGCTCGGCTTTCTATCTTTTTGACCAAAGAGTCCCATCTAACACCTCGTTCTTTCTCAAATAATGACTCAAAATTATCGACATTCCACTCGTGAAACGCCATTGGATCTAGCGCCCGCCCTACGAAGCGGATCTCATAATGTAAGTGTGGACCTGTCGAAAATCCGGTGTTGCCAGAGTATGCAATCAATTGGCCCTTCTCAACAAACTCACCCGATTTCACTTCGAACTTTTGTAAGTGAGAGTAAGAGCTTGAAAAGCCATATGAATGTTGCAGTCTTAAGAAGTTTCCTGAGCCAGTTTTACTCGGTCTGGTTACCTCAACCACGCCATCCGCAGGAGCATAAATAGGTGCACCTGTATTCACGGCGTAGTCCATACCACGGTGCAGAGTCTTACGCCCTGTCTTCGGTGGATACGATAACCATAGTGAGAAGAAACACGGGCTTCACCAACCGGTGAGCCGTTAGGTATGTTGTTTAGCATGTAGAGACGCACTGAGGAGGTCAACGCGGCCGTGTCGATACGGTTCTCGATCTCTCCGTCAGCCTCACTAACTCCAAGAACAGTCTCGAGATCGCCAAGGCGATCTGAAACGCGCTGCAGGCGTTCTTCACGGTTAGTAAGGTCATTTTCCAGCTCATGCTTGAGGTCTTGAAGTTCTTGCACCTCTACGCTGAGCTCAGTTGTACGACTTTCCGATTCATGCTGCTTTAATAGTGCTAGATCCACCTCATTGTTGAGATAGTAGATCACACCGCCAGCGGTTAGAACCGACGCCAATGACAGGTAGCCGATACCCTTTAAGCACTTCTGTAACCATTTCCCTAGTTGATAATGACGCGTACCATCCACGGTGGACACGGTTACGATGACATGCTCTTTCATTGACCCCAAACAACTGATTAAAAATTAGACACGCGCGCATTGTACTTAAAAGTAGCTATGAGGCAAGTCTCATACTAAAACAAGGCTCTTAAAATGATTTAGCAACCAAAGCTCTGAAACTTTAGTTTTTCGACAGAACCATACAAAAAGATTATGGATTCTAAACAGTTTCGTTCGAAGATTCAGAAACTTAGTGTAAAAAACCGACATAGGTTGCAAATTGTATATCAACTAGGTGGCGTCGATATATCACAGGGAGTTCTCATATTACGCCAATTAAAAATAGTTTTGTTGACGTTTAGGTGGGATTTTGATGTGAAGATGAGATGAATAGATAGAGATAAAAGATACCCAACATCAAAGCTGGGTATCTAGGGAATTAGGATTCAGCCTTCTCGCGAATTGCCTTGATCAACACTGAGGTATCCATGCGACCGTCGCCTTTCTGCGAAAGCGCTTTGTAGGAATCAAAGCTCTCTTGAGTCAGAGGCAGTTTCAGGTCATGACGCTGCGCCTCATCTAGGCAGAAGCCAAGGTCTTTGATCATCCAGTCAATGGCAAAGCCAAAATCGAACTTATCTTGAGCCATAGTATTAGCGCGGTTTTCCATCTGCCAGGAGCCAGCAGCGCCGTGTTTTAGGCAGTCCACTACAGTGGAGATATCCAAACCTGACTTCTCAGCGAGTAGAAGACCTTCAGAAAGACCACTTAGAACACCCGCGATACAGATCTGATTAACCATCTTAGCACGTTGACCTTGACCCGCCTCGCCCATCAGAACGCTCGACTTAGCATAAGCGTCGAATACTGGCTGCATCGCATCGAAGTCTTGGGTCGCGCCGCCACACATAACCGTCAGCACGCCGTTTTCAGCGCCGGCCTGACCGCCTGATACCGGAGCATCCATAAAGCGCACATTCGCACTCTGTGCTGCGGCCAGAAGCTCTTCTGCTAAGGTTGCCGAAGTAGTTGTGTGGTCAACTAGGATAGCGTCCGGTTTCATGTTCGCGATAGCGCCGTTGTCAGCTGTCACAACGCTTCTTACATCGTCATCGTTACCCACGCATACCAATACCACGTCAGCACCGTCTACGGCCTCTGCAACCGTCTCTACAGCCGTTCCTTGATACTCTTGCGCCCAGTTAAGTGCTTTCTCATAAGTACGGTTGTAAACAGTAACCGCAAATCCGGCCTTGGTCAGGTGACCCGCCATCGGATAGCCCATTACACCCAATCCAAGAAAACTTACCTTCATCTGTTACTCCGTTTTATTAATCCATTTGAAATCAGCATATCACGCTGACTGAGCCGCAAAATAACCAAATCTGAAAAGAATGATTTGTTGGCTCAAAATACAAAAAAACCGAGCACTTTAGCTCGGTTTTCAAATCATATTATACCCTTCTTACTTGAAGATGCTGGGGTGTTGGCTGGCGTTCCCCAACGCCATCACATAGTTTATCTATGCTCAGGCGCTTAGCTCACTGGCCGCCTACCAGCATCTCCAATTACTTTGGGTATAGTTTGCCGATTACAGCTCAGCGTTGTGGTAAACCTGCTGAACGTCATCACAGTCATCTAGAAGGTCTTGGAACTTCTGGAATTTCTCAGCATCTTCACCCGTTACTGGAGTGTGAGTCTGAGGAACAAAAGTGATCTCTTCAACGTCCATAGTTAGGTCTGGGAATGCAGCGTTTAGTGCAGTCTTAGTTTTGAAGAACTCGGTATGTGGAGCGAAAACAGTAACAACACCGTCTTCTACTTCAACGTCAGTCACGTCCACGTCTTCCATCATAAGTGCTTCTAGGATCACTTCATCGTCGTCACCCTTGAACTGGAATACAGCTTGGTGATCGAACATGTGAGAAACAGAACCTTCAACACCGATCTTAGCGCCTACTTTCACAAAGCACTGACGTACGTCTTGGAAGGTACGGTTGCCGTTGTCGGTTAGGCAGTCAACGATTACGCTTGTGCCGCCTGGGCCAAAGCCTTCGTAACGTGCTGGTTGGTAATCTTCACCACCGCCGCCGTTCGCTTTGTCGATCGCTTTATCGATAACGTGTGCTGGAACTTGGTCTTTCTTCGCTTTAGCGATCAAGTGCTTTAGAGATAGGTTCATGTCTGGGTCTGAACCACCGTTCTTAGCACACATGTAAATTTCTTTACCGTATTTAGAATAAACTTTAATTTTTGCGCCAGCGGTTTTAGCCATTGAGGCCTTGCGCACTTCAAAACTTCTTCCCATCGATCTACTCTCTAAATTCTATTAATCAAAGAAATTGCTGTCATTGCATGACGGCATGCTACACGCCCATCATTTGTCGATACTTAGCCACAGACTCATCGAACCAAGCAATGTGCTGCTCTGAATTCAGCTTCATGCGCTGTTCAGAGATTTCGATTTCAGTGCCTTGTGAGTTTTTCACTTTCCAAACCAAGTAAGAAGCTTGTTTGTCCAATTCAACTCGGTACTTTTCCTCTGCAGGAAGATTAGAAAGGTTTATCGACATGAGGGTGTGTTTGCAAAAAATCAGTGCGCGTAATATAGCACATTTCAGCGGGATTCAAAAAATTCAGCTTTACAGTGTAAATTGAGCGGCTTAATCGAAAAATGGCCGACTACGCCTAGTCGACCATTTGAAAATTAGTTGGGTTTAGAAATCAGTGAAGTAGGCCGAGCTCTCTCGCTTCTTCAAGGGTTAAACCACTCTCACGGATCTCACGCATTTGCTCAATTCGACGTCGAGCTTCTGCAGATTTCAATTGCTTATTCGTCGTCGGTGCGGGCGTAGCGTTCAATTCATCCCACGAACCGGCGAGATCTTTCATCTCTTCATGGCTGATAGAATTAATAGACATTACTTGCTCCTAAAATACTCTTATAAAACAATTATTTAACGTTAAATATCAAATTATTTACTAAGAGAAAAAGTCACATAAGTCCGTCAGTAACCCTTTCCCTCTGACAGAAGTATAGATAGCAATGGACAAGGTGTGTGTTAAGAGATTTTGAAGGGTTTTGTGACCTAGGTTTCGCACTGCCGATCCTTTTGTGGGACAAGTCGTCATTTGGTCACAATTTCACCATTTCCCATCTAAACTTAAATTGATAATTTAAGGGGAAATGAGTTGTGACGTCGCTAACACAATGGCAACAACAGGTGTCCAATTGGCACAATCATCGGAAGCATGATCAAGTACAAGAATTGGAAAAACTGGTGAATGAGGCTCCAGAGGATATCTGGGGACCGGAGCTTTCCCTTGAGCAAAGTAAAGCTTTGGGATGTTGGCTAGACAGCTGTGCACGCATGTATAAGCACTACCTTGAGCAAGGCGAAGAAGAACAGGCTTATGGCTATCTGTGTTTGGCGCAGGCGCGATTACAACATGTGGTGAGTCGAGCAGAGGTGGATCAAAACATTCGTATGTGTTGCTGCCGCAAGTTAGAGCAGATCACCGTATTGATCATTGAGTTTTGTCAGGCGAGATCCGATCTGCATTGGAAGCGAGAGCTTAGCGATCAGATAGAATCCCATGTGAAGTTCTTAACCCTATTCCCATTAAACGAGGCTCCAATCCCCGTATTGAAGCCTTGTTCTAAGAAAAATACGGAAGCATGATCAAGAGCCTGATGCGATCTCTCTGAGCACTCGCATCACCGTCTCATCGTAGTGTCCTTCGAAGATCTGACGGCAAACTTTACGCCTTACCGCAAGACCTAAGATCAAACGTTCGATAGAGAGATGTGTGCCATCAGTCTGCTCGTTATACAGCTCGATCGTACGGCTCAAGATCTCATAACCTACAACCTTGTCCCCTACTCTCAGCCAATCGAGCTTCTCTATGAGCTCGTCACACTCTTCTTTGATTGATGCTGGAGAATGTCCGGTCATAGCGGATAAAGCCGTTATACTGCGTTCTAGAGCCTCTGGAGAGGTGTATTTGGTGAGACTTATGGTTATCTCTTCCGCATTGATCTCTACCAGGTGCTTACGAAGCTTCACTCGGCGACCAAGATTGCCTCTAGGCGAGCTCTTCTTGCGCTGGATCGGTTCAAATTCACCGTCGATGATTTCGGCCAGCTCTTCAAGCTTCTGCTTAGACACCATTTCATGACGTAGCGGGTTTGGCAGGTTGGTGCCATATTTCGCTTACCGGCGTTGGTAGTGCGGGCACGAGAGAACTTAAGCACCTCTTCAGCGTTACACTTGATGTCGACTTGATAATCCTTAATTTTACCTTGAGGCTCAAGCGCAGTTAGCGTCAGGTGATAACCCCATAAGTTCACCGCAAACAGCTCATCGTCCCCCTTCCCTTTCGATAACTTCTTCAGCTCGCGAAGCAGATCCATTGAGAAACGACGCCATTCGATGTTGCGTGCAAGCTTCTGATTCAGCTCGGTAAGCAGCATGGTATCTGTCATTCGACGCGACATACGGCTACGGAAATAAGAATACAGCTGGAACACCAAGGTGTGCTGACGCAGGATTTCTGGCGGGAACAGGAAGAAATAATCCTTGGTAAGGAGTTCTTCATAGAATCCTGGCTCCCAAACTAAGATGTAGAGGTTTGGTTTGATCTTGATCTCGCCAGCCTCGTTCTCGGTTGGTGCTTCTTCCGATGCAGTGATGGTTCGAGCTAGGAAGCGGAAACGATCACTCTTAAAGCCCTCAGGCATGTTATCGCTGAGCCACTGGCCGGTAAGCTCATGCAGTTGAAAGTCGGTATATTCGATACGATCAATGCTGTCACGGATAGAGTCACGTGCTGGACCACTGTCTTTTTTACCACGCAATGAGAGGATGTCAGTGATATACAGCGGTGTCTTGTTTGGCGCGATCTGAGCATTGATATGATAATCATCTTGATGATGGTCGTGATACTGCACCGTTAGAGTAAACAGCGCGAACAAGGTCATCAGATCATCAACCGTCATAATGTTCTTAGAAGAACGAGTCTCAATGATGGCACGGGTTCCTGAGATAGAAACCATAGACTTTTGGTAGTTTTTACGTGTACGAGGCGGCGCAAGCGCTTGGTCAATAATACCAGCCAGTTAGTTGGAGAGACTACGAACTGCTCTTCCTCGGAAAGCATAGCTGGTGGCGTGTTCAGCCATGTTCAGTAAGTAGCTGCTTGTTTACATTCGATTGAGCAAGGGCTTGAGTCTTTTTCTGCTTAGCGGACTTCTTAGTAGTCTCAGTCATTAGACTGCCTGTACCAAGCGCTGTAACTAGTTGAGCAGGATTAACAAAGCTATGAAGCATGGTTTTCCCAGCAAGCCCGGTTTCAAACTTCACTGGTGTTTGGCTAAACAAGCCAATATTTACCGCTGATCTTAGTCTTTGTTGAATTGCAGCTCGAGTAACCTTGCCATCAGTGGCATCGATTAGCTCTGTTGTGGATACCAAGCCATCCTTGCTTGTCATGCCTTTTAGAGAAATGAGATTAAGCAGTTCTACTATGCTTTTGGTTACGCCTTTAAAGTGTTGGTATTGCTCGATCCATTCGATCGCAGCTTCGTTTACTGTAAAGAGATGTCCATCTTTATGGCTTCTAGGCTGCTTGATTAAGATCTTTTCATCACTGCTCATTAATTAATCCATTTACTTTAAAGCGTAATTTCATCATTGTTCCGCCTAGCTTAAAAAAGAATGATTGAAAAATAAAGAAAAAATCTTGTTGCTCTTAAAAACTGATCTTTATGATTAAAACTGATCTTATTGATATAGTGATCTTATGATCTGAGAATGATTTTGAATTTAAGTTACTGATTTAAAATAAGTTATTTTTTTCTCTTTGGAAAGCATGATCAAGACACTTTCGAAACCATGATCAATGTAGCTCCGAGAGCATGATCAAAACTATTCGAAACTATGATCAACGTCAGATAGAACGCATGATCAAATGAAATACGAAAGCATGATCATCAGTCCCTAACATCTTATCCACAGGCCGTTTTTTCCATATTTTGACGATCTTAGGAAATTGAGCGAATTTGCATCCTATTTGGTGATCCGTAAGCATGATCAAGGAATGCTATTTCCCATAGTTCCGAAGCTTTGTGTACAGATTCAAATCCAATTCTGCATTTGAATGTTATGCACGACCAATGCTAGTGAATTGTCGTTTTTATTGGAAATATTGGAAGCATGATCAAGAGCAATGTAAAACACATGCTTCCCAAGCCCTCGTTACTTCAATCTAAACCTGTTTATAGGCGAATTAACCCAATCACTAGAGTCTATCTGGCTTAACCGTAATCTAGTCGAATATTTACATGCTTCCGAAAAATGTAGTCGCTTGATCATTGATCCGAAAAAGATCCTTGAACCACAGATTTCAATTACTGTTTTATTTTAACGAATATCGGATCAATATATCTTGATCATAGTTCCGTAATTCTAAACAGATCAGAGTAACGAGCGAATATAGTTTCGGAAAGATGATCAAGGTATTCCCTTGATCATGCTTCTATCGTTTTATCTGGATCGTATCAGGGCTGTAACTATTGTGTTTTCATACAGTTATTGAGTTGCCTTAGTCCGTAAATTAGCCAACTATTCCCATCGTTCCGTGACTAAGCCACTGTTTTATTTTATTTGTTGCACTGTCACTAGCAGTTCAGACATTACGATGACCAAGTACTTAGCTCAAATAGATAAGATAAATTCAATGTCAGTTCTTTTGTTATTGTCTGAGACCCTGCTCATTTAGTTTGGCTATCAGCTATCAGCTATCAGCTATCAGCTATCAGTATCTACTGTTGGCCTTTTGAGCAGCAAACCTGTTTACAATGTAAATAAGTGACTCCTGTAACTTTTTAAATCTTTAACTGTAAACAGCATAATCAGAGGCAGAAAATAGACAATAAAATAGGAATATGACAGGCAATTTATGTGATTCAACACATTAATTATTGTTCAGCTATTTATTGCTGTTTTAACTAATAGCTGTACAATGAACTTAGTCTTACTTTTATGGGAAGAGTCATGAATAGGGAATCTACAATAGATAATCTTTACCAATTAGCTGAGTCAACGAAACAAGTTCAAGCTGATCGCATCGAAATCGTTCTTGAAGAAAGAAATGAAGAACATTTCCCACCGATGTCGAAGGCTATGATGGAGACTCGCTCTGGTCTTACGCGTCGTAAACTGGATGACGCGATTACTAAGATGGAAGCCAACGGCCATCAGTTCACTAAAAATAACGCTAATCACTATTCAATCTCTCTAGATGAAGCACATCAGTTGATGGAGTTTGCTGGCGTTGAGAAGTTTCATCAGCGTAAGCGTAACCAAGATAACAAGCCATGGGTTGTAAACGTACAGAACCAGAAGGGTGGTACGGGTAAATCTATGTCTGCGGTACACCTAGCTGCGTGTATGGCACTTAACCTAGATAAGCGTTATCGCATCTGCCTTATTGACCTTGACCCACAAGGCTCACTTCGTCTTTTTCTGAACCCTCAAATCAGCATCAGTGATCACGAGAATATCTACTCTGCAGTAGATATCATGCTGGATAACGTGCCGGATGAAGAAGAGGTAGATATCGAGTTTCTTCGCAAGAATGTTTTGCTACCGACTCAGTATCCAAACCTAAAGACTATTTCGGCTTTCCCAGAAGATGCCATGTTCAACGCTGAAGCGTGGCAGTCACTGTCTCAAGATCAGTCGTTAGATATTGTTAAGCTGTTGAAAGAGAAGCTCATCGACAAGATTGCTGATGACTTCGACCTTATTATGATAGATACAGGTCCTCACGTTGACCCGCTAGTATGGAACGCAATGTACGCATCTAATGCGCTATTGATTCCATGTGCGGCAAAGCGTCTTGATTGGGCTGCTACGGTGAACTTCTTCCAGCACCTACCAACGGTATACGAGATGTTCCCAGAGGATTGGCACGGACTAGAGTTTATCCGTCTAATGCCAACTATGTTTGAGGACGACAACAAGAAGCAAGTTTCTGTTCTGACAGAGATGAACTATCTTCTTCAAGACCAGGTGATGATGGCGACTATTCCACGTAGCCGTGCATTTGAGACCTGTGCAGACACCTACAGCACTGTATTTGACCTGACTCCAGGTGATTTCGAAGGTGGTAAAAAGACTCTGGCTGTGGCACAAGATGCGTACAGAAGAGTGCATTAGAGTTAGAACGCGTATTGCACAGTAACTGGGCTTCGCTGAATCAGGAGGATTAATAATTTATGGCCATCAAAACTTCCGATCTAAACGCCAAGTTATTCGGTAAAGCCAACAAACGACGCGCGACTACGCCAACTGAAGCGCAAGAAGCGGCAAAAGAAAATGCTCAGGTTATTGAGCTTGCTGTTGCTGGTGAAGACACGGTTTCGTTTGAATTACGTCGTATTCCAGCAAAAGAAGTTGAAAAAAGACAGTTGTTTTTGCTGAGAACGCTCGTGAGCAGTCTTTCCTAAACGAACACGCTCTTGCAGATATCCTAGTTACGCTTAAAGAGCGTGGTCAACAGTATCCAGCCGTTGGTCGAATGACAAAAGATGGCAAGATTGAGGTTCTAGACGGTAGTCGTCGTCGTAAATCTTGTATCTTGGCTGAGCAAGATTTCCTTATCTATGTGGCTGAGAACATTGATACTCAGCATGCTAAGTTCCTTTCTGATGTAGCAAACGCACACAAACCCCTTTCTCTGTATGAGAAGGGCAGGGAGATGCAGGCTAAGCTAGATTCAGGTGAGATTACTGATCAGAAAGGCCTAGCAAGCTTATTCCAGTGCAGTGAAGCGCTCGTAAGTGGTGCCCTAAAGGCAGCTTCACTACCACTTCCGCTGCTTCAGGCATATCCTAATGTGACTGAGCTTGGTCGCCCGACAATCGTTAAGCTCCACAAGCAGTTCTTCGGATTGAGTGATAAAGCTAAGCAGACCATCTTGGATAAATGCCAAGCGGATGGTGCCTTTGTATGGCAGCGTTTCAGTGAAATGGGTGAAGCGCAGATCACTAAGCAGGTGTCTGCAGAGATTGAGAACTGGATTGCGGAACTGCAAGGTGCCCCTAAAGCGACTGCTACTAAAGCGGTTGACCTAGTTAAGGGCCGTGCTAGCTACACTCGCAAAGGTCAGTCTTTGGCGCTGAACCTGAAGAAAGTAGACGATGTGTTAGCGCAAGAAATCCTTCAGTTTATCGAAGGTAAGCTTAAATAAGCTTGATTGATTTGACGAAAGCCCCGAGAAATCGGGGCTTTTTTTATGTCTGAGGTTTGTAAGTTAGAAAAGGGGTAGGGGAGTTTGCTATGCTAACCAGCGCCCCCTTAACTAATTTGGATTAATTCCTTGTCTTATCTCGATTCTGCACAGCAACTCTTGTCTCTAATAGAAACCGCCAAACAGCGATTCCATCGTTTTGGGGTGGTGTTACGGGGTAGTGATGAGTGGCAACAAGCAACACTAGAACAGCTAGGCTCGCTTACTGGGTTTGAAAGAGTTATAGAACTGGGCAGTAAGACAGTCAGCTTTGCTGAGTCTCTGTCTTTCAAACAGGCAAGGACAGTACTCGGACAAGAGTCTGACCTTATCGTTGCTGACCTGAATGCAGAATTTGATGCTGATGGCCTGACCGCCGCTTGTGGCACCTTAAAAGGCGGTGGTTTGCTGCTGTTGAAACCAAAGCTATCCCTAGATACTCCTTTTGATAATTGGCTTTCTAACGCTATGGAGTCACTGGTAGAACTCTCAGAAGCTGGAATAACAAACCCTACGCCTTACAGATGCCTAGATAAGGTTGACCCGTATGCTGAGCAGAAAGAGGCGATACAAGCGGTTCACAAAGTCCTGAACGGGCATAGAAAGCGTCCCTTGGTAATTACTGCAGATAGGGGAAGAGGAAAGTCTTCTGCTCTTGGTATCGCTTCTGCAGAGATAATTAGAGACAACGATAAGCGAATCTTAGTGACGGCTCCGAACAAGTCGGCGGTTGCTACCTTGTTTGAGCGAGCTGGCGTTGAGCTGGATAAGCCCGTGTCAGGTTCTAAATTAGAATCTGCCTCTGGTGGCAGTATTGAGTATATTGCACCAGATGAATTGCTTCGCTCGTTACCCAACTGCGACCTATTGTTGGTCGATGAAGCGTCTGCCATTCCTTTACCACTGCTAAAACAGATAGTGACCAACTATCACAGGGTCTGTTTCTCTACGACTGTTCATGGTTATGAAGGCTGTGGAAGAGGTTTTTCTCTTAAGTTTGAACCTTGGCTCGAATCTAATAGACCTGGTTGGAAGGCGATTAGACTCTCTCAGCCTATCCGTTGGAACCCAGAAGATTCACTGGAAGCATGGTTATTTGATGCGTTCTTACTCGATGCGGAGGTTGGATCTGCACCCATAAAAAGTCAGTCGTCATTAGAGTTCAGTAAATTGATGACAGAAGGTTTTCTGAATAGTAGGGCTTTGTTGTCTGATTGCTTCGGTCTTCTGGTCAATGCTCATTACCAAACTGCGCCAAATGACCTTGTTCAACTTTTAAATGACTCAAAGGTATCTGTGTATCAAGCTACACAAGATTCTGTTTGTGTCGGTGTAGTGTTGGCAGTTGAAGAGGGTGGGTTGGATTCAGACACCATCAGAAACGTCCAGTTAGGAAAACGTCGACCTGTTGGTCACTTAGTCCCTGTATCTCTTGCCAATCATCTTGCTACTGCAGAGCCTGCAACTCAAAAGAGTCTTCGTGTTATGCGTATTGCAGTGCATCCTGAGCTCCAAGGTAAGGGGGTAGGGAGTGCTCTGCTTGAGTACTTATCTAGTCAGGCCCATAACTTCAGCTATCTTTCCACCAGCTTTGGCGCTACCGCAGAGCTATTTGATTTCTGGAATCAGAATAAATTTGTGTGTGTGCGTCTTGGAGTGAAGCAAGACCAAGCGAGTGGCTGTTTTTCTACGATCTTGGTGAAGCCGTTGCTTAGCCATTTAGATTGGCTTGCAGAAGCAAAAGAGTTTGTTACTCAAAGCCTATTGGATACTGCACCAGATTATCATCTGCGACTGCAGAACGATTTATTGTTTAGATTGTTACAGCAACAAGGTCATACGACTTCTACACGAGATAGAAACCTGATCTCTAATTACGCAAATGGCGGCAATAGCTTTGAAACCTGCCGTTCGGCTATCGCGTCTGCTTTGGTAAATCTTTTGTCTAGCGGGAATGAGTTCAGCTTTGATATGAACTGGGGTTTGCTGATTTCTGCTGGTATTAAAAAAATGAGCTGGGGGGAGCTTGCAAAGGAGTTTGGTTTTACAGGGAAGAAGCAGGTGGAGCAGGCGTTGCGTGTAGCTGTGTCAGATAGGATTATCAGGAATTTACAGTGTAAATAGCGGGGCTAATTTACACTGTAATTGATAGGGACTCAGATTTACAGTGTAAATCGTTATCTCCCAAATGGGTGTTTATAGATGACCCTTTGCAGGTCGTCCACACACCACCACTTATCTACTGTATCTCCTTTAGAATCTATAATCCTTACCAAGGCCTTTGGTCGCATCTCAGTAAATATTGCGTAACCAACCACCTCACCTTGATATCCATGGGCGATTACAGTGACTGTATGCCCAAGCTCAATTTTTCTAATCATCGACTTAATCTAGGTTGAGTAAACTAGCCTCAGATTGATTAATTGCTTCCAGCACTCAAACGTTGAAAATGTGTTGAGTGGCTTTGTTGAGATTGGAAGCAAACACCAATCACAGTAAGCATTTCTATCTTGGGGTATTAGATAGAATTCGCTTTGCCCTACCTTCAATTTCTTAAAGTTGGCTGAGACTAATCAGAATGTGAGTCTTGAAAAACCGGTGTACTATATGGTGCGCCGTACGTCCGATGTGCGAAGAAAATTATCACTTAGTTGAATAAAAATCAAAATAAATGATATGTATGATTTTATTAAAATCAGATACTTAGAAGGGAAAATAGGGCAGTGATGCAAGCTGCATCACTGCGTAGAGTGGTTATTCGTTGACGCTCTTTAAGTTTCCGCGCTGAAGTTCTTTCAGTACTTTATCTTTCGGACCATCAGCTACAACGTTACCGGCGTGCATTACGACAAGGCGGTCGACAACTTCTAGCATAGAGGTTTTGTGAGTGATAAGAACCAGAGTTTGTTCTGGGGTGAGGCGCTTTAGTTCATTCTTAAAAAGAGCCTCAGCACGGTTGTCCATAGCGCTGGTAGGTTCATCTAGAAGAAGAATAGGTGGTTTGCCTAGGAATGCTCTAGCTATAGCGACGGCTTGGCGTTGACCGCCAGAAAGTAACTGACCACCTTCACCTACTTGCCTCTCAAGGCCTGCTGGGTCTTTCATCGTAAACTCGGTAACACCTGCACGCTTGGCTGCCAACATGACTTCATTGTCGTCAGCCAGCGGATTTCCAAGCGTAATGTTGTCGCGAATAGAACCGTAGAACAAGGTGATATCTTGTGGCACACAGCCAATGTTGTTGCGTACATCTACATGATGGAGTTGCTGAATGTCGGTATCATCGATACGGATGTGACCTTGCGTTGGTTGGTACAGCCCCATTATTAAACGCTCTAGTGTCGTCTTACCTGAACCTACACGGCCGATGATTGCTACCTTCTCACCAGGACGAATAGTAAGGCTCATGTCTCTTATAGAAGATACAGGCGCTTCAGGATAGTTAAAGGTCACCTTGTCTAATTCGATCTTGCCCTGAAGCACAGGGCGGTGCACATAACGTTTATCTTCTTCTTGCTCGTCAGGCATGCTCATCACCTGTTCGATAATGGTCATAGAAGACTTAGCCTGATTGTAACGTGTTGAAAGCAAAGCGATTTGAACCATAGGTCCGATAGCGCGGCCACTTAGCATGGTTGCTGCGATCAAGCCACCCATGGTGAGCTCGCCCTCTGCAATCAGGTAAACACCAAAGATAAGCATGCCTACGTTTGATGCCTGCTGAAGGAAGCCAGCAGAGTTCTGAACACCATCTGTGATTCGGCGGCTCTTGATGTTCCAGTTGGCCATATGCGCCACCGCCTCTTCCCAGCGATACTGGAACTGGCTTTGTGCACCGTACATTTTTAGAGTTTCTAGACCTGACAGGCTCTCAATAAGGTTGGCGTATTTTTGCGAAGCGAGACGCGAGCCCTCTTCGATACTGTTGCGCAGTGGTTTCTGGATCAGCAAAGAATGGATAATCAAGATGCTGACGAAGATGATAGGAATGATGACGACGTTGCCGGCGATAAGCCATATCACTAGTAAAAACAGCAGTGCAAATGGAAGGTCGATCAGCGCAGCTACAGTAGCTGAGGTGAAGAATTCTCGAATAGATTCAAACTCTTGCAGGTGCTTAGCGAATGCGCCAACTGAGGGCGGGCGGGCTTCCATACGTATGCCCATCACCTTGCTAAACAGTTTTGATGAAATAAGAATGTCTGATTTTTTACCTGCTACGTCGATGAAATAGCTACGCAGGGATTTGAGTAATAGGTCGAAGATGAATATCACACCTATACCACTTGCAAGAACCCACAGAGATTCGAACGCTAAGTTTGGTACGACCTTGTCGTAAACGATACGAGTAAACAAAGGTGTAGCGATAGCAAAGATATTGATCAGAATCGAGGCTATGAGCACATCACGATAGATAGAGCGAGACTGTACTAAGGTGCTCCAAAACCAGTGTCCTTTGCGAGTTTTTAATATCTCAGGAGAGCGTTGGTCGTAACGAAACTGCTTTTTAATCAAGAAGTAACGGCCACTGTACTCTTCTTTGAGCTCGCTTAGCTCGATTGTAGTTGCGATAAACCTGAGCTTGGCTGATGATTTCTGCTTGCCCTTTCTCTTGGTCAATACTGAGAAGTACACAGGCCTCGTCATGACCGGTTAACAAGATAGCTGGTAGGGTAAGTTCGGAAACTTTCTCTAGAGGTGCGTTTTTTTCTTTTGCTACTAAGCCCGCGCGCTCAGCAGCTCGCGGAAGGAGTAGGGGAGTCAGTTTACCCTCAGGCAGGGGAAGACCATTGACCAACGCCTCGGGAGAGTTTGAGAGCCCGTAGTAGCGACTGACGTAAGTTAATGAATGTAATAATGAATCTTTCACAAGTTGCTATCCTTAGCATCCTTAAAACCCTGAAAGTTCAGGATAATTGTAATTATAGTCTTGATCATGCTTCCATGATCTGGGTTATTCGCGCAGTGCACTGCCCTTGGCTCTGAGCACAGGCTTTAACAGATAATCGAGAACAGTTTGTTTACCGGTAATGATGTCTACTGATGCTGTCATACCTGGGATAATTGGTAGTTGTCCTTCTGCGCCGAATTCGGTCTGTTCTGTACGAACGCGCACTAGATAGAAACTGTTACCTTCTTCGTCTTGGATAGTGTCGGCACTGATATGCTCTAGGATGCCTGTCAGGCCTCCATATTTAGTAAAGTCATAGGCGCTGAATTTAACCACCGCAGGAAGACCAGGGCGCAAAAACGCGATATCTTGCGGTGCAATCTCTGCTTCTACGAGTAGGGTATCTTCGGTAGGAACGATTTCTACTAGGTCCATGCCAGGTTGGATTACGCCGCCTACGGTATTGATGTGCAGTTTCTTAATGGTGCCCGTTACAGGAGATGTCACTACAGTACGGGTTACTCTGTCTTCAAGGCCTACACGGCTCTGATTCAATGCAGAAAGCTCATCCTGGGCTTGGTTTAGCTTTTCTTGTTGTTCTGATTGGAAGTCCAGTGCTGCATCGACACGGCTTAGTTGAGCTTCTTTAATCGCGGCATTGAGTGCAGGGATACGAGCGCGCGCTGAGTCCAGTTCACGTTTGGTGTCGTTCACTTGACGCTTTAGCTTAATGAACTCTACCTGAGGTACTATGCCCTCAGCAGCAAGCGGTGCCATAAGGTCTGTTTCTTTCTTGGCAAAGTCATAGCTTTGTTGGAGGTTTCGTACTCGGCCACGTATCTCATTGAGATCTTGTGACTTTTGCTCAACTTGTTGGTCGAGCACTCTAATTTGGTTGCGAAGGTTGTTGAGATCTTGGCGATATTCGGAGCGCTGACGTGATGCCAGTCTTGGCTGTTCTTCTTCAAAACGATCTGGATAGATGAGTTTGTCGAATGAAATAACAACGCTGTCTTTCCAGTTTCGAGCCGTCACTTCCTGTTGCACCTCTACACTGACTATAGAAGCGGTTAGTTGAAGTACTTTGGCAGTAAGGTTCAGAACCTGCTGTTCGCGCTCCATGAAGTCCGATTTGAACTGGGTATCATCGATAAGTAGAAGTTGCTGACCCTTTTGGATCTGCTGACCTTCGCGAATGAGTATTTGTTTAACCAGACCACCCTCAAGGTTCTGCACCACTTGCAGTTGACTCGATGGAATCACCTTGCCACTGCCAACTGTCACCTTGTCTAGTTCGGCCCAATAAGCCCAACCGACGGCGCAGCCGAAGAAAAGCAGAATCAGCCACAGCAACATTCTGGCGTTTGAAGGTGTATTTAGAAGCAAAGCAGCCGTCTTATCATCGACGTACTCTAGTTCAGTTCTGTCTAGTTTTTTCAGTTTATCCTGACTCATAGGCCATCCATTTGCGCTTGAGTAGAAGAGGGTCACGGCACCTTCTGTGTCGTGTTTATTGCAACCCTAGTTCCTTTGGGCGCTCATAGTTCAATATTATTCGTGTTTCGCCGAAATGTTAAGCAAATGTGGAATAGCGTTTAAACAAATTTCAAAATTAGGACATATAACCCAGTACGGCAAAAACAGCGAAGAATTCATGCTTGTTTTATTCTTTAGAGACGAGCAAAATTTAGCGCAAACAAAAAGTTAGAAAGGACAGCACATGAAACTCACGGACATACGTCGTGATTACACCCAAGGTGGTTTGCGTCGCGCGAATTTGAAAGATAGCCCTGTTGATCAGTTTAATCTTTGGTTGGAGCAGGCTATGGAAGCAGGTCTGACAGATCCAACTGCGATGACAGTTGCGACTGTCGATGAAAATGGCCAGCCGTTTCAGCGTATCGTTCTTTTGAAAGGCGTAGATGAAAGAGGTTTTGTTTTTTACACCAATCTAGCAGTCGTAAGGCTCAGCAACTGCAGGAAAATAACCGAATTAGTTTACATTTCCCATGGCATCCACTTGAACGTCAGGTTCATGTTACTGGCGTTGCAGAAAAACTGACTGCAGCGGAAAACTTTAAGTACTTCACTTCTCGACCTAAAGACAGTCAATTGGCGGCTATAGCGAGTCGTCAGAGCTCTCGCATTTCTGCGCGTGGCGTTTTAGAGGGTAAGTTTCTCGAGTTAAAACAAAAGTTTGCACAAGGAGAGATCCCTATGCCTTCTTTCTGGGGGGGCTTTCGCGTGAACTTTGATTCGGTTGAGTTCTGGCAGGGTGGTGCCAATCGACTTCATGACCGGTTTATCTATACCCGTGCTGAGCAAGGTTGGGATATCGACCGACTCGCACCATAAGCCGATTTACACTGTAAAGCGCTGAAATTACCAAGATACCCGCCTAGTGCGGGTATTTTTATAGGTTCAATCTGGGCTGAATGAAATCGATAAATGCACTGAGCTTTTTTGCGGGAGATGAAGAACGGTAATACACAGCGCTTACTTGCTCTCGTCCTGTATTAGTAAGTTTGTGCTCTTCTAAAATAGGTATCAGTTTTCCTTGCTCTATATCTTTGTTCACCATGAATCCAGACAAGCAGGCGATGCCGTTTCCTTGTAGCGCCAACTGACGCACCGTCTCACCATTGCTGGAAGTGATGCTTGGGCTGATCAGGTTATCGCCAGAAAATGGCCATTTATTCAATACCTTAACTCCCGAAAATCCAATCAAGTCATGCTGCTTTAGCTCCCAAGGCTCAACGGGTATTCCACGCTTCTCTAGATAGCCTGGAGCTGCCACCATATACAGCAGGCTTTTGCCAAGAGGTTTAGCGTGCAGGTTGAGTCGCTTAATTTTCCGATGCGTATAGCGATATCTGTGCGTTTCTCTATCAAATCCACAAAACCTTCGTTTGAGGTGATCTCAAGGTCGATATCGGGATAAAGGCTTTTAAACTCGCTCACTAATGGCACAAGTTGGTGAAATACAAACGGGCTAGCCGCATCCACGCGCAGGTGTCCACGCGGAAGTTCACCACGAGTAATTACTTCTTCTTCCGCCTGTTGGATAACCTTAATACCGTTTCGTACTGTCTCTACAAAGTCACGGCCTTCATCGGTCAGTTCAATACGGCGCGTGGTTCGGTTGAGTAGTGTCGCACCCAATTGCTTTTCTATCTTGCTCACCGCTCGTGAGACTTTTGCGACTTGGATATTGAGGGCTTCAGCCGCAGCAGAGAAGCTACCGCTGTCTACAACGGCGATCAGGATCTGTAAGTCATCGGAACGGGTTAAGAGCATTTTTGTATTTACTAAAGGTTAAGAGTGGTGATTCTTTTATTTTTAGCAAAAAAAGCGTGGGATAGGTAGTTTGGATTGGTTGAGAAGTTTACTTGGTTAGTATTTGGGTAGGTAGTGGCGTGAATTGGTTGTTGAAAAGATCCCGGCTAAAAGACTG
>BBSC01000004.1:0-425677 GCA_000830475.1 Vibrio ishigakensis | reverse complement strand
CAGGCCGTGTTCTTTAGTGTCTTGAAGCCATTTTTCCACGCGGTTCAGTTTTTGTTCAGTCATGGTTCTATTCCTTATAGAGTTTTATATGCGGTGACAGAGTTGCCAATATTGTTTTGCTTTAATCGTTAATTCGTTGGTTTGATTTAAGCTCGGGATAAATATTATGATTTTTGAGTGATATTGGATGTGTTCAACTTGGAGCTAAATGTGCACAGTATTGAGTACAAAGTGCTACATCTAGGGAGCATCTGTGTAGGATGAAGGAATGTATTGCTTTAGTGGCGAGAACGCGTGGCTATTTAAGGGCACACTAGTATAAAAAGGCATTTATCTAGTGAAGGCTACTGAATCCACGGTTCAACGCAGGTCTAGGGTTATTTTCGTACCCACTTCTTTTCTTCTTTAGCAAGGTGAGCAAACACCAATGCCGATAACGAACTACGTTTCGATGCAAACCGTGAGCAAGAACCTTGTGTGAGTGCCTAGGAGAGCCAGACAAACCGTGCACAAGTGGTACACCTTAATGTGCAGGGTTGAAATCATCGCAAAGCAAGTTAAGAGGCTGCTACTGGAGGACTTGAGACTTCAGAGTATAGGAATCAAAAAGCCCCACAGGCAGTACCTGTGGGGCTTTTGTAGTGATTATTAATATAATTGGCGTATTAAACTAGAGTCACTAGCATAAATAGACCGATAGCTAGGAAAGCAATTGAAATAGCAACTTTCATTTTATCCTCTGGTACGTATTGCTGAACCTTAGGGCCAAGTTGACCACCAATGATAACGCCTGGGATGGTAAATATAATCACGTTAAGTACTTGTTCAAGTACATCTCCACCTTCTTTAGCAAATTCGTAAAAATGACCAATCGATGCTGTCAAAACTGTAATTACAACAACAAAAATTGAGGTTGCAATTGCCACTGGAGCAGGTACACGACAACGTGCAACTAAGTGATACTCTTGTAATTCAGCTAGACCTACGGAAATCATACCAACAAATGCGCCGCCAATACCTGCAAAGGTTTTACCCATATTTGGGTTACAAACTGTGTAGTGATAGGTGTGGCCTGCAGAATCAGTAAGTGTCGATTCGAAATCTTCAGAGAACTCCTCTTTTCGCGTTTCTTCATGTTTTTCACGCTCTTCTTTTCGCCAAGCGCTAAAAAGTTGTGTGCCAATGAACACTAAGCCAACAGCGAAGATTGCCTTAAGAATGACGGGTGGTACTAGGTCAGAGTATATGGTGCCTAGCAATGCGGATGGGACAGAGAAAACAAGCAGTTTCTTGGCCAACTTGAAGTCGATCAATTTTGCTTTTAGATAAGCAAACAGACCACTACTAAATCCAGCTAGTTCGGTTGCGAGTGCCGCACCAATAGCGATCTTGGGCTCTAAGCTTAGTGCGATCATAAATAGCGGGGAGAAAAATACAGCGCCTCCAATACCGCTCGACATAGCTATAGTAGCGATAACTGTGGCTACCGGTAATAAATACCAAAGTTCCAAACTTATATTCATAACTTCCTCTCTATATTAACTAGATGCTCTCAATAATTTGTTTCTATAAACAAACAACAGATTAAAAATCACTCTATGTAATATGGAGTTGCGTCCAGAGGCTTTAGCCAAGTTTTACCAGAGTGGATGATTTTCTTTGGCTAAGAATAAGGGAAGTCGTTGTGTATGAATGTGCTTATACGGGTGGCTTATGTGTCTATACGAAAGATCTACGTGACACTATTGGCTAACTGTTAGCAGGTTATAGCGACTGAATTCATCAGTCGCTATAAGTTATTTAGCATTACTTGGGTTCGGTAATCGGTGGAGGATTAGGCTTGGACTGAGTGGATGAACAAAGAAGTCGTTTACGCCCGCCGCTAAACCTTTCTGATAGTGTTGCTCTTCCAAAGGTTTAGTCAACATACAAAAATGAGTACCCGGGTTTTGTGTTTTGACTTGTTTGATAAAATCAATTGCATTCCCCAGTTCATCTTCAGAGGATGAAATACATATGGTGTTTGCGTGGCCTACCTGTTGCAAAATGGAGTGCGCGTTTTGAAAATCGGTAGCGATACTCACTTTGTATCTCTGCTTTAACTCGTTAATTAAGACTCTTAATCGCTTGAAATCATCTGAAATGATTAATATTCGATCTATTGATGGAGGCTCTGGAGTATTTTCAGGGGCTTGTTGAACAACAGTAGCAAGTTCGGAGTGTTGTAGGAGTTTGGAACATGTTTGCTGCAGCTGGTTACTAAAATCATCGAGCTGATACGCTGACGGCCAGCGCTTTAAGCGGCACAAACTTTCAAGTGAACCTGCTGATAGAGCAACCGAAGATAGTCCTAAGTTCGCAGCAGTTCCTTTGATCGTATGAAGTGACGTATACAGATCTGCGGTTGTAAGTTGTTTGTAGTCAATTGGTGAAGTGTGTTGTTTGGCAAATTTGACTAGCAGTTCTTTGTATAACTGGATATTTCCACCACAGCAAAGAATACCTTCATGGGTATCGACGTTGCTAATCGTCAGCGTTTGATGGTCGTTGGGTGTCGAAAGTGTCTGAACATCTTGTACATTTGGAAGCCACTTTACTAGTAGTTTTGAAATCATATCCGGATCTAACGGTTTAGTAATATAGTCATCCATTCCCGCCTTTAGAAACCTTTCCCTGTCGTTGCTCATCGCGAGAGCGGTCATAGCAATAACGGGTATCTTTGAGTTGTCATACCCTGTGCCATGTATAGGCGAGAGAGCTCTTATCTCCTTGATCGCTTCCAAGCCACCCTTGTATGGCATCTCTATGTCCATAAAAGCTAAATCAAAGTGTTTCTCAGCGAGCTTATTTACCGCTTCTATACCATTTCCTACGACGGTGACCACCAACCCTTGTTTGATCAATAGTTCAGTAACTATCTGTTGGTTAACTTCGTCGTCTTCAGCCACCAGTATTCGGTATGATTTGCTAAACATGGGTGCTGTTGGCAGATAATCGGTATCGAGACTTCTCTTCTCTAAAGTGTTTTGTAGGCGTCTTGAGCTACACGGAACTGAAAGGTGGTAGCTTGTGGCCATACTGCTAAGCCAATTTAGTGGAGTGTTTGTGGCATGGATTACAGGTATGACATCGACCTTTAGTTTGAGATCTTGCAACTGACGAAGTGTTTCTATAGAGGCATTGTCTGTAAATTCTAATAGCACCTTGTCTATTTTGCGCCGTTTGTTACTCGAAGCAATCTCCTGAAGATCAGATAGGTCCTGTCCTGCGTCAATTACCTGATGAGAAAGTGACTGTACCTGCCCAGTTAACTGGGTTATAAACGGCTTAGAGCCAATGATTGCAACAGTAAACAAGTCGTGAATATTAGTGTTATCTGTTTTGCTATCAACGTTGAACCCCAGATCAAACTGTAATCTGCTGCCTACTCGTGGTGTACTTTGGATGTCGAGTTCACTGCCCCATAAACTAAGTAGGTCGCTGCAAAACTCCAATCCGAGCCCTATTGGTAGGTGACCTTTCTGCTCTTTATTTAATGTGCAGGAGATTTTTTTGCCGAAAATCCTATACCTGAATCCTTGATAATAAAGCTCAGATTGATTTGGTTGTGATCCGATGACAAGACTCCCACTTTAAGTGAAATCGTGCCTTCTTCCGTAAATCTGATGGCGTTGGACATTAGATTTAGGAGCAGTTGTTGTAGCCTTACCGGGTCACCAATGATAGGAGGAGTAATCGGGAGCTCTACCTCTAATTCGACCGAGTTCTCATGCATTTTGGGCGTTACTATGTCTATGACATTGTCAATAATGTCATCTAACCAAAATGTTTCGTGTACTAAAGTGAGTTCCTTGCGCTCTAGCTTGTTGATATCAACAATATCATTCACCACGTTAAGCAAGTATCCGGCCGAGCGGTATATTTTAGAGAGGTAATCTTGGATAAGTGGGGAACTATCATGTTGCATTGCTAGAAACCCCAGACCTAATATGCTGTTAATTGGCGTTCTAACTTCTTTACTTACGCGCGTAACAAAATTGCTTTTGGCACTGTTAGCGGACTCTATTCTGGTATTTGCCTCTCTCAACAACTCAAGCGTATTTTTTAGCTCTTTTTCGGCTTGTTCCCTGCTTTTAACTTCTTCAATAAGCCGAGTGTTGCTCTCTTCCACTTTTTTCTGCTCGACCGTTTGGCTAGCAGCGATGAATCGGTAGTCGAGTTCTGGCAGATGCTTGTTCTCAGACCAAGCCTTGGCATCGGAAAGGGCTTCTCCGGATAAAAGGTACGCATCATCGTTTGTTTTGTGCCATAGCTTGAACGCCTCAGAGTAAGGCCTTTTCTTCTCTAGTAGATCATCAATCCAATCCGAGTTAAATACTTCTCGATAAATTCTGGTTCGGACACGCAAGGTGTTTTCATGGTGGGATATGATGCCTGTGAGATATAGGTGGCGCCAGCTATCATCGCCATTGGAATCGATCTGGTAGCTGCCAGTTTTTAGTAACTGTGAGTAGAGATCTAAGTTTAGAGTGCTATAGGCTTCATCATGTAATAGGCGGTCCATGATGGTTTTTAGATGCTCTGGGTTGTCCTTTATTTTCCCAGCTGTCGATGATGTGCTCATATATTGAGGTGTCAACAAAGTCCTCAAGTGAAGTACCTGTATCGCTGAAGGTTTCTATATTTTGCTTTTCTAACTGGTTGTTAATGAGTTGGCATACTTTCTGCGTTAAAAAGGGTTGGCCACCAGTCCAATAAATAATTCGGCTGAGAACAGCTAGAGCACTTTTCTCTTCGATTTTCAGCCCTGAAGCTAGTGGTGTTGCCTCAGGTAAGGTGAAGCCTTCTAACTTTATCGCGGTTCCGATATTAAAAGGCGAACGACTGGGTTCTGAAACTAAATCTGATGGGAGCGCAACGCCAAAGAATGCGAAATTAACCACATTTTGCGCCAACTGGTCGGCACGTTGATTGAAACTTGCCCTGATGACCGAAAAAAAATCATCGGCAGGGAAGGGCAGACTGAGAACGGAATCAATTTCATCAATAAAGATCACCATCTCAAGGTCGGGGAGGCTTCTTGGCAACTTATCTTGGATAAAGTGGCTGAATATTTGAGCAGCGGGTATATCTCCTTGTTCGTTCCACCATTCAAACATTGCCTGACCTTTGGGTAATGAAAATCCGCGCCAAAGCTCTGAAATGATCCCTGCATACCATTGTTCTTGAGTAGCTGGATACTGCCGATTCGACTCATGTCCAAAAAGCAACATCTAAACCCAAGTTCCATTAAGGCGGATTTAACGCTCACCAGTAGCGATGATTTGCCAACCTGGCGGGAGTTAAAGACGTAGCACAACTCTTGGCGTTTTAGGGCTTCGAATAGCTCAATATCGGCAGCTCGTTTAATGTATATGGAGCTTTTTTCTGAAATGCTCCCACCTACTTGAAAACGATTTTTCGCTTGCTCCATATTCATCTCTGCCTAAATGTTACTCAAAAGATATTTGTAAATCATCTGATTGACTATCTGTGGCTCGCCTTCAATTATGTTGATCACACCGAGTCTTTCGAGTTGATACATTTCTACTCGGGTTAAGGGTTCTTGAGCACTTTCAAGCTTTCTAAGGGCAGACATGGCTGATTGATTATTATTCAAGTCGACAAGAATGAGTTGTAAGAAGTGGCTAAAAACTCCCCCTGGTTTGCTTGCATTGCTCAGAAGTTGTTTCAGTGACTGAGTAGGACTCTCAATAATCTCTGAAGAACTCGCCATGCTGTATAGCGCCAATTGACACAGATAAGGGTGCCCTCCTAGGCTGGATAGAAGCATGGTGATTGGGCTTGTCGCTTTACCATCATTTTTCCATCGGTAACCGTAAATGTTTGCAAGAGATTCAAGTTGGTCGCCATCGAAGCCTTTGAGTTCGATAGGAAGCCCCACATTGAAAGGGGATAGATTGATATCTAGGTTTACATACACTTCGGTAGAGTAAATTAATAGCTGCCTCAGTTTTTTCATTGCTGGTGCGTGTTTGGACTCTTCAAACCATGATCGTAATAGAGGTAAGAAGTTTTTACTGACGTCTTCATACTCATAGACTAGGTTCAGTTCTTTGATTACGAGTAGCAATGGTCGGTCAAGGTCATCCAAGATATCGTGAAGCAGATTGCTGGTACTCAGCTTGCTACCTATAAGAGCGTTCCAATGATCATCTAGGTCTATGCTCAGTCTTAGCTGAGAAATAACCTGTGTCATTATCCAGTAGAGCAGTTGGTCCAAATCAGAAAGTGTTTTGCTAGAAGCATGTGTAAAGTCGATATTGACTATGTGATAGCCTTCCGACTCAACATGGTCTAAGAGCCTCAATGCGAGAGAGCTTTTACCCATTTTTCGGGGGCCTTTGATTCTGATCACTGCACCATCGCGAAGTACTTCGTTGTAAACGGCTTTTTCTTGTTCTGTTCGTTCAATATAAAATGGGGATGTAAACGATATTATGCCACCCGGATACTCTAGTTCATGGGCAAGGGCTTCACTGTTGGCGGCAAGCGCTTTTTCTAGCAAAGGGCGGAAATTTCTTTTAGTAACGGAGCACTCCAATACTTCGCTGAGCGTTTTCCAAAGCCATGCGCCGCCTTTACGCACATAGTCGTGATCGTACCCTGTTTCTTCTGAAATTATGTTGTAGCCTTTCCCTTCCCAAGAGAGTCTGAATACTTCAACTCTGACCATATTGAGGCTTTCTGCGGGCAGAAGAGTGCTCAAAAGATCTTTGGCTTCTTGGTGATTCATCATAGCTGTGCATCCTTTTAGCTATCTCCCTTAGTAGAATCAAGGGGCAAATATATTTGTCTATTTATTGCTTAGTAGATTCTCTATGTTGGTGAGTAGATCCTCTCCAACCAATGGTTTTTGTAGGCAGTACGAGGCGCCTACAGTAGATGATTTCTTTACTGAGTCTTCATCCACACTAGAACTGATTAAAATGACCGGTAATGATTGCGACTCTGGAGTTGACTTGATTCGTTCGCAGGTTTCAAACCCGTTCATACCAGGCATATTTATATCTAACAGAACCAAATCTGTGTTCTGTTTTTTAATAATTTGTAGCGCACTCTCGCCAGAGGTGGCGGCGAGAACACGGTATTGGTTCTTTAGATAGCTGGTGATTAATCGGATGTTTGCTGGGGCATCATCGACAACTAAGATTGTGTGACCCTGTTTACTCATTCTTTCTAGTCCTTAGTTTTGAGAACTTGATAACTTCAGATTTTGTTTATACATAAAAATGCAGCTATTTACTTTAGATAACCATCAGGCCTTTAAGCTCCTTGAAATAATCTAGTGCCTCTTTGAAGTCAAAGTCATAAATGTATCCCTCAAGTGTGGTTAGCTCGAGATTGTAATCTTGAAGATTGGGATCATTAACTAGTTGTAAGATCACATCTTGTGCCTCGATATCACTCTCTATCAACAGCTTTTCTAGATGCATCAGAGTGGTTCGTGCACTGGGAACCGTCTCGCTATCAGAGGTTGAACTGGTGTGCGTAGCTTCAGTGTTTTCTGTTGGCGTCGTGGCATTAATTTGAGTAACTGCTTTTTCAAGGTATAGCTCGAGTCTTTCTAGTATCGTAGATATCTCGGTTTTATCTGCTTTAACTGCTTTTTCAAGGCTGTTCGCTAACTCACTAATCATAGTGGCTCCAATATTGGCCGATACACCTTTTAATTCGTGAGCGAGGTGGCTTAATTTTTCAGGGGCACCTTGCTCAGTAGCATCATTGAAACGCTTGATGAAGGAGGCTTGTGATTTCGCAAAGTCATTTAGTAGATTCCAATATAGGTGTTGATTTCCCTGACAGCGCGCGAGCCCTTCTTTAATATTTACGTTTTCCAGTGTGGAGAAATCAATCTCTATACTAGGTTCTGATATTTGATTCTTCGAAGGGCCGTTGGATACAGGGGATTTAATCCATTTTGCAAGCGTTTCAAAGACCGCCTCGACATCGATAGGTTTAGATATGTGATCATTCATCTGCGGAGACTTCTTTTTCTCTATCTCCAGCCATTGCATTTGCGGTCATCGCAATGATTGGAGTCTCGCTGGCTTGAGGTAATTGACGGATTTTTTGCGTTGCTTCATAACCATCCATGATAGGCATTTGACAGTCCATTAGTATGGCGTCAAATGCCTTTTCATTTGCTATCTGTGTCGCTTCCAACCCATTGTTTGCGATAGTGACCTGCATGCCATTGGAACGCAGAAGCTCTTGAGTGATTTCTTGATTTATCAAGTTATCTTCCACAACTAATATATGAGCAGAGCCGATGCGAGAGACAAACTGTTCAATGCTCTTGTCGTAAGGATGAGATGTGATTGGCTCTTGGTGTTTTGAATTAACGGCTTTAAGCATCACGCTCATCAATGAAGAGGGTAGATAGGGCTTTGATAGCGAGAAAATATTTCTACTCTGCGTTTCAATCGAATCTCTATCTATATTTTGTGGTGCTAATACGATAAGAGAGATCTTGTTATGGCTGCTTGAGATAACACTCAAGGCCTCATTTAAACTGTCACTGAACAATGAGTAATCAATGAATATCAGATAGTGGCTTGATTGAGATTCATTATTAAGTGATAGGCTTTGCTGTATTTGGTGCAGTTCACCAAAGTTTACCTTCTGAGTGCCCAGTTCACAGAGGCGGTGGTCTAAATGGCTGAGAACAGTCGCCTCAGACTTGATGATAATAGCTTCAACGGGTTTATCTGCGATTTCATGTTTCAACGAGTATGCAGGAGCTGTTTGGTCACTCTTGGTTAAAGGAAGAGTGAAGTGAAAATCGCTACCTACTGACTCTTCACTATCAACCCAATGGTGCCGCCCATCAGCTCAACTAAGTTCTTGCAAATCACCAACCCTAGTCCAGTACCACCGAAGTCCCGTGTAGATGAGCTATCAAGTTGGCTGAAGGGTAAGAACAGCTGCTTAGCTTGGTCTTTTGGTATACCTATGCCGGTATCTGAAACGGTAAAGTGTAATTCACACTGATTACCTGTCATCATCTTGGCGGAGACGGAAATAGAGATGGAGCCACTGGGAGTAAACTTAACCGCATTGTTGACTAGGTTTATCAGTACTTGGCTGATTCTTAAAGAATCTCCGATTAGAGGGCTCGGGATAGTTGTAGGAAGGTTGAACGCCAGTTCTAGTCCATTCTCTTCGGCTTGGAAGCTTATCAAGTTGGTGATATTTTCGAACAGATCATCAATATAGAATTCGTTTTGTTGAATGGTGAGCTTTCCATCTTCTATTTTCGAAAAATCTAAAATGTCATTGATAATAGCGAGCATGGACTTCGCAGAGCTATGCACTTTTTTAACGTAGTTGTACTGTCGCTGATTCAGGTCACTTTCCAATGCAAGATGCGATAGGCCTATGATGGCATTCATCGGAGTACGGATTTCGTGACTCATGTTTGCTAAGAACTGACTTTTAGCGATGTTGGCCAGTTCTGCCTCTTCTTTTGCAATCGCAAGCGCCTGCTCTTGAGCTTTACGCTCACTGATATCTAGCAAGGTGCAATGTACTCGAACCGCTCTTCCTGACTCATCGTATTCTGCTTGGCCCTTTTCATAGACCCAGACTGTGTTGCCAGCCTGGTGAACAATTCTGTACTCGAGCTCAAAGCTCTGTTTTGACTCAACCGACAGCACTATGTGGTCTTTTACTCGTTGAAAGTCATCTGGGTGTATGTATTCCATCAAGGTTCGAGTTTGTTTTCCCACAAACATTGATGGACTAAGGCCGGTGAGATGTTCGACATCATCACTGATGAATTCAATGGTCCAATCTTTGTCTATCAAATGTGTGCACGTCGTTCCTGGGATGGTATGAACAAGCGTCTCTAAATGGCTTTCCTTGGCTGCGAGTTCTCCTAAGAGTGCCAGTTGCTCTTTATCCCTTCTCATGGTTTGGCGGATAAAAAATGCAAGACTGAACGCAATAATCAAGATAGTGAGTGGAGGTAGAGCAATGGCAAATGAAAAAGAAGGATATAAATCCGTGTTTGCAGCTGAAGCGGTTAAAAGCCAATCGCGATTGGCAAATTTTAACGTGATATTTTTGGTTAGTTGTTCGCTTGGTTGCGTCTCGGTCGCGATGCGTGATGAGTGTGAATAGAGAGGCGCAACTATACTGTTATCTATAACATCGGAAAAGGTAAGATTAAGTCCCGTGGGTTCTAGGTATTTATCTAAAATACCATTGATCATTGGTCCCACCTCAATAACTAGAACAACAAAGCCCTGTAATGCATCATTACGATCCACTGAGTTAGCTAAACCTTGGTCGAGCTTAAAAACGGGTAGGGCAGCCAGCACACCAAATGAGTTTTCAGGTGTCTGTATTAAATCGATGCGTTTTGTCGCAATCACTTCATTGAGTTGCACTGAAGATTGCAGAATACGTTTAATCTCTTGATTGTAATTTAGGTCAATACCGAGTGCGGCAGCATTCGGAGTGAAAGGCTCTAGATAAGTGACCGGGTAGTAAAACTGTCTAGGCTCGGCTTTAGTAAGTGTCCGATTTTCTTCTATTTGTTTGATTTCAAAAGGTCGCTCTAAGCTAGCGCTGATTTTGGCCTCAAAGTCATTGCGCTCTTCGTTATCAACCTTGGGAATCCATTGCAGAGAACGAATTCCAGGCAAGCGCTTAAGATCGTGTTGCACTATTTGTTGAAATTCATAGGGCTCCACATGTTGCGACGCTTGGAACAGAGACCTCAGATCATAGAGAACTTCAGAATAGGCACCCATGGCAAAACCCATCGATTTGCAAGATCCTCTGATGCTTTGTTAAACTGCGATGTCACCTTAGCTTGAAAGTTATTGTGCAGTAGTTGCAACACAGCACCTGAAAGAAGAAAGCCAAGCACTATGGTGATGACAGGAGCAGATTTGCGATTCAGTGACGGCTCGACTCTTGGGACCGTGTTATATGTGCTTCGCACGGCCCAAGCCACGACTATGGTTAACAAAATACCAAACACCAACAAGCTTTCTGTAGCTAACCCTTGACTAATGTAGTGGGGTTTTAAGTTGCTTAGATTGTATTGATTGAGAGCTTCCCATATGGTGATTGTGATAGTAATGCCCCAGATTCCTATGGGCCAATGTAACCATGATGGGAGGCTGTTGTTTGAGTCTTTCTCTTGTTTTTTACCAATGGCGTAAGACAGGAAAATCACACCAACAACGATAAAAGCTGTTGCAGTATGTACTGCCATGTAAGTGACGGAGCCCCATCCGTAAGCGGTGTTGATGCCCGTTAGATAGCCACCCAGAGCTACAAAACCGAGAGCGAAAATAAAAGAAGCAAGGCTACCTATAACGGCATTGGAGTTACTACCCTTACTAGCACCACAAACTAAGGCTAAACTCGTCGCGATAAATCCTAAAGCTGTATTAGGAGCCATTCGGCCCGGATGAGACGTGTAAAGGTCACTCGATGCTGCAATGAAAAACTGATCAAATCCTGCATCAAATTCAAAAATATACTGGGATAGCGTGATGCTACAGGTCGCTACAGTCACTAAGCCGAAGAGAGCGGTGAGCTTTAGACGTTCACTTAAAAGAGACAATAAACCAAAACCAGACCATACAAAGCATAACGCTGTGTTGAACTGCATTGACACAAAGTTTGGGTTTATTTTGGTTAGAGTGTCATTACTGGTGAACCAGCCAAATATGACTATGAAACCCATCACAATGACAGCGAGGGTTGGTATCACAAACAGCAGATGACGGTTGTTATTGAGGCTCATATTTCTCTCTTTTCAAAGCAAGAGTAATGGCACTTAAACGTTAGTATCATCACCGTCCATCTCACCATCTAATGCCGAAAGTAGTTTTTGGCATGAGACAATTGCTTGATTGAAATCGTACTTGTCTGCTGCATTTCTTAGCTCATTAAATAGCTTCTCAATCTCATCACCATGCTGAGTGATAGAGATGTTTTCTATCTGCTCAATAGCCTCTGTATCCGATGACTCCAGTAATATCAAAATAGAACGAAGTAGCTCACAGAGATCTTTATCAGTGAGCAGACTCGGTTTCTCAATAGCTAGGTCCTCAATCGCAACTTTAATGTTTGAAAGTAAATCCTCTAGAAGTCTAAAAACAGGCTTCGCGCACTCATGAATCCGCTCATAATTACCTTGCTTACACGCTTCTTCCAACTCAAAAGCAGCTTGATATACCTCTTCAGCAGCAAGGTTGCCGGAAACGCCTTTAAGAGTGTGCGCACATAGTGTGGCGCTTTTGATATTGCGGTTGGCAAGGTGATGCTGGAATCGAGCTTTAAAGTCACTCTCTTGTTCCACTAGATTTTTAAGAAGTGATAGATAAAGAGAGGGGCTATCATTGCAAATCGCTAGACCTGCATTAAGGTTTATTCCCTTAATTTCAGGAATGGATACTGGGTCTTCTATTTTTTCTTTCGGCGCTTTCTTTAATAACGGTTGCGCTGGTTTTATCCATTTGGCCATTGTTAAGAACAGCTACGGCGATTTATTGGCTTTGTGATGTGGTCATTCATTCCAGCCTCAAGGACTTTCTCTTTATCGCCTGCCATGGCGTTTGCGGTCATAGCAAGGATAGGCAGCTGCTTAAAGCTTTCGTAGTTGCGAATGTTTCGGGTTGCCTCGTAACCATCCATTATTGGCATTTGGCAATCCATCAGTACACCATCGAATACTTGTTGTTCCAGTTGTCGTATTGCCTCAACTCCATTTTTGGCTGTGATAACATCGATATCTTGTCGATTGAGGACGTCGACAGCCAACTCCAAGTTAATAGCATTATCTTCAACAAGCAGAATTTTAGCGCCGCGCAGTCCGTCTATAGCCTTTTCAACTTCTTCTTCTCGCACTGCTGCTCGGTTTTGGTGAAGTATCTCTTTTCCTTTTTCAACTAGAATAGAGTCTAGTAATGTTGAAGGGGTGACTGGTTTCGTTAGAAACGACTTGATCGGTGTTCCGATGGCGGCCTCTTGAGCCTTTTGTTTGCCATGTGCGGTCACCATTACGACAGCTGGTGGTGCCGATACAATGTCTAGTGCTTGTATGCGTTTAACTACCTCGATGCCATCGATCTCTGGCATCTGCCAATCAATGATTATCAGCTCATAGGGTGCTCTATTTGAGTCTGCAGTTTTGATTTTTTCTAGTGCTAAGCTTCCGTTCTCAGCTTGATCGCAAGACATACCGAACGAAGTCAATATGTTGTTTAATATGTCTCTAGAGCTCTGATTGTCATCAACGATTAGAACTTTATAACTTGGGTAATGCGTTGTGGGGCTGCTCTCTTGTACCTCATCTTGCTGAAACTTGGCAGTAAATGAAAAGGTAGACCCTTTGGATAGCTCACTTTCACAAGTTAGTTCGCCATCCATAATTTCTGCGATTTTTCGACTAATGGTAAGGCCCAAGCCTGTCCCTCCAAATTCTCTGGTTGTAGAGGTGTCAGCTTGTGTAAAAGAGTTGAATAGGGAATCTATCTTTTGTTTATCAATACCTATACCACTATCTTTGACGCTAAATTTAAGACGACACCACCCCTTAGCCTGTTCGATTAGACGTACGGAAATGATGACTTCACCGACTTCGGTAAACTTGATGGCGTTATCTCCGAGGTTTATTAAAACTTGATTTAACCTAAGCGGATCGCCAATTAGACCTTCAGGTAATGCAGGAGGGATGTCGAAGAGAAGTTCAACCGAATTTTTTTCAGCTTTAAAGCTGAGCATGGCAGCCAATTCATCGAGTACATCCTCTATACGGAAAGGAATACTTTCCATATACAGCTTACCTGCCTCAATCTTTGAGAAATCAAGAATGTCATTGATGATGCCAAGTAGTGAGTTGGCAGAGCGGTTAATGTTGTAAACGTAGTTATGTTGTTTTGAATCTAGTTTTGTCTCTAATGCTAAGTCAGACATACCAATAATTGCATTCATTGGTGTGCGTATTTCATGACTCATATTTGCCAAGAACTCGCTTTTTATACTGTTTGCTTTTACTGCTGACTCTCGAGCCGCTTTGAGTTCGTCTTCTCCTTGTTTTCGTGCACTAATGTCTCTAGATATTGTACTAAAGACATAATCATTACCCTGTAGAATAGGAGAGAAGGTGAGCTCTATGGGAAAAGCTTGGCCATGTTTGCTGTGAGCTATAACCTCTAGCCTCTTGTTTTTTAGAGGATTAACTCCCGTCGTTAGCAGAGTTTCAAGTTCAGAAGTGTAGTTATACGTGTCGTTATCCAGCTCGAAGATATCTGTAATAGGCTTGCCCAACACTTCTTGCTCTGTCCACCCATAGGTTAGATTTGCATGTTTATTCCAAGTAATAATGTGAGCGTTTTTATCAATTAGAATGATTGCATCCAATGCCGTTTCAATAATTGATTTTGTCATTGCCTCGCTTTTTTCTAGCTCTAGTGTCCTGCCTCTAACCATTGTTTCTAGGTTGCTCTTTTCAGCTAATAAAGCCTGTTCTAATCTTTGCTTCGATTGATAGGTTTTAATGTAGTCGAGTAGGAGGCCGATGAAGGGTACAGCGTAAGCAACAATCTTTAGGAAATGAGCAATGTTGAAATGACTGTCGTAGAGACCAGTGGAACCGAAAGCCATATGTAGCTCAGTCATAATCTGAGGAATAAGACTTATCCATAGAGCTTGAGTGAAAAGGGAAGGCTGGCGCTTGTAAAACTTAGGATACAGCCAAAGTCCACACACAAAGTACAATACTAATGGCCCTATATCCCAAGGTCTTGAAATGAATGCATCGGGATAGATTGTTTGTGGGAGAGAGGGTTGGGTTGCACAGAAGGCCATAATTGCATAGGCCACTAACCCAAAGATCACTGTGACCGAAAAGACGAAGCTTAGCTTCGCCTTTTTATTACCATAAATCAGCAATAGACATACACCTGCCATGGTTATGCTAGCGTTGAAAAGTCTTGCTATTGCCCAAGTAAAAGGGACGAAATATTCGTTCGGTGCAGCGGCTGAGATTAGTCTATCTGCGGCTAAGGCATGAAAAGCATCCATTAAACCAGCAGTAAATAAAGCGACCCCAATAATAGGGGTAACCGCATCCCTCTTAATTTTAAAGTGAGCAAAGGCAACGAATACGGTTAACACCGCGATACTTATTGATGCCCACTCTAAAATGGTGTGAGTAAACGAACCAGCGAAGCTTGGATATATAGCTTCTTTGATTTCAGTGAGAGAAGCGTTCAGCAGGGGTTCAATATCGATCAGTTGGCTTGATGTATCGAAGCTAATCCCAAGTAACAAAAGTGCTGCGGGGAAAAAGGTTATAAATGCAGTGCCCCACACAAATGTAGATGGAACTTTTAACAACTGAGACATGATTTTGAACTAACTCCCTGTTAAATATCATGATATCTGAGTATATGTGACTTTTATTAAGGGTGCTATCCAACTGCAATTATTTCGATAGACGTCATTAGGTAATGACTTTGTACACTTTTTAAGTCTTCTAAGACACATCCAAATGAGTCACTCCCGGATAGACTATAAACCAAATCAAGACACCGGATAATAATGGAGTGACCGACATGTTTAACACTAGTAATCTAATTCGTGGTTTCTATGCAGGTTTTATTGCAACACTTGCACTTACCTCAGTAATGATGATCAAAAGTGCTCTAGGGGTTATGCCCGAGTTTAATCCAATTCATATTCTTGCCAACCTAGCTACTGAACAAATTGGTTTGAGCATGAGTATCGGGGTAGGTTGGGCGATACACTTTTTATTAGGTAGCGCTATATGGGGTGGGGCGCTAGTAATTTTAAATAATATTCTTCCTGGAAGTAAGCAACTAACTAAAGCCTTGGTACTTTCGACAGCGGCATGGCTTGCAATGATGGTCGTATTGATGCCTCTAGCAAACCTAGGACTATTTGGGCTAATCCTAGGAATTAAAGTACCCGTTATGACACTAATTCTTCACCTAGTGTTTGGTCTAGCCTTGGGCGTAACGTACTCGAAACTTAACAAAGATTAGGTCTGATTTTTAGTTAACCAAAATCTAAGAAAATACTTATTGATGAAAGACGTAAGCAACTTGAGGAAATAATCATGAGCAACCCAAAGAACTTGAACTTAGCATTATACTACTTCGATGGATGCCCTTTTTGTACAGTAGTTAGAAGAGCCATCGATCAGCTAGGACTCGATGTGGAGTTGAGAAATACTATGACAGAACCAAAATATCGTGAAGAACTCCTAGAGGCAAGAAAGAGAGGTACTGTTCCTGTGCTCAAGATTTCCAATGAACAGGGAAGTGAAACCTGGATGCCTGAATCAATGGATATTGTGGAGTATCTGAGAAGCCTGAAATAACTTCTGTTGTAAGAGTAAATAACTGTAACGATAACGCCTTAACGTGTAGAGAGTTTAATAATGAATAAGCAATTTGATCTAATTTGGATAGGAACTGGTCAAGCAACGATGAGTATTTTACCTCGCATTCTTAAGGCGGGAAAAACGGTAGCGATTCTTGAAGAAGATAAATTTGGAGGAACATGTGTCAACAGTGGCTGTACACCAACAAAAGCATTGGTTGCAGCTGCCAAGGCGATACATCAAGCCAAGCGTGGTTCTGATTTCGGTTTTGACATAGGCGAGCTGAAAGTTGATTTTGAGAAAGTGATGGAGCCGCAGAAAAAGACTCGCTCTAAGTCTACTCAAGGCATCGAGTCATGGCTTCAAAATGCAAAAAACTGTACGGTTTTTAAAGGCTCGGGGGAGTTTACTGGCAGTCACACTGTAAAGGTTGGTTCCGAGGAGCTTCATGGTAAACATATTGTCATTAATGTCGGTTCAAGACCGAGGCAAGTAGCGACTCCTGGGGCGGAAACAGTCAACTGTCTAACCAATAAAAGCTTATTGGATCTGAATACTACCAGAGCACCTTGCGGTTGTTGGGGGAAGCTATATTGGACTCGAATTTGCTCAAATCTTTCGACGCTTGGGCAGTAAAGTAACTGTCTTTGAGCGAGGTGAGCAGTTGGTTTTTCGGGAAGACCCTGATATAGCCGAAATTGTAAGAGACGTCTTGTCCTCTGAAGGCATCGATATTGTCTATAACAGCGCTGTGGAACAGGTTGAGCCAAAAGATTTTGGAGACTCTGTGCTGGTAACGTATTCTGAGTCAGGGATAAAAAAGACCTTGAAGGCATCACACATATTATTTGCTGTAGGACGAGAGCCAAATAGCGATAAGTTAGGGTTAAGTAAGGCAGGTGTAGAGGTTGATAGAAGGGGGTTTATTGAGGTTAACCAAACCGTTCAAACAAGCCAGAGTCACATTTATGCCGTTGGTGATGTAAATGGAGAAGGAGCCTTTACTCATACTTCTGTAAATGATGGTGAGATTTTTGGGATCATTACAGTCGCTTGATGGATATGAACCCTGAGCCTAAGGAGCTCGATAGAACCTTATCCATGCGAACTACTATCTATTCCATGTTTATTGATCCGCCACTTGCTAGAGTTGGAATGAGTGAGACTGAAGCGAGAAAATCGAAACGAAATATACTCATGGCAACGCTACCCATGGAGCGCATTGCGCGCGCTCGTGAGAAACAAGAAACTTACGGGCTCGTCAAAATCTTTGTTGATAAAGACAGCGAGCAAATTGTTGGTGCAACAGTATTTGGTACTGGGGGAGACGAAGTGATTGGCACTTTTGCAGCCTTTATGCAGACAAAATTATCATACAAAGTGCTGCGAAGGACTGTTTTCCCTCACCCTACAGTGGGCGAGTTAATGCCCTGGATTATGGATGACTTAAAACCTTTAAATAACTAACAAGACTTGTAGCTTATAAACTAGCTTCCTGGTTTATTTAAAAATAAAGGATCATTGTAATTACGATGAGCCTTTTTTTTGTTTTTCATAGAGGTAAATAATTGACTTAAGCATGGCTAGGTAGGGTTTAGAAGCAGTGTGAATTTAGTTAACAATAACTTTGCACACAACTTGCTAAATCTCTCACACATAAATAATGGGCAGTCCTATTCATAATTAATCTCATAGCTGACAAGAATACCTCAGTTAAAGCGATAGATAGTGAAAAGGTAGGTAAATTATGACTATGAGAGCACACCCAGACGCAGAGTTGATGTCCACTGAAGTTGAAACCATTTCAAATTCTTTAATGAGTTTGAGAGAAGAAATTGAAGACCAAAATTCAGTCCATTTAGCCAATGCAATGAAAAAGTATGATTGCTCTTTGACTGACTTTGCAGATGCGGCAAGTCAATCAGAGCAAAGCTACAAGTCTCTTATTTTGTTAAATAATAATAAAGAAAAGCTGCGCTTAGTTGAACGAGCGATAGCTAAATTAAAAAAGGGAACATACGGAGTAAGTGAATTAACTGGAATGCCAATACCTTTTGAAAGATTAAAGCTAGTTCCATGGGCAACAACCTGTATTAACGATTAGGTGAGGTTTACGCTAATGTTAATTTTCATTTTATGTACTTATGTTCT
Source organism: Vibrio ishigakensis (assembly GCA_000830475.1). Taxonomy (GTDB): domain Bacteria; phylum Pseudomonadota; class Gammaproteobacteria; order Enterobacterales; family Vibrionaceae; genus Vibrio; species Vibrio ishigakensis_A. The sequence goes on along the minus strand of BBSC01000004.1, from coordinate 407,091 downwards.
TATGTTTTAAGCAGGTTTTTAATATTGTAATTTATTCAGTGTCAAATAGTGGATTATATTTTAAGTACAGAATAGACAAGCAGCGTAATTCACATACCTTGCGAAATAAAGGTTTAAGCCAAACCTAAGTTCGTTCGGATTCAATGAGCCTCGGATACCACAACGTGCACAGGCTGCTTAAGTTGATCGAGTAGTGGCAACTGAGGCCCACTCAGATATAGAGAATTCGCCATTCTCGGAGCAAAACAATGCTTTGGCAATTGCGACGAGGCCAGCCTACCGTCAACCGAACTCATCGTAAGGAACTCGATACATGAATATAGCCTATCTAGTATGTGCAGGAACGTGGTTATCACCGTACTTGCTATTCTGGCCGACCAAAACTGCGCGATGAAATGACGCTTTTCGATATGCTCGTGACCGCTCAGGGTTTCACCCATACTCAACTTAATGTGAGAAGAGGTTTGAAAACCATTGGAAGTGTCCAGTTCATACTTTCTGATTTTTAAGGATGAACACCTAAATTCGCTCAGTTCATCGTTTAATTGTTCTACCTGTTTAATATCTGCATCTATTGCAAACGAGTCTTTGTAAATAAAAGGGCTTTGGGCTTGATAAAAACAGGATTATTTAAATGAAAAACCGTTCTAGTATTGGCGCTTCTTGCGTCCATATCCTCGGCGTTCGCCTCTGAGTTACCTGCTGCTTCCGAAAACCAAAGACTGGCCGTCACTTGGGATCACGGTTGGGCTGATATTGAGGGCACCAGCCACTGGTACGACACAAATGGCGCGACCTTCACCGTTGAAAATGTGGTTGGGGACTTCGGTGTGGGAGTGTCAATGATGCGCTTTAACGAGTCAGAGTGCGGCTTTAGAGTCAAGTCAGACATCGTGACCGTGAACCCAACGTTCAAAATGGCCGACAACTTCTATATCGCACCCAAGCTAGGTTTTGCGAACACTCGCGCTAAAGTAGCCAACCCGTATGTGGGTTATGGCTCAGGTACTGATACTGGCTTCGCCTATGGTGTTGATGTGATGTACAACATTAGCAACTTTACGGTCGGTGCGGGCTACATGCATGCGCAACTTGGTGATAGCGATACTAGTATTCTCAGCACGAAAGTGGGCTTGAACTTTTAACTTTATCGGCTGGTGGCATGTCATCAGCTAAGCATATGAAAAATTTATTAATAACCGGTGTCGTTTAGATTGTGTTAATAGGTAAACTGGTCTAACCGAGACCGATTGAACAATCTGAATGAGTAGATGCACGGATGAAACTCAACCCTTGTTTTGACTAGGTGTCCAGCTACATATTCAAAATAAAAATAATCGTATATATATAGCGTAATATAAAAGAAAGCCCTATATTTTCATATAGGGCTTTCGGATGCGATATTGGTGTCAATATTATATTCCTCTATATTGCTATTACTAACGATGGCGATTTTTATCTTCTGATGGTTGTAGCGAGTATCCACCTCCTGTTTTGTTTGATGGGTCTTCAAAAATTCCACCGCCACTCTTATTAGATGGGTCTTGCCAAGTGTATTGTGAAAGACTATCAGTTGAGTTGCCAGATTTGCTTTCTGCATATGCAACACCAGCGGTAGAGGCGATTGTAAGTATAATTAGGTTTAGTGTATTAAATTTCATGATGTTGTCCTTAAATAGATGTTTGTTGTGTTTGTCTGTTTACGGGTTCTATTATTGTCGAATTTAAGGTTTGAGTATGTGCTCTTATTTAGAGAGGATGTGACTATATCAATTAGTTTTGGGTGCATGGATTGCTATTCATACTTGAGATGAGTTAGATAAATTTTGACTGATGCGTATGGGGTTCGTTCTCTGGGGAAATGTCGCACAACGTCGGTGTAGAGAGCGAGAATCCATATAGAACAAGATGTCACTGATAGACAGCCTGGCCTATATATGTTCGACTAATCAATTTTGTTAGTGGAAGTATGGGCTGCACAGCGTTTTTGGAATGCAGATAGGCTTATTTGAGATAGATAACTATTGGGTTGGTTTTTACAGGGTGAGATTAGGTTAATATCATAAAATAAAAAAGGCCCTATATCTGTATAGGGTCTTTAAAAATTACTTTTAAGCGAGAGCTTGGAATAAGTAGCTATCTGTGTATTTTTTGAATGGGTCTTCCCATCGCAATTTAGCAGAGGTGAAACTCTCTGAAGTGTTTCTTTGTCCATGTTTTATGTACATATTAAAGGTGTGATAGAACGCAGAAAACGCAAAGCTAAAAAAATCCTTATTCATAATGTTGTGCTCCTAAAAATATTCAATTTCTTTGTATGGCTCTGTATTAAGTTGCCAATTATAATTCCATGCCCAATTATAATCGGCAGCCTAGATTAACGATGACGATTTTTTGATTGATTGTTTTTGCTAGGGTCTTCTAACCAATAGCCACCGCCAGTTTTATTTGATGGGTCTGTCCAGTAACCGCCACCGGTTTTGTTTGATGGGTCTGCCCAATAACCGCCACCACTTTTATTTGAAGGGTCTTCCCAAGTGTATTGAGATAGATTGCTATTAATTGATGCTGTTACCGAGTTGATTGCTGGAGCAGCTGCGTGTGCAAGACTTGTACTAGAAGCAAGAGTAACTAGAGCTAGAGTTAGTGATTTGATTTTCATAATGTGTTCCTCAGTTTTTAGATGTTTGGTGTGTTTTGTTTACGAGGCTCATTATTGTCGATAGTGGGGCAGGGGTATGTGTTCTTATTTATTGCTGTTGTGCCTATTCTGGAACACTTTGAGTGCCACACAGAACTAGCTATCTAGGGTCGCTGAAGCATGGGTTGCTGAGCTCAAAAGAAGCTAAAATTGTTTTATCAATTAGGTAGGAACCAGACGTGACCATGATCAGTTGCAGCCAATACGATTACATTGAGCTTATTTGTTTGTATCGTTATCCAGTTAAACTAGAACTCAAGTCCGGTTCTGTCGTCACCGGGAGCGCGCTCGATACAGCAAGAAATCAGCGAGGTGATGAGTCTTTGAAACTAATGACCGATAGCGGTGAAATGTTAGTGGTTCTGGATGACATCTCTACGTTAAATGTGACGGTAGATAATCCTCATGTGGGTTTTGTATCTTTTGAGTAAACACGTACTGCTACGAGCGAAACTCTCTGGTCTCTTCTAGGGTGAAAGAAACTGTTGTAGCTGAAAACCTAAATTAGGTTTTCTGGTTGTGTTGGTTAACCGCGTTTCCATGTGTGATATTTTTCTAACAGTTTCAGTATGGTCTGCGGTGCATGGTTACGCTTCCACTCTCCAGCTGCGTACTTGTTACCCTCAGCCCATGTAGGGTAACTGTGTATCGTTCCCAGTATCTTGTTCAAACCTAGATTATGTTTCATAGCAAGCACGAATTCAGCTATTAGGTCGCCTGCCTGTTGGGACACTATAGTGACACCTAAGATTTTATCTTTACCTTTGGGAGTAATGACTTTAATGAACCCTTCAGTAGAGCTATCTGTTATCGCTCTATCAAGTTCCTTAAACTCAAATCGAGTCACTTCGTAATGAAGACCTTTTTCTTGTGCTTCGCGCTCGTTGATGCCGACTCGTGCTACCTCGGGGTCAATGAACGTTGTCCATGGGATTACTCTGTAATCCACCTTGAACCTCTTAAAATTGCCGAATAGAGCGTTCACGGCAGCATACCAGCCTTGATGAGCTGCAACGTGCGTAAATTGGTAAGGGCCAACTATATCGCCAGCCGCATAGATATTCGGGTAAATTGTTTCTAAGTATTCGTTAGTAATGATAGTGCGGTTGGTTTCAATACCCAGCTCCTCCAGTCCGTACCCTTCGAGGCGAGCACTGCGCCCCACAGCACACAATAATTGGTCGTACTCTATCTCAATCTCTTGTTCATCGTGCTTCACAATGATGAATTTCTTATCTTCTCTTAGTTCGCATCGAAGCGCTTGATGAGAAGTTAAAATATTGACCCCACTATTTTTCAATGCCTGTGTAGCAAATTCCGAAACCTCAACGTCTTCACGTATCATGATCCTTTCGGCCATTTCAATCTGGGTAATGTTAGAGCCTAGTCGGGAAAAAGACTGAGCCAACTCACAGCCTATTGGGCCACCACCGAGAACCACCAACTTTTCTGGTGTTTCATCAAGTTTTGCGAACTCAGACCAGAGCGTATCACTAGTCACGTAGCCCGACTCTTCGATACCAGGCAATGGCGGTACAAATGGGCGTGCTCCGGTGGCAATTACGATACTGCGAGTGGTGAGTTTGCTTGTTGTGCCATCTTCATATGCAACCTCGACAGTCCAAGGGTCAAGCAACTTGCCATATCCTTTAAGCACTTCAACTCCTAGGTTTGTGTAGCGCTCAACACTGTCATGAGGAGCAACCTCAGCAACAACATCATGTACTCTCTGCATCACTTTCTTGAAAGAGAACTGTGGAGTGGAGTCTTCTAAACCATAGTGATGGCATTCTTTATTGAATTCGCCATTTTAGCACTTTTAATTATCGCTTTGCTGGGCACACATCCATAGTTCAGACAATCACCTCCCATCTCGCCTGCTTCAATCAAGGTTACTTTTGCCTTAACCGCTGCCGCGATATAACTGGTCACAAGACCTCCGGCACCAGCACCAATAACAATCATGTTTCGGTCGAATTTCTTGGGTTTAGTCCAGTTATTGTTTTTCATGTATGCATTGCCATGTGTTTAAAATGATATTTGTTTACGAGAGATAAACTCCAACCTCTGATTAATCAGCATGGCACGTGTCTGTGTTTATTTCACATGGGATAGGGTAGAAAACACTTAACTCGCCTATCAGGTGAGCAAGGTTTTGTTTATTAGGGCAAGGAACCAAACCGCAAAGCTATGAGCTGAACTGGATAGACTCATTTGAAGCCAGTGTATAAGTCGGAAGAAGTTTTGGGAGATGGGTATTACCAGTAGAACCCCCCTCGAGCTTAGATGTTGAGTGGGGTATGCAGCACTTATACTTAGCCACCAAGAATACTTGCCGGATGGGCTGCGGCGGCATGTGAGGTTGCTGGATTTGCTGCGCAAGCACTAAGCAAACCAATCAGCGTAATCACTACTACCGCCCGCACTATTTCGAACCTCTGCTTACTGATGGATTTACATGAGTTGGCGTGCCTTGCTTGTGATTTTTAAAGTGAAACACAGGATGGGTGTCATTCTGAGCATCACGATAATTGCCCGTGTCGCTTGCAAAAGCGCTGAGGCTGGTAAGTACTAGGCACAAAGGATCAATTTGTTCATGGGTTATTTTCTTCAATCAGGAAAGCTACCAAATACAGTTTGTATTTGGCTTGGTAGTAAATAAGGGAAAGCGAAAGATTGACGCCAAAGTCAGTAAGGAAACTCTTGGCGGATGACAAAGGCGTCAAAACTTGTGAACCTTATAGTGAGCGTTCTCTAATCTTGAAACTAAGAATATGGTTTCTAGTTAATCTAGATTAATGAGGACGCATATCATGAAGCAGGAGAGTCCGAGCAAGCAGTAACCAGCACAGAAACTCAGAAGCTCACGATTTCCACTCACGGTATATTCATTATGAAATTCAGAGGCTTGGACGAACGCAAGTATCATACTTGCGAACGCCATATTTGAACCGAGAATTCGGCCTACCATTCATATCCTACACCAGCACCTACAGATACGTTTTCTGAACCTGTGTCATAGGCTACGTTGGCACGAGCTGTGAAGTTTTCAGTAAAGCGCATACCAAGACCACCCGCAATAGCATCAGACTACCAGAGTGACCAAGAGCGACTGTTGTTGAGATCTTACCAACGTTGTAAGGCATAACTAGCGAGCTAGTCGCGATACCTTGTGCCATTGCGCCGTCCATTACTTCAGCTTGATGCTCGAAGGCTTTGCGAAGATCTTTAATGTCTTGCGTGTTCTTGTTAATTGCAGCGGTATTTTTATCGATATCTTGGCGGTTGCGGTCGATGTCAGAACGGTTCACTGCAGTCGGAGTGGTAGTAGCACGACCTTGATATACGTTGGCTTTAAGTTGCTGGTTGTATTGTGCTTGAGGCTGCACTACCGAGCGGCTTTGTACGTTTGCAGATTTGCCCGCTTCATACTTGTCTACTGCTGCCTGTGCAAAGTCACCGTCGAAGTGTTTACCGTTGGCATCCATCTGTTTTTGTGCCCAATCGCGCTCTTGGTCTAGTGCGTTGCGGTCTGTACCGGAGCCAAGCACTCGGTCGGAATCTCGAAGTTGATTCGTTTCAACAACCATCATCTGAGGTTTGCCTTTCTGATTAGTCTCACGCATTACCAACACCTGAGTATCACCTTTAGCCACACGGCTAGGATAATAGGCATCACGCATTTGGCTGGCAGGAGTGGGAGCGTACCCTGTAACCGTGCCTTGAGTCCCTGTCACACTCGGTGGTAATTGCTGTCCAGTCATTGTTCCACGTGGTGCAGGGGTAACTTCCAGGTTTTTTGTTGGAACTGGGGTTTGTTGTGCCATAGGAGCAGGTATTACACCTACTTTTGGTACTTTGTATGGTACTGGTTGTGGTACTGCTTCTGGGCGTGGTTTTGGTACTGGCGCTAGTTTTGGAGTTTCGTATGTTTGTGTTTTTGTAGGCGCTTTTGACGTACCTCCGATAATTTCGTGACGACCATTAACTTGTACCGGTGCTTTTGATGTACCACCGATGATTTCGTGATGACCAGTAACTTGTACCGGTGCTATTGATGTGCCACCGATGATTTCATGGTAACCGGTAACTTGAATAGGCGCTTTAGAAGTACCGCCAACGATTACATGGTGACCAGTAACTTTAACAGGCGCTTTAGAAGTACCGCCAACGACTACATGGTGACCAGTAACTTGAACAGGTGCTTTTGAAGTACCGCCAACGATTACATGGTGACCAGTGACTTGAACAGGTGCTTTTGAAGTGCTGCCAACGATTACATGGTGACCAGTGACTTGAACAGGTGCTTTTGATGTACCACCAATGATCTCATGGTGGCCAGTGACTTGCACAGGTGCTTTAGAGGTACCGCCAACGATTACATGTTGGCCGGTTACTTGCACAGGTGCCTTTGACGTACCACCAACAATTACGTGATGACCACTTATAACTTCATGTGTGGTCACTTTGCTAGACGGTTGAGGCACTGGGTGTGGCACCATATGTGGTTGAGCAACCGGCGCTTTCATCATAGGCGCAGGCACAGTTGCAGGCTGGGGCACTGGATGCGGCACCATGTGTGTTGAGCAACCGGCGCTTTTATCATGGGCGCAGGCACAGTTGCAGGCTGGGGCACTGGATGCGGTACCATGTGTGGTTGAGCAACCGGCGCTTTCATCATAGGCGCAGGCACAGTTGCAGGCTGAGGCAGTGGGTGTGGCACCATATGTGGTTGAGCTACTGGTGTTTTCATCTGAGGGGCGGAGCTTCGATGTAAAGCGATAGTGCCATCTTTGTATGCACCTTCACCTCTAGAAACAGCGTGCGCGAAATTAGCGGCTTGAGTAGCAGTTAAGTCGATCGTGTCATGAATCATACGACCGTTATTTTGGTCGTGATAGCTAATATCGAATCGCTTTGTGCCAGTAAAAGCTACAGATGGTGAATCACCATACGGTGCAGCAAAGGCGCTCGCGGATAGTGTTGTTGCGATTGCTGTCGCAATTACAGTTAGTTTTTTCATTTTCATTCCCACTTTATTTTGCGCTTATTTCTCAAGAAGAACTGATGTCCTTCATTTTTAAGTCACGCTGTTTTGAAGCGCGGATTGAAACACTGATAAACCTGAAAAAAGATGAACGTTTGGTGTAGTTACGGGCACCTTTTCTCTTAAATATAAGAAATTGCTAAATAAAGTTGCCTTTAAAATTTTTCATCCAAAGTTGGAAAGGGGAGACTGCTTCACTTGAAATCGACTTTGAATTTTCTACTTGGCGCAAAAGGGCCAAATTTTGTCGCTTCCATACGTTATCTTGTCGTCATCAAAAGTAACGAGAAGTAAACATGTGTGAAGAAGATGAAGCGGGACTGATTGAAAGCATACTGGGGGATTGTTTATCTTCTTTGGTGTGATGCTCTTCTTCAAGGTAATTGCAATAGCGTTTGCGATTGCTTTTGAGTTGCTGAAGCTGGCATTCAACTGCTGTCTCTATATTTTGAGCTTGATTTCAAACAAGTTTGATATGGCTAAGGTACGAGCATCGAGTATGGGCAGTTTTGATCAACGTCAGGAGATGGCGGCAGGCCTATCTATTCTTTTGATAGCGGCTCTAATCATTGGCGCGATATTTGCTACCCAAGGGAATTCTAGCGTTCAAGCATCGCCAAAATATCAGACTCATAAGAGTTACACGGACGAACAGCGCGTTGAAGTAACCGCTATTAAGCTAAACGCACGGCTTGAGCCTAATAGTCAATCTAAGGTTCTTTTTCAATTGAATAAAGGGACTCGATTGCCGGTGAAAATGACCCAAGGTAGATGGACGCTTATTGAGAAATCAGGCAGGCGAGCTTGGGTCCATAGTGCTTATCTAAAGGCTCTTAATTAACGAACACAAAGGCGTTATTGGAATCCAATTATCGCTTACATCAAGTTTTAAACACTAAACTCACGTTCAGCCCCGTTACTTGGGTAACGAGGCTTTTTAATGTTCTACATTTATTAGCAATGACCAAGGAATGGGAACACGCGATGCAAAATAGCTTTGTCTGGACAGACTTGTCGACCTTCGATTTGGACTCGGCGCAGGACTTTTATCGCAATTTGTTAGGTTGGAGCTATGAGGACTTAGGCGAGGGATATTTAAGCTGTGAGGCGAGCACAATCCCAGTTTCTGGTCTCTATACCATGCCAGATAAATTCCAGAATTTAGGCATGCCGTCATTTTGGATGTCTTATATCCAAGTTTCTGATCTCGAGCAGACGGTCGGGCTTGCTGAGCAACACGGCGCTAAGGTCGAGGTAAGGCCAACAAGTGCTCCGGGAGGTGGCCAGGTAGCGCTGATCAGAGACCCTTCAGGTGCGGGTTTTACCTGTTATCAAGGCGATGCTTTCTCTCCTAAAAATGCGAGTTTGATTCATGGTGCTCAGGTGTGGAATGAACTTCACGTATCTGACTTAACGCTGATTAAGGACTTTTATGAAAAGGTGTTTGATTGGCGTATAGAGGCATCCGATGAAAATGAACGATATCAGGTGTTTAGCAAGATAAACCGATTGCGGGTATACAAGTCACTCCAAATGAAATAAAGGGTGATAAAGAGTATTGGGGTGTCTATTTCTTGGTTGATAGCTTAGATAAAGCGACAGTACAGATACAAGAGATGGGAGGTGAGCTAGTCGGTGATCAGCCATTGGGGGATCGAAGAGCGGTTCTTGCTTATGACAATCAGGGGGCGGCTTTCTATCTAGTCGAGCCTGAGACACAGGACTCTTTGAGTCGCAAATCAAAACCCAAATGGAGAGCGATCTTCGGGTTATGCCTTGTTGCAGTGGCTGTAATTACAGAGATGAACTGGATGTGGGGCGCTCTATTTCTGAGTTGGGTTATACCGGATATCTACACTGGCTCGACACACTTCTTCGAACCTGTGCAGCGAAAGCATAATCCCATTATCTACTGGCTGATTATAGGTACTTGGCTGTTGCTCTCTTTGTATATGTTGCTTTGGTGGTGATGAAGGAAGGGAAAGCTAATGGCTTTCCCTTTCTTACTTTTCGGTGTGACTATTTTCTCTCACCAATTGGCACCATTATGTGTGCGTAGGGCGTTCCCTTCCACATAACATAAGGCCCGCCTTGGCTAGGTCGGTCGGTAGTGACTCTAACAGAGCAGCATCTGGCGTAATGATCATCAAGTGAGGCCCTTCAACAATCCACTGATTGTCGTCGGTTTTCTCTGTGTCATACGGGTTTATGTTACTAGCACCACCGTCTCCAGCTAGCATGTAGGAAATGCCGATGGCTTTGGCTTGGAACGGCTCTTTACTTGTCCAAGCTTTTGCCCATTCCATCCAGGGGCCGTCCATACACATTGGCGCAACGCCTGTCATATGTGGTGGGGTTGGAAAACAGGTGTATTGGCCAGTCCCTTTTTGCAATACATTCTGATCCCAATCTAATACAGTCACTTTATCTCTTAACGTCGGAGGAGCGGCACTAAGCGCTTCTTCTAATAGACCTTGTTGGTTGTCGGCAGCATATCCGTTAAAGCTATACGCGATAGCGAGTGTCAGCGCTGTCACAAGGGGGGAACTAAATTTCATAGAAATACCCTCATATTTTTCAGCAAACAGTGTAGATATCACAATAAATTATAGTTCAGCTCGGTAGGTGCTTCTCTTCTCTAATGCGTCCTCAGAGAGCCAGAGGATGGGGGGATTGGCTAAGAGTCAAAACAAAAAAAGAGTACGTCAAATGACGCACTCTTCAATAAATCAGGTTAGATACCCAATGATTGGCAGTCCCTTTATACAAAACCACCACCGCCAGAACGTTCGCTAGGGTCATCCCAGTCGTATCCGCCGCCACCAGAGCGTTCGCTCGGATCATCCCAATCGTAACCACCACCGCCGGATCTTTCACTTGGGTCGTCCCATTGATAGCCGTTTGCTGGATTCTCGGTAGGATTAATTAGCGCAAAGCAGCCACCTGTTTTCTCACTCGGATCTTCCCAAGTGTAGCCACCACGTTTTTCTTCATGGTCACTGCAAGAGTATGCGTTTTGCGGGTTAGCCATTGGGTTTGCGTTGATATCCTTCGCAAATACAGCGGGGGCAACGAACAGAGATGTTATCAGTAGAGTAGATAGAGTTTTCATTGTTTCACCTATACAGCTTTTCTCTCGATGATTGGATCACATTCTCTGCCGATATAGAGTTCCTTGTGCCCGAAATATATCTCGTGACTGGCTTTGAGAGAGCCTGAATCCTTTTTGGATTCTTCGTAAGTCAGAAAATGTGTGTGTATTTAGTGTTTATCTTTCCGTCGCTCTAAGCGATTCCGTTTAAACCTAACATTGAGTTTGTACGGGGAATTGGGTTAGATGGATTAGAGATGGTTGCCTGTGTTGGCACTAGATGGTTACAGGAGAAATGACAGCCTTGGTTACAGTCTTAAGCATTGGTTTCTTTTCGGTACTGTTTATATGTCACTCTCCACAACTGCATTTCTGATCTCCCATCTCACCTTGACCAATGCCTTTATTTGGGAGTATCCATCCCATATGGTCGCATCAAGCAGTCCGAATGTGGGCTCGCGAGCGTGCCCTGTGGCGGCAGAATTTATCAAATCGGGAGTGAGTCAAGCTCAGGTACCACTCTCCACACAAGCAAAGATTGGCACTATGGTGCTGGTTGAGAAAGAGGGTAAGCGGTACATAATTGGCCTTCATGGAGAGCAGAGCCACACCAAGCCAGAATAGAAGATGCCAAAGAGATTTTTATCGAGTCCAAATTCTAGTTTGATGGTTACGGCTATGCGAGGAGCGACATCGAGTCCAGTTGCGCCTCCATCAGAAGTAAAACAATACTTGCGCAATTGGTAGTTGAGCTAGGATCCCTTATCTTGTATTTAATGTGATAGCAAAAAAGTGAAAATCCAATCGAAATCACGGTGTAATAGGGAGAGTAAAACCTTGATCAAAGTAGAAGCCTTGCTGGTGAACTCATTTACTAAGCAAGGAACTGGGGGCAATCCTGCAGGGGTGGTTCTGGGAGCTGAAACCTTATCTGACCAACAGAAACTACAAGTAGCAAAGTTGGTCGGTTTCTCGGAAACAGCGTTTGTTTGCCAAGACGATGTTGTTGACTTTGAGGTGTCGTTTTTTACTACGACAGATGAAGTCGACTTTTGTGGTCATGCTACCTTGGCAGCATTTTCGGTAATGCTTGAGCGAGGACTCATTACACCAGGAGAGTACACCCAAAGAACTAAGGCAGGCTTGCTTGCAGTTACCGTCGAGCCAGGCGGTCGAATCGTAATGCAGCAGAAACTGCCAGAATACTTAGGCGTGTTATCAAGTAAGGAGATATCACCTTTGATTGGTATTTCTTGCGAGTTATTAGATACTACCGAGCTACCTATCGAGGTGGTATCTACTGGTCTTCCAGACATCATAGTGCCAATTCCTAAGGGTACCTAGATAACCTGCAGATAAACAACACTCGACTCAGTCAGTTCTGCAAGGAACGCGATTTGGTTGGTATTCATGCGTTCGAGTTGTGCGAGTCTGACTCTTTAGTTACGGCAAACTGTCGTAATTTTGCACCTTTGTTCGGCATACCAGAAGAGTCTGCAACCGGCAGTGCCAGCGGCGCTCTTGCTTCTTACCTGATCAAATACGGACTAGCAGCTAGCGAGCAGAATTTGGTATTTGAACAAGGAAGAGCCATGGGATGCACCTCAGAAATCACCGCTTCCATAGACGTGACCGAGGATGAGATCAGCAAGGTAAGTGTTGGCGGTTTCGCCGAGTTGGTAGGGGTACAAGAAATCTCGCTATAACATCAGTTCCTATGCTTGTTTAGGCCATAACGAGGGGGGCGCGTTTGCTGTTACAGCGGCGCGCTTTCTTGTTTCCGCTGATGAGTTAGTTGAAACCGTCGCGGGTGGGAATTATCGTTGATAATTATTCTCAAGCAGATGATGTCTTTTCAGTGATACAGACGTATCATTGCCGATAGTTCTTGGTTCGAGTGCATTACATGGAGTACCACACGATGAGTAAACAGGAGATTGGGGCAGCCAAATCAGTATTTTTAATCTTGATGATCTTGCGAAGGTGTCGGATTACTCTCTAATGGATAACCTCAATCCGGATCCAGAAGCAACCTTAGATGGCATGGACCATTTTCCTCGGCAAGTGTTCTCCGGCCATTATGTGCCTGTAAAGCCGACGCCAATTGCAGATGCTATTTATGTCAGCCATAGCCATGGGTTCTTCAAAGAGTTGGGACTGGACGATAGCTTAGCGCACACTCCTGAATTCGGGCGCCTGTTCTCTGGTGACATGACTAATCTGCCAGAACCAATGCGCAGTGTTGGGTGGGCTACAGGCTACGCACTCTCAATCTTTGGCACTGAATACATTCAGCAATGTCCTTTCCAGACCGGAAATGGTTATGGTGATGGGCGAGCCATCTCTGTCTTTGAAGGCGTTTTCCACAATAAAAGATGGGAAATGCAACTCAAAGGTGCAGGCCCTACACCCTATTGCCGAGGAGCAGATGGTAGGGCAGTACTTCGCTCAAGCGTCCGTGAGTTTCTGGCGCAAGAGTATATGCATGCTTTGGGTGTGGAGACTTCACGCTCTTTATGCCTGTTTGCATCTCAATCAGAAACGGTAGATCGTCCATGGTACAGTGAAGGTTCTCAGTCAGAAAATCCAGATATCATGGTTGCCAACCCAGTCGCCATTACAACGCGTGTTGCTCCCTCATTCTTACGCGTAGGTCAGTTGGAGTTGTTTAGCCGAAGAGCTCGTGTGAATGAGCATCCAAATGCAATGTCAGAGCTCGAGATGATGGCGCTGCATATTATCGAGCGCGAATACAGCGAGCAAATAGATGCAGAGTTGCCACTTCCAGATAAGCTGCTCGCTCTCGCTAAAGAGTTTCGAGGTCGCTTAACTACCTTGGTAACAGAATGGCTTCGCGTCGGATATTGCCAAGGCAATTTCAATAGCGACAACTGCGGCGCTGGAGGTATTACGCTCGATTATGGACCGTTCGGGTTTTGCGAATATTTTGACCCTTACTTTCAACCTTGGACCGGCGGCGGACGCCATTTCTCTTTCTTCAATCAACCCCTAGCTGCTGAGAAGAACTATGAGACATTCTGTGGCGCCCTTAAGCCGCTATTAGATGAAAAAGCTCAAGCAAAGCTAGATAACCTAGTTGAGGGGTTCTCTTCAGTCATGAGAGAGAAGTCCAATAAGATGTGGGCTGACAAACTGGGGCTAGAGACACTAGATGTTGACCTGTTTAATCAGCTTTTAGGCTTGATGATGAAAACCCATGTTGACTACACCTTGTTCTTTCGTGAGCTGTCAAACATGCCAAAAGCGGTATCAGATATCAGCGCGAGCTTTATGTGAAACCTAGCGAGGAGCTAATTCAGGAGTGGACGCAATGGCTAAGCACTTGGAGAGAGCGACTAAATCCTAGTGTGGCTATGGCCGAGGTCTCACGTCAAATGAAACAGGTAAACCCTAAGTATACTTGGCGAGAGTGGCTGATTGTTCCTGCCTATGAGCAAGCACAGAAGGGTGACTTTTCCCTTATCCATGAACTGCAACAGATCTTAGCGAGCCCTTATGAAGAGCAATCTAAACAGGTTGAAGAGAAATACTATCGCTTAAGGCCTCTAGAGTATTTTTCTGCTGGCGGCGTGTCTCATTACAGCTGTTCATCTTAAACGGGTATCAAGACTTCTTATTAGCACAATTGCCTTTTACCAACGCTCCTCATAGTCATGAAGCTAAGCCGTATAATATCTAATATCCTCAAACTGTACGTCGTTCCATAAAGAGTGTAGTATGTGCAAATATAAGCTTGAGACTCCCTCAGGCTGGATTTAGCCACTAGAAATTCAACGGCGGATATCACTGCCCAAGAAATAGCTGTACTTGAGGAAAAGATGAAGAAGAATTCTGCCTTCACAATTGTTGAGCTTGTAGCTGTCGTCGTCATCTTGGCAATTCTTTCAGTCATTGCATTACCACGGTTTTTCGATCTTCAACAAGATGCACGAGAATCTGCAATTCAAGGGCTAGCAGGGGAGATGAATAGTGCGGTTAATCTAGTCTACTCAAAGTCTGCTATACAAGGGGTTGAGAGAGAAGGAATGGCAGTACTAAGCGAACCACGCGTCAGGGTTACTTTTGGCTATCCATGGGCGACGATGAAAGATCTAGAGAGTGTGCTTGATGGCGTAGGGCAAGGGCAAGATTTTGTTCAAGTAGGCCGTGGCAACGATGGTGGGATACCTATTTCAAATCCTTGGATCAGCATTGGCTTTGCTGATTACAGCGACTTTTGCGTGAAGTACAGTCAGGCAACGCCAGAGCAACCTGCAAGGGTTGAGGTTGTTGCGAATCAGGATGAGTGTTCATTTTAAACAACTAAAGCTATGGGCTTTTGTCTAACCTGTCTTGTAATTTTTCAGGTCAAAATTGCATGGGTTCAATCATGGATTCTTGGCCTGCTGCATCTCAACCAGCCCGCCGGCATTGTGCAGATTATTAAAACCTTTTGACTTTAGATATTGGTACGCCTGACCGGAGCGGTTACCACTTCGGCAATAGAGGACTATCTGTGTATCTTTATCGATGTTAGCAAAGTGCATATTCAGCTCTGGCAGGGGAAAGTTGAACGCATTTTTAAGATGGCCGGCGTCAAACTCTTGTGATGTACGAACATCCACGAGCATGGCGCCTTGTTCAATCCATTCCCAACCAATGTCCGCTCGTTCAGTAGCCAATGCAGGCATAGTGATAATAGAAGCAGTGATCAATGCTGTTGATAGCCACTTTTGCATTGTGTTCCCTCTAGGATAGCCGTTAGGTGTCTGTTTAGTATTTTACTCCTTATAAGATTTAAAAGTTTGCTTACCTGTCTCAAATAAACAATGTGCTAAAGCAGAGCACCGCTCGCAAATTGGTAACTTAATCGGGTTACTCGAGTAGATTGCAGTATTCTAAATAAATGGACTGAAGGAGGCTTTATGGGGAAATTGGTGGTCGTAGCAAGATTCTCATTTCCTTATGAGGCTCATATTGCCAAGGGTCTTTTGGAGTCGGAAGAAATACCTGCCTTTGTTGCCGATGAACACACTATCAACATGCAGTAGCTCTATTCTAATGCTCTGGGAGGTGTGCGGCTTATGGTGCCGGAAACCTCTTTGGAGAGGGCAGCAGCGCTATTGAGCCAGGATTACTCGTACAATGTAGATATGGAGTTAGGGTCTCACAAGGAGCACTGTCCAAAGTGTGGCTCCACACAAATAAAACCAATCACCAAAGGAAAACGAGTCGCTTACCTCATGTTTATCCTTTTTCAGTTTCCCCTTTACCGTCACGACCACGGCTTGAAATGCAATGCGTGCGGGCACTTCTGGCATCCTTCAGGCAAATAAAAATCCCCTCCAAGGTGGTGGAGGGGATTCAATTTACTAATCTTGCTTATTGATTATTTTACTGGCTTAACCGTAGGCAGAATTCGGAAACCGTCTTTTACCATTTGGCTTGGCATATAGTGACGGATACCTAGGTTAAACACGCCTGACTTGTTCGCGGTTTCGATGTTGTTTGTCGCGTCTTCACCACAGCCGAAGCTTACAGTGTAGGTACCATCAGCATTCTTGTCAGCGGTGTTTGAACTCACGTTTGCCACATCGTTGAACATGAAGCCTGCCTTGTCATACACGGTGATAGACCAGAACGCTTGGTTCTTAGGGTCTTCAAAGGTTGCCTGGTGACAGGTATCAGCAGGGTAGTTGCCTGAGACTTCATAGATATTGTCTTGCATTTGTGCGCCGCCCCAACCGATGGCCGCACCTACTGCATATTTTTCTTCTGTAAATAGTTCTTTCGACTCATCATTCGGGTCGGTGAACATACCGGTTAGTGCCGTTGCACCATCGCGTTTTAGGATAGTTGGCATCTGCGCTTTAAGTTCTTTCTCAACCTTCACGAATGATGTTTGGTCTACCTGCTCAGCGCTGAACTTGTTATCTGAGTTAGCATCGATGTGCATTTGGTCTTGGATCTTGTGTGCTTCTTCTTTAGAGAAGGTCGCATCTAGACGCACTACGATATAGATGTGCTCACCTGTGTGGGTGCTCAAATCAAAGGTACCTGAGCCGTATTGCATAGCTTGAATGCGGTGATCTTCGGTTACCACCTGCATAGATATGTATTTGCCTTCAGGGATTTCTGGAAGTGTGATGCTTGCGCCCTTAGATACATCCACTACTGCAAGAGAGTAGTAAGTGTCACGGTTCATACGAACAACAGGCTGCTGATCTGTTGGAGTCAGTTCACGTTTGTGAAGCAGTTTATTGATACCTGCTAGATCTTGGTTCTTTAGGATCTGGCGAGAGCTCTCGAAAATAGGGTAGTTCTCTTGTGTTGTGATAGCGCCATCCTTGCTGAAAAACTCCGCTTCTGTTGAAACCTCTTCTGCCATTACAGGTAGTGCTGCCATGTTCAAACCAAGTGCTACAACAAGTGCAAACTTCTTCATCAAATGCTCCTAGAGTCATAAATTGTTTGCATGCAATAGGTGTGCATGCCATCTCATGAAAGATACTAGCAACAGGATGATATCTATCCTATTTACTAATCCTGATAGGAGTTATGCATCAAGTGAATAAGGTAACATTCGCTGGTGGAATAATGAGTGATAGAAGCCGCCTGTTTTGGGTGCAGGCAGCCTCTGTGGGGGAAGGTTTAGTTCACTGCTTTGATAAGTGGCAGGATACGGAAACCATCGCGAACCTTTTGGCTTGGAATGTAGTGACGGAAAGCTACATTAAACACGCCAGAGTCGTTCTTTATGTCTAGGTTATTCGGTGCATCGTCACCACAGCCGAAGCTTAGGGTATAAGTACCATCGGCGTTCTTCTCAGCAAGTTTAGAGTTGATGTTAGCCACATCGTTGAACATAAAGCCTTGCTTGTTGTATACGGTTACAGACCAGAATGCTTGGTTCTTAGGGTCATCAAAGGTCGCTTGGTAACACTCGTTCATTGGGTAGTTACCTGACACCTCATAGATGTTGTCTTCTAGCTGTGCACCGCCCCAGCCGATAGCCGCGCCCACAGCGTATTTCTCTTCAGTAAATAGCTCTTTAGATTTGTCGTTCGGGTCGGTGAACATACCGAATGTTGCTTGTGCACCGTCACGCTTAAGCACTTTTGGCATCTCCGCCTTTAGAGATTTCTCAACTGTTTCGAAAGAAGCCTTATCTACCTGATGTGCTGTGAACTCTTTATTCGAGTTCGCTTGAACGCTCATTTTGTTTTGAAGCGCGTGTGCCTCTTCTTTAGTAAAGGTCGCGTCTAGGCGGATGATGGCGTAAACGTGATCGCCAGTGTGGTAGATAGCTCGAAAGTACCTGCACCATATTTCATCGCCTGAATGCGGTGATCCTCAGTAATGATTTCCATCGACATGTACTTGCCTTCTGGGATCTCAGGAAGGGTTACACTCGCACCTTTAGATACATCGATAACAGCCATTGAGTAGTAAGTATCACGGTTCATTCGAACAACAGGCTGCTCTTCAGTTGGCGTCAATTCGCGCTTGTGCAGGAAGTTGTTGATGCCCACTAGCTCTTGGTTTTTTAGATACTGGCGCGAAGTTTCTAGGGTTGGGTAGTTCTCAACTGTTGTCTTTTCACCTGCAGGGCTGAAGTAATCGGTCAGTGTAGAGACCTCTGTATTTGCCAAAGTAGGCAGTGCGATAAGGTTCAGTCCAAGTGCAATGCTAAGTGATAGTTTCTTCATGCTGTAACTCCAAACTTGTATTCAGGTTAAACACCCACTGCCGAACTCTGTTGTTCGCTTGAGGCAGGTGCTGTTGACCTTTTCTATATTAAGAACGCTCTTTACAAAAACCATTGACTTAGGCTGATAGCTGATATTCATATAATGCATGGCATAAAAGAAATGAAAGAACTATCATGCATACCATAAGGTGAGCAATTATTAGCCACGCTAGTTATTACAGAGGCAGAAGAGATGAGCGAAGCAATGAACCCAACCCTAGAGTCAATCCTTGAGCTAAAGAAGCAGATGGGTATGTCGGTTATTGGTCAAGAGCATATGGTAGACACCTTATTGGTAGCTCTACTTACCAATGGCAACGTTCTTCTGGAAGGATTGCCGGGTACCGCTAAAACCCGCTCTATCAAGGCACTATCCGACGCGTTGACCGTGGATCTTGGACGAGTGCAGTTTACGCCGGACCTTCTTCCTTCAGATGTAACGGGTACAGAGGTGTATCAAGAGGTAGATGGCAAGCCGACTCTGCATTTTCAGCCTGGGCCTGTTTTTAACAATCTATTGCTGGCCGATGAGATCAACCGCTCTCCAGCTAAGGTGCAAGCGGCATTGCTAGAGGCGATGGAGGAGCGTCAGGTTACTGTGGCAGGCAAGACCTACAAGCTTCCTGAGCTTTTATGGTACTGGCAACACAAAACCCAGTTGAGCAGGAGGGCACTTATCCGCTGCCTGAAGCTCAAATGGACCGCTTTATCATGAAGATCAATCTCGATTATCCAGGTGCTGATGCTGAAGAGCAGATCATAAGAATGATGCGAAGCGAAGATGGTGCGAGCAAGGCCAAATCAGAGCCTATCGATCCGCAGCAAATCTTTAAGGCTCGAGAACAAATCCGAGACATCTACTGCAGCGATGCGGTTCTTAAGTATATGGTTGCCATCATAGTTGCGACTCGAGAGCCAGAAGCATTCGAAGATTCAGAGCTTAAAAACTGGATTGCAGTAGCTCAAGCCCACGTGCCACCATTGCCCTTGATAAATGTGCCCGCGCCATGGCGTGGCTAAAAGGCAAAGATTTTGTTGATCCTACGGATGTTCGCGATGTCGTACATGGGGTGCTTCGTCACCGTTTGATTCTTTCTTATGATGCTCTGGCAGAGGGCATCAGTTCTGACCGCGTTATTGATGAAATCCTGTCTCAGGTTGCAGTGGCGTAACTATGAAAAGAGACCCGAATATCTACACGGATCTGCATACGCTGCGAGGGCTGAAATATAAGGCCAAAGGCTTTGATTTTCTGCCGCTGCAACCGGTCAATAGCCTACTGAACGGTCGCCATGTATCTCGTCTTAGAGGGCGAGGTCTGATCTTTGAAGAGATGCGCCATTACCACATCGGTGATGACATTCGTTCGATGGACTGGAAGGTGACCATGAGAACCGGAAAGCCGCATGTAAAGATCTTCTCAGAAGAGCGCGAACGCAATGTTTACCTGCTGGTGGATCAGCGTTCAAGCATGTTCTTTGGCAGTACCGAAAAGACCAAGTCGGTGATAGCTGCAGAGCTAGCGGCCTTGATTGCATGGCGAGTGATAGAAACCACTGACCGTGTGGGTGCCATTGTATTTGATGACAACAATGCCACTTCTATCGCGCCGCAGCGTAGTGCCAACCATGTACTGACCTTACTCAATGAGATCGTTAGACGAAACCACA
Source organism: Vibrio ishigakensis (assembly GCA_000830475.1). Lineage (GTDB taxonomy): Bacteria > Pseudomonadota > Gammaproteobacteria > Enterobacterales > Vibrionaceae > Vibrio > Vibrio ishigakensis_A. The sequence continues at coordinate 386,832 of BBSC01000004.1, read as the reverse complement.
AACTTAAAGTAGGTGAGAAGGCTGAGTGCCAAACCAATTCGTTTGCCAAAGCCCTGACTCAAGCTCAGAGACTGGTTAAGCACGATGGACTAGTGATTCTGATCTCTGACGGTTATGGATACAGAGATAACAGTGAAGAGCAGATCAAAGCACTTTGTCAGCGAAACGACCTGATCCTTTGTCATGTAACCGACCCGTTAGAGCATCAACTGGCGGGACTGGATTCCATGATTGTCAGCGACGGTCAATTGCAAGTCGCGGTTTCGACGAAAGACAAGATCAGAGAGGACTTTAATCAAGATGTGGTTCGCGCCATTGAAGCGTTCAAAAAGGTGGCTAAGAAATATCGAGTGCCAGTGCTACCGTTCAATACCTTGGAGAGCAGCGACGTACAGCTCCGAAGAGCGCTTGGCGCAAACTAGGAGTCAGATATGTCATTAAAACCTAGTATGCAAAATCCGTTGTTAACGGAGATTGTGGAACCGAGCGCGCCTGCGGCTATCTCTTGGTTACCTCAATCTACGGGTTGGCTATGTGTGTTTGCACTCTTATGCCTTTACCTTGCTTACCGCGTGTATCTCAAGATAAAGCAATACCAAGCCAACGCCTATCGCCGCGCTGCGTTAGCAGAACTGGCAAGCCTTGAGAAGTTGGAAGTATTGCCAGTGCTAATTCGACGTGTAGCGCTTTATGCCTATCCAAGGGCCGATGTGGCCAGTTTGATTGGCAGAGATTGGGAGAAATGGCTAGATCAGCGCTGCGCGGGTAGCCACTTTTTCGACCCAGTTTGCAGGGCTTTTATCAAACCTTGCCTATATGCCAAGTAGCGCTTTGCAGGATAAACAAATCGAGCAATTCAAGGCTCAGGTTGCGCACTGGCTGAAACACCATGAGGTGAATCATGATTGAATTTGAATACCCATGGATGGCGATACTTTTACTCTTGCCATATGTGGTGTATCGATTCTCACCGGCATATAAAGAGTCGAAATCTTCTTTGCAGGTACCGTTCTTTACACGCTTGGTCGAGGTCTCAGGTGAGCAGCCAACCAAGAGTGCGGCTGAGCTGAATCGTCGCAGGTTGCAGTGGGTAATCGTAGTAGTGAGTTATCTCTCTTTGGTTGCTGCGCTGATGAAACCTATGTGGGTGGGCGAGCTATTGAACAGAGAAAATCAGCTCGCGAAATCATGGTAGCCCTGGATCTTTCCGGATCAATGTCTGAGCGAGACTTTGTTGATTCCGACGGCAACAAGCAAGACCGACTAACAGTGGCCAAGCAGGTTCTCACTGAGTTTGGTGCAAAGCGAAAAGATGATCGCCTTGGTTTGATTTTGTTTGCCGATGCCCCTTATGTGCAAGCGCCATTTACCGAAGACACTAACACTTGGCTGAATCTGTTGAACGAAGTAGAGCTTGGCTATGCTGGCTTTCAGACCGCATTTGGCGATGCGATTGGGCTCTCTATCTCTGTATTTGAACAAGAGCAAAGCCGTCAAAGGGTAATGATTCTATTAACCGATGGTGATGATACCAGCTCAAAAATGCCACCGATAAAGGCAGCTGAGATTGCGGCTAAATATGGTGAAGATCTACACCATAGCCATGGGCGATCCGAGCACCGAAGGGCGATACAAGATGGATATCCCCACGCTAGAGAAGGTATCTGAGCTTACCGGTGGTCAGACGTTCCAAGCATTGAACCGTAAAGATCTAGAGCAAGCTTACCAAACCATTGATGAGCTTGAAGAGCAAGAGTTTGAAGTACTGTCACACAGACCGAAACACAGCCTGCATCACTACGCATTCGGTGTTGGGTTTGTTCTCAACCTAGTCACTGTGCTACTGCTCTTGTTAGGTAATTTAAGATTCATAGGAGGCAGAAAATGGGCGAAATAATCAATCAGCTGTCTCTACAGAGTTTGGCAAATTTTCACTTCATGAGACCGTTCTGGCTGTTGGCGATATTGCCTCTGGCGTTTTTCTGTCGCCAACTCAGTAAGAAGGACAATACTCTTGCCCAGTGGCAGGGAGTCATGTCTAAGAACATGGTCGAGCATCTAACGGTAAACCCAGACGGCAGGCGTAAGGTGACGCCAAAAAAGCGTTTACGCTGTTTGCATTCATTGCAACCGTGGTTATGGCCGGACCAACATGGAAGCAAGAGACTTCGCCGCTGTTTGAGGATAACTCCGAGCTCATTATCGCGCTGGATGTTTCTATGCAGGGACAAGATCTAGCACCGTCTCGATTGGTTCGCGCTAAGCAGAAGATAAGTCAACTTCTAGAGATGCGAGGGGATGCAAGATCAGGCCTGATCATCTTTGGTGGCAGTGCCATGTTGCCATGCCAGTGACCAAAGACAGGGCTTTGGCTGCTTATTTCTTGGATGCATTAGAGCCTAACTTGCTACCAGAAAAAACCAGCAAGCCAGATGCGGTGTTAAAGCCTATCGATAAGCTACTTTCTCAATCAAAGGCACCCTCTACGGTATTGATTGTGACCGACAAAACTGAGCCTGAGGCTATCGAAGCATTCGAGCAGAAGTTTAAAGACCTTAAGCACCAGGTCGTAGTGTGGGCAATTGGAGAGTCTGGGTTATCCCAGAGCGAGCTGACTCAGTTAGAAACTCTGGCTAAATCAGGTAATGGTTCCTTGGTGCAGTTCACCCATGATGACAGCGATGTTAAGTCGGTGAACAGTGAGATCGAGAATAATCTGTTTGCGGTGCAAGACAATGATCAGCCTTGGCATGACTCAGGTTACTGGCTGCTGTTTTTGATACTTCCTATTCAACTGATGTGGTTTAGACGTGGGTGGACCTTGCAATGGTAGCGAAATACAAATGGTGGATCTTGCTTGGCCTAGTGGTGGTTAACCTAGGTTGGGGCGCCTGTTACCAAACTCTTTCAAAGATTTCTGGCTATCGCAGGATCAGCAAGCACAGCTCCACTTTGAGAAGGGTGAGTTTGAACAAGCATCGAATCTGTATCAGGACACTAAATGGAAAGCATACAGCGCATATCTTGCGGGTGATTTTGCTTCAACCATTATCTTATTAAAAGATGCGCAAGATGATGAGTCTCAGTTTTTAATGGCCAATGCTAACGCTTACTCAGGTCAGCTTGAAAAGGCGCTAGAGATGTATACCCAGCTTGTTACGAGCGAGCGATTTGCCAAAGCAGCGACTCACAACATCCAAGTAATGAAGGATGCAATCCAGAAAATCAAAGATGCTCCGCCAGAGGCAATGGAAGCGGAGAAGAAGATTGATGATCGCCAGCTTGCTGACGAAGAGACTGAAGCGGAAGCAACAGAGCAGTTGCAACTTAGCGATGCAGCTTGGCTGAAGCAGGTTCGCCAAGACCCATCAAAGTTCTTAAGACAAAAATTTCAGCAGGAGTACGCAAGTGAATAGAGTGAAATTTCAAAACCTGTTTGTACAAAGCCTGCTGATTCTGTGTGCTTTGTTCATCAGCCAAAACCTTCTGGCATCTGAGCTGCAAAGCTATATCGATAAGGGTGACATCAAGGTTAGTGTCGAATTAGACAGCGACAAATTTGTGCCGCGTGAGCAGGTACAAGCTACCCTTGAGATCGTGAGTAAATATCCTCTGAAAGATGAAATAGTCTTGCCATACCTTGATGTAGATAACGGCATCGTAAAGTCTGACGAGCAGGGTGTATTGCGCTCTAGCAAGATGGTAGAAGGTGAGCGTTGGTATTCGCAAAGCACCAAGATCTATGTTTACCCAATGCAACAAGGGCGCTCTGTACTGCCAAGCTTTGATGTGGCGGTGACTCTTTTAGATGACAAAACATCGGTATCTGGCGTTATTAAGACGCCCGAGGCAGGATTTGACGTAACGGCGTCAAGTTCAGCGCAGGAGTATGTGGCTGGTAGTGAAGCCAGTTTTACCGTTACGGGTGCAAGTGAAGAAGAACTTAAAAGTGGTGACGCGGTAACATTAACCTATGTGCTGAGTGTAAAAGACTCTCACACTATGTTGCTGCCTGAGTTTAAACCTGCGGAGATATCAGGTGCTGAGCGCTATGTGAAACCGCTACAAAAAGAGAACCAATACAACCGACTGTCAAAGTCCAATACTGCGATACTGACTCAAGAGGTGACTTATATCTTCCCTAAAGAGGGTCGCTTTACTGTACCAAGTCAGACTGTGCAGTGGTGGGATACCGAGTCGAAAAGTATGAAAACACTAGAGCTTGATCAGCAGGTGTTTGTGGTGGGCACGCCAAGCTTGCTTTCAAGTTTGCCTAAGCTGGATCAGATTTGGGTGTATGCACTTCTTAGTGTTATCGCCTTGCTATGGGCGGTTAAGCTGGCTTTTAACAAGATAACACGAGTGCCGAGGCTAACATCTAAACAGAATAAGGTTCCGATTTCTAAGCTCTTCCTAAATGCTGTTAAGCACAAAGAGTACGATAAGGCGATCAACCTGGCTCGGGAGTTATCTCAAGTTAAGGGTGTAGAACTTGAAAGCTTTCCTCTGTGGCAAGAAATGCTTGAGCAGACCTATTCGAAGTCGAACAAGGGTTTACCCATGAGCAGGCGATGGAACTGTTGAGATTGATGTCGACTGTACCGAGCAAACAGATAACATCATTTAAGTTTGATTGGCGATTGAATCCACATTAATCCTTATTACTCGCCCTAGAGGTAAAGACTAGGCGATGCCACCTAAGATAACCGTGCCCGAGATTATCGCGTGTGCGGTTAACGACTCTCCCAATAACAGTGCGCCAATCACCAGCGCCAGAGCTGGCACCGAAAGTTGGCTCACAGCCGCCTGTAATAGGCTGAGACTCTTCATTACTTGATACCACAGAAGGTATCCAAGACCCGAGGCAATGGCGCCAGAGGCAATAGCCAGTAGTGCCCCGTTTAAAGTAATGTGTATGTTGTTAAGTAGAAATGGCGATAAAAACAGCGCCACTATTGAGGCCGAGATAAAGCCCCAGGAAATACCAAGGCTAGGGGATTCAGCCTGCTTACCCAACGCGGTAAATCCAGCCCAGCACACCCCTGAACCTATCATGAGCAGTGCTGACAATGTATCTGGGCGAGATACGGATGGCAGCATCAGATAGACAAAACCTGCCACTGATACAGAGATGCCGATGATTTCCAGCGTTTTAAAGCGCTCACCTTGCCACCAATAGAGAGCCAGCAGACTCAGTTGCACAGCGCCAAACAAAAGCAGTGCCCCTGTACCCGCGGTGAGTTTGAGATAAGCAAAAGAGAACAGTGCCGCGTAACCAAATAGGGATACACCTGCAAGCAGGCTAAATCTCAAATTCGGTGCAGAGGCTTTTCCTTTGCCGGTGAAAAGTAGCATAACCAGCAATAGCACTGCCCCCGATATTAATCGAAACAGGGTAAATGAGCCCGCGTCTATGAGCCTTCGGCCAGAGCTAGCCGGCACAGTATAGAGTTCGCAGCGAAGGCCAGCATCGCAAGGCCGGTTAGTAAGAAGGTAGACATGAAATCAGTTGGCTTTTTCTCGTTTATCAAACCAGATATTACACAGATTCATCATGCCTAGGCTATCGACATCTGTACCGCGCAGGCTGTCATGGCTTTTGAATGCCACAGATTTTACCCAAAGTGGCACCAAGCGCTTCTCTTCTAGATAGCGATCTTCTATATCATTTAAGAATGCACTTTTTGAGGCTCGAGTTTGCTGAAACTCTGTGATCCACTGTCTTTGTTTAAATGGCGTGATCATATTGCTGGCAGACTCGCTCAGCATCAGCCAGTAATAGTGATCGAGAAGCACGTCTGCACCAAACAGGAAGTTGTTTACCCAAATGTCTGCTTCGGCCACGGTTTCCACATACTCGATACTGATCCCTGCATTGACTAACTCTATCCAAAGCAGTTGTATGGGCTCTTGGTTCTGCACGTGCACTTTGAGCTTGGTAGGGATGTCGCCCATGTTGAGCGCATCATTTGATTCCAGCTCACGAATCTTGCGATTGGGCAGTATGGTGGAAGTAAGCTCTCGGTCGTTGGTGTAGTGTTTGTTGAGTACCTGTTTGGTGAAGGTACTCAGAGCTAATCGGGTATTGAAGTCCAACCTATGACTAAAGCAAAGTGCCTTGGTTCCCATGGTAGAGTAGCTACGATCTGCTTTATTTGCGATATCGTCGATGTGTTCGAACTCAAATAGGTGGCCTACCGAGGTTTTATTTGAGGTGGTGACATGCCAAAAGTCGGCGCGCTTCAACACCCCATGTACAGCAAAGTACTGAGCATTCTTTACAAGAGACCAATGATCTTTACTGCGGTATTCCCAGTGATAAGCACCAGTGCCGTATGGGTAATCCGGCTCAGCATCGTTGTCTAAAAATATCGACGCATGCACATCGGCAATGGCGTGCAGAAATACAGGGTCATCATGAGTCAGGGTTACTTCCACCCACTGATGATTTACCTCGACACTTTTGATGCTGGAATAGAGCTGATGCGCCACACTGTGCTCGTCCATATGAGCGATTAGATTCTGCTTTACGTGCTCTGGCGTTACCAACTCACCGTTATGAAAATAGACATCCGGTCTGATTCGAAAGTAGTGGGTTAGCCTTCTTGATAGACTGGTGAGCAAGGTGTGGCTCGAATCCGCCAGTATTGGTGTTGAGTTTGATCAAGGTGTCGAACATGGCTATCACATAGATACCCGCATGGCGATCCGTCATGTTCATTGGATGGCAATAAGGAAGGCTGTAGGCACTAGAGAGACCAGTTCGTCTGAACGTTCTTTGTCTTCGGAAAGGTCGGCTAGCCATTCTGGCAGGTGCTGCTTAAACACGTTGTCGTATTTGAAGATATCGGCGTAACGTGAAGCCTCGTTTAACTCACCGTTAGCCACATAAGACTTGAGTACATTACAAAATCTCTCGTGAAAGGAGCTCAGGATCTGTAATTGAGTCTTGTTACCTCGGCCCTTACCTGGGATCCAGTGGATCCACCCGAGCTCGTTAAGGCTTTTCATGATCTTGGCAACATTACGAGTTGAGCAAGACATCACATCAGCCAGAGTCTGGCTGTCTACTGTGGTGGCTTCGGTACCAAAGTAGCCGTCGAGCTGTTTCAATCTTTGTAGGTGAATAGTACTGCTGGGTCTTTCCATCATGAGTCAAATCGTAAAACAAGAAGTTAATATTTTAGATCAGAAAAGGGCAGTTCGACTTTTTAGAACATTAAAACCATTAATGCCAATAAGACTACTTTGCCCAATATAGAAAATAATGTGGAAGGCTTATTCGTCTTCGTATTCTGGGCGCCATGATAGGGCACTGGCAATGCTACCCACGACTACGGCATCTTTTTGTTCTGGGGTTAGCTCTTCCATCATTTGAATGCTGATATGGCTGTTGGTTTCCGTTGCCGCTACCTCTTTACCGTTTAGCGAGAAGCTGTAGCCCAGTGGATAGCCGCCGGAGAATGAGGAGCCTTGAGCTGTTTTAACCGCGGCAACTTGAAGAGTGGTGCCTTCAAGGGTAATAGTTCCTTTTTCGTCGGCATCGCCAATGAGCTTGCGTTCTGGTTGATTGAATAGCTACCGACTTTTTGATTTTCAACCAGAATGTCACATTCAAACGGGTCGCTGCTCGCCATGTTGATACCTCCAAGCGTTAAGCCTCCTTGGTCACCATGGCAAGCGAGTTTCCAGTTTTGATTGGAATCTACCTTAGTGATTTCGGCTGCTAGTCCTCCTTCAGCGGTACCATATACACCAAACCAGTCAGTGCTTGAGGCATCACGGGTAAACTTACCCTTATATAAACCGGCAACATCAAAGGTACCCTCTGTACCAAATCCGCCAAACTGTCCATCTACAGAAACAGCCATGGATGGCAGGCTGGCGACTTCGTCAGATTTTTGCATGACTGCAGTTGAAACACAGCCTGTAAGAGCAGAGGCGATCAGCACGCCGAAAGTCGCAGTTTTGATTGTTGTGTTTTTCATGGTGAACCCTTTTTTGTCATTTCTGGCGACAATATAAGCACCCTTATGCATTGAAAAGAGGAATAGGTTCGGGAAAAGTGTTCATGTTTTAATGTGATCTAAATCACTATATTGCGTGCAAGGCTATTCATGGGGGAACGAATATGAAAGCTATAAAATATGCACTTTTATCGACAGTGGCATTTGCATCGTTCGCAAATGCAGGGACTGTAAGTGATTTATTCGATGGTGTATCAGTTGGTGCTGGTTACATTAATGAGTCAGGTAGTGAAGGCGGTATCAAAGGAGAGTCAGATCGTTCTGATGGCTTTGAAATCTATTCTCAAGCACCAATTAATGATTACTTGTTTGTTGATTCCCGATATTCGTGGACTCAGGAAGATTTTGAGGGCGTAACCTATCCAGGTGGTTCGGCACAGAAAACAGCTGATCTCAAACGAACTCATTTTCAGACAAGTCTAGGAGCAGGTTATCCTTTCCAAGTGTCACAATCTATTCAGCTTAAGCCTTTTGTGAAAACAGGTTGGTCATGGGATAAGTCTAAACTGGATTCCATTTTTGGTTATCTAGGTTCTAAAAGTGACAATAGCTTCACCCTAGGTACAGGTGTAGAAGCTCAATTTGGTCATCACTTTGTAAGCACAGTGAACTACACCAAAGAGACCAGCGGCTTCAAGATGGAGCAGGTGAGCTTCGACCTAGGTTATCGTTTCTAACGAGTCAATAGACGCTAAACGCTCAATAAAAAAGCGGGGATCGGTGCAAGATCCCCGCTTTTCTATTTTTACACTAGTTTATCGATGTCATCTAAGTCGTCTATGCGGGACGCAAGAGGGTCGAACAATACCAGTGGCAGTTTTTTATGAGTCGCGACATGGAAAGCATTTCGATTCAGTTGTTGGTGCAACCGTTTCCTGTGCTTCGCATGGCGGCTGACCTGCAGCCTACGCCTATTACTCAGACTATTCATATGGGGCACCACTACTTTATTCAGATTCGAAATTAAAAACACGAACAGTTCACAGGGAAGTGTTCGTGTTTTAAGTATGTACGTTATTTATACAATTTCCCACCTAAATGACCAAAGGGGGATCTCTATCATGAATAAAGTAAAATTGGCTCTGATCTTTGCAGGCTTAACACTAGGTAGCGCAAATCTGGCCCATGCGGAGAACTTCTTCTCTGGGATTACTGTGGGTGCGGGTTATGTAACTGGGAAAGTTGCTAATGATGGATATTCATTAGTTCGTCCGGACGGCTACTCGATTTACTCAAGGGGGTATTTGATTAAGTCTTACAAAGATTATTTGTTCACTGATTTTAGGGTGAACACAGAATCTAAGTCAGTATTTGATTTGACTCAGTATCAGGCTTCTCTTGGTCTTGGATATCCGTTCCATGTATCTAATGGGATAACTCTAAAACCATACGTTCAAGCAGGTTGGTCTTGGAATAAATTAGAAGCAGACATTCCCTCAGGAACAGAGAAAGGGCATCACAAACATCATGATAATGGTGTGCTAGTCGGAACCGGCTTGGAAACCCAATTCGGAGAGCACGTTGTCGCGAACGTTGGCGTGCAGGTTTCACAGGGAGATAATGACCTTGCTTATGGGAACGCAATTTTCGATGTAGGCTACAAATTCTAATCCCATATGCCCAGATGAAAATCTGGGCACTTGTTCCACTCTGTAAACCCCATCTCTAGTTTTCTCTTCTTATTCCTTTATCATTGCCAGAGCACTTTCAAAAATGGAATGGTAATGCGAATTCTACACACCTCAGATTGGCATCTTGGGCAAAATTTTTTCAATAAAAACAGACGCTCAGAGCATCAGGCTTTTCTCAACTGGCTACTTAACACGGCAAAAGAAAACGACGTCAACGCCATCATAGTGGCGGGGGATATCTTCGATACCAGCACTCCGCCGAGTTATGCTCGCGAACTGTATAACCAGTTTGTGGTTGAGGCTAATAAGCTAGATTGTCAGCTGATCCTTCTGGGTGGCAACCATGACTCGGTTTCCGTTTTGAATGAGTCGAAGAACCTTCTGAAATATCTGCGTGCAGATGTTGTGGCCAACGCCTCAGGCGAAGATAAAGACCAGGTGGTTTCAATTTTGGATAGCGATGGTCAAGTAGGGGCTTTGGTGTGCGCCATTCCATTTATCAGACCGCAAGATGTGATGAGCAGTCAGTCTGGTGTTAAAGCTACGGAGAAACAGCAGCAGCTCGGAGAGGCTATCAAAGCGCACTACCACAAGCTTTATCTTGAAGCTCAGTCTCAGCAAGCAGAGCTTGAATCCCAGCTTGGTAAAAAGGTGCCTATCATAGCCACTGGCCACCTAACCGCGCTTGGTGTGACTCAGTCAGAGTCAGTGAGGGATATCTATATCGGCACATTGGAAGGTTTTGCCAGTGATGCCTTTCCGCCAGCTGATTACATCGCTTTAGGCCATATCCACAGACCACAGATTGTGGGGAAGAAAGAGAACATTCGTTATTCAGGTTCGCCAATTCCACTTAGTTTCGATGAGCTTAAATCGAATAAACAGGTGGTGATGGTCGAGTTTGAAAATACGACACCAAACATCAATCCAATCGCAGTGCCAAATTTCCAACCTATGGCGAGCCTTAAAGGCGATCTGCACTCAATTGAAGAGCAGCTTGCAGAATTCAAACAGAGTGAGCAAACCATTTGGCTTTCCATTGAGGTGTCTGAACAAGACTTTCTAAGCGATCTTCAACAGCGTATAGCCGAAATGGTGAAAGGGCTTAATGTTGAGGTTCTGCAATTAAGACGTGCCCGCACCTCAGCAAAACAGGCTATTGAGCAGAAAAAACTGAAACCCTTGCTGAGCTACAACCGCAGGACGTGTTCAAGCGTAGACTCGAGCTTGAAACCCTCACTAGCGAGCAAGAGAAGGCTCGTATTGAGCGTATTTCTCTTACCTTTGGCGAGATACTCAATCAGGTTGAGCTTGAGGGTGAGGAGCAGCAGTAATGAAGATCCTATCTTTAGAATTTGAAAACCTGAACTCTCTAAAAGGTCGTTGGAAGCTCGATTTTACTCAGTCCCCCTTTACCGACTCAGGCCTATTTGCCATCACAGGTCCAACCGGTGCGGGTAAAACCACAATACTCGACGCTATATGTTTAGCCCTTTACCACAGAACCCCGCGTCTTGGTTCCGTTACTCATACCAATAACGAGATCATGACCCGAGGCACAGCAGAATGTTTTGCTGAGGTTGAGTTTGAGGTTAAAGGTGTCGCGTATCGCTCTAACTGGTCGATGCGTCGCTCAAGAGGCAAGATTGATGGCAATATGCAAAGCGCCAAGGCTGAGGTTGCGAGGTGGCAAGCGGAAAGATCCTAGCCTCAGCGATAAAGCAGAAACTAGAAAAGGTGAACGAGTTAACCGGTCTGGATTTCTCGCGTTTCACTAAATCCATGATGCTTTCCCAAGGACAGTTTGCGGCATTTTTGAATGCTGATGCGAATGATAGAGCAGAGCTTTTAGAAGAGCTAACCGGCACTGAGATCTATGGCTTGATCTCTGAGGCGGTATACAGCCGATTCAAGCTTGAAGACGAAAAACTGAAACAGCTAAAAGCCAAAGCAGACGGTGTGAATCTTCTAAGTGAAGAAGAGCGTGAAGAGCTGACTCAAACTCGACTTCAAGTTGAAGCGAACAAGAAGCAACTAGACCAAGAGTTAGAGCAATTAGAACAGCAGATGCGCTGGTGGCTAGAGCTTGAAAAGGCACAAGCCGGCGTCAATGAAGCGACGCAAGAGCATCAAAACCTAGCTCAAACATTGGAATCTCATGCAGATGATCTCACTAGGCTTGAGAAGAGTATTCCGGCTCAGGCCATTCAACCTCAATATGCAGAGCTCAATAATCTGAGAGCCGAATTGCATGCTGAAAAAGAAGTATTTCACAAGGGCTCTGATGCTTTAGGTGAGTTAAATAAAACTCTAACTGAGAAAGAAGGGCTCAAGTCAACTTCTGAGAAATCTCATTCAGAGCAGAAACAAAAGCTCGAAACTCTAGATGCGTTGGCAGTGAAAGTTCGTCCACTTGATAGTGAGATAGTGTCGCTAAACAAAGAGTTAAACAGTAAAACTGAGCAAGTATCTGATGCGTCCAAAGAGCTATCTGAAAAATCCAATGCTTTTAAAGTCAAACAGCATGAATTAGATACGTTGAAACATGAGCAAGCGGTAATCACGGATTATCTAGATAGCAATGCAAGGTTTGAGCATCTTGCAACTGAAATAGTGCAGATTCGAGGTGATGCTAAGACTTTGGCTGATAAGCAGAAACAGCTTGCAGACAAGGCTACAGCTTTAAATAGTCTTGTTGATCAAAAACAGACTAAGTTGTCCCAAAACAGTGATCTCAAGAAACGCCTTCGAGCGCAGTTGGAAGAGCAATCCAATTTGGAGTTAGCTAGCGTAAAGGCAGCGGATGAGTTAGAGCAGTTCCAAAAGAGTAATTCGCTGGAGACGTTAGAGACCCGCAAACAATTTATCGAGTCTTGTTACTTTGAGCAGGCAGAGCTTAAGCGTCTGAACAGCGAGTATCTAACCTCTGTGAAGGGTGTTTCCGACTCCGAAGCGGAGAAAAGTAGGTTAGAGAAAGAGCTTCAAACGAAAAAGGTCGATATCGAGCGCTTGATTGAGCGGTACAAAGACAAAAAGAAATTGGTCACCAGCCTTGAGACTCAGATCGGCCAAGAAGGTGAACTCACTAAATATCGGGCATTGCTGAAACAAGGTGATGCCTGTCCTCTGTGTGGCTCTATTGAGCATCACATCGAGCAAAATGCGGATATTGTCGCGCTCACTCAGCAAAAGGAGCAAGAGCAGCAACTCTGCTCTGAAATCGAGGCTGAGGGTAAGAAAGTACGAGAATCCATTGCAGATATCGAGCGCACGCTCTCGTCTTTGGCAAAATCAGTCCAAGAGATGGAGAGGCAAAAATCCAATGCCATGTCTGGCTGGGCTACTTTGCTTGAAAAGTTAAAGGCGCAATCTTTAGCTATCGGAAAGGGTGAATTGTTAACAAGACTAAGCCTAGAAAACTCCGATTCTATTGCTGCTTTTATCGATTTAGTTTCTACTGAGCTAAATAAAATCAATGAGTTATATCGAGCTTCAATGACATTAGAGAAAACCAAGCAAGAGGCAGATTCCGCCAAGTTTTCCAGTGACGCTGTCACTAAAGGGGTGCAAAAGGAGCTGGAATTCTCAGAACAAACCCTTCAAAGCTTGATTGAGAATGAAACTTCATGGACTAAAGAGAGTGAGGAACTTTCGAACCAAGCCGTCCAGAGTCAAAAGGCACTGAATGAGCGCATTTCTGGTTTGGGTTATGAGTTGCCAGAGCTATCTCAGATCCCAGTTTGGCTTGAAGCGCTTGAGCTAGAAGCTAAAACTTGGAGAGAGAATAAAGATCTCCAGCAACAAAACGCCACTATGATTGCCAGCTTTGAGAGTGAAACCAGAACGCTAAAGGTTCGCAGTGCTGAGCTTGAAAAGAGTATTGGGGACCACAAAGATTCATTAACCAAGTTGCAGGATTCATTGCAGGTAGTAAGCAATAACAGGCTTGCTCTCTATCAAGGAGAGAACATAGATCTTGAGCTGTCTGGACTGAAAAAACTAGTAATTGAGCATCAAGACAAGCTCGAATCAGCTAAACAGCTTTATAGTGACGCGAAGAGCGCTGTGGAGAAACAAGTTGCGACGCTTGAAGCAAAGCAGGTGCAGATAGACAAGTTAGTCGAGCGAGAGTCCCAAGCCATAAATCTTTGGAAGACGGCTCTGTCCGAAAGCACCTTTGAAGATGAGCAAGCTTTTATTAGCGCACTACTGCCAAAAGAGCAACATGATCACCTGTTAGCGTTGAAGACTGAGCTAGATAAACAGGCTCTCGCGACGAAAACAAGGCTCGACTCTGCTACTGAAAGTTTGAACAAACTGAAACGCAGCGAGATGGCGGAAAAAGTTACGCCGAAACAGGAGCTAGAGCAGGGCTTATCTGAGTCTAAATCTGAGCAAGCGAATCTACAGACTAAGCTGGGTGGCATTGCTGAGCGTATCAAGCTCGATGATGAAAACCGTGAAAACCAGAAGCAGCTGTTTGAAGATATCCTTAAGGCTCAAGCTAGCTATGACGACATGGCTTATCTGAACTCTTTGATTGGCTCGCAAAAAGGGGATAAATTCCGTAAGTTTGCCCAGGGGCTTACGCTCGAGAATCTTGTTTATCTAGCCAATAAACACCTGCAACGCTTACATGGTCGCTACGAGCTGAAACGAAATCTTGATGATGGACTGGCTCTTCAAGTGATGGATTTATGGCAAGGGGATGTGGTGCGAGATACTAAGACACTCTCCGGTGGTGAAAGCTTCCTTGTAAGTCTGGCTCTAGCGCTGTCACTTTCAGATCTTGTTAGTCATAAGACCAGTATCGATTCACTGTTCCTTGATGAGGGCTTCGGTACCCTAGATCCTGAAACCTTAGACCTAGCGTTAGATGCACTGGATACCTTAAATGCCACGGGCAAGATGATAGGTGTAATCAGTCACGTTAACGCCCTTAAAGAGCGAGTGCCGGTGCAGATCAAAGTCAGCAAGAAAGTAGGGCTGGGTGAGAGTCAACTAGCTCGTGAGTATGCGGTTAGCTAAGCATTTTGAGGCGCTCACAGAGCGCCTTTATTAAATTGAGCTTTTCCAATGTATTCTAGAGAAGTAGCCATTGTTACAGGCATTTTGATATGTCGCTGGCAAGCTTAAAGTCGAGACTCGTTAAGCTTCCTACCTCATGTGTCGTCAGTGACAAATCAACTTTAGCGTACGAATTGTAGATTTCGGGATGATGGTTGAGTTTCTCAGAGCACAGGCAACTTGAGTGAGAAAGCCAAATGCTTCGATGAATGAGTTGAACTTGATGGAAGTAAATAATTTCTCTTTTTTTAGCTCCCAAGTTAAAGAAGAGTTCTGATTTAGATTGGCGAGTTCTACTCGGGTTTCTTTACCACTTAGTACTTTTCTCATAGACATACCTGTTAAAGTCCATAGGAACGGCTTTGCCGATAAAGCATCTTGCCCTTAGCCACTCTAGTTAGATTAGCAGTGTTTAAAGGACATACTTTAAACATATCAACTCGTGAGATTACCGTGGCTTAACCTATGCTTTGAAGACGTAAATTCTCAATGAGTGGTGGTTAAGTGAAGATCGCAGTTACGGCAGCAAGTGGCAAACTGGGTGCAGAAATCGTCAAAGCTTGCGTGGCTATGACTTCCAAAGATGATGTTGTAGCACTAGCTCGCACGCCCGTGCGTGCGAAAGGGTAAGGCGTTGAGGTAAGACCCGGAGACTACGAGGACCTAGAGGCATTGACATCATCATTGCAAGGAATAGATGTAGTGCTTCTGGTGTCGGGTATGGATGCTCCCGATAAACGTATCGGTAAGCATCGAAACGTCATTAATGCCGCCAAAGCTGCTGGTGTGGCTAAGATCGTTTACACAAGCGTGCAAGGCGCGGAAGAGAACACTGCCTTTTCACCTGTTATTCAAAGTAACCGTCAAACCGAACAGGATATTAAAGATTCTGGCTTAGATTATGTCATCGGTCGTAACGGTATCTATATCGAGCCTGATGTTGAGTATATCGATAGCTATAGAAAGCTAGGTAAAATCTATAACTGCGCAGGCGAGGGCAAGTGTGGCTATACCACCAGAGGCACGCCTGAGAGTGGATTTAGAGACAGAAGCACTGTGGCTGTTTGCGTTAGCTTTGATGGATATCTAGTTTTCATTCAACCCATGAGCTCTCGAACCAAGTTTACTTTTGTAGAAATTTTCGTATTCGATAACTTCTTTTTGCGTGAGAGTCTTTGGCAGGGTTCGTAGGATAGAAAACCTAAACTCGCGATGCTTTTCAGCACCGTTTTCACATATTTCCTTTAGTAACTTATTACCACCATGACCAGTTGTCGCATAGTTTTGCCATCTGCCATATATGCCTCGGGAGCCAGATGCGGAACCGACGTATTGTGCTCCAGTACTGGATTGCAAGATCAAATATATCCCAGCTACATTTGATAGAGCTGATTTCCATTCACGGTTTGCTTCAGGGTAGTTAAAAATTCTGTTTAACTCATCAAAATTCAAAACGAAGTCAAGATATCCCGGAAATGGTCTTGCGTAGCCAGTAGGCAATACCTCTACTACTTCTTTTTCTTTGAGCCATTGGTGCCATGATCGAGTTGATTGTCCCCAGTCAATAATAACTCTCTCTTCAAGATCCTCGAATCCTTGCTCTTTCTCTAACTCATAAAACCAATTGTTAGGATCTTCTGTCAGTGTGTAAGAACTAGGAAGACAAACATCACGAACGCGAGAGCGAGAAATAACTTTATAGACACCGTACAATCTCGCCTTGCTATGGGGCAATCCAATAAATGACACCATATAGTCACAATCAAGTATCGGCTTTGACTGGCATGCTTGATAGGTTTCAAGTTGACCGGTGGTCATTAATTCATATAAGTCGTAACGTTGATCTTGATGGCGGACGAGCTTAATTTTTTTGCTTGTGTCCAAGCCCCGCAGTTTCAATAGTTCTTCTATATTCATGATTAATCTTCTAATTGGTAGATAGAGTTAGATTCTAATTTAGGCTCGCTGAGGCGAAGAGGCGATGCTTCCATGCTAAACCTCTTTTGGTAAGCATTGTCGTTTGAAAAACTACAACCAAGAAGAAGCCATAGTTAACTAGTTTACTTTGCCTCTTTCCCTAGTATTTCCAGCATAAACTTATTTGGGTGAGGCCAAATTTCATGTTCAGGTCTATCAAACTGCAAGAACTCAATTAAATCTCTGCCTTCCAGTACGAATGCAACTGTTACACCTTCTGTGGGACTTGTCGGCTGTAAGACCACATTTCTACCTAGAATTGCATCTTCAACACTTTCTACAACATAGCCAATATGTGGCTGCGTCTTTATCACTTCTGGTAACGTGCTGTCTTCATCAAAATTCATCCACTCCATCGCATAAGGTGTTTCGAAATACCCTGTCGCATGCATTTTCAGTGATGGGTTGTGAGTATCATCCGGCAAGTATTCTTTAGTTGGTATACCTACATGATGGAAGGTCATTTTTTGGTGCTTTTTATTGGGGTTCATTTGAGTTTTTATTTTTTGCAATTTTGCGAAAGCTTAATAATTTTTACATATCGACTCAATTGACATTAGAGCGGTTAACATTAATTTGACATAAACCTGAATGAAGATATAAATACAAAAAAGCAAAGCCGAAATAGGGCTTTGCTTTCATATCAGCGTAGAGAAACTATCAACTCGTCTTACGATTTAGCACCTCAACCTGGCTAATAACCCCAAACGGTTCTTCACTTTTCTTAGCTAACTCCAAGCTCTCAATGGTCTTCTCGGCAATATGCGCTAAGTTCTGTTTAATGGTGGTAAGTTCGCCTGATACCAAAGGAAGATCATCGAAACCCGTCACCGCGATATCTTTTGGAACGTTTAAAGGTTGATGTTTGATTACCTCGAGTACGCCAAGGGCTATCTCATCGCTGTTACACACTAACGCATCGTATTCTTCTAGTAGATGCAGGTTACGATAGAAGTAGGAGCAGACGTGCATCCCTTGGAAATGATTGCCTACAAATTCAATGGTGTGGGGGGCAGGCCGGCACTTTCTAGGGCACTGGTGTAGCCTTGGTGACGGCTATTTTGCTCTGCGGATTCCGTGTCTTTCGCCACTACAAAAGCAATACGTTTCTTGCCACGGTTAATCAGATCTAGGGTGAGTTGTCTTATCCCCATAAATTCATCGGGTGCGACCCACCAGCCATTGATCTTCTTACCTACATTTACAAATGGAATGCCTTGTCTGCGCAGGCTTTCCAGTCTGTGATCGTTCTCATTAGCCGCTAATACAATGCAGCTCGACGCCTTGTCTTTTACTGAATCTACATCTTCGTGATAGACGATCTCAGCAACTAGTCCCTTACGTTGCAGCATCTCCAACATATGATTATAGAAGAGGGTGACATAGGGCGAGAGTTGCGAGTCGTTGCTCGAGAGCAGGATCGCAACGGTTACGTCCTTGCCACTAGAGAGCTTTCTGGCGGTGAGGCTAGGGTTGTAGTTTAATGCTTTGCAGGTGTCGAGCACCTTTTGTCTGGTAGCTTCACCGACGCCACCTTTACCATTGATGGTTCTGCTGACAGATGCTACCGAGACCCCAGCCAGTTCGGCGACTTTCTTTATATTTATTGGACTGTTCATTCGACCCTATTTACCACTGCGCCTTTCTAGGAAGGCTTTTCCTTTGACTCAACCATTCTGTATCTAAGTAACCGGTTACGCAAGTGTTTACCTCTCAAAAGCCAAAATAGGGGTGAATATAGATGTTTATATTCAGGAAACACATAAAATGTGTGATTTTTGTCACGTAGATCTTATGAGTTGCGTAACCGGTTACGTAAGTGTCGTTTTGATCACAGATATGCAATCAGATTTCTTGATAGCTTAATAATGAACAAAGCGAACTGACACTAAATCGGTTTAGTCAATAAGCCGATTTGATTGCGGAGCCAATAATGAAAAAAGCACTAGCCCTACTTATCCCAGCTGTCCTGCTTGCAGGTTGTGGCGCGGATGACAACTCAAAGTCCAACAGAACTCAAATTACTATCCTAGGTACAATCAAAGGGGAGATAGGCCCTCAATTTGAAGATGCCATCGATGCCTACAACGCTTCTCAAGAGCATTATGAGTTGGTATCTCTTCCTCTAGATGGCAATGCCTATGAGAAAATGACCGCTATGTACGCCTCAAACAAAGCGCCGACCATTATGGTGATGGGCCAAGAGGCACAAGAGCTGCAAGACAAGCTGATGGATTTCAGCCAAACCGAGATTTTGTCTCATGCCTATCCTGGTACCTATGACGTAGTAACTCACGGCGAACGAGTATTAGGTCTACCAATCACGGTGGAATCTTTTGGCTTTATTTATAACCAAGCGGTTTTAAACAAAGCGGTCGGTGGTGAGTTTGACCCAAGTTCTATCGCTACTCAGAACGACCTTTCAAATCTATTCAAGCAGGTCTCAGCACTAGAAAACGTGGATGCAGTGAGCGTATCGCCGATGGATTGGTCGCTAGGAGCGCACTTTACTAACGTTCTATTTGCTAACCAGGCAGGCGACATCGACGCAAACCTAAAAGCGCTGGAAGCGATAAAGTCGGGTGAGATATCCCTTAACGATAACAGCGTGTATCAGGGTTGGCTCGCGACCTTCGATCTTATGAAGGAGTACAACAAGTCTAAGCGTGCACCACTAGCACCTACCTATGATGACAGCGCTATGGCTTTGGCTGCCGGTGAGGTGGGTATGTGGTTCCAGGGCAACTGGCGTATTCAACCTTGCTCGAGCTTAATGCTGAAGGTGAATATGGCATCCTGCCAGTGCCTGTGAACAATGATGAAAGCTTCAAGGGTAACAATGCCATCTCGGTAGGCGTGCCTATGTACTTTACTGTGGACGCTTCTCAGTCATCACCTGAGCAACGTGAGGGTGCAATGGACTTCTTCAACTGGTTGTTTACCTCACAAGAGGGCACCGATGCCTATGTCAACAAGATGCACTTTATTCCAGTTTACGACAACATCGAGATTGAGCCGCACGACAAGCTTTCTCAAACCATACTGGCCAAAATGAAAGCGGGCGAGACGCTGAACTGGGTCAATATGTACTATCCGGGTGACGCCTTCCCATCTATGGGCGCATCCATGCAGAAATACCTTGCAGGCGTTATCGACAAAGAGGCGCTAGCGACAGAATTTGAGAAGTACTGGACTTCTAAGTAGCCCATAGGCGGGTGCATGCCCGCCTGATTCTTCCCTGCGCACTTCGCGCAATTTAGGACATTAATAATGTTTAGCACCTTACGAAAAGAGGGTGTGAAGGACTTCTTCACCTTCGCGTTTATCCCTCTATTTGCGTTTACTACGGTCTTGCTGATCCCATTTATCATGGGTGTGGTATTGACCTTCACCAACTGGAACGGCTTTACCATAGGTGAGTTTGTTGGCTTCCAGAACTACATTAACGCAGTTACCGATGAGAGCTTTATCAAGATCTTCTCTACCACGCTGAAGTATGTGTTCTTCTGCTTGGTGTTCACCAATGTGATTGGTTTTGGTCTGGCTCTGCTTATTACTTCGGGCATTAAAGGCCAAAATGGTCTTCGCTCAGCCTTCTTTATGCCAAACCTGATTGGTGGCATCTTGCTTGGCTTTATCTGGCAGTTCATCTTCAACCGAATCTTTATCACAGTGGGCGATTTGACCGGGTTTGAGCTTTTGCTAGACCCTTGGCTGTCCGATCCGGATAAAGCGTTCTGGGCCATGGTTATCGTTACCGTGTGGCAGATGTCAGGCTACATGATGCTTATCTATATCGCAGGCATCATGGGGGTTCAGAAATCTCTGCTAGAAGCGGCCAGTATTGATGGTGCCAGCAAGTCTCAGATCCTGCGCTCTATTAAGATCCCTATGATGATGCAGTCGTTCACCATCTGTTTGTTCCTGACTTTGAAGAACGCCTTCATGATGTTTGACGTCAACTTGGCGCTTACTAAAGGCGGGCCTTATCGCTCAACCGAGCTGTTAACCCTAAACATCTACAACGAAGCCTTCTTGTATCAAAACTACGGTACCGCACAGGCTAAAGCCATCATCTTATTCTTGATTGTGGTGTTAGTGGCCGTGGCTCAGGTTTATTTCACCAAGAAGAGAGAGGTATAGGTGATGAAGCAGAAATCTAACGGCCTGTTTATCGTAACCTTGGTACTGGCACTCATTTATGTGTTCCCGTTCGCCATCTTGATTATCAACTCGCTAAAAACCAAGTTTGAGATCCTCAAAGACCCATTGGCACTGCCAGCGCAGTTTAATCTAGATAACTTTGCTGAAGCCTTTGTGCGCATGGACTACCTAAATGCAATCAGCAACTCACTGATTGTGACCCTGATGGGGCTAGTAGTTCTGACCATCTTCCCTGCTATGTTGGCCTACTACCTAGAGCGTGAGCCAAGCAAGTTTAAGAGTGTGATCTTTTATATGCTGGTGGCCTCTATGATTATTCCTTTCCAGGCGGTGATGATTCCGTTTGTAAGCCTGTTCGGCAAGCTAGGTCTAATGAATGGTAAAGGCTCACTGGTCTATTTCTACCTTGGATTTGGTGTGGCGCTATCTACTTTTATGTACCGCAGCTTTATTGCCAAGATCCCGCGTTCGCTAGATGAGTCTGGCGCGATTGAAGGGGCGAGTAAGTTCACTATTTTCTGGAAGATTATCTTCCCTCAGCTCAAACCTATTACCGCCACCATGCTAGTGCTAAACGCACTTTGGCTTTGGAACGACTATCTGTTGCCATCCTTGGTGCTTTACCAAGACCAACGCACCTTGCCGCTGATGACTTATAGCTTCTTTGGCAAATACACCAGTGACTATGGTCTGGCTATGGCAGGTCTGGTGCTATCCATTGTTCCAATCATCATCTTCTACCTGATTATGCAGCGCCAAATCGTGAGCGGCATAACCGATGGTGCAGTGAAGTAACTAAACGAATTTTTCAGCGCCTGCATGGCGGGCGCCTTTAATACAGAATTTATAGGTAAAACTATGGCAGCAGTTACTAGCGGGAATTGAAAAAGAGTACGACAACGGCTTTAAAGCGGTTCACGGTATCGACCTTGATATTAGAGAGGGCGAGTTCATGGTGTTCGTCGGTCCATCGGGCTGTGCGAAATCCACCACGCTACGCATGATTGCCGGACTGGAAAGCATTACTGGCGGTGACCTTCGCATTGGTGGTGAGCGCATGAATGATGTGCCCTCGAAAGATCGTGGGATCGCTATGGTGTTTCAGGACTACGCACTCTATCCACATATGACAGTGTTCGACAACATGTCCTTTGGCCTCAAAGTGGCCAAGCTTCCAAAGGATGAGATCGAAGCACGCGTGCGCGAAGCCGCAGAGAAACTACAGATCACAGACCTTCTCGAGCGTAAGCCGGCAGAGATGTCCGGTGGTCAGCGTCAGCGTGTGGCAGTGGGTCGCGCCATTGTTCGTAAGCCAGATGTATTCTTGTTCGATGAGCCTTTATCCAACCTTGATGCCAAGCTTCGCGTCTCTATGCGTCTTCGCATTACAAACCTACACAAAGAGCTAAAACAAGCGGGCCAGCCGGCCACCATGATCTATGTCACCCACGATCAGGTGGAGTCTATGACCATGGGCGATCGTATTTGCGTGCTTAATCAAGGGCGCATCATGCAGGTGGATACCCCAATGAATCTCTACAACTTCCCAGCGAATAAGTTTGTCGCAGGCTTTATTGGCTCACCTGCAATGAATCTACTTAAGGCAACCCTAGTGGAAACAGAGCAGGGGCTTTATGTAGAAGTGGGTGAAGAGCAATTTGCGCTACCAAAAGAGAAAGCGGAAAAGCTGAGTTCACATGCCGGCAAAGCGGTGTGGTTTGGTATTCGTCCTGAATATGTGGGTAACGTAGAAACACACCCTGAGTGTGTGCAAAACAGCTTTACCTCACAGATAGAGTCACTTGAGCGTATGGGTTTTGAGGAAAACCTCTATTTCGAGCTTGGCGGTCAGGAGTGCAGCGCTCGCGTACCCCATGAAAAAGCAGGGAACAGCGATGTTGGCGAGCAGTATCAATTCTGCATCGATATGAATAAGTGCCATATCTTCGATATGGACAGCGAACTAAACCTTTCTCTGTAGTGGTCACAATGATGAACGAAATTAAACACAACTCAATTCAAGCGCAGGTAGAGGCCTGGATGGAGCAACTGACTGTCTCGGAGAAGTGCTCTTTATTGTCAGGCTCAGGCTTTTGGCATACTCAAAACATCGACCGTCTAGAGACCCCTAAACTAATGTTGACTGATGGCCCTCATGGCCTGCGTAAGCAAGGCGAGAAAGAGGACCACCTTGGCCAGAATGAAAGTGTGCCAGCGACCTGTTTTCCATCAGAGGCTGGGCTTGCAGCGTCGTGGAACCGTGAGATAGCCAAGGCTCAAGGGCGCGCTATTGGTGTGGAATGCCGCAATGAAGATGTGCATGTGATTTTAGGACCTGGGCTTAACATCAAACGTTCACCCTGTGTGGTCGCAATTTTGAGTATCTATCGGAAGATCCTTATCTCTCTTCTAATCTTGGCGCGGCTATATCGAAGGAGCACAGTCGGTTGGAGTGGGCACTTCGCCTAAACACTTTGCGTGTAATAACCAAGAGACCAAGCGCCTGACTATCGATACCAAGGTCGATAAGCGCACCTTGCATGAGATTTACTTGTCGAGCTTTGAAACCGCAGTTACTGAAGCAAACCCTTACACAGTAATGTGCGCCTATAACCAGGTAAATGGCGAATACGGCGCGGAGAACCAATACCTTCTTAATGAGGTGCTTCGTAAGCAGTGGAACTGGGATGGTGTTGTTGTGACCGATTGGGGGGCGACCAATAGCCGCATCCAAGGACTGCTCGCGACCATGGATCTTGAGATGCCATCTTGCGGTGGGGTCAATGATAAGAAAGTGGAAGCAGCGCTAGAGAGTGACCCTGAGCTGCGTGCCCAACTGGATGAGTCTGTAAGACGCATCCTGACCTTGGTCTTGAAAACGACCACAGACCTACCTGAGGTAGAGGGGTTTGATCAAGAAGCGCATCATCAAATAGCTCGCGAGATTGCTCATGAAAGCATGGTGCTATTGAAAAACGAACAGCAAATTCTGCCGCTTAAGCGTGAGGATTCTATCGCTGTATTTGGTGCGTTTGCGGATACCCCACGTTATCAAGGCGGTGGCAGCTCACACACCAACCCGACCAAGGTAACCAACACACTAGACGCGCTTCGTGGCTACACCAGCAACCTTGAGTTCTTGCAGGGCTTTGGCATCTTCGATGAAGAGTGCGATGAGGCGGCGCTAGAGACGGCTAAGCGTATCGCGTTTAGCAAAGACAAAGTGGTGATCTGCGCAGGTCTTCCTGAGCGCTATGAAACCGAAGGTATCGACCGTACCCATCTGAGCCTTCCAGCGGCGCAAATAACCTTTATTGAAGAGATCTCCAAGGTTAATGCCAATATCGTGGTGGTGCTAAACAACGGTGCGCCAATTGAGATGCCTTTTGTATCAAAGGCCAAAGGGATCCTTGAGGCGTATCTGCCAGGACAAGCGGGCGGAGAGGCGATAGCTGATATCTTGTTTGGTGAGGTTTCACCAAGCGGCAAGCTGGCTGAAACCTTCCCACTTCAGCTCGAGCACAACCCAAGCTTTGAGCACTTTCCTGGTGAAGGCTATGAGGTGTCCTACAAAGAGGGCATCTACGTGGGGTATCGTTTCTATGAGACCAAGCAACTACCTGTGCTGTTCCCATTTGGCCATGGCTTAACCTACAGCGAGTTCGAGTACTCAAACCTGATGCTTTCAAAAGCTGAACTCACAGACCAAGACACCGTATCTGTGACATTTGATGTGACCAATACAGGTAATCGATGTGCTAAAGAAGTGGTGCAGCTGTATGTGTCGGATAAGCAGACGGACATCTCAAGACCTGAACTAGAGCTAAAAGGCTTTGATAAGCTTGAGTTAGAGGCCGGTGAAACCAAGACGGCGAGCTTTAGGTAGATAAGCGCAGCTTTGCTTTTTATGACGATAAGCTCGGTGATTGGCGCGTGCAGAGCGGTCAGTTTGAGATTCGCATTGGTGCGTCATGCCAAGATATTAGACTCACTGACACCCTAACGGTGCGCTCAACGCAAAAGCTGACCTTTAAGGTGCATACTAACTCGACCTTTGGTGAGCTACGCGGCCACCCTGCAACTAAGCCTTATGCCGATGAGCTTATTGAGTATTTCATTGAGCATTCGGGGATCGACTTTAATCTGGGTGACAACGATGAGAATTTTGCCGAGACGGTGATCTCCTTCTTCCCAATTAAGAATATGGTACTGTTCTGCAAAGAGAAATTCACCGAGCCTGAGCTTGAACTAGCGCTGAGTAAACTGACAGAGCAGGTAAGAATCTATGAGGAGCGTGTGTAATGGGTTGGGGTGATAAAACCATAGATGGCGCGGCTATCGAGCATGAAGAGCGCCACACCAATTTTTGCGAGATCTATGTGGATCCTGAGGTGAAGGGAGACAATCCCTTCATCAACAAACTGCCTGCTAACCAGGAATTGCCAAAGTTTGCTGACATTAAAACTGAGCTGCCACAGCTAGCTTGGGATGCTAACGTTAAAGCAGTCGCAGGCTACTATAAGACCTGGGAGATTGCGTTTGGCAACCTAAGACAGCCGACCGAAGCAAACGGCTTTGTGAGTAACTTTATCGATACTGCGTTCAACAACCATCTGTTTATGTGGGATAGCGCCTTTATCACCATGTTTGGTAAGTACGCGCATCACTGCTTCGAGTTTATCGGCACCTTAGATAATCTGTATTCCAAGCAGATGATAGATGGTTTTATCGGTCGTGAGCTCTCTATCGAAACCGGCCAAAACCATTTTCATCGTCACGATCCGACCTCAACAGGCCGAATATTCTGCCTTGGGCTGAGTGGCAACACTATGAGATGAGTGGTGACAAAGAGCGTCTGGCGCAGGTCTTTGTGCCTATTCTGGCACTGCATCGCTGGATTGCAGACAATCGCACGTGGAAAGACGGCACCTATTGGGGCTGCGGTTGGTCCTGCGGTATGGACAATCAGCTTCGTGTCGATAAGAAGAAATACGATTTTTCACACCACAGCCATTCGTCTTGGATTGATGTAACCCTGCATCAATACCTGTCGGCAACCTTGTTGCTTAAGATGCAACAAGAGCTCGGAACGGATGAAGACCTTTCGGATATCCAAGCAGAGATCGTCAATCTCAAGAAGGTGGTCAACGAGAAGATGTGGGATGAGTCTCGCCAGTTCTACTTCGATACCCTGCGCGATGACAGTTTCTCTTCTATTAAATCTATCGGCTTATTGGGCGCTATTGACGGATATGGTGCCGGAGGAACGTTTGCAGTCGTTTATTGCCCATCTTGATGATGAAAGAAGCTTTAAGCGCCCGCACCGCATTCCAACCATGTCGGCGGATTGTGAGCATTACACAGATAATGGCGACTACTGGCGCGGCGGTGTATGGGCTCCGACCAACTATATGGTGCTAAAGGGTCTTGAAAAACACGGCTATCATGACCTAGCCTTCGATATTGCCCTAAATCATGTGCAGCATGTAGCCAATATCTTTGATGAGACCGGCACTATCTGGGAGAACTACTCACCTGAGCTCGGAAGGCAGGGGATTCCGGCCAAGTCTGATTTTGTCGGATGGGGCGGTTTAAGCCTAGTGAGTATCCTTATCGAGTTTGTGTTCGGCATCAAGATGGATGTACCAAACCGAAGCCTGACAATTCATCTAAAGCTTGATGATGCATTCTCGTTGAAAGGTTTGAAATTTGGAAACTTGGGTTCGCTTGATATCGATGTGCTCCCTGCCAGTAAGGCGACAGGAGCAGAAAGGGTCAGGATTTCAGCAGACTTTCCGCTAGAAATAGTTATCTACTAGTCGAAAAGGCAGGTGAGTAATCATCTGCCTTTTCACTCTAGAGCCTGCTTAAGAGCAGAGACATAAGCCGGATACTCAGAGATGGTGTTGTGGTTTGCTTCCTTGATAATCACGCTTTGAGCTCGGGAGCCAAACTCAGCAACCAGATTGTCACTTCTTTGTCTTGGTATCACCCGGTCATACTCGGCAATGAATATATGGGTTTGAGCTGAGATATCTTGAACCTGTCGATGGATGCGTAGCGATCTTTGATTAATAGAGAGACAGGGAACATCCAGTATATCTCGCGGGCAACGTTTTCAACGCTATCAAAAGGTGTAACTAGGATGAGTGTATCGATATTCTCATTCGCCGCTACATAGGTGGCAATGCCTGACCCTAGGCTGCGACCCATCACAGAGATGGAATCGTGCTTGGGCTTTATGAACTCAATGATGCTGAGAGCATCGCTGTATAGCGCCTTTTCTGATGGGGAGCCGGGGTTACCGCCATACCCGCGATAGGGAATGAGGTAGACAGTGTAGTGGGCAAGTGAGTCTCGAAAGAAAGGAATATTGGCTTCAATATTTTCGGCGTTGCCACCGTAATAGATGAGTGCTTTAGATTGCCCTTCATTTAATACCCAACCAGAGAAGGTCTCTCGATTGATATTTATATCGAAGTTCTTCTCGCCAAAAAGAGTGCTACTTGATTGGGGAAAATAGAGGAATTTTCGCTGCGCAGAATAAAAAGCGATAGCTATGAGTACATAAGCTACCGCTACTGTGATTAAAAAGCTCTTCATTCCCTCTCACTCTCTTTTCTGCTCGTATCACAAGCTTAGATGAGGGATAGGTTTATTAAGAATTTTGTTCTGCGTTGATTCGAGCGTAGGTGTGCAGAAGTTCGGTTAGGGTGTTTACCCAACCAAACGCGTCGCTCGGTGCGTTACTCAGGATCTTTTCCACTTCTTCGCAGTGCGTTTCTAGAGTGATCGCCTGCTCAAGGTTGAATGAGATGGCGTAGAAGTGCCACAGTACAAGACGCGTCATGCGGATACTGTTTTGCTTGGCATTCTCTGAATCATCAAAGGCTTGCTGGATTTCACTTAGAGCGATAGCCGTCATACGCAGGTTGGCATCAAGACGTGCTGACATCATGCGCTCTTCACTGTCTACCTCTTCTTGCTCGAAGGTGAACAGCTCACTCATCACATCTTCAGGGACAACCTTACTGATCATTCTTGCACTGAACTCTTCAAGTTCATGGCGGGGCATAGTTACTAGGCAGTTAAAGGTGTAGTCACGAAGCATAGGTATCGCTCTGGTGGTTAAGTGAAGAACGCATTCTATTCATTGTGGCTAAATTTACCAGCGATTCTTGCCTTTACAGGTGAAGCTGACCGCTGTGATACTTAAGTCCATTCTCTTCGTCTTGTCCAAGCAACACAGGACCATCAAGATCCACTATCTCAGCGCGAGTTGCCACTGGCAGAGCCGCTTTCATGGCAACTGAGGTACCAAGCATGCATCCGACCATAATAGAAAACCCAAGCTCACGAGCCTCTTTCTCTAGAAGAAGAGCCTCGGTGAGACCGCCGGTTTTATCTAGCTTAATATTTATCATTTCATAGCGCTCACGCAGCTTGCTAAGTTCTTTGCGAGTATGCAAGCTTTCGTCGGCGCACAGTGGAATAGGATGCGCGATGCTAGACAGCAGCCCATCGTTATCGCTCGGGAGGGGCTGCTCGATCATGGCGATGTCATAGGGTAGAAGCTCTTCGAATAGAGATTCTAGATCTAGCCCAGACCAAGCCTCGTTGGCATCCAAGATGATCTTGCTGTCAGGGGAGGCACGGCGCACCGCTTTGACGCGTTCAACGACCTGCTCGCCATCAAGTTTTACCTTCAATAGGGTTGCGCCAAGCCGAACGTATCCTCTTGCTTGCTCTGCCATCACCTCAGGCTCACCGATAGAGACCGTCATTGCCGTTTCTATTGCGGGCTTAATCTCGAAATAAGGACTAGGAAAGGTCTGTTTATCGGCGTTTGCAAGAAGATCCCACAGCGCACAGTCTAGGGCATTTCTGGCCGCACCTGCGGGCATCTGTTGAAGCTTTTGTTTCGCATCAGTGGGAGTTAGAGCGCTGAGCTCTTCCGTCCAATGTTGGATCTGCTCAGTCACAGACTCGACGCTCTCACCATACCTTGGATAGGGGGTACACTCTCCAACGCCTTTATACTCCCCATGCTGAACAGTAACGCGCACCGTATGGCAATGAGTACGAGCGCCGCGTGAAATAACAAACGGCGTGGCGAGGGCTATGGAGTGTGGTTTTGCTTGTATATGCATCTTATCTTCCGTGAACTAGAAATTTTCCTTTAAATGGCGAGCAATAGACTCAATTCCAAAGCGAACAGGGTCAGTGACTGGCACGCCATATTGCTCCTGCCAATCTGCGCATAGTGTTTTTGCCTCTTCCAGTTCCAATGAAGAGGTATTTAGACAGATCCCTGCGATTTGTGCAGATGGATTAGTGAGTCTTGCAGCACTTAGGTTGGCTTCTATGGTAGCGCTAATGGATGGCAGCTTACAGTGAGGTAGGTGGCGAATATGAGGTCGACCTACCTCATGGCATAGAATTAGGGCATCCGCTTGTGCGCCGTGCAATAGGCCTAGGCTAACACCAGCAAATGATGGGTTAAACAAGGAGCCTTGTCCTTCGATGATGTCCCAATCATGATCGTTAAAATCAGGGCTGAGGGTTTCAACCGCGCCGGAAATAAAGTCGGCCACTACCGCATCGATGGACATGCCAGAGCTTCAATCAAGATCCCAGTTTGGCCGGTGGCTTTGAATCGGGCGTCCACATCAAGCTCTTTTAGCGCCTTTTCCAGCGCTAAAGCGCTGAACATTTTACCAACCGAGCAGTCAGTGCCTACCGTCAAAACCCGCTTTCCTTGGCGTGGCTTGCCATTACCAACATCGAGCGTTTCATCATAATGGCGAACATCATGAAGTTTGGTTTGGCCTGCGTCTTCTAGCTTGGCAAGTTCTGGGATATCGGCAAGACGAGAGTGCATACCTGATGCTATCTCGTAGCCCATTTTAGCAGCTTTAATTAGAGTCTCTTGCCACGCTTTAGGGATAACACCGCCAGCGTTTGCCGTACCGATCACCAGTGTTTGCGCACCTTTGGATTTTGCTTGCTCCAAGGAGAGGTCGGATAGGCCTAGAGAGACAGTTTCTGGGGTCAGCCTTAATTGTCCCACGCATGAATCTGGGCGCCACAAGGCGATGCCTCTGGCCGTTTTAGCGGCAATTGGGTCGGTAACATCACCTAAGAAGAGTAGATAGGGCTGAGCGATAGACATAAAGATTCCTTTTTGATGGCAAGAGTGAGAAGGAAAACTTTATGTACTTTTAATCCAGGCGACGAATACTTATATGAAACAAGGGTATAGCCTGATGTTATAGGCTCCCTTGCAACTGCTCTACAAACCAACGAGCTGTAATACTCAAAGGACGATGCTCTGGATAGAGCAAAGAGACCTCGACTTTAATTGCAGGCGATAAAGGGTAGTTATTAACTCTGTGCTGGTATTGTTCAGCCGTCCAAGGGTCAACTACTGCATAGCCTGCGCCGTTTGCTACTAACTCTGCGGCGGTACTGTAGTTTCTGGCTGTGATTTGAGGGTGAAAATCTGGTGCTATGGTCTGTATTGCTTGCTGCAATTGAATGCCAAGGGGATCGCGATTATCCAGACCGATCAGCGGGGTTTGGTCTTTAAGTAAATTCTCTAAACTAACGCTGTTTTTCTCTTGATACTGTTTGGGTGTGAGCAGTTTCATCTCACTCTCTAGTAGTGTTTGTTGTACTAAGGGAGAGGGGGCGTTGTTTCCGAAACAGATAGCAAGATCCAGTTGATCTTTAGTTAGTGCATCACACAGTTCGTCCTGATTTCCCGTCGAGATCTCTATGGTGTAATCACTTGCTTTACACGCTTTGGCGACAACCGGAGCGAGCAGCTGGTGGCCAAGATAGGTGGGGCGCCAATGATTAGGTGCTTTTCACCCGCTTTTATCCTATTGGTAAGGTTTTTAAATTGCCCCAATTGCTGGTATACCTTCTCCGCCTCAGGGGCGAGAAGCAGCGCCTCTTTAGTGGGGATCAAGCGACCCTTTACCCGCTCAAACAGTGGAAATCCAAGTTGGGTTTCTGTGTGGGAGAGTATGCGAGTGACATTGGGCTGTGAGACATGAAGTTGTCTGGCGGCGCCTGACACGGTACCGGCCTTCATTACGCTATAAAAGACTTCCAGTTGTCTCAGGTTCATTTTTACTTGTCCGCATTTTCCCAGTTCTAGTTACGCACTTTAAAACAAATTCAAAATACTTAATAGCTTGTATTTGCTCAATTAAATGCTCTGATTAAGAGGTTGGTTCTTCTGTTGGCCGTCCAATTCTTTCGATAAAAATCTTTTATCGTAAAGATCAAAATATTTCGTTTCACTGTCGGTTGTTAAAGCCTCATAGTCGCGCCCGAAAACGCATCAAATCTCAATTCATTTTAAATTTCCCACGACTGACTAAGAGGTAAAACCCAGTGGAGAACCGTTCTGATTTCGAGGTGAATACCGGCTTTAAAGTCCCTGTTATTGCGCTAACCCTTTATGCTATTGCTTCGGGCTATTTGATGAGCCTGATCCCTCTCATGCTAACTGAGTATGGTATTGGTACGAGCAATGCGAGTTGGCTAGCTAGCATCTTTTATGCGGGGCTTCTGGTGGGAGCGGTGATCATCGAGCCTGCGGTTAAATACCTAGGGCACCGAGTCTCTTTCATTGCGTGTTTGGTTCTCTTTATTGTAACCATAGTGGTGTTGCCTTTAGCGCCACTTGTTTGGGTATGGCTAGTAGCGCGCTTTGTTGCTGGCGTTGCGGTCGCGGGTGTATTCGTTATCGTTGAATCTTGGTTACTGGTCGGCGCTGAGTCTAGCCGTGCTAAACGCTTAGGTCTGTACATGGCATCGCTATATGGCGGTTCGGCGTTGGGTCAACTGGGCATTGGTTTGCTTGGAGTTGAGGGCAGTGCGCCGTTTATTGCTATTTTGAGCATGCTTGTTTCGGCGATCTTGGTTCTTAGCCTAGTGCCAACCACTCAGCCGCATAGTGCTCATTCCGCGACTTTGTCGTTTAAGCAGATCACCAAGCTCAATCATGCGGCCATTATCGGCTGCGTGGTTTCGGGGCTGACTCTGGCGCTATCTATGGTCTGATGCCAATAGAGCTAACTGCACGTAAGGTATCGCAAACTGACCTGAGCCTTTTGATGGCCTTAGTTATCTTAGGGGGCATGGCGGTGCAAACCCTAGTACCAAAGCTGATTAAGATTGCCGGACGCACGCCACTGATGGGGCTATTTTGCCTACTTGGTTTGTTTGCTGTGGGTTTGGTGATTCTGAGTGATGATCTTGTTGTGCTAGCGATGAGTCTATTTCTGATTGGCATGGCGACTTTTGCCCTGTATCCCATTGCTATCAATCTAGGTTGCGACAAGCTAGATGAGAGCTTCGTGGTGTCAGTAACCCAAGTTATGCTGTTTTGTTACAGCATAGGCTCAGTGAGCGGTCCTATGCTTGCAGATTGGTTTATGAGTGGCAGTCAGGGGCTAATGGCGTATCTGTTTGCGACCTTAATGGCGACCGCTATCTACATGTTTATTGCCAGCATTCGCACCAAAAAGCACTTGGTTGCAGGGGAATAAATAGCAAAAAGGCAGTGAGGATTTTCCCACTGCCTTTTTCAATTAAACGCCTTTGCGATATTGCGCGTTATTGGTCGGGGCTATCAAAGTCGCTATCTTTGAATCTTCGATGTTTTCTTCATCGAGGAGTGCTTTGAACGCGCCTATGACTTCAGACTTGCTAGCGCTCACCTTGGTTTCAGTCTGTATGTCTCTAAGGTCAATCAGTACATCCGTGATGAGATCGCGGTGATCGCCTAAGATCTCAAGGTTCAAAACGTTGAGCTCGCTATACAGACTGTTGTGTGAGCCCGCTTGCTTGTCCACGATATACGGGTTGTCTTTAAGGTTGATGATTGAAGTATGCTTACTGCATTTTCTCAAACAGCCCTTGTTTACCTTTATCTTCTTACAGCCTTCGGTTTGCTGGAACAGACACTGGCGGCTGGTAAGCAGGGTATTTGGATGATACACGCTATAGAAGGTACGCATCCCGATAGCGTTTGATGTAGTTAAGCTGTTTCTTGCTGAGCTCATTAGACAAGAATGCACCTGTTGCTGAATACTCCTCTGATAGGCACTTAAGCGCATATGAGTTAGCGGTATTCATCTGCGGCCCTGCTACCCAAGCTAAGCCTAAGCGACTTGCATGCAGACCAACACCTGAGTTGTTGGTGATAAGCATCGACGGTTTAATCTCTTCAAGTAGCGTTTTCGCCGCCTCAAAGTCATCGCCAATGAGAATTGCAGGGAACCAAGGCTTGAGATTTTGATGAGCGTTAAATAGCTCGAGCATATTAGCCAGCTCTGCCTTTAGTCCCATTGGAAGCTGGAAGTAGACATCGATATCTGTGTTGAGTGCCAGAGTTGCATCTTTTGGGTTTGAAATAAGCACAGATAAGCGTTTATCTTCAGCAGGATTGCTAGGCAGTTTTTCAAGCTTGGGCGCATCGATAGCGCCTTTAAGGCTGCTGCCAGATTCAGAGTTCTCAATCTTCATCTCAGCTATCTTTTGCTCAACGTTCTCTATGATGTCAGTCTTCTTATCATAAAGGTCACGTTTAACTTGTTTGATCTCATCTAGGCTGGTGCATTTATGCACCTTGGAGAAATGGGTAACCGCATTGTCTCTCGGGTTATCGATGTACATCTCTTTGCCGAAATTACCCTGCAAGAAAGCGTTAGAGAAATCGCGGTTAAATACCGTATACAGCTCAGTGGTGTCGGTAGAGAGAGGTTTATCGTCACACAGCCTGTCTATCTGCTGTCGCCAATTATCGACAACTGTATAGACGTAGTGAGGCTTTTTGATTCGTCCTTCTACCTTGAGAGAATATACGCCTGCATCTGCGAGCGCTTGAAGATCGTTAAACGCAGAATTGTCTTTCAGATTGAGTGGGTAACCTGAACCCATCTTGGTGGTTTCATACTGTTCACGACACGGCTGACTGCAGCGACCTCGGTTGCCTGACGCGCCATTACGAGCTGAACTGATATAACACAAACCAGAGAAACCAATGCAGTATGAGCCGTGCACGAACACTTCCATAAGCACATCATGCTCATGGCCAAATTTAGTCAGATGCGTAATTTCGTCGATGTTCAGCTCACGAGAAAGGTTGACTCGACTGGCCGTCAGCTGTTTTAGAAACTCGATTTGGCCTGTGTTGTGAGTATTGAGCTGGGTAGAGGCGTGGACATCTAGAGCAGGGAAGTGTCTCTTCAGAAGATACGCCAAACCTAGGTCTTGAACGATAACTCCATCGATATCTGTTTGCTCAAGTTGTGCGAGCAGACGCATCACGGCTGGTATTTCGCTTTCAAGGATAAGTACGTTTAGAGTCAGAAAGATCTGGCAGTTATTGGCGTGAGCAAGCTCTAAAACACTCTTGAGGTTATCTAAAGTAAGGTTTGCTGCGCGATTACGAGCGTTAAATCTGTCTAGGCCGCAGTATATGGCATCTGCTCCAGCTGCGATCGCCGCTTTGATAGACTCAACATCACCACCAGGGGCCAACAATTCAAACTGATCTCGTGTCACAAGCAAACCTCATGCAAAAATGAGCGCGTATTTTACGTCTTTACCGTTAAGATTTCCTGTCTCATTTGGAATAAAAACCCTCGTCCTTATGAGTCAGTAGCGGAATTTGCAAACAGATCCATTCGTCGTAGCGTACTAAACAATACTTTTGACACAGATTCATCATTATTAACAGGCAGTTATGATTTACTTGGTTATATGATTGTTTATTGGCATTGTGTTTCTCATGACGCTAGAACCCAATGCAATTTATCTCTTAGTTAGTAGAGTTCGATTAGATGTTTGATACGTTCAAAGAGTTTATTAATCCAAGTAAGAATCCAGATTTAACGCCTGCACATGAGTTTCAAAGGCAAAACCTCTCCACGCTGTGGCTGCTTGGAAAAACCGGTGCGGGAAAATCCTCGTTTGTTCAGGCAATGACTGGCTTGAGCTCTGTTGAAGTGGGCAATGGTTTTGAACCCTGCACCATGACAGCTTCTTCTTATGACTTCCCCCAAGATAAGCCTATTCTGCGTTTCCTAGATACCCGCGGTCTCGGTGAAGCGGATTATGACCCCAAGGAAGACATTGAGGCTCTGGGTAATGCTGGTCATGCCCTAGTCGTGGTTATGAAGATCGATGAACCGGAGCAATCGGCGGTCATTGCAGCGCTCAAGCTTATAAAAAAGCAGAAGAAAATTAAGCATTTGATAGTGATTCATACCGCTACGCTTTCCGCCTTAGAGAAAGATAGGGAGCGCCAAATCACCTTCAACCAAAAGCAAGTAGAGGATGTTTGGGGTAAAGCTGTTGAGCATGTAGCGGTAGACTTTGAAACCCAAGATGGGGAGGTTTACAACTATGATCGGCTTCTCGACACACTTGCCCAGATGTTGCCTATCGTCGGAATGATGGTTGAAGACAAGGAGCATGCCAGCGTTGAAGAGAAGAACTTTGATAGGCTTGAAAACGAAGTGCTGTGGTATGCGGGCAGCGCATCGGCAAGTGATTTGATTCCGGCAGTGGGCTTGGTTTCTGTGCCAGCTATTCAGGCTAAGATGCTGCACAGTTTGGCCAACCAATATGGGGTTGAGTGGAACACACAGACCTTTAGTGAATTGATTGGCACGTTAGGCAGTAGCTTTGCGGTGCAATATGGCGTGAAACTGGGCACAAGACAATTGGTGAAACTTATTCCAGGTTATGGTCAGACGGTGGGGGCGGTGGCAGCGGCTGCGATGAGCTTTGGTACTACCTACGGCTTAGGTCGCGCTGCATGCTATTACTTCTACCATAAAAGTAAGGGAGAGAGCGTTTGTGAGCAAGATATGCAAGAGCTCTATCGTAAATCCATGAAGAAGGGTAAGGCGGCATCTGGCTATGACAAGGATTAGAAATCTATTTCGAGTGCTGTTGGAGTTATCCGGCGGTCGTTGGGCAATCGTGGTGATTTCGGCCATCTTCCCAACCTTGATTATGGTTGGCTTTGGCATCGTATTGGCATTCAAATATGGCTACCTTCTGGAGATGTCCATCTTAATTGCGGTCAGTTCACTGTCGGTGAGTATCCCCTTGTTTCTCCTCAGCCGAGTAAAAAACAAACCAGAGCAGCAATCACCAGAGTCAAACCTTGAGGAGATCGATGATGATCTAGTAAAGGCTTCTGCAGATTGGTCGCAAAGGGAGCTGGTTATTTGGAATGAAAGCAAACACCTAGTTCGCGCAAAAATTGACGCAGAGGTGGAATGGAACAATCTTGACCAAGCCGCACTTGAGGTGCTTGAAGCCGTTGCCAAAAGGTTCAACAAAGAGGCGTTAGAATTTTCGATTCCTGAGGGCCTGAAACTGTTCGAAGAGGTGGGTCGCCGCTATAAGCGCGTTATTACTAACAATATTCCAGGGATAGAGTATCTAAAGATCTCCTATATCAAGGCAGGCTATGAAGCCTATGAAAAATATGGAGATGTCGGACAAAAGATCCTGAAAGCCGCTATCTGGGCAAATCGTGCCAGACAAGTGTATACCAACCCAATTAAGGTAGCGGTGGATGTGATCAACGAACAAACCGGCTCGACCATGACTCGGGGTGTGGTGGATGATATGCAAACAACCGCTAAAAAAGCCTTTCTGGATGAGGTGGCTGCGGTTTCGATAGATCTTTACAGCGGGCGCTTTAGCATCGAAGAAGAGAGTGTGACGCAATCGCAAGTACATCAGCAAGACGAGTCGCGTATGGCGGCCGAGTTAGAGCCAATTCGTATAGTCGCGGTCGGACAAACCAGTTCGGGAAAATCCTCAATCATTAACGAACTCAAACAAGAACTTGTTGCCGAAGTGGATGTGTTACCGTCTACCGACAGTACAACGGTTTATGAAACTGTGGTTGGTGAAGATCTTGTTCGAGTGGTGGATCTGCAGGGGCTAGATGGGGAGCCTAAAACTGAGCAGCGCATGCTCGACGAAATGACGCAAGCAGATGTGATTCTGTGGGTGCTTAAAGCCAATCAGTCCGCTCGTGAACTGGATAAAAAACTCAAACAGAAGTTTGACCAATACTATGAGGATGAGAAAAACATCTCTCGTAAGCAGCCTAAAGTAATCTTAGTGGTGAATCAGGTTGACATGCTTAAACCGATTCATGAATGGCAGCCCCCTTATGATTTGAACAAGCCGATTACGAGTAAAGGAAAAATCATCACTCAGGCTATTGACTACAACCAAAAGCTGATGGAAGCCGATGTTTGTCTACCACTTTCAATCTCGCCAGATAAAGAGCATTTTGGTGTTGATACCTTGCAGCAAGCTCTCCTCGAGAGCATTACTGATGCCAGTAATGTGCAAAGGAACCGACAGCGACTAGAAGCAAGGATGAAAGGAAAGTCTATAAAAGAGCAAGTTGGGCGTGCGATTAAAGTGGGTAAGAAGGTTGCACCAGATGCAATCAAGGCTGCAGCGCCACATGTGGCAGGAATGGCAGCAAAGAAAATCATAAAGTAGCTATTATTGAGAAAGTCAGAATTGGATGGGATATGAGTATGTCGATTCGTTTGTTGTTAAACGGAAAGAAAGCGGGACAAGAGGGTGTACGAGCTGCAGTTTATTCTCTGCGAGAGCAGGGCGTTGATCTAGAGGTAAGACCGACTTGGGAAGGCGGCGATATAGAGCGCTTGGCTATTGAAGCAAACGCAGAAGGTATAAAACGCATCATTGCTGGTGGCGGTGATGGCACAGTAAATGAGGTAGCAAGTGCACTATTAAAGCACAACCTGAATCATATGGAGCTTGCTGTTTTGCCATTAGGAACGGCCAATGATTTTGCTAGCGCTTGTGAAATTCCTATAGAGCCATTAGCTGCGCTTGAACTTGCCTGTAAGGGAAATCCATATTGGGTAGATGCCGGCAGCGCAAACGATTCGTACTTTATCAATATAGCAACCGCAGGCTTCGGTGCTCAAGTTACAGCAACAACACCGATTGCACTAAAGAATTTCCTCGGAGGCGGTGCTTATACCTTATCGGGTTTGGTTCAAGCCATTAACTTTGAGCCTTTTGCCGGTGTTGTGGTTGCAGATGATCAGCAGAAGCTTGCCAATGTGGTGGTAGGCGCACTGTGTAACGGTCGCACTGCGGGTGGCGGTCAGCCTTTAGCGCCAGATGCGTATATCGATGATGGCCTGTTAGAAGCCTTTACCATAGAGGATTTTAGCGCTGCGGACATTCCAAAGGTGATTGAGGATATAAAGTCCAACATCGACACCCAGTTTGTGCATCGCCGCAGTGTTAAAAGAGTAGAGTGGCACTCGGATATGCATATGCCCATTAATCTAGATGGTGAACCACTTTCTGCATCGAATGTGGTCATTGAGGTGATGCCAAGGGCAATTAAACTGGTACTTCCTGACAATACACCTGTGCTAAAGCTTAGAGAGATAGCCTCTTAAAAAGCTCTCGTTACGAACAGGGTCTCGCCTACAAGACCTAGCTTTCAATTCTGCGTCTTATTGCACCTAAAAACCTATCTTTAAATTATTAAAAGATCGCAATATGCGGTCTTTTTTACCTTACCTATCTAACTTTCTAATACTTCCTCATTGTATTTATCGCTGACGAATCATCAAACTTGGAAACCAAGACATAGCAAAGAACTATCACCTAGGGAGGGGGATAAAAAGAGAGACACAGCATGAATATAAGAAAGGCATCATTCGGCAAACAGATAAAGACAATAGCTGCTTTGCAACTAGCTGTATTGATGACAGCGTGTGCCAGCACTGAGCCAACTTTAGAGAACAACTGCAGCACGCAAGGGTACAGGAAAGTATTGATGAAGCGAATGCCTTGGTGCTCTTTCATTATTGAATGCTAGCGGGAGGTAATCAATATTCTGGCTTGTCGTCTCATGCTAGAAACTCAGAGCAACAAGCCGAAATCATTAAAATTCAGGCTGAGCTATGTGAGCAGAAGAAAGCAAAAATGGGCTTGGAGTAAACAATGCGTAGATTATTGTTGATTACTGTCATTATTGCTTTGGTTGGATGTGTGACAACTTCTTACAGTCATGAGACTGAGCAGCAGGTTAGTAAAGCTCCAACGAAATATAAAGACACATTTCGAGAAAAGATCTTAGGTACTTTGCTCATCGATGGTTTAATGAAGTAGGAGTTATTTACTGTGTATCGGTACACGGGGAAAGAGAGTTGAAAGTCCAGAAACAACAAAGCCTCCACGAGGGAGGCTTTATCTAAATTTGGTGGGTCCGGGCGAACTCGAATCGCCGACCCCTACCATGTCAAGGTAGTACTCTAACCAACTGAGCTACGGACCCAAATTTTCAAGCTTTGAGAGCATGTCTCGTTGCTTGAGTTGTAATATATTCGGGCGAACTGCTTCTTGCAATAGGAAAATAGAACTTCTGTGACCGTTTGATGGGTAAATGTTCAATTCGTTTAATTTGCGCACCAAATTTGCTAACGGCTTGATACAAGGTAAGTTATTTCCTTAATACTGGATATGATTGGTAGAGGTGCCATCCACATACCAGTTTGACCCAGAAACAAAACTTGCCGCAGGGCTAGAGATGAAGGTGACCACGCGTGCGACTTCTTCTGGCTTCGCCAAGCGTCCCAGAGGGTTTCTTTGAATCACTTGTTTAAAATCTTGTGGATTCTCGCGTTTGAATTTGCCCCAGAAACCATCTTCAACATAAGTGTCGCCAGGAGAGACGGTATTCACTCTGATCTTTGAGGCGTAGGTCAGTGACAGCGATTTCATATAGTGAGCCATTGCTGCTTTACCGGCACCATAAGCATTTGCACCTGCAATGGTAACACTGCTGGCTTTCGAGCCTATATAAGTAATGGCAGCACTTCGTGAATGAAGCAGTTTGGGAATAACGAGCTCGATACTCTTTTGAGTGCCCAAGATGTCGGTTTCTACCATTTCTGACCAATCATCGGAGATGGGGCTTACATTAGCGACGAAGATATCGATTCTAGGAATCGAATCTATCCAGCGGCTAAAAGCGTTAGTATCCAAAATATCAACCGATTGACCTTGTACCTTTTCTCCAAGTGAGCTGCACATCTTGTCGATTCGGAGTTGGTTTCGAGCGCAAAACCATACATTGGCACCTTCTTGTGCAAAGGTTCTTACTATTTCGGCTCCGATCCCATTTGATCCGCCGGTAATCACCACGTTTTTGTTTGCAAGGTTAAGTTCCATTTCATTCCCTTTGTCTTTTTGCTCTAGAGCGTCGATGGTATTCCAAAGGAGGTGGTTTGACTGAAGACAAACTAAGGTTTAGAAATCGAGCGGTTTAACGAGTTATGAAACCTGTTGATTTTTAATGGTATTTTGCCATCCTGATATAGGGTTTACCAAAATGGACTTGCAATGCCTAGCAATACAGAATCACTGAACCTTATCCGCCTAGAGGATATGCGTTTTTTTGTATCCCTTTTGAAACAGATAGATAAAGGGGCTTACGATCTTTTGCGCGAAGCGACCATTCCCAATGATATTGCAGGACAGGTGAGCTATGACTACCTCCCAGAATCCGCGCTAAAGAATGTCTTCGAACTGCTGGGAAAACATTTCACGATGGCTGAACTTGGGATCATTTTTTGGCGAGGTATCCGTGAACAGTACATTCCATCCGTTGTTTCTCAACTGCCTGAGAGTGAGAGTGTTGTGGAGGCTGTTCAGAATCTATCAGAGTTACTAAAAGTAATCTCACCTAACTCTAATGTTTACCCGATAGAGATAGGGGGTAGTTTTTGGATTGCCCGCGAAAAATCTGAACAACACGCACTTTGGTTTAAGTATGCGGAATTATTCTCGATCCTATTCATGGTGGAGTTTGTTAGAAGCCTTACCGACATGAAGTGGTTGCCGAATCAAATCTCCATTGTGAGTGAGGATGTCGAGATCTATCACTCTTTACCAACCCTGAATGGCATTACCTTTATCCAAGAACGCTCGGTCACTGGAATCAAACTCTCTGATGAAGTGGCAAAAACTAAGCCAGTGATCAAATACAGGCGTAAGAGAGCCTTGCTCCAAGCTGAGGCTATCAAGTTTAAGCAAATGGATTTTGTTTCGTTGCTAAAGCTCGCTATTACGCCTTATCTTTCAGGTGGAAAACTGCCGATAAAGTTGGCCGCTGAGATCCTTCGAATCAATGTTCGAACTTTGCAACGTCGCTTGGAGAAAGAGGGGGTGATTTACAAAGAGTTGGTTGATGACATGACTTTCGAGATAATTGAAAAAGAGCTTCTCTCGAGCGACGAGACTATTACCTTCATAGCTAGTAAATACGGATATTCTGATGCTGCGCACTTCACTCGAGCATTTAAGCGACGTTATAACATAACGCCTGGAAACTTTCGTAATAAAACAGATAGTTATATTTTTGATAATCTACAGTTTAATTTTCCTACATTTTCTTTTTAAGTGTCATCAAATGGCAATCTTATCGTTTTGCTTTTCTATAAAATCTTTCCTAAGTTATTGAGGTTAAGTAATTGTTTCTGTTGGTTTCATTTTTGTTATCAATGAAAACGATGCGATAAAAGCTCAATACGTACGCTGATAGATGGAATTGTTGTTTTATCACGGATTTGAGTAAACCAGTTCACCTCATTGGCTTATAGGTAAGCAAACATGAAAAAAGCATTAAAATTGTCTGCAGTTGCTTTATCGATGACTGCTGCGTTCTCAGCAAGCGCTGCTACAACCATCTTTAAGAATGTAGATATCTTTAACGGTACAGAAGAGAAACTGTATGAAGATCACCACGTTATGGTTGTTGATAACAAGATCGCTCAAATCTCATCGAAAGAGATCAAGGCAGAAGGCGATGCAGTGGTTATCGACGGTGAAGGCAAGACCCTAATGCCTGGTCTAATCGACGGCCATGCGCACGTTATGATCAACTACAACTTTGGTGATATTGAGCACAATAAAGATATTACCGACATTTCAATTAACTCCATCACGGTTGCAGAGCGCTTCCTTGATGATGGCTTTACCACAGTGCGTGATATGGGTGGTCCAGCGTTTGGTCTGATGCGTGAGATTGAAGCAGGCAATGTAAAAGGCCCACGTATCTATCCATCTGGTGGTTTTATCTCTCAAACCTCAGGTCACGGTGACTTCCGAGACCGCGCTGATGCTGGCTTCTCTACGGCACAGCAAGGCGACATATCTAACTTCGAGCGTATGGGCATTGGTAACGTAGCTGATGGCGTGCCTGAAGTGCTGCGTGCTACTCGTCTAAACCTTCGTAACGGTGCATCTCAGATTAAGATCATGGCTGGTGGCGGTGGTTCATCTCGCTTTGACCCAATCGATACCACTCAATACTCAGTAGAGGAAACCTGTGCCATCGTAGAAGCTGCCAAAGATTGGAACACCTATGTTGCAGCGCACACCTTCAACGATCGCTCGGTTAATCGTCTTCTGGACTGTGGTGTTAAAACCTTTGAGCACGGTTTTTTCATCAATGATGACACTATGAAGCGTATCTCGAAAGAAGGCGGATATGTAGTTCCTCAGATGTGGGGGCTATCTCCAGACCTAGCTAAGAACCCCCTAATGCCGAAAGAGAAACTGCCTATGGTAGCGGTGCTTCAAGAGAAGTATGGCGACTATGGTCAGCGCCTTCTTGAGAACGATGTAAAAGTAGTGTTCGCATCAGATTATGTGGGAGCTAACTCGGATGCTGAGCGTGCGCGTCGCTACGAGATTTGGTGGCGTACGCAAGCATTTGGTAGCAACTTCGAGGTACTGAAGCAGATGACTTCAACCGCAGGTGAGATGCTGGCGATGTCTGGTCCTCGCGGTACGGCTAAAGGCAAACTAGGTGTTATCGAAAAAGATGCAATCGCGGACATTCTGCTGGTTGATGGTAACCCACTTGAAGACATGTCGGTTATTGGTGCAACGGATAAGTGGTTTGATGCTGATCCTGAGTACAAGAGAATCGACACCATTAAGCTAGTAATGAAAGACGGTAAAATCTACCGTAACGAAATGTAATTCATTGTTATACTTAATTTTTATCTAAGATAAATAGGCAGGGCACTTGCTCTGCCTTCATTTCCATGAGGTAGTCTGATGAAACTTTGGAAACGATTCATGCTAGGAAGCGCGCTTTTATTTTCGCTAGGGACAACTGTAAACGCCCAAGAGATGAAGCCAACTTACTGGCAAGATCTCGTTCCCCAAGTTGAGCGAGTGGAAGACCCATTTGCCACATTGGACTCTAATCAACTTTATGACCTAGCACCATAGCCCGTTATGAAGCTTCGCTAAATGAACCTGGTTTTCAGCCATCTGAGGAAGCGAAGCAGAACATTGCTGAGATTCGAGTGAGTCTTAAGAAGCAGGGTATTGATGTTGATCACTTGTTCTCAATGAGAGAGCAGATAAAACAGCAACGTATGGCCTCGGCCACTCAGCCAAATAAGGCCATTCTTGATAAAAAACACCGCATTCCTGGTTTTATCACTCCGGTTGAGATGGAAGGGACCAAGGTGACTAAGTTCTTCTTAGTGCCAACTGCCGGTGCGTGTATCCATACACCGCCACCACCACCAAATCAGATCGTATTGGTTGAATACCCGCAGTATCGAGCTAGTGAGTCTTGCCACACCAGTATGGGTTGAAGGTGAGCTCTTCAACCAAGCGGTTAAACAAGATGTTAACTACAGTGATGGTGCGAGTAACGTGGAAGCGGTCTATCAAATCAATGCTGATCTTGTAGAAAACTACGAGATGTGATTAAACAGTATTGCGTGTTGTCGTCAATTGGCTATTTTCGCTAGTCTACTGACAGTAAAGTATCGACAAATTTCCAGACTATGAAGGTTTCAGAATGGCTCTGACAGCTAAGGTTTCAAAAATCTCTACCGGTATTATTCTTGCGCTATCTTCAACGCTTGCAATGGCGGAAGGTGCGAACTTTGAAGGCCCAGACTCGGTCGAAAACACCATTGCAGCTCAGAAAGCTGACCAAAAAGATTGGCGTGAGAATCTAGCGGACAAAGGGTTTACCTTTGGTGCGGATTATTTTGCATTGGGTTTAACAAGTGCGAATGGTTCAACTGGCGACAGTGCTTCT
The DNA here is from genome assembly GCA_000830475.1 of Vibrio ishigakensis. Lineage (GTDB taxonomy): Bacteria > Pseudomonadota > Gammaproteobacteria > Enterobacterales > Vibrionaceae > Vibrio > Vibrio ishigakensis_A. Next base: position 342,778 of record BBSC01000004.1, on the reverse strand, counting down.
TCTGCGTCTGGCGTAGCTCGTGTCTATGGTCAATGGAACTTAGTTGGTAAAGAGTCGGGTAATACCGGTGGGCTAGTTTGGAAGATTGAACATCGCCATGCATACACTGACAATGCACCTAAAGACTATTCAGGTATTACATTCCAAGCTCAAGACAACATTGGTTATGTTGGTATGATTGCTCCAGCATTCAGTGACCAAGGTTTTCGGGTAACGGACTTGAACTGGAAGCAAAAAATCAATGGTGGTCGAGGTACTATTCAATTTGGTTGGCAAGATGTGACCAACTACGTTGACACTTACGCGCTAGCAAGTCCTTGGACAGGCTTCACCAACCTAGCATTCTCTACTGGTTCTGGTGCTATGGGGCTACCTGATGATGGTATCCTAGCTCTGTCTGGTGGTCACATGATTGGTGACAACTTCTATGTTGTAGCGGGTATTGCCGATGCCAAAGGTAAGTCTGACGATATCTTTTGACGGTTTTGATACTGCATTTGGTAGCGACGCGGTTTACTTCACAACTTTAGAGTTGGGTTGGACAGCCTCACAAGATCAAATATATACAGAAAACTTCCACGTGACGTTCTGGCATATGGATGAAGGTTCTCGTCATAGTCTTTCTTCAACCGTATTGGATGATGGAACTGTGATTGGTGGTGATTCAGGTCAAGGTATTAATTTCTCATATAGCACCTTTGTCACTCCACAAATCATGCCGTTTATTCGTGGTGGTTTCTCAGAGGGTGATGTTGCTCTGTACGACAAGTCTATCTCTGTCGGTTTCGGGTACTTTGGATTGGGAGCACCTAAGAACAACTTAGGTTTTGCTGTGAACTGGTCAGAAACGAACAGTGATACCTTGCAGTCATTCGCTGATGATGACCAAGTGACAGCAGAGTTGTATTACAACATGCAGTTTGGTGATCATTTCCAGCTAACACCTGATGTACAGTTTATCCATAATCCAGCGATGTCTTCAGAAGATACAGCCCTAGTATTCGGCGTACGTGGTCGAGTGTTCTTCTAACTCCAATACACAAAATAAAAGAGCGGGTATATCCCGCTCTTTTTTGATCTAGAGGTTCTTCACCATATCTAGCGTCACTTCTTCTAAAGAAGCCAGCTTGTGATCGGCAATGCTCCATTGTGGTCTATCGATAAACGCATTCTCAGGCACCACGATGGTTTTCATTCGAGCTGCCTTCGCTGCCAACAATCCAGTTAATGAATCTTCCAATGCTAGGCACTCAGTAGGGGACACATGCAGAGCGTTTGCGGTATTGATATAAACCTCGGGGTGAGGTTTTCCGTACTCTAGCGCTTCGGCCGATTGAACCGCATCGAAGTGATTGGTGAGGTCTAAAGCGTCTAGCGTTGCGACTATTAGCTTCATTGGTGAAGAGGAAGCGACAGCCAACTTAACATCTAGGGTTTTAAGTTCCCTGATCAGAGACTTCAGTCCTGCCATCGCAGGCTTGTGTGCTTTTATTAGTTCAATTACGCGGTCGCTGATCTCTTCACAAACTTCAAACTGACTCGTTCCAGCCCAAGGCTGTTTTGCGTAATAGATTTCGACAATGTTATCGATGCGTACGCCTGTGGTGTCGATGGTATCTTGCTCTGTGAGGGATACTCCATACTTTGGAAATATCTCTAATTGTGCCTGACGCCAGAACGGCTCAGAGTCGATCATTAAACCATCCATGTCAAAGATGACGGCTTTAAGCATTTGTATATCCTCGATAGAGTGGGCATATCGCTGATTGGTATCAGCATAAGGTTGCACTGTTACAATCAGTTTAACCCTTGAAGCATGAATGTATATGATCTGAGTCTAGAAAAATCAGTAGGTTATAGAGAATGAATTAAAATATATATTGTCTTAGCGCACTATAACTAATTATATGTGGCTGTAATTTGACATTTACTGGCAAACATGATGGTTACGTAACTTTATGATTCTATTAGATAAAAAAGAGGCTAAGTAGTTTATATCACTTAGCCCTATATGTTGAGGTTTGTTTATCTCGCTGCGAATTTAAGCTGTTCTTCAGGCTGTTGCCTGTGCATCCAAAGAAGTCGCATGCCTAGCAAAACAGCAGCAGTGGTAAGACCGAAGATGAAGCCATACCAGTACCCGTATGCTCCCATAGGCTCCACTATCCAATCAGTGGAGCCCAGTATATAGCCTGAAGGTAGGCCGATTACCCAGTAGGATAGGAAGGTACGGTTAAAGATAGAGCGCATGTCTTTGTAGCCTCGAAGCGCACCAGCAGCGACTACTTGAACTGAGTCGCTAAATTGATATACAGCGGCGAACAGCAGCAGTTGTACTGATATCGCAGTCACTGCGCGGTTATCTGTATATAAGTCGGTTATTTGCTCTCTAAATAGCACGGTTATTACCGCGGTTACTGCGGCCAATCCAAGGCCGAGCAATAGCCCAACATGGGTTGAGATTTTGGCGCCTTCGGTATCCTCTTCACCAAGCTTATGGCCAACGCGAATACTCACCGCATTACCAATACTCATAGGCAACATAAACACCATAGAAGAAACGTTTATTGCTATTTGGTGAGCCGCGACCACGATAGGGCCAAGAGGCGAGACTAATAACGCCACTACGGCAAACAGAGTCACTTCAAAGAAAATAGCCAGTGCTACTGGTAGACCGAGTTTGAATAGGCGGATTTGCGCTTGCAACTTGGGTTTGTGCCAGGTTTTGAACAAGCCAACCTTTTCCAGCTTTTTGGACGTCAGCGTGAAAAATAGCAGCATGCCAAACATCACCCAATAAACGATCGCTGTGGCGACGCCACAACCCATTCCGCCAAGAGCCGGAACGCCAAGTTTACCGTATACAAAAATGTAGTTAAGGGGGATGTTTATAAGTAGGCCTAGGAAGCCAATTACCATGGCAGGCTTGGTTAGAGACATACCATCGGTAAAGCTACGCAAGGTTTGGAAGAATAAGAACGCAGGAATGGCCGGCAACATGGCATGCATGTAGCCGATTGTTATTTCAGCCATTTTCGCGTCGACATCCATCATTCCGAGAATGTTTTTGGTTTGCAAAAGCACCAGTGCAATAGGAAAACCAATGAAAACAGCAAGCGCGGCCCCTTGCTGAATTTCGTTAGCGATCTTATGCTGATGTCCGCGGCCATTGAGCTGCGCCACAATAGGCACTAGAGCTAGCAAGATCCCGATACCAAACAGGATAGAAGGCAACCAAATACTCGAAGCGATCGCCACGGCGGCCATATCGGTTGCGCTCACGCCACCGGCCATTATGGTATCTACAACGCCCATGCCGGTTTGTGCGACTGAAGCGATAAGTACCGGGGTGGCGAGTTTGATAAGGCTTTTGGCTTCTTTCTTATATCGGTGCAATGTGGGATCCTGAGTGGAAAAATTGAGAGCGTGAATAGTAATTCAGCCGAGTACGAAAACCAACCAAAATCGAGAGGTATTTATGTTTACTGGTATTGTTCAAGGAATGGCTAAGGTCATTGATATTAAAAAGAAACAGGACTTTAGCACTCACGTTATTGAGCTCCCTAGACACCTCTCATCAGACATTAATCTAGGCGCCTCTATTGCCCATAATGGATGTTGCCTGACAGTCACCTCAGTAGAGGGAAGTGTTGTTACTTTTGACTTAATGAAAGCGACTTTGGATCTGACTAATCTAGGGGCGTTAACTGTTGGTGACTCGGTCAATATAGAGCGTGCGGCTCGATTTGGTGATGAGATAGGTGGCCACAACATGTCGGGTCATATTGTCTCTACAGTAAAGGTCGTGGATGTGGTGACCTCACCAAATAACAAAACCATCTGGTTTGAAGCACCAAGCGAGCAGATGCGATACATCTTACCGAAAGGCTATATTGGACTGGATGGCTGTTCTTTGACTATTGGTGAAGTGAAAGAGAATCGCTTCAGCGTAAACCTCATCCCAGAAACCTTAACACGTACCTTGTTTGGGCAAAGAAGCGTAGGAGACTTGGTAAACCTTGAGGTAGACCCTCAAACCCAAGCTATTGTGGATACTGTGGAGCGTGTTCTGGCGAATCGACTTTGATTTGGTTACCGCGTAACTAAAATATCTGTTCGTCGTCGGCGTCTATCGTTAATTCGACCTTATCACGAACCTCATCGAGATACATATTCATGTGTATTGAATGACAACAGGCAGGGCAGTCATCGTAGAAGTCTTGATTGCCTTGTGTTGTGTCGATTGCCACTGTGATGCTTTGTCCACAGTGCGGACAGGTAACGTGTCGTTCGGCGTAGTCTTTCATTGTCTTGCTCCTATTGATGTCGCCATCAATCTAAGCGTACAGGCGGATCAACTTGTCGATGCGCACCTGTGCGTCTTGTAAATAGTGCCCGCCAAAGAGATTGCAGTGATTGAGTACGTGATAGAGGTTATAGATGGACTTGCGATCTTCATAGCCCGCTTTTATCGGTAACACACTCTGATAGCCCTCATAGAATGCTGGCGGAAAACCACCAAACAGCTCGGTCATCGCCAAATCACATTCACTGTCACCCCAGTAGCAGGCTGGGTCATAGCAGATGGGGCCGAAAGGTGACTCAGCGCAGTTGCCATACCAGATATCACCATGCAGTAGCGACGGCTTAGGCTTGTGACTAGCAAGGGCATACTTAACGCTATCTATGATCTCGTCGATATCCCCAAACTCTATACCTTTCTCTTTTAAAAGCTGTAATTGCCAACCTATGCGTTGCTCGGCAAAGAACTGGCACCATTTCTTTTGCCAGCGGTTAGGTTGCAGGGTGCTGCCAATATAGTTGTCGTTATCGAAACCAAACTCTTTTTGATCGCCCCATAGGTGAAGCTCAGCGAGTTGTTTACCAAATTGATAACTGGATTTCTCTTCAGCGAGAGGACGTGTAGGGAGATAGTTGAGGATAAGAAAAGAAGCGTCCTTTGAACTGCCCAGATGAACAATCTCTGGAACGGTAACCGTGTTGGAATCACGCAACTCTGCCAGATCATCGACCTCTGCAGAAAAGTTGGAGAGGAATTCTTTGCCGTTGATCTTAACGAAGTAGCGCTGCTCTCCATCGCTGATCATATAGCTCTCGCTGATATCGCCTGAGCTAATGCGAGTTTTCTCCATTATCTTGAATTCAAACATCAAGACATCTGAAAGCTGCTGTGATATCGCTTGCCACATCAAGTCGCCCTCATAATTGGTTACCGTATATAGTGTAGATTATGGCACCAAATCGGTGCCTAAAAATTGATCACGGCCTCACAGTACGCGTCTAGTTTGCCAATATGCGTCTGCCCAGTATGGAGAATCGAGACGAGAGATGATCACACCGCGCGAAGTAGAGGCGTGCATAAAGCTGTTGTCACCAATATAGATACCCACGTGCCGTATCTTTATGCCAGTTTTAAAGAAGACTAGGTCACCAAACTCGCGGTTTTCATAATCAATAGACTCACCCATATCGCTCTGCTTATCTGTGGTGCGTGGTAGTGGGTGTTTAAATACCTCATCAAAGGCTATTTGCACGAACGCGGAGCAATCCACTCCGCGAAGGCTCTGTCCTCCTAAGCGATAAGGAGTGTTGTGCCAGCGCTCATAAAACAGGAACAGGTGGTCTTTATGTTGTGCCTGCTGCTTATTGAGCTCTGCCATGTTGACTCTGGCCTGTGGGTTTTCTTTGGGGCCTGACGCGCACCCAGTGAGCGCTAACGCCAGAATCAAGGCGAATTGGTATTTCATGAATCTTCCCTAAAAGGCTGGGTTAAGATCTTGTCTAAGCGCTGCTCATTGGGACGACGGAACTGATGAATGCCAATGTCCATATCTAGATGCCCTAACTTTGGTTGCTCGATATAGGAACCAAATATGCGGTCCCATATCGCAAGACAAAACCCATAATTTGAATCGGTTTCAGCTCGAATTGTAGAGTGATGAACGCGGTGCATGTCAGGAGTAACCAAGATTTTACGAACCCAAGTATCAACTGCATAAGGAATGCGCATATTGCTGTGATTAAACATAGCCGATGCGTTTAGGATAATCTCAAAGGCAATCACAGCAACAGGTGGAACTCCAAGTATTACCACAGTTGCAATCTTGATAACCATAGACAGCCATATCTCGATAGGGTGAAAGCGAGCTCCAGTAGTTACATCTATGTCTTGGTCTGAATGATGGGTTTTGTGCAAAGCCCAAAGAACAGGAATGGTGTGAAATAGCCTGTGCTGCCAATAGATGATCATATCCATAGCCATAAGGCTGACAATCACGGAGAGCCATAGTGGAAGCTCGATCATACGCAGTAGCCCAACTTGCTGGCTCTGCGCCCAGATTGCAGCTTCCAATGCCAGCAGCGGAAGTGTCAGTTGCAGTACGATAGAGTTGAAGCCCACAAGGCTAAGATTATTCAGCCAGCGAAACCATCGAGGTTGAGAAAGCGTGCGCCTAGGCACTATGGTTTCTATCAGCATACAGATGAGAAGTACGCCAAGAAAAACGGTGAATCTGAGAAGGTTACTATCCATCTAACTTCTTCCAATAGAGTGACAATCGCCTAGCGGTCAATTATGCTTGCCCGCCTTAAAATAGCTTAACCAATTTATACAAAGGCAGCATTAATATGCGAATCCATGCGGTACATCGCTTGATTGAACAGCGACTGAATAATGCCACTAAACCCTTTAACGCAAGAGGAGCAAAAGTGGATCGCTGCAATAGATGCAGAGTCGCAAAAAATACTGTCTATGTCAATTTCAGCCCGAGCCTTATCAGGCTTTGCATCACTTATCTTGTACTCAGAAAACGAGGTACTTAAGCCAAGTAATACCGGGCGTTTAATCGCAGATATCTGTGAAGACACCTATGCCTTTCAGTGGCACAGAACAGATAGACCTGCCGAATTAGAAAGTCTATTCAAATCAGACAAATATCAGCCAGTGTTGGTTTTTCCAGAGAACTATCTTGTGGAGAGCAATTCGGTTATTGAGCCAAAACAGATAGCTACTTTGGAAAAAACGCCTTTGTTTATCTTCTTAGATGCCAGTTGGCGCGAGGCTAGGCGCATCTATCGAAAATCTGAGTATCTGCAAAACATTCCATGTATCTCTATCAGCGAGAAGTCTATCTCTGACTATGTGATGAGAAAGGCGATACACGAGCAGCAACTGGCTACCTGTGAGGTGGCAGGTATAGTTCTAGCAAACAGTGGCTTTACTGAGGCAAGTAGTACACTTGTTGAGTGGTTTGAGGTGGTTACAGAGAGCTACATGCTGACCAAAACCCAAGGCACTCGAGATTTTACCAGACCTAAACTTCAAGGCTTTATCGACTGACTGATATCTATACGCTTGATTTCTCTCAACCCATTTTATGCGAGTCGTCACGGAAAGTAGGGGCGCATATCTGGATAATGCATTTTAATTCGCGGTTAAAAAGAATCCTGATTTTGGGGAGAGAATGATGTATTACGGCTTTGATGTCGGCGGCACTAAGATTGAATTTGGTGCGTTTAACGAGAAACTAGAGCGTCTAGCAACGGAACGCGTACCTACACCTGGTGATGACTACCAGAAACTAGTAGATACGCTAGCGGGTCTTGTAGAAAAGTACGACGCAGAGTTCGGTACTGAAGGTCATGTTGGCCTTGGTCTTCCTGGTATGGAAGATGCAGGTGATGGCACGGTTCTTACGGTAAACGTTCCAGCAGCAAAGGGTAAGCCACTTCGTGCTGACCTAGAAGCTAAGATTGGTCGCCCAGTTAAGATTGAAAACGACGCTAACTGCTTTGCACTTTCTGAAGCTTGGATGATGAACTTAAAGATGAGCCTTGCGTAATGGGTCTGATCCTAGGTACCGGTTTCGGTGGCGGTATCATCCATGATGGTAAAGCATACTCAGGTCGTAACCACGTCGCGGGTGAGCTTGGCCATACACGTCTTCCTATCGATGCTTGGTTCCACCTTGGTGAGAACGCACCTCTACTTGGCTGTGGTTGTGGTAAGAAGGGTTGTCTAGACAGCTATCTTTCTGGTCGTGGCTTCGAGCTTCTTTACGCTCACTACTATGAAGAGCAGAAGAAAGCGATCGATATCATCAATGCATACAACGAAGGCGAAGCTAAAGCTGTCGAGCACGTTGACCGCTTTATGGAGCTTCTTGCTATCTGTTTTGCGGGCATCTTCACCGCATACGACCCAGACGTAGTTCCTCTAGGTGGCGGTCTATCAAACTTTGAGCTTATCTATGAAGAAATGCCAAAGCGTGTGCCTAAATACCTTATGTCTGTGGCTAAATGCCCTAAGATCATCAAAGCGAAACACGGTGACTCAGGCGGCGTTCGCGGTGCAGCTTTCTTGAATATCAAGTAAGCGTCAAGAATTTGCAAAAGGCGTTACAGATTTTATCTGTAACGCCTTTTTTGTATTATTTATGAACGATAGTGTTTCAAAAAGGTGAAGTAGAACGCTGTTTGCCAATTTTACCTACAAAAAACCTGGGGATTTTGGTATAAATCGCGCTTCAAATTTTCTTCCCTGCTGAGAAGCAGCGTACAGGAGACCTTTTAAATGAGACTTGCACACAAACGTAACGTTCAGAACAAACTGCGTAAATTTGTGAAAGCTGCACCGGCGTCAGCACGCCCAACTAAGGAAGCAGCAGTAGAGATCAAGGAAGTTAAAACTGAAGCAGTTGCACCGAGCAAAGTAGAGATCGCTTTGACTCCTAAGCAACAACAAGTTCTAGACATCGTTGTTAAGAATGCTGAAGGCATCAACGAAAGGCATCGGCCTTGAAGCGGGTCAAGAAGACGCAAAAGCGGCATCTTGGGCAACTGGTGCACTTAAGAAGCTAGTAGAGCTTGAGCTAGTCGCTCGTGAGCAAATCGCTTCAAATAAAGTGCTATATAAAGCGCTTTAATTGCCAAATAAATCTTATGTCTGAATGACATGAGTGTTGGAGATAAAACAAAGGGAAGCAGTTGCTTCCCTTTGTTGTTTTTACTTCTTACCGATTGGTCTGTTCTCTTTCGGTTTTAGAGTGATCTTTCCAAACCCGAGTTGTTTGAAGTAGTTATCTCTATAGTCTCTGGCGGCTTTTGTATCTGATACCGCTTCGATCTGCTGTTCCATTTTTAGGAACTCTTTAATATCAATTCCTTCAGCATCGGCAACCGCTTCGTGAATAGTGCGAAATTGCTGATAGGAGAACAGCAACTCTTTTTGCTGCTTCTTGTATGTGTATAAGATGATTCGAGCCATAGTCTTACCTTAAGAGGCATTAACCGCAATTCGCGGTGGGGTAATGCCATGTTTACGGAATTCTTTCATTACGCGCAGGGTAATGTCGGTTTCGAATAGTTTCTCATAGGCGGTATCCACAACGTAAGCCTTACAGGTCAATTGAATGGCTAAATAGTTGTCAGAAATGGTCTGTTTGACCAAAACAACAACAGGTTTTGGCAGGTGGATATAGCGACTCGAGGATGCCGCTTCTTGGATCAGGTCACGAGCAAGGTCGATATCTTGTTCAATGCCAACGAAGAAGGGAATCACTACCTGCATATCCAGCGCGCCGTAGTTGCCACTGACGGTGACTTCATTCAGGAACTTGTTGTTTGGGATAGTGATGATGTCATCGTTCAGTGTTCGCATGCGCACCGAGCGCAAACCGATAGTGATGATGTCACCATAATTGCCTTCGAACGTAACTCGGTCACCAACCTGGAAAGGTCTATCGATCATAACCGTTAGACCCGCGATGAAGGATGCAGCCAAGTCTTTAAGTGCAAAACCGACCGATACCGCTAGCGTACCACCGATAAGGGCTAGGATATGATCGTTGATTCGAAAACTAATCATAAACACCACCAAGCCGGCGGTGACATAGATAAAGAACTGGAAGAAAGACTGCGCCTTTTGCAGTAGCATTCGATACTGTACAAACTGCGCACTGACGCTTTCTACAATAGAGTCGATAAATCTAAGTAGTACCCAAGTACAGGCGATAATAACGATAGAGAAAAGTACGCCGCCCCAGCGGATCAGGCTAGCAAACTCTTGGATAGAGTCGATATTTGGTACTTCTTCCACCGCCCAAGTTGGGGTGCTGAGTAGGGCGATAACGACAAATAATAAAATCTTCTGCATATTATTTTACCAATAGGTGCTGACGGTGAAGAACGTTTGTGATGTGACGGAACCAGTGATCCGAAATCTTAGCCTTATCTTCATTCCACTCGATATAGCCGCGGCTCTGGAAGTAACGCAGCGTGCCTAGGACCTCAGCATGAGAGAGCTGAGTACACTCTGATAACTCTTCTTGGCTTGCCACCTCTAACTGCACGATAGAGCGTAGTACAGCTAGCATAGGCTTAGGCATAGACTCAAGTTCTTGAGACTCAGGCGCTCTGAAGAGTCTTACAACCACAGATTCGTCGCTCTTATTGCGACGCAACGACAAACGGAAGAAGCGCAGCGATACGGTAGGGTTGCCGTCGCATAGTGCCAAAGAATTCGATAGAAACCCTTACGAGCTCGCTCTTCTTCACTGATGTTTTCATGGTCCCACTGCTTAGGTACTACTAGCCCCTCAAAAGAGACGCGGCTATCTTCGCCTTGATTGATGCGAGACTCTAGCAGTTCAGCCACCTGTTGTTCATTCCAACGAGGCAGGAAGGTGACCCAGTCGAACAGCAGACGCTCACCACGGGCGCGGTCTACAAATCGCCAGCTAGCTTTCTCTACCGCTAATATAGCGCGGTGATTCTTCTTAGAGCGACGTAGCAGGTTAGTGAACTTAATAAGACCGGTAAGGCCACCCACCATAGGCTTAACGAGGCGCTGACCATTATCTAGTGCGATCAGATAGCTCTCTTCGCTTTTGCGAAGATGGGTCAAGATCTGGATCTCGCCCGCATCACGCTCAAGACCAAGCTGCTCGGCAAACTCCTGGATAAGCTCGCTGTAACCAGCGTAAGGGCAGTTGAGATAGATAGGTGTTGCGTTCTTAACCTTATGCAGAAGTTGCTTAAGGAAGGTCGTTGTACCTATCCCACGTTCACCGGAAACCACACATACCGCAGGATTGTTGGAAAGCACATACTTTGAGATGTTCTTGAACTCATCGCGAGCATAATCAATCAAGGTGCTGTCTTCATGACCTGGAGTAACGTATTGGAACGCCTCATCACCGCGAATACGTACGAGATTCTGCGCCTGCGCTTCACTCTCATTCTGTTTCGCCACCTCAATCTTAAACAAGTAAGCAAGACCTTGGCTAAAGAAGGTGTAGGTTGAAAGCTTGCTCACCACCATACCTTGGCAGGTTACAACCATGATATAGATGATGCCGATAACAGATGCCGCGATATTAAGTAGGAAGGTCTCTTTATTTCGCTCCGCCCAGGTTACCCATACAGGTTTCTCTTGCATCTTCTCTAGTCTGCGGAAGATGATAGGGCGCCATTTTTTGAGCACGCGAATAGAGATAAGGACAAACCAAACCAACACTAAGGTCGAGATCCAGTGGTAGATGGTGCCTTTACCGACTGTGCGGTGGGAATCTGCAGGATTACGCCCACCACGATAAAGCTCCACACATACCAACGTATGGTGGAAAGGCGCAGTGCTACTATCTCTTTGGATGAGCTTCTGCTGTTTCGATAGGCGAACTCGAGAATAAAACTGATAGCGATTGAGCCACCTAACACCCACCAAGTGAAAATCTCAAGTACGATAAGCTGACTGAGGCTAGGTATGGTTGCTAACACCCGCAGTGATAGGGTGATGGCAATTAGAACCGCAATGGCTCGGTTGGCCTTGCTGATATACCAAAGCAAACGAATCCATAGTGGCGGCTTCTGATTTAGCTCTAACTGAGTCTTTCTAAATACCTCAATCAGGCGTTTGCTATTGGCCAGCCACCATTCAGGGCAAAGTAGATAAACAATACCTTCAAGCCCGCCCAGATAACTGGGATAGGTGAAATAAAGATATCTTTGATAAGGCCCTTAAAGCTGCGGATCTGCCAATGAACAAGAAACTCGCCGTTCAGCCTAGTGATATACCACTCCAGTTTGAACTGGGTTACGCCTGATGGGCCAAAACCTGTCACCATATCGCGAGTCGAAGTGCGAGCCAGGTTGATCAGCTTCTCTTTACTTCCACCCAAGTGAGCCAGCGTTAACCATGTCTTCTCAGCGATACGCCAATTTTCATCGGTAGAATCTTTGCGATAGGCACGAAGCTCTGTAGCAAAACGCTCAGAGTCTTCCGCTTGCTCACGAATGACTGCATTGAGCAATTGATCTACCTTGGTTCTGTCATCGGCAGACATAAACAGTGGCTCAGGTATCTTTTCTATTTCCGACGCAATAGTAAGCGCAACTTCATCGACTTCTGGCTCGTCGTTGATGTCGTAGGTAAATTCTGCACGAACAGAAAATGAAACTAGAAATATGAAAAGAGAAATTAGCAGGTTTGATTGCAACTTTGCTCTCATGATTTTTTTAGGCCTGAATTTCATAAACATTGATTCAGATGCAAGTGTAGTGCAGAGAGTCACAATTCTGAAATTTTTTCAGCAAAAACAGAAAATTAGATGCAACTGATTTCGTTTGAATATGCGACTTGGCTCTCTTTATTAACCCAAAGAATGGGTGTTACTCTGGTGCTACAAATCTGAAACCTTGCTAGGAGGCGCGGGTGAATTTCCCTTATCGAAATATCGTAGTGTTAACAGGCGCAGGTATCTCTGCCGAGTCGGGAATTAAAACCTTCAGGGCTCAGGATGGGCTTTGGGAAAATCATCGCATCGAGGATGTAGCGACGCCAGAGGGTTTTGCTCGCGATCCAGACCTGGTTCAGTCTTTCTACAACAAGCGCCGCGAAAAACTGCAAACCCCTCAAGTTGAACCTAATCCAGCACACCTTGCTTTGGGTAGGCTCGAAAGAGAACTGGATGGTAAGGTGACTGTGGTTACGCAAAATATCGATAATCTGCACGAGCGTGGCGGGACACAGAATATTGTGCATATGCATGGTGAGCTATTAAAAGCTCGCTGTAGCGGGTCAGGGCAGGTGTTCGACCAAACTCAAGATATCAAAACTGGTGACCTGTGCCACTGCTGTCAAATACCGCAACAGCTTCGTCCTCATATTGTTTGGTTTGGTGAGATGCCACTGCAATTGGATTACATCTACTCAGCAATACAAGAAGCAGACCTGTTTGTCTCTATCGGTACATCTGGTGTGGTGTATCCAGCAGCTGGGTTTGTGCATGAGGCGAGGTTGTATGGCGCCCATACTATAGAAATTAATCTAGAGCCGAGCGCAGTAGAGACAGAATTTGCTGAAAAACGCTATGGGCGCGCAGGCGCTGAAGTACCCAAGCTTGTGGACGAGTTACTCTGCCTGTAAACGAAGCTGGTTCTTAACTAAACGGAAGCTGCTTTCGTAGCTAAAGCGGTTGTTTGGCGTGGTCAGTTTGAACTGGCCTTGCTCAATCACTCGGTTTGGAATAACCACCAAAGTGTCATTGTCGATATCTAGCTCTTCAATATTCGGGGTTAAGCCTGTGTGTTTAGCCAATGCAAGCTGAGTTTCTTTACGAGTCAGATAATTCATCAACTCGTAGGCGAGCTCGTGATTCTCTGAGTGCTCTAGGATAGATAGGGCATACACATCTAAAATCGCGCCTTCAGATGGCCATACCATATCGATATTCCCGCCTTCGATGTTCGCCTCATAAGCCTGTGCATTGGTTAGCAGGCCAATAGACACACGACCTGATAGGAAGTGCATTTCAGGATCGTTATCTGCAAGGAAAGCGGTATTTGAAGCCAGCGATTCCAACCATTGACGTGCTTCGGTCAATTCTTTTTGAGAGGCATTATTGATGGAATAACCAAGCTCCATCAAAGCAACGCTAAGCATAGATTGAGAGTCGTTTGGAAACATTAATTGCCCTGACCATTGCGCATCTAATAGATCCGACCAACTCGTTACCATAGATGCCGGAAGCATGTCCGCATTGGTTGCGACACCCATACCTTCAATAAGAAGAGGCACTGAGTATTGGTTGTATGGCGCAAGGTTCGCGCCTGCCAATTCTTGTTTAAACTCTTGTTTATGAGTCAACTTCTCTAGCTGGATCGGCTGAAAATAGTGTTCAATCGTACTTTGGCCTGGGTAAAAGCTGTATGGCAAGATTACTAGGTCTACGTTATTTACTGCTTCACTAGTCTGCCTCGGGTCGCGCACATTGTTATACACGTGCTGCTCAACCAGAATGCCTGTTTCAGAGGTAAACTGGTGCAGTATTTCGACTGGAACTAGATTATTAGGGGCGTACAAGGTGATGGATTGAGTTTCAATCTGATTTTCCGTTGCTTCTTCAGCGTTCACTTCTTCAAATTGTGAGGTGATCTCTTCTGCAGATAGCTGAAATGCGGCCAGTGATGCGGCAATTGCAAGTGTTGGGATCAGACGTACAGCGTTTGTCATTGTTGCTTTTATAAACTCTAATCGGATCAAAATGTGACGTAGCTCAGAATTATATCCAATAAAAGTTTGAAATGCACCTCTGATGTTACGGTTTCGACACATCATATGTAACGAATTCGTTGCGATGCAAGGTGGTAAAAGGGATACACCTTACTCTCGATAGTGGGTATACTTGCGCGAGCCGAATTTCTTTATGTAGCAAGGACATTTACAGATACATGAGTAACCCGATAGAAAAAGATTTTAATCTAGGCGGCAGTGTTGATAAGGCATTGGCGGGCGATTTTGAACTGAAATCTTTAGATGTAATTCGCGAAGCATGGCAACTTACCATGCAAAACCTACTGCGTTTCTCACCTGCAGTACTTATCTTGATCGGGATCCAAGCCGTCATCTTCTTCTTTGCGCTTAAGATGCAAGTGGGAGACCTTTCAAATATCTTGAACATGTTCCAAGACCCAGAGACGTTAGACCCATCGATTTTCCAATCTATCTTTGTGGCTAACTTTAGCTACGAGGTGATCACTGCGCCTATCTATGCGGGCATTGCTATGATGGCCATGAGCCATGCGGCTGGTCTTAAGACTGAGACTCGTCACATCACTAAAGCTGAGCTTTACTGTTCCGGTAATTCTGGTTGCGATGATTAACCTGCTTCTACAAGCAGTTGCCGGTGCTATCTTCCCGTTCTTGTCTTTCTATCTGTCTATTGCCTTTAGTAATGCTATCTTGCTTGTATGTGAGAAGCGAATGACACCAATGAACGCGCTATGGACATCACTACGTGGGGTAAACAAGCGCCTATTTGCTGTGGCGACTATCTACCTTGTGGCTATGCTGATGTTCTTCGCTGGCCTAATGATGTATGGCCTTGGCCTTATCATTGCTGTGCCATTCTTCTTCCACGTGAAGGGCATTATCTATCGCAATATGTTTGGTATTCGCCTGCAGATCGTAGCGAAAGGGCCATCAAGCTCTGATGATTCAGACAACGATTCTGGTTCTACTCCTGAAGAGAAACCACAAGACAAGCCTGAAGAAGATAACAACCATCGTCCAGGTTCGAATACCTTTGACGCATAAGGCAGTGAAATGAAAAAGATGTTAGTAGCGGCCGGGATTGCCACTCTATGTGCAAGCTCTGTTGCTCACGCTGAAGAGTATATGTTTACCTACAGCAAGCTGTACTCCCCTTTGAAACACAATATTAAACAGCCTGATTCCGATGTTAAGGTCGGCTTGTTCTTTACTAATTTTGCCACTAAACAACCATGCTCTATCAAAAAGGCGTGGATGGAGAAAGAAGAGCATTATGAAGAGCTGAAGATTGCGGACAATGGTGAAGTAAACGTTCCTTTAGACAGTAATCTGCGCAGTGCGAATCCACTGGTCTATATCGTCACTCAAGGAGAGGCTCGCTGTGATTACTCTTTGGTGGTGCTTTCCAAAGAGTCTTGGCAGGGAAGTATAGATAAACAAACTCTTGAGACAAGTACCGAGCAGATGCATGACATGCTAGGTAACTTGGGTGGCATGTTCTCATCTTGGTTTACTCCAGAGATTTCTGGTGTGACCCTAGAGTTTAAGCCAGGCTCAATTCAGAATATCCCACTGTCTAACGGTAAGCTGATAGATGTGGATGAGTATGGTAAAGCTATCCTGATGTTGAGTGATTTAAGTGACGGGGTCACGGCTAATCTTTCTCTGCCAACTCAAAGAGTTATGCCATATATTCAAAAATAAAAAGAGGACCTAGGTCCTCTTTTTTATGCTTAGATGTTTGTCACGTCTAACTGAAGCTTAGGGTCAAACTCGACCGCTTCGCTGGTCGATACCTCTGGCATCTCTTCTTTATCGAAACCGATATCACCGCCATTGATCACGCCTGAGTCTTTATCAACCGATTTAAAGTCAAACAACTCAAAGTCCGCTAGGTGGCTTGGCACTACGTTTTGCATCGCACGGAACATAGTCTCAATGCGACCTGGGAATTGTTTGTCCCAGCCGTTTAACATCTGCTTGATGTTTTGACGCTGAAGGTTTGGCTGAGAACCGCATAGGTTACAAGGAATGATTGGGTAATCACGCATCTCAGCATACTTGATGATGTCTTTCTCACGGCAGTACGCTAGTGGCGAATAACCACGTGCTCGCCGTTATCTGAAACTAGCTTAGGTGGCATAGCCTTCATCTTGCCGCCATGGAACATGTTCAAGAACAGGGTCTCGATGATGTCATCTCTATGGTGGCCAAGAGCGATTTTAGTTGCACCTAGCTCTTTTGCTGTGCGATACAAGATGCCACGACGCAGACGAGAGCATAGTGAACAGGTTGTTTTTCCTTCAGGGATCTTGTCCTGAACGATGGAGTAGGTGTCTTCTTCTACAATCTTGTATTCAACGCCAAGGCTCTCTAGGTATTCAGGCAGGATGTGACCAGGGAAACCAGGCTGTTTTTGGTCTAGGTTTACTGCGATAAGAGAGAAATCAACCGGTGCGCTCTTTTGTAGGCTCATCAAGATCTCAAGCATGGTAAAGCTGTCTTTGCCTTATACATATTAAAACAACGAATCAGGAAAGGTGTTTTTTTGAAAAATACCTTTAATATCAGAGTGTTAACTGTTTATTTTGATGGGTGTAATTATACAAAATACTATTAATATGTAAATTCTAGTTAGTGTTCCCTCTTAAATATTGAAAAGCGTGTGTTTGATCACACCAGATCCTTTACAAATTTTAATGTGACGTTAGTAATCAATGAATGACTTGATACACCTTTCACAGATGCACCTCCTTACCGGCAACAACACTGCGATCACGACGAAGTACCTTAACAACGGTTTATGCTGTATCAGTGATTACTCTAAAGAGTATAAATATTGGTTTTATTGGCGGATTTACTTTTGTAGAATGCGCTGTTTCCTTTGATGCTACAATGCACCAAGCATTGGGCTAGTAGTAAGTATTTTAAGTAAAATTGCTCCTTTATGAGTGTGTAGGGTTTCCATTAAAATGACGATAGAACTATCTAACAACCAACTCAAACTTCAAAAGCGTTTACGAGGCCTGACAGGTAAAGCTGTAACAGATTTTGGGATGATTGAAGAAGGTGACAAAGTAATGGCTGCAATATCAGGTGGCAAAGACAGCTTTGTGATGCTTGATATTTTATTGCACCTTAAACGAGTAGCACCTATCAATTTTGATGTTATTGCTGTAAACCTTGATCAAAAACAGCCAGGATTTCCAGAGCACATTCTTCCAGAATATCTAGAGAAACAAGGCATCGATTATTACATTATCGATAAAGATACCTACTCAATAGTTAAAGAGAAAGTACCCGAAGGCAAAACTACTTGCTCACTTTGCTCTCGCCTCCGTAGAGGGTCACTATATACTTTCGCTGAAGAAATAAACGCAACAAAAATTGCGTTGGGGCATCACATGGATGATGCTGTGGAAACGTTGTTTATGAATATGTTCAACAACGGAAAAATCAAATCAATGCCACCAAAGCTACTTAGTGATGATAAGCGAAACATTGTTATCAGGCCATTGACTTATTGTCGTGAAAAGGATGTAGCAAAGTATGCTGAAATTTGTAAGTTCCCAATTATTCCGTGTAATTTGTGTGGCTCTCAGGAAAATCTTCAAAGAAAAGTAATTAAGAGTATGCTTGCTGGTTGGGATGAAACTAACCCTGGTCGTGTAGAAAATATTTTTAATAGTGTTCAAAATGTTAGTCCTTCACAGTTAGCTGACAGAGCACTATTTGATTTTAATGAACTATCTATTGACCGCACTGGTAATAGAGCTAAATATGAGTTCTCAGGCCCTGAAGTTTCTCATTCCAACTTAATTGAGATGTTTTACGAAGTATAAATATAATTAATCGCTCTATTATCTAAGTGGAATATTAATACTTTAACTAATTTACATATTGTTCAATATTACGTTTTATTCAAAGTGTGATTTTGAACAATATTGTAATTCTATTCACAATTAAATGTTGTTATCGTAATTATCTATTTTTCGATACCTATTTAATTGATTATATAACCTCCAAAAGCCAAGCCATCTTTTTTGTTCATAAAACTATTCACTCAGGGACTGGGTTTCTCCGAATTGCTTGATAGTTCCTTTAGTGTGGTAACAATTGTCTGATTTATAGAGAATTTCCATTAGTAGCGCTTAGCTAATTTTGGTAAATTAGCTAATGAAAAATCGCATCTGCAATAGGTACACTATGAATCAAACAATTATAGATTAAATTACCATTGCACTTGCCCCGGCATCACGTAATCAGTACAAAACAGAGTTTTTCATACAGTCATGATGAATTGAGTAAACGGACTACTAGAGAGCTTTGTGATGAGCTGGATTTAAACCCGAGCTATGGCACGGAGTTCAGTAAAATGCGAAACTTCACTGCTGTCTGATAGCCGCTGGCTTAGATACTAACAAGTTATAACCGCCCAATTTTTGAAAAAGGCTTTACCAACATGGCAATAAAAAAAACAGAACTCTATTCATCCCTATGGGCTAGTTGTGATGAACTTCGCGGCGGTATGGACGCC
The DNA here is from genome assembly GCA_000830475.1 of Vibrio ishigakensis. GTDB lineage: Bacteria > Pseudomonadota > Gammaproteobacteria > Enterobacterales > Vibrionaceae > Vibrio > Vibrio ishigakensis_A. Next base: position 323,672 of record BBSC01000004.1, on the reverse strand, counting down.
AGTCAATACAAAGACTATGTGCTGACCATGCTGTTTATGAAATATGTTTCGGACAAATATAAGGGTGTTCGTCGTGGCATGATTAAAGTGCCTGAGGGGGCGAGCTACGACGATATGATCGAAGCCAAAGGTGATAAAGAGATTGGCGATAAAATAAATAAAATCATCGCAGCGCTTGCTGAAGCCAATGATCTTAAAGGCGTGATTGACGTTGCCGACTTTAACGACGAAGACAAGTTAGGCAAAGGTAAAGATATGATAGATTGCCTGACAAAATTAGTCGGTATCTTTCAAGGGTTAGATCTCTCTGCCAATCGTGCTGATGGCGATGACTTGCTTGGCGATGCATACGAGTACCTTATGCGCAATTTTGCGACCGAATCTGGTAAGTCTAAAGGTCAGTTTTATACCCCATCAGAAGTGTCTAGTATTCTTGCGAAAGTCGTGGGAATTACCAAGGATACACCATTAGAATCATCTGTTTATGACCCAACATGTGGTTCTGGCTCGTTGCTATTAAAAGCCAGTGATGAAGCCCCTCGCGGCTTGTCTATTTTTGGACAAGAAAAAGATAATGCTACCAGTGCATTGGCACGCATGAACATGATTTTGCATGACAATACGACTGCGAAAATTTTTTAAAGGCAACACCCTATCTGAGCCTGAGTGGAAAGATGGCCCAAATCAGCTTAAAACCTTTGACTTCTGTGTCGCCAACCCACCATTTTCTAACAAAAACTGGACCAGTGGCTTAAACCCAGAGAACGACTTATACGACCGCTTTACCTGGGGTATTCCACCTGAAAAAAATGGTGACTACACCTTCCTGTTGCACATCCTAAAAAGCTTAAAAAGCACGGGTAAAGGCGCGGTTATCTTGCCTCACGGCGTTTTATTCCGTGGTAATGCAGAAGCCACCATCCGTGAAAACCTGATCAAGCAAGGCTACATCAAAGGCATCATTGGCTTACCTGCGAACTTGTTCTACGGCACAGGTATTCCTGCTTGTATTATCGTGATTGATAAAGAGCATGCGCAAAAGGCGGTTGCAGGCTTTAAAGAAGGCGATGAATCCCTGCCTACCATTACTGGCCGTTCAATCTTTATGGTGGATGCCAGTAAAGGCTTTATTAAAGATGGCAATAAAAACCGTCTGCGCAGCCAAGACATTCATAAAATTGTCGATGTGTTTACCAAAGGCCAAGAACTTCAACGTTTCAGTCGCCTAGTGCCAATTGATGAGATCGCTGCTAACGATTACAACTTAAATATTCCTCGTTATATCGACTCATCAGAGCCAGAAGATCTACACGATTTGAGTGCGCACCTGCAAGGAGGCATACCAAATCGTGACCTTGATGCGCTAGAGCGCTACTGGAAAGTACTCCCGAACATTCGTGCGACACTGTTTGAACCCGCTCGTGATGGGTATAGCAATGCGTTAGTTGAAGCAAGCGAAGTGAAAAGTCGCATTTGGCGCACCAAGAATTTAAGAACTTTGCCCAGCGTAGCTTAAAACCATTCGATGCCTGGGTTAAACAGGCTCAGCTCAAGGAAATTAAGCAAGGTGATAGCCCGAAAGAGCTTATCTTCGACATTTCAGAACAACTATTAAATGGATACGCCAATAGTGACCTATTAAGCAAATACGATATCTACCAGATTTTAATGAACTACTGGGCGGATACCATGCAAGACGATGTGTATGTATTGATGCAAGATGATTGGAAAGCAGGCAATACGATACGAGAACTTGTGGCTAAAAAAGGTGAAAAGCTCAAAGAAACCCCAGACCTAGTGATTGATAAGAAAAAATACAAAGCTGAGCTTATTCCATCAAGCTTAATCATTGCTCGTTACTTTGCAGATGAACAGGCACATGTAGATGATTTACAGGCGAAGCTAGATGAAGCAATCAAGCTCTCGATAGCTTAGTTGAAGAACACTCTGGGGATGACGGGGTGCTTTCATCGATCAGCAATAAGACCGAGGCTAATGCTGCGCTTAACGATTTTGTCGAGTTGGCTTGGAAAGGCTTGGATAAGCAATCTTTTGATTCGTACCAAGAATCAAAAGCAAAAGTGGAAATACTTCAACAGCAACTAACAGCTGCTTCTGAGTTTCCAGTTTTTGAATTAGCCAAAAATGCAAAAGGCAAACTTACCCTCAAGGGAATTAAAGCTCTGTTGGGAACGGTCGAACCTAGTCAAGAATTTCAATTGGAAACCTATCTTGACTTGGATAAACAAATTAAGTCCCAGAACAAGGTTATTAAGCCTGCTTTCGAAAAAGGGCTAAAACAAGTTAATGAAGCACTGAAGATAGGCTCTGATTCTGTTTTTTTAGCTGAGGTTAAGGTTGTTCAGTCGTACCTTGCTTTTGTGGACAAAGTAGCCTCAGTCAAGGCTGAATTGAAAGAAGCACAAGAGGCGTTGGATCTATTAGTATTCAACAAATACTCGGTACTGACTATTGATGAAGTAAAAGCGCTGATAGTAGACGACAAATGGCTAGTCTCGTTACAAGCTAGTATCGTTGCTGAAATTGAGCGTGTTACTCAACAAATGGCAAACCGTGTTAAGCAATTGGAAGAGCGCTATAGCAAACCATTGCCAACGCTCACCAAATCGGTTGATCAACTAGGCGATAAAGTCGCAGGTCACTTAAAAGCAATGGGATTGGAGTGGTAATAATGAGCGCTCTAGAACAACAAGTACCAGAAGGCTTTAAAAGAACTGATGTAGGTATTATTCCACAAGGCTGGGCTGTTTCTCCTTTATTTCAAGTCTGCAGCTTTGGCGGTGGTACAACCCCCCCAAGATCACAGCACGACAGATATTTTGTAGGGGGGAGTAATAATTGGATCAAAACAACAGATTTGAACAACTCATTAATTGGAACTTCAGAAGAACTAATTACTGAAGAGGCGATTTCTGAAACTGGGCTAAAGAAGCATCCTTTCGGTACAGTACTAGTGGCTATGTATGGAGGTTTCAATCAAATAGGTCGAACAGGCTTAATTACAAAACCTTCTGCTATAAACCAAGCACTAATCGCAGTGAAGCCTAAGCCTAAAAAAGTTAGATTCATACTATTTGCTGTCTGAACTAAATTACAATGTTGATTATTGGAAAGGTGTAGCAAGCAGCAGTCGTAAAGATCCTAATATCACCAGTAATGACGTAAAAAACTACAAAATCGCGTTACCTTCCGTTGAAGAACAAACAGCCATAGCTAAAGCCTTATCGGATGTAGATGCACTATTAGCGGAATTGGAAAAGCTGATCGGGAAAAAACAAGCGATTAAAACCGCTACCATGCAGCAATTGCTGACAGGTAAAACCCGTTTGCCTCAGTTTGCTACACACGCTAAAGGTGAAAATCAAGGTCAGTCAAAAGGCACAAAATCTAGCGAACTAGGTGAGAGACCTGAGGATTGGGATGAGATTGAGTTAGGTGAAGTTTTTAATTTTAAGAATGGCCTAAACAAAGAAAAGGAGTTTTTTGGTTACGGAACGCCAATTGTAAATTACATGGATGTTTACAACTCAAGTGGGATAACCGTTAAAGAAGTAAATGGTTTAGTAAATGTTACACCACTTGAGAGAAAAAACTACAGCGCTAAGAAAGGAGATGTTTTTTTTACAAGGACTTCAGAAACTACTGATGAGATTGGCTTAGCTTCTGTACTTTTAGATAGCATCAAAGATGCGGTATTCAGTGGTTTTGTGCTACGAGCTAGACAAACAAAACAACTGCTAGAAAATAACTATATGAAATACTGTTTTCGTGATTCAAGAGTCAGAAAACAAATTCAAAGCACGGCTTCATACACTACACGTGCATTGACTAATGGACGGTTGTTATCAAAAGTAATGTTGCTAGTACCGCCTAAAGAAGAACAAATAGCCATTGCCACCATACTCACTGATATGGATAACGAAATCCAAACCCTTCACCAGCGTTTGGCGAAAACTCGTCAGATCAAACAGGGCATGATGCAAGAGCTGCTTACAGGCCGAACTCGCTTGCCGTTTGATAAGGAAAGCTAGCGTGACCGAGTTTAAGGCAAAGGAAAGGCCGCACTTCCTAAATAAACGGGTGACGAAAGTCGGTGAGTTATTGGCGCTAGAAAATTTAGTTATTCCTAAATATCAGCGCCCTTACAAATGGACGCAAGCCAACCTTGCGGATTTATTAAACGATTTGAAAGTGTATCGTGATAAGTCGGCGTATCGTTTGGGCGCGGTGGTGTTTCACCGTCACTGTGATGGTGGTAATGACCACGAAAAGATTGAACAGTTAGATATCGTAGATGGTCAGCAGCGTACGCTAACCTTGGTGTTACTGGTGCAGGCGTTAATAGAAGAGCGCCTGCAAACCACTATTGAACGACAGGCGATAAAGCGCCAAGATGTTCGCGATAACTTGCGTAGGCTTAACGTACCACTTTCACGCTTTTTAGCAGCACAAAGCTTTAGCAGTGAGATATCCCATCACAATCTGCACCAAAACTATATGGCCGCCAGAAGAGCCGTCAGCCGCAGTGATTTTACTGAAGAGGATATCGATTTTCTGCTCAACCGCTGTGAAGTGGTCACGTTTGTGTTAGATGATGTTTCGGAGGCGTTTCAGTTTTTTGATTCCCAAAATGCCAGAGGGCGCGATCTCGATCCTCACGATCTACTGAAAGCGTTTCACTTGCGCGAGTTTTCAGACCAAGAAAACGAGTTAAAAGCACAGTCGGTGAGCCATTGGGAGAGCTTGCATAGTAAGCAACTTGCGAACCTGTTCGCCAATTATCTATTTCGCATTCGTAACTGGGCGCAGGGTAAACCTGCCCAGTATTTTGGTAAGTCACAAGTAGGGCTGTTTAAAGGCGTAAATCTTGAACAGGTTGGGTTGTACCCGTATGTAGAGCCGCTAAGAATATCTCACCACTTTGTCGATGACTACAACAGCCAATACCAAAGAAAGATCGATCATCAAACGATGAGCTTTCCATTTCATCTTGACCAAATGATCATCAATGGTCGCCGTTTTTTTGAAATGACTAGCCATTATCAAAGGACCATTAGTACGATTATCGACAGCGAGCACAAAGGCGAAGAGCACAAACCAATCACAATATTAGGGCATGAATTAGAGCCATTAGCGAGTCGGATTTTGCACACCCTAAACAGCTACTCGTCACGCACTCGCACCGGTGATGGTTACGTTCGCACCTTGTTTGATTGTGGGGTGATCTTCTATTTAGATAAATTTGGGCCACATCAACTATCTCAAGCGATTGAAAAATTGTTTATTTGGGCTTATCGCTGCCGCTTGAAAATGCAGGTAGTGCAGTTGGTAACGATGGATAATCATGCTTTAAAGCACAATGTATTCGAGCGCATTAAGCAAGCGATACAGCCAAGTGATGTTTTAAATTGGCCACTACCGACCATTAAACAAAGCGAGGTTAAAGGCACCAAGCTGGCAGAGATTGAGAGACTGTTTCAGGAGATGAAGTATTATGAGTAGCGGTCTTGGCGCAAAAACACATGATGGAATACTCAGCTTTAGAGTGAAAGAATTGCTTGCCGATTCCAGTCGTTATCTTGTGCCATGTATCAGCGCAACTACGCTTGGGGCGAAGGGGAAATCAATCAACTTATTCAAGATGTGCAGGACTACCAGCACCACAAACCGAACCAACCCTATTATATTGGTACTTTGGTTGTCTTTGAGCGCTCTGATGGCCAGTTTGAAGTAATAGATGGTCAACAGCGTTTCACGACACTAACTTTGCTCGCTTTTGCGCTCAAGCGTATTTCAGAGGGAAATATTTCAATTGAAAGCAAGAGCTCTGCGTCACAATCCATTGATATGAGTTGGTACGACGCCCCCAATCTCGACTTTGAAAGCCGTCAAATATCTTCAGATACTTTTGCTGCCTTAAAGCAAGGTGTGGCGCTAGAGCACTTAAAAAATGATGATTTCAACCTTGATGTTGTTGAGGGGTATCATCTTCTTGAAAAAGGTTTATTAGCTCTAGGTAATAAACTGGGTGATTTCTGCGTCTACCTTTTTAATCAGGTGGAAATTGCTAGAGTTTCTGTGCCAAAAGACACCGATTTAAATCACTACTTTGAGGTGATGAATAACCGTGGTGAGCAGTTAGAAAAACACGAGGTAGTTAAAGCTCGATTAATGTCAGTATTGAACGACATTGAAGATAAAGATGAGCGTGAACAGAGTATTGATGTTCTGGCGAAGGTGTGGGATGCCACCGCCAACATGGAGCGCTATATACAATACGGTTTTAGTAAAGCCGATCGCCATGAACTTTTTGGCAAAACGACTGGGGCCAGTTTACCCCACAAAGTTTTGAAAATGTGCAAAGCATCATTGCCGATGGTAAGCAGCAATCCAAGGACAGAGCAAAGTCTGATGTTTCTATTCGTCTGTGTGACATGCTAGCGAAACCGCCTTCAGCATCCAACAGTAGTGACACCGAGCTCACCCCAGAGCGCTTTAACAGCGTCATCAACTTCTCGAACTTCTTACTGCATGTTCTTCGGGTTTCTACCAAGCAAGATGTGGCCCTAGATGACAAGCGCTTACTGGAGCAGTTTGAACAGTATCTACTCAAAAAAGATCAGCTCAACACACATGAACGAATCGATGCCGTAAAAGCGTTCGTGTTTGCCTTGCTAAAGACCAAGTATCTATTTGACCAATACATTATTAAGCGTGAATTTGCTCAGGGTGAGGACAAGTGGAGCCTCAAGCGATTACATTTTTACAATGATAAGAGCCAAAGCTACATCAACACCTTTGACAGCAGCGCGACCAATGACAATGAAGATGGCTTTGAAGGAATTAACCGTCGTATTTTGATGCTGCTGAGCGCACTTCATGTATCCACACCAACACTGGTCTACAAGCACTGGCTCAATGGTGCGCTGTATCAGTTGTATTATATGGATGAAATAAGCCCCGTTGCGTATCTTGAAAAGCTTGAGCATCTCGCCCGCCAGTTTGTGTTTGGCCGTTTTCTACAGCCAGAGGGTGCAGAGTATTTCGATATGATTTACCAAGGTACAGGTTATCGTGCCTTGGACACTAATGATCAGTCGGTAATGGACATACTCAGGTATGGTGAAATTGAGAATAACTTAGTATTTAACTACTTAGACTACCTGCTTTGGTGTGATGGAATAGAAAGCGGTGCTGACGCTGTTATTAACCAGTTTGAGTTTACCTTCCGAAGCTCAGTCGAGCACTTTTACCCACAACATCCATTGGATGGCCATAAAAAACTGGATAATAGTGAGCTGCATCGTTTTGGTAACTTATGCCTTATTAGCCACAGTAAAAACTCAAAGTTAAGCAATGTACAACCTTCGGCAAAGCGCGATCACTTTAAAGCAGCCATCAACGATAGAAGTATCGATACTTTGAAGCTGTACGAGATGATCCAGCATCTCAATAACAGCGGAGAATGGGGTGTGAAGCAAATTCACGAACATGAACGGCAAATGATAGAAATATTGAAGAAAGACTCTAAAACAGGGGCAAACGGATGAGCAGGGTTGGACAAAAAGAGCGTGTGACACAAACTCGCCTCAGAAAATTCTTTGTAGAACAGCTGGATTACGATTATTTGGGCGACTGGGAATACCGAGAGGGTAATCGAAATATCGAAACCGGCCTGCTAACCGATTGGCTTGCAAAGCGTGGTGTAGCTGAAGCACTAATTAAACGCACACTAAGAAAGCTCGATGTTGCCGCCGCACTGGGTGAAGGTAAAAAAGCTTTACGATGCGAATAAAGAGGTTTACCGCTTACTTCGCTATGGTGTGAAAGAAAAAGTAGGCACAGGTCAGCAAAACCAAACGGTGTGGTTGATTGATTGGGATAATCCAGAAGCGAACGACTTTGCTATCGCAGAAGAAGTGACTATCCAGGGGGAGAAGAAAAAACGCCCTGATATCGTTATCTATGTGAATGGTATTGCGCTAGGTGTCATTGAGCTAAAGCGCTCATCGGTGTCGGTGAGTGAAGGTATTCGCCAGAATCTCGACAACCAGAAAAAAGACTTTATTCGCAATTTCTTTACCACCATGCAGCTAGTGATGGCCGGGAATGACACCCAAGGACTGCGCTACGGCACCATTGAAACATCTGAAAAATACTACCTAGAGTGGAAAGAGCAGCCAAGCGCTCATCAACTCCCTAATACAACGGTTAAGGCTGAAACATTACTTGATGAAAATACCGCGCAGTTATGTGATAAAACACGTTTTTTACAACTACTGCATGACTTCATCGTGTTCGATGCAGGCATTAAGAAAACCTGCCGCCACAATCAGTTCTTTGGCATCCAAGCAGCTAAGAAGCACATTACCTCAAAACAGGGCGGCATTATTTGGCACACTCAAGGATCGGGTAAGAGCTTGACGATGGTCTGGTTAGCCAAATGGATTCGAGAGAATGTCACGGATTCTCGGGTACTGGTCATCACCGACAGAACAGAGCTCGATGAGCAGATTGAAAAGGTATTTACCGGTGTGGATGAGGATATCTATCGCACAAAAAGCGGAAGCGACCTTGTAGCTACGCTCAATGAACCAAACCCTTGGTTGATGTGCTCACTCGTACACAAGTTTGGTCGAAATGGTGAAGAGCCAACTGAAAGTGAAAAAAACGAGACAACCGATGAATTTCTTGAGGACATGAAAGGGGCTCTGCCAGACGATTTTAGTGCGAAGGGAAGCTTGTTTGTACTTGTTGATGAGTGTCATAGAACCCAGTCTGGAAAACTGCACGAGGCGATGAAAGCAATATTACCTGAGGCCATGTTTATTGGTTTTACAGGTACGCCACTCATGAAAAAGGACAAAAAAAAGTCTCTAGAGGTATTTGGACCTTATATTCATACTTATAAATTCGATGAGGCGGTGAGTGATGGTGTGGTGCTTGACTTGCGCTATGAAGCCCGAGATATCGATCAGCATTTAACGTCCAATAAAGGGGTGGATACTTGGTTTGATACTAATACCCAGGGGCTCTCGAACCTTGCCAAAATTCAACTCAAAGAGAAATGGGGCACGATGCAAAAGGTTCTTTCGAGCAAGTCGAGGCTTGAACGTATCGTGATGGATATTTGGCTTGATATGAAGCGAAAGCCGGCACTGGTCTCTGGTCGAGGCAACGCTATGTTGGTGTGTACCAGTGTTCACCAAGCCTGTATGGTGTACGACTTATTTAGCAAAACTGATCTTGCGGGTAAATGTGCGATTGTCACCAGTTACCAACCAGCGGCAAGTTCGATTAAAGGCGAAGAGTCTGGCGCTGGCCAAACAGAAAAGCTGTTTAAATATAAAACCTACCGCAAAATGCTTGCAGATTACTTTGAGCAAAGTGAAGAAGAAGCATCTAAGCGTGTCGAAGAGTTTGAGTTGAAAGTGAAAGAGCGCTTTATCAAAGAGCCTGGTCAAATGCGTTTGTTGATCGTCGTTGATAAACTATTAACAGGATTTGATGCACCTTCGGCTACCTACCTTTACATTGATAAAAAAATGGCCGACCACAACTTGTTTCAGGCAATCTGTCGTGTAAATAGGCTAGATGGGGACGATAAAGAGTATGGCTATATTGTTGATTATAAGGATCTCTTCCGTTCTCTAGATAAAGCGATCAAAGACTATACCGCCGAGGCTTTTGATGGCTACGACGATGAAGATGTAGCGGGTCTACTAAAAGACCGACTGAAAGAGGCGAGAACTGACTTAGACAATGCACTAGAAGTGGCGAGAGCCTCTGTGAGCCAGTAAAGGCCCCTAGGGACACTCAAGCTTTTATGCACTATTTTGTTGGTGAATCGGGCGCAAAATCAACCAATGAAGATGAGCGAAGTGAAAAAGAAGCGCTGCGACTCACCCTTTATCAAGCGGTCGCTAAGCTTATCCGTTCCTATACCAATTTAGCCAACGAAATGGAGCAAGCGGGCTATACCGCTAAAGAAGCACAAAGCATCAAGCAAGAAGTCGCCTATTTTGAAAAAGTAAGAGATGAAGTGAAGCTGAGTAGCGGTGACTTACTTGAAATGAAGCGTTTTGAGCCAGCGATGCGTCAACTGCTCGACATGTATATTCGTGCTGATGACAGTGAAACTCTAATGGACTTTGAAGAGTTTGGTTTGATTGATTTAGTAGTAAACAATGACGGTAAGGGATTGGACTCATTGCCAAAAGACATTCGTAAAAACGAAGAGGCAATGGCTGAAGCTATTGAGAACAACGTTCGCAAAACGATAGTTGATGAAAATCCAGTAAACCCAAAATACTTTGAAAGTATGGCAACGCTGCTTGATGAGCTAATTAAGCAGAGGCGCGAACAAGTCATTAGCTATCAAGAGTATCTAGAACAAATACGAGCATTAGCTAAAAAAGTCGTTAACCCAACAAGTAACTCAGCCCACAATTATCCAGATTCCGTTGATACTTTTGCAAAGCAAGCGCTATATGACAACTTTGGTAATGATGAGGTTCTTACTACACAAGTCGATACAGCTGTTCGGTTGAACAAAGAAGCTGACTGGCTTGGCGATACATTCAAAGAGCGCAAAATTGAAAATGCGATCCTTGAAGCGACAAATGATTTTGGGATGGACGATGATGATGCTATTGATGAACAGTTGGACCGCATGATGGATATCATCAAGGCGCAAAGAGAATACCATTGATGGCGATGACCGATAGTTATGAAGTATCCATAGCAGGTATTGAGCTCACCGTTAATCGGAAAGCGATAAACAATATTCACTTAAGCGTATTGCCGCCCAATGGCGCAGTACGTCTGTCTGTGCCTTTTGCAACGAGTGAACAAGCAATCCGTCTAGCGGTAATCAATAAGCTTTCATGGATAAAACAGCAGCAAGCTGATTTTGCTAGTCAGCGCCGTCAATCTGTTAGAGAAATGGTTAGTGGTGAGAGCCATTATCTTTGGGGACAACGTTATTTGCTTAGAACCATAGAAACAACGGGTAAACATAACGTCATGCTGAAAAGTAACCGGATTGAGCTTGGTGTTGCGAGTAAAACTACAACAGAGAATCGTTTAAAGTTGCTTAATGAGTTTTATCGGTCTGAAATCAAAGCCTCATTGTCTAGGCTTTTACCTTTGTGGCAAGAAAAATTGGGGGTTGAAGCCAATGATGTGGGCATCAAGAAAATGAAAACCAAGTGGGGTAGCTGTAATAGCACAGACAAACGTATCTGGCTGAACCTTGAGCTAGCTAAAAAAGCCGCCAGAGTGCTTGGAGTTCATTCTAGTTCATGAGCTTACCCATCTATTAGAACGTCACCACAACGACCGTTTCCGAACGCTGATGGATGAGCAATTACCAGACTGGCGCGAGCGGAGAAGTTTGCTCAATAGTTTGCCCCTGGCGTATGAGGATTGGGGATATTAGTTCTTAACGTTTTTGATATTGTAATCCGTTTATTTAAAATAAAAAATGACCAGGCTTGTAACTAGCATTGTTAGACCTTAGAAAAATGAAAACTCCAGATATCCTTTATAAATACACAACGGCTGACACAACTCAAATTATATTAGATACAGGCCGGTTGAGGTGGCAAAGTCCCTGCCAGTTTAACGATATTAGTGAGTTGCAAAGAATGCCATTGCTGTCACCAAGCTTTGTTGAAGCAAGGCCTATTTATGCTCGAAAACTATTGGAAATTGTCTATTCAAGCGTTACTCACAACACATCAGCATACTCCCAATGGACTCAGAAGCTGATCGGGTTGTTGAGTCAGTGGAAACAGCAAGGCGTATCGGCTGATTCGGCTCTGTCTGCTATTGAGAGTGTTATTCCGCTAAGTGAGCAAAACATCGAAAATGTCTTTAGGCAAAGCACTGAACGAAATAATGATGGCTCACTTCGTTGTTTTTGTTTAACTGAAAACGAAATGAATACTCTAATGTGGGCACATTATGGAGATAGCTCTAGAGGGTGCATGCTTGGATTTCGACATATAGAAGAACTTTCAACCCCGTTCGCAGCGGCTGAGAAAGTCAGATATTCCGACGATGTTCCTGTAATCGGTAGTGCAGTAGACTTTTATTTGTATGGCCCTACTAGGGACCAAAACAGAGAGACTAGACTTGCCATTTATCACACGAAAACAAAGGATTGGGAGTATGAAAAAGAATGGAGAGTCATCTACAAAAACAAGGCAAAGACTGACAAAAAATATACAGACTACAAATTTTACCCTTCAGAACTGGAATCAATTACTTTTGGTTTAAAAATTGATGCGGAAAAGAAAGCCAAGATACTCGATCTCATAGCGTCTAATTATTCCCATTGTGATTTGTACGAATTAAAAATGACTTATGGGGTTGTCAGTCGTATCAAATTTTAGGATTAACAACGGTGTTAAGGGTTGTATGGTTTATTGTTACTTTCGCCAAGTCTATAAAATTAATTAGGCTACTTCCTAACATTTACTGTACTCAGGGGGAGATTTGAAAAACAAATATGACAAATGGAACTTTATAATTAACCTTATTTCCATGGTTTTTATCGGTTTAACATCCGTTTTGGTCTCCTGTGCTTCAATGAAAGTTGCTGAGAATCAAAATAAAATTACTGAGAATCAAAATGAAATTGCTTCTACGGAGTTCCAGCCATTTTTTTACGTTTCTTATGACTATCAAATGAAGAATGATAAGTTGGTTCAAAAGAACCTCAGTGTTTATAATGTTGGTGCTCCAATAGCTAATGCTCGAGTAAATATCAGCGAGTTTCTAGTTGTAGAACGCTCGAATAACGGTGAAAACGTCAAAGATGTCTTCCGTATATCTGGATACTATTTTGTTAGGAATCCAACAGGCCAACCTGAGGGTAAGTTACATACAGCATGGGCTCATGACAACGTAGTACTTGAGAAAAAACTACACGATATGGTATCTACACAATGGTTTTCAGGCGAGTTTGGTCATACTGAACTAGAAATCGTAGCAGCGATAAAAATTGAGTATCAAAATCGTTTAGGTGTATCGGAAAGTAAGTACTTTTTAAATGATCAATTAGTCAACTTAGATGAATACGAACGGTTTACTTCTAGCGCACCTGATAGTTTTCCAACTAACATCTCATCTCTTAGTGTCAGTGGGTTATTAGATAATAAATACTCAGTAAAAACAAAGAAAGCCTCTTTATAGTTTTTTCGAACGCGACGGTATGAAAAGGGCATCATTCTATTGTGATGAATGATCTTTCGGGAGTGGTTTGGGTAGAGCAAATTGCTGCTAATAATGAATGTATTCAGCATTTCCCCTGGGGAAATGGAACCCATGAATGATTTATGTTCTAAATATTGAAGATTACGTAGGGTTGACCGTTAATAGTCACTGAAGCTATTTTTCCTAAATATCTCTGAGACTGTAATTTTATGAATTTATTATAAATTATGAGCCTTGGGGTAATTTGATCAACATCAAAGCTAAGTAGTCGTGCAAATGAGTTAGAAAAGAGCTCATAAAATAACTTAGAGTAAACGAACTATAACTTTGTTTCTTCAGCTCTTAGTCTGTCTTCGTATTGTTGTATTTCCGCACTTATTTCTCTTAATTTTAGATAGAGCTCTTGTAACTCACGTAAGAGTATTTGCTTTTGTTGTAATAGTGAATCCGTCATAATGCCTCCTTATATATCAATTAGTATTCAATTCTAGTATGAAGTATATCGAGTAGAGTATGAATAAAGTAGGACAATTAAATATAGGATTTGATGTCTTAAGTTGTTCAGAGACCGAGTGCTTTTTGTCGTCAGACCTATGAAAAAAGTGCCAAGTCGTTGAGCCCCCGTGTAGGGGCTGGTTTAAAGCTACCATCTAAGCAAGTGGAGGCATCTCATTTCTATCTCAGGTCTGCAGATCTAGCACAGTGGAGGTTTTTTAACTGGCAGTTCTACTTTGTTTCCATTCATCACTTCAGGGTTTTGGTTCAGGATAATATCGCCGTTACCGTAATGGTTAATATTGGTGCAACCAGTCAATGCCAGCAATGCGAGTAGATAAATCATTCGTTTCATAACTCTCTTTGTTTAAAAGAAAGTTAGAATTTGCAAATGACAATTACAAGTGTTGCCCGAAAAATAACTGAGAATAGTCCCATGAGTCTTCTGTATCTGGTGTTAAATATTTATAATTCAATGACTTAGAGTGCATGTGAACTCCCAAGTTGTATTGTGTCAGGTCAAGATCAGCTGCTTGACGACTTCTGCACAAAATTGTGCGTAAAGTACATACGGTACCCATAGGCTTCTGATGGACACTTTCGATTGATGACACTCACACCTCCAAGTAATCTTAAGCATTTCTCAATCCAATTAAGCTAGCTCTTAAATCGTCGGGTGTTTTATCTTTATAGCATACACGGTACTGTTTGTGTGGTATGGTTGCACCCATACCGCAATGAAAACTCAACGTGCTTACACCAGATGAATTCGAGATAACACATGAACATTAAACATAGATCAATCAACGTTTCCTCAGGCATTTCTGCTTTTGTTGGTTTTGTTGCTGCAAATCGACACTTAGATGCAATTCAAGCTGAAATGACCAGAGCAAATAGTTTAAAAATCAAACTAGGCATGATGGATTCATTGTATTCAGTCACTTTCACTGATTATCTATATTTACTTGTTCCATTTTTGGGAGTTACACTGATTGGAATGTTAGGAACATCTACTCTTAGCTACCTATTAGGTATTGGTTTTAAACCTTGGCATAAGGAACAGAAATCTAAGGCCTAAAACCACCTGTTTTTCAGGTGGTTTTTAGGCGTACTCAATATGAATCTCAAAAGAAAGTCTATACAGAGACTCCTCTTTATTGAGAAGGTCATTCTAAATAGAGAAGGCTGCTATAACCCGTTGCTTGAATGAACCAAGACTTATTTCATCTAACGCATAACTCTGATCTTGCGAAGTCGTCAGTTTTTGAGGTTTAGAGGTCCAACCTAGGTGTGTCCGATTACTATCGTTCTCTTCAAAACCTGATTCGATGCCTGAAGTATTTGTAAACTGATCTGTATGACAATGTATTGGAATTGGCATACTTGCTAATGAACAAGATGTTGGAATATCTTGTTCAATTTGTCCCGAATACTCAATCAAATTTGCTCTGCAAAAGTAAACAACCACGCGTGCCGATTTTCTACACCATTAACCCGAAGAATACGACCAAGCACTTGCCTAAAGTAGAGCTCAGTTTTTACAGAACTCATATAACAGCAAACTTGAAGACGAGGAATGTCTGTGCCCTCGCTTATCATCCCTACACTTACGATCCATTGGGTGTCATCATTTCGAAACTGATCAATCTTGGCTAAAGGGGTTTCGTTTCGATACGTCACGAGTGAAACGGTTTGAGCGTATTTTTCAGAAAGTATCCTTCTGATCTTTTGTGCGTGCTCAACAGAAGAGGCAACGACCAAACCTCCAGCATTGTCGCTTAGACAGCGTATCTCTGCTAACTTCCTGCACCCAAGTTCTAGTATGTGCTCGATTGCTTCTTGATTTTGTAAAACACTTCGGTACGAAGTTTTCGTTTTCCTTAGCATCTCTACAATTGACGAAAAAGACCTTTTCTTTTCATCACTAGTTACTGTCAAATGTTCGCTATCGATAAGTACTATTTTGGGGCTTCGGCAAACTTTATCTTGAATGGCTTGTTTTAAGCTGTACTGATAATCGACTTGAAGTTTTCCGTCTGGGCAACTGTACTGAGCCATCACGATTGGTAAAGAGTCTGTACGCCAGGGAGTACCAGACATTGCAAGGGTATATGTAGCTAAACCCTGGATTTTAGTCAGTATTGTTTGTCCCCAGACGTTTGCTGAGCCAATCTCGGTACCTGAGCAGTGATGTATTTCATCAAAGACTACGAATACCCGAAATCTACTTAGAGTTTCCCAGAAATCATCAGAAAGAAATTGAATCGATTGGTATGTAAGTGAGCGCCCAATAGAACCTAAACCACCACTAAAGGTACAGTTGAGAGCTATCGAAAAAGTTTTTTGTATTCCTTCTGAAACAGTTAACGAAGGAGAGAAACATAGCACAAGGTCTATCATGTCACGCTGCAGTAACCTTGAAGCTATATTAGCTGCTAGCACAGTTTTTCCAGCTCCGGGGGTTGCCTGGCAAAAGAAGTGATTGTGCTCATTGGAGTACTTTTTTAGTGCTCTATCAGAACATTCAGATTGCCAATCCCTCAACATAACTCTACTTCTTCAGAAAGCGTGTTGATGACAGTGTTGAGCACGTTCACTTTGCCTAGCAATTGCGCTGACCTTTCCCTTGCTTGCTCAAGTAAAGGCTCTAGCTTTACTTCTAGCTCCTCAAAGCGCCGGATAATTGACTGATACTCGTCAATTTCACTCAGCATAATTTCAAGCTCTGCTTTGTTCTGATTTCGTTCAGATATCAGTATTGAATAGTTGGGCTTTTCTGATGATCTAAACAAAGGCTTTTGTGCCTTTGATTCGACTTGCAGTTCTTTAAAAAGACTCGTTTGGAAGTACTTTTTCTTTTGTCCTTTACCTTCGCTTTTTAGCCAATTGTTGTCCGAAAAGCGTCTAATCTGGCGATACACAATTCGTCTTGCTTCAGCTGAATCTATCCCACTTTTGTCATAAGAAACAAAGGCGTCTCTTAATTCGACAACTGAAAAGCCATCTATTTTATTTTCTATCAACAACTTGTGCATCATGGCACTAATTCTAGTAGAACGTTTCATTTATAACTCTCAATGATAAAAACTAAGGATTGCTTAGTATACAAAAATCAGTAAAACTAAGAAAATCTTAGTTAACTTGAGACCAATAGTATGAAGATAAAGTGTCGTTCATTAGCCCAATCCCCATACGCCTCAAAGAGGCAAGAAAGAAAGCGAAACTCTCCCAAAAAGCTTTGGGAGTGCGAATTGGGATGGATGAAAGTTCAGCAAGTCCAAGAATGAATCAGTACGAAAAGGGGAAACACACTCCTGATATAGCTACACTCAAGGCTCTAGCAGATGAACTTGGTGTTCCATTAAGCTATTTTTTTGTGAGGACGAAGTTTCGGCCGAGTTGGTTGTAAACCTGTACAAGTTATCGAAGACCGACAGAGAGAAAGTTTTGAACATTACGGCTAAGATGATTGCTGATTCGCAAAATGATGCCGTATAAAAGAGGGTTGGCGTTCGTTTAATTAGCCTCTTTTTTTTCATGCAAAATGGGGGCTTGCATACTTTTATTGCTCACCAGTTAGACATTGATTATGAAGAAGATGAGAGGGCAGTTTAATGTCAGCAGTATCGGCACTATTCTGCATAGAGTACTAGAGTGAGGCTTCGTGAACACAATTCTGAGAGAGCTTTTCAGTAAATCTTTAAGCAAGCTTATAGAAACTAAATGAAGCCTCTGTATAGTTCATTGAACTTATGGAATGTTACCATCACAAGCGTTGATCACCCATTAGTATTAGCAAACTTGGAAGTTATGTTTCATCCGATCTCGGCTCTATCAACTGCTGTAAGTTCAGGTTTGGAATCGTCCTAGCATTCATAAAAATTCTTTCGAGAAGTCTTAACTGTTCAGAATTTTTCTTTTCAAGAACTTCTAATTCAGCTTCAAGATTTTTAACTCTTTTATGAAGGCTAATGTCAGAGGCGCTTATATCAGTGTAAAGCGCTCGTGTCGCGCCTCTTAGTGCAGCTTTCCTTTCTTTGTATTCATTCGCAATTCCGGTGTATGTGCATAAAGTTTGACGAGTTGTTTTTATCCCGACTTCAAACTCAACAGCCTTAACGAGCAAACTCCAAGTGAGTTTTCCTGTCCAAGTTCGGAGCATTACTTCAATTTTTCTCTGCTCTGATGCTGTAATTTTCGGTATTGCCATTTAGAGATCCTCCGATGAAAGGCCAAACATACTTAGAAGATCTGAAAGGTCTTCGTTGTCTTCGAAATTGTTCCGTGAGTGGTTGGTGTCTTTGATTAATAAATCAAGTTTGTGATCTAAATTGGGTAATTCAAACTTAACTGTGTGTCTATCACCGGATGAAATGTCAGTAATACGAAACTCTGATGCGCTTCTGGCATATCGTATGGTATTACCTTGCGGACTGTCTTTCATTACTTTAATCAAACTAGACATTACTTCAGTGTTGAAAAAATGGATTTTAAACCATTGCTGCATAGCATTGGAACTCTTTAGTCTTGCATCATCACTTACTAACTCTAACCTGCGCTTTTGATATTGACAGTCTTTTTCTAGAAGCTCTATTGCCTTATCGTCTCCAGCGATGTAGCAAGCTTCAGGGCAAAGGAAGCATTGGCTTATGAAATCGTTTAAATAATCACATGGAGAAACAATTAAATTCTGAGAGCAAACACCGGTAGAAGTCTCTGTAGCATATATATTAGTACTTTCAGATACTTCTTGAAGTGACTTTATCCGAATGCTTATTGCGGTAGAAGCATCATCACTTAGTATTGCTTTGACCCTTTCTGATTTAAAACCATCATCTGTATGAATGTATGTGTCTGTATGTCTGACATTCTTTCTACCAGACCACGCAGTAATAAATGACGCAGGGATATGACTCAAATCAGCAAGTGTATTACTGTAATGGCGTAATTGGTGACTAGTTAAACCTAGTGAAGGGCAGTAACCGTATTTACTAAAAATACTTGTCTGTTTATTTTTACCTAATCGATTATTAAAATAGGCCTCTAATTTTGATATCGATACAGGACTATAAAATGAAGTGCCACCTGAAAAACTTGGAGTAGTTGGCATTTCACAGCCTAATATAGAAAACAATGCGTGTCGCATATCAACAAAATTTTCAGACTTGCCATAACAAAGTGGAAACTCAGGTATGTACTCGGTTGTGTAGTGTTTAATCCATAAGGTTTGTAATTCGCTAATTGTATACGCGCCATTCTTAATAAAGGATGTTTCCTTATTATAAGAATATCCAAGCAATGTATTAAATGCAGCATCTTTACCTTGACCTATATACACTAAGTCATCTTGTGACAATTGCCATATTGGTTTTTTAATCGGGTGGTGACTGAGATTAACTTGATATATAGCATCACAATGGAATGGTTTACTTTGGGCAGATGTGTAGACAACCGCGCCATTCTCTAATCGATGCTTCATAGAATCATTTATAACATCAACCGTTTGGTTTATTTTGTAAAACCCGAGTGCATAACCCAACTGAAACATACTAGGTATGTTATCCAAATCGAGATTACTTAGTCGCTGTGGATCAATCTCAATTTCCTTTGTAAGAATTCTGAGTGTTTGATTAGGATTAGCATAAAAAGAGTTGAGAATACGTGCTGGTTCGCCAAATCTAGAGAAAAATCGTACACACTTATCTATCGCAGATGCCATTGAGGATAAAACATGTTTGCGATTATCCTCAAAGCCCTTACTGCCTTTCCAAACTAAGCTATGAACTGTCTTTCCGTCTTTAGTTAGTTTTTTAAGCTTTTGTTTCTCTAAAACAGTTTGTTCAGCTTTCGCTCGATTGGGTGAGCCCAATGCAAGGCAACACATTGCGATAACGAAAGCATCTCCCACATCTATCAGGCCACCTGGACACAGGTTTCCATCATCATCGACTGATTCATATACTTTGGTATAAATATCACCAAGAGCGATAATACTACTCTCATTTGGTAGCTTTTCTAAATTTGTTTTAAGTGTACCTTCACCGGTTCGATCTCGGTTGTGTTTTCCAATTAAGTTCAGTGTCGATGGTACAAGCTTGTGTTTTTTACAAAAATGGATGAAATAATGTGCGTGATCGCTGTTTCGGTCATGGTAGAGACTGGTTAATATGTTTGTTGTCAATGTGTACAAGTGAGCGTTAGATAGGTTACTCAAAATGTATCTGGCTTCTGCAATTAATGTAGACCTATGGGCCGCAGATTTTTCTAGATTAAAGACATCAATGATAAACACTTTTAATAAATGATCATATGGAGAGGGCAGTTTAGAAGTGTTCGTTAAAGATCTATCATGCTGTCGCCTTATACCGTCGTGAACACAACATAAAACCCGCGCTTTTCTACCTTCACTATTCGTGTGATACCATACTAAATCATCAAAAGAGACTTTATATCCTTCATGATTAGTGAACTGTGGTAAGCTAGAATTTTTATATGTATTTACTAGTGCGTTTAAATTACTTAGATACTTATTAATCATTAATGGACCTTTTAGATTTTATCATTTCGTCACATACATGAATTGTGTATTTTATCCACTTTATCTGTTCGCTTAGCTGTTTGATGAACCTTGTATTTAGCGGAGTACTATAGCTTGTAAGATTAATTTTCAATTTACATGCAGCGACATCAAGAACAGCTTGATGATCTGCTTCTAAGATAGCCGTGAAGTTGTGACAACCGTAACAACCGATAGGTTTTCCCATTTTCTTGTTACAACCTGAACAATGGTTCGCATTTGATAGATTGCCTACAGGATTAAAATGTCCATCCAAAATACACTCATTTCTAGCTTTTTCTGTGGGTTTATTGAAGGCTTTATCTAGAAACGAATTACCAATGTATTTCTCATCAATTAATCGTCTAGTCTCAAAGTTCATATCGATATATGAACGTACTGCAGGGACTGTTACTCCCGTAATTTTAGCTAGTTGTGGTCCCGATAAACCGTCTTCCGCACCGCGCGTAAGAATTGTATGTCTCAACCGATTGTTTGTTACTATACATTTATTAGTTCGATCTGAATTCACCTTCAATTTAGGCAAAAGGTTAGTAATTGTTTGTTCGCCTATATGACTAAATAATGTATCGTCAACACATAAAGCTGAGATTTCCTTTAAACTAGAAAAATCTTTTTTGAAAAGGGAAATGTCAGGGAATATAGCTAGATTGTAAAATAAATCTAATATATTGTCTGGAATATCAATCCTGCTTTTTTTTAATACTAGTTTAAAACCATCAAAATATACTTTTCGATAGAGAATTAGCTGCTCAGACATTATTTCATGAATATAAATGCTATCTCTCTCTGCATCGTATCTAAAGCTATCTGTTCCTCCAGACTGCTTAATTCTGAACACTCTTAATTGAAGAGAATTTTGACCAATACTCTCAATATTATTTGTCTTATCATCAAAGCGTTGACCTATTGGTAATAAGTCACACCATTTCATCTGCACCAATTGAAAAGGTCGACGAACGATCGAAACAAGCAACTTAGCAGCCAAGGCGTTTCTTAATGCCGTGAAAGTCTTAATTGAAAATCCATTAGCATTATTTATATTTTGATTTTCTAAAGCTGTTTGAACATTTAGGTTAATTTCATTAATTAGAGAGTTATATTCAAGTTCAGTCAAACCTCCTTTACTAGCAGAATAAATGTTCTTATTTGAAGTTTTAGGGAGACGACACTTTGTCCAACTGTGATATGGGATAAACTGCTTATAATCGAGTTTCTTGCAAGTCGCGAAGAACTGATTTAAGCCTTTTTTATGGTTGACTTTCAGGCTTGACCAAATTTGTTCGAGTCTTGTTAATTCAATTATCCCATTAGAAAAGAAAGGTTTTATATTGGTATTTATACTGCTTACAGTTGAAACTGATTTTGTTTTTGAATAATTTTCTAAAACATTTAGAATTATTTCACGATCATAAGAAGGTAACGTATCACTGTATAGCCAGTTTAGATCGATTTTCCAACCTTTACACTTTATAGGAGAAAGTTCCCATATTGAATCATCTCTATAAACTACCATTCCAAGTTTAGAAACGAAACTGCGATCATTAGTATTGTGTGCTTCTAGGTTATTCATATTTTTTATTAATCTTATCTTGATGCGCCATTGATATCTTTCTGTTTTTTCCACTAATCGTTTTTCGTTGTAGAGTTGGTTCATAGATGTATTTTCATCCCAGCCCATTGCATACTTTCTGATGTTTTCTAATTCTTCACCGGAAATATTAACTGACTCACCTTTTTTATCGAATATCTCGTTCCATTTGTGCCGCAATAGATGTGGGTGTATATGAAAGTTGAGTGCTTGAGAAAGCTTTTGAAAAATAGAGTTTATAGCATTAAGACTTATTGGTAGGCCTGCACTTCTTTTAGAGTCTTTTTCACTTACAAAAACAAAGTCATGAGAATGTGCTCGAGGAAATGAATTTCTTTTTGAGTCAATATATAGCTTTATCGCTTCCATCAACTCAGGAGATACGGTTGCAATGTGTGGTTTAGTTTTATGACTTGGCCTATTAGCCCTTGGATCAGTTTCATCATCTGGTGTCCGGTACACTGAAACTGAATCAAAGGAACCGTGGAATTTACAATCTGAAATTTTGATTTTTGCTAGTGTACCTCGGCGTATTCCTGTTTCAATAATAATATTAACAATTAGATAATTTCTAAATCTTGCACCCTTAAACGGATTATCATTACAACTTGGTTTAATAATCCTTTTCAACTCTTCAAAGATTTCATCAGGAATAACTGATTGTTCAGGGTCACTAGTATATTTATTGCGATTTTTTCTGAGTGCCATTTCATCATTACTGATTTTTTTATTGTCATTTCATAATTGGCTTCTAACCAGGCTGGTATATTGTTATCGGCGTGCAACTCTGTATAAAGCCATTCTATAAAACTTCTTAAACTTCGAAGGCGACCACGAATAGTGTCAGCACATACCAATGCAGACTTTTGAATGCTAGCAGATATAATATTTCTAAAATGTTTATCTTCTGTTGATGAAAAAGAATAGCTTTTAATCTTAGAAATACTTGTGTTCTGTTGAATATACGAAGCTTCATAAAACTTCTTATATTCATAAGTATGCATGAATGAACCAGAAAGAACCCGCTCTACGAGATCAATAGACTCTGATTCACAAAACCTGAGAAGGAATAACAACTCTTCCACGTAACGTTTTAGTCGTATTTAGACTTTTTTACTGATAATTCAGCGTTTTATGTAGTTCGATACGTATGGACTGATGGGACAGTCGTAGTCGTCGACTATCGTAATAAATGTTTTTTGGTTGAACTTATAGCGTTTTGTACGCATATCACTGACTATTCTTTACAATTTTATTTAGTTATTAATATAACTAAGGATTCCTAGTAAGGTTGTCAATAATGTAAAGTAAAATTTGAGATGGCTGTAGGGGGGTCAATAGATAGAAGGGAGTGAAGATAGAATATTAGGTTTACAAAATATTTATTGGTTATAACTTACCACCAGACAAACACACCATAATGCGGTCACCTTCTTCAATCATGTTGAAATCGGCAATGGCATTACCTGTGTTACGACGCAATCGCTTTTGTAACTTGTTTAAGTTGTATTGCTGCGCCTTGGTGCGCTCTTGAACTTGTTCGCTCATACTGCTTCCGGTTAATGGTTAAACTTTCGGGAGAGGTATGATACGGATATTCCCATCAGATTCCAGTGAAAAAGATTGCTGGCGTTTATGAGAGGCAAAAAATAGCGGTGAAACACCGCTATTTTTGAGGGTTTTATGGCTACTCGCCGTTAGGGTCGAGAGGCTGATATAGCCACTTGGTTTTAGCGCCAGAACGTCACAGTTGATTTTATCTATGATGTTCTCCGCTGTATTGCCCAAGAATACTGCAGATAAACCCGTACGACCTGAAGTGCCAAGTACAACTAACCCTGCATTTAGGTCTTCTACCGCTTTAGGGATCACATCTTGTGGTAAGCCTTGCTCAACGATGGTTTGCTCTTCATCGATACCATACTCTTGGCGAAGGGCTTCATACTTTTCAAGTGATGACCGCGAACTGAATCTGAGTAAATAGTTGGGTCAAATTCTGGAAGCTCGACAGTGATGTTTGGCGGTGTGATTGGGTAGGAGTTTACTAGGTGCGGGGTCGCATTCAGACGCTCTGCAAGATCGAGTGTCTTACGTACCATTCTATGGTTAAGGTCTAGGTGATGTTCGTTTTCAGAACCCACGTGAACCGAAGCAACGATATGACCGTGCTCTGGGAAATCATGGTCTTTAACCAGGAGCACAGCGCAAGGGCACTTACGGAGTAGGTGCCAGTCGGTAGGGGTGAAGAGTACCGATTCAAGTACGTCGTGTTTACGAGTGGTTTTCACTACGAGCTCAAAGTCTTGCGCGAACACCTCACTGATAATGGCTTCGTAAGGACGGTTATGCCAAACCACCTTGATGTCTAACTCGATATTGTCATCGTGATAAGGGGCGGCAACCTCTTTCATCCACTGCTCACGCTGATGGATCACACCAGCTCGCATTGCATCACGCTCATCGGATGAAAGCATGGAGGTCATTTCATAAGAAAAATCGTATATGGCAAGGAAGAAAGTAATTTTGCATGGCGATTTACTTTTTCTTCCGATTTGCATGGCTCGAGCCAATGCTGGCTGCTGCTCTGCATCGATATTGGCAACAACCAAGATGTTGTTGTAAATACTCATAGACCACCTTTATCTCATTTTAAATAGATTACAAGACCCAATATAGCTCGAAAAAACTGACTCGAGTTAGATGGAATCTTAATTCTAAGATTAGACGAAAAATTAGTGGTTTATTAGTAATTTAGAAGAATTAGAGTGGGGATTTTGAAGTGACTCAAAAAGAGCCACTTCAAGAAGTGTTTTTACTCGCAACGAGCTGCGCCAGCAAGCTTAGCTAGGGCATCATGATCGTTGATGGTGATGTACTTACCTTTAACTGACAGGATGTCAGACTTTTGGAAACGACCCAATAAGCGGCTGATGGTTTCAACCGTAAGACCTAGGTAGTTACCGATGTCGCCACGTGTCATAGTTAAACGGAACTCGCGTGGGCTGAACCCTCGCTGAGAGAAACGCTCAGACAGATTGTACAAGAATGCCGCTAGACGCTCTTCAGCGTTCTTCTTCGACAAAAGCAAGATCATGTCTTGGTCGCCTTTGATTTCACTACTCATAAGACGCATGATTTGCTGGCGAAGTTTAGGCATTTTGCCTGACAGGTCATCCAAGATTTCGTATGGGATCTCACACACCATAGAGGTTTCTAGCGCTTGCGCGAAACTAGGGTGGGCGTGGGAGTTAATTGCATCAAAACCAACTAGGTCACCAGCTAGGTGGAATGCAGTGATTTGTTCGTCGCCTTGTTCCGTAATGGTGTAGCTTTTTATCGTCCCTGAGCGGATAGCGTACAACGATTTAAGCTCGTCCCCAGCTTTGAATAGCTCTTGACCCTTTTGAATTGGCTTCTTACGCTCAATGATTTGATCCAGTTGGTCAAGTTCATTGTCGTTAAGGGTAAAAGGAATACACAGTTGTGAAATACTGCAGTCTTGGCAGTGAATTGCACAACCACCTGACTGAACACGCTTAGCTGTAGACTTCTCAGTAGTGATAATCATAGGATCTCAAAATGGCTCAACTTGATTTACGTCAATATTCTACCATTTCCGGATATGAAAAGGTAGCTCAATAAATTTGAGTTATATCAGATATTTAGTATAAGTATTATTTAATGGAGCAAAATAAAGATCGAATAAAATGCATACAGAATCATAATTATGCCGAATACTTTACGACTGCTCGGTTTGCGCAGAAAGGCAAGAAGACTGGAGGCCCCAGTTCCAACTAGAAGCATTGCTGGTAAGGTGCCTAGCCAAATGCGCCCATTATGAGTAGGCCATTCATAGCACTGCCAGACATGGCGGCCCAACTGACCATTGAGTAGACCATGCCGCACGGGATCCAGCCCCAGATAAAGCCAACAGGATAGGCGTAGAGAGGGGATTTCAGCGGAAGAAGTTTACCTGCAAGTGGTGAGAGCTTTTTCCACAAGCCTTGCCCGAGTTTTTCTAGTTGCAGGAGTCCGTTCCACCATCCGGTGAGGTAGAGACCCAGCACTAGGATAAAGACAGCTGCTACGGCACGTAAGACCGTTAATCCTTGGCCAAAGCCAAACAACTGCACACCGCTCGCAACGGCACCACCGATAATTGCTCCAATAACAAGATAAGAGGTAATGCGACCAAGGTTGTAAAGGAAGGAGACTCGCACCTTTTGTTGCGGACCATTTAATGCAACGGCACTCGCAATACCACCGCACATGCCAATACAATGGCCTGCGCCTAGCAGGCCAATCATAAAGGCACCAAGCCAATCAATGTTTTGCATCTTTGTCCGACTCGTTAGGCATGTCGTCTTCGAAAAGGATGTTGTGTCCTTGACGGTCTAGATCTTCAAACTGCTCGCTCTTAACTGCCCACAGAAACACGGCTATCGCCACTGCGACCAGAACTATGGCGATCGGAATTAGAATGTACAGGCTTTCCATCAGTATTTAATAACCTCAATGAATTGGTAACAACTATGATGGAACTGGCCGACATGCCCGCAACGGCGATGTAAGGCGCAACCATTCCAGCTACCGCAAGTGGCAGGATCAATAGGTTGTAACCTAAAGACCAAGCCAAGTTTTCTCTTATAATTTTACGTGTTTTTAGCGCCAATAGACGCGCTGAGATCAGTTTGTCTAGCTTGTCACCCAAAAGAACCATATCTGCCGAGGACTTAGCAACGTCTGTGCCGCCACCCATGGCTACCGATAGGTGAGCTCCAGCAAGGGTTGGGGCATCGTTAATACCATCGCCAATCATCATGGTTACATCTTTGCTTGGCAAGGATTTTAGATAATCCAGTTTGCCCTGCGGAGATACGCCAGCAACCACTTTGTCGATATGCAGTTTGCCGGCTACAGGTTTTGCATTCAGCTCACTATCACCGGTTAGCAGCGTTGTTTTAATGCCAAGCGCCGACACTTTTTCTAGGAACTCAACGCTGCTTTCACGTAGCGGGTCGGTATAGGTAAAGGCCGCAGCCAGTTTTCCACCTATGCTCAGGTAAACCGTTTGTGGGCAGCTTTGCATATCGCTCGGAGCAACAAACTTATGACTGCCTATCTTGCACTCTAAACCTTGATATTGGCCGCTAAGGCTAGGCCTATGTGATTATCTACCGACTCAACAGTTATATCGGCATCAATATAGGGTTTAAATGCGCTAGCAATCGGATGGTTAGCGTGTGACTCGATACTTGCCGCGATAGCGAGTACCTGTTGTTCTGTCCATTCTCCAAAGGTTTGTGTTTCGTTCAATGAAACCTTGCCTTCGGTGAGCGTACCTGTTTTATCAACTATAAGGTGATTGATCTTACATAGAGTCTCAATAGCATGAGATTTTCTAAGCAAGATACCAAGATTGCTCATACGCGATGTACCGCAGGTAATGGCGGTTGGCGTTGCAAGAGATAGGGCACAAGGACAGGTCGCAACCAGTACCGCAAGCATGATCCAGAAAGCGTCTTCTGGCTGATTTTGTTGCCAATATAAATAGGTCGCCGCTGAGATGATCAAGATAGCAGCCACAAAATAGCGCGCTACCACATCAGCAATCTCGGCAATCTTAGGCTTGGTAGACTGGGCTTCATCTTGCAGGCGAACTATTTTAGCAATCATGCTTTCTTGGTTTTGGCAATTCACCTCGAGAGTGAAGGTCTGCTCGCCATTTACTGTGCCGGCAAATACCGTCTCACCAATGGCTTTCTTCACATGCAGCGATTCACCAGTCAGCATGGATTCATCGATGAATACTTCACGGTCAACAACCAAGCCATCGGCCGGCACGTGTTCACCGGCAAGGACACGTACGCGATCGCCAATCTTCAACGTTTTAACCGGGATCTGATCACCATTTTCAAGGGTCGCCATAGCTGGAACCAGTTTAAGCAGGTTTGCACTGGCCGCAGCAGCCTTTCTTCGTGCGCGCATTTCAAGGAAACGCCCAAGGAGCAAGAAGAAGGCGAACATAGAGATGGATTCAAAGAACACTTCACCGCTCTGGGTGAAAGTGGCAATTACACTGGCGAAATAAGCAAAGATCATTGCCAGTGAAACAGGAACGTCCATTCCTAGGGTGCGCGCCTTGAGACTGCGCCACGCATTCATGTAGAAAGGTAAGGCAGAGTAGAGCATTACCGGAGTGGCAAAGATCAAACTGATGATACGAAAGTAATGCTTAAACTCCGGTTCAAGATTGCCAAACACTTCTAGATAAAGTGCAACCGCCAGCATCATTACCTGCATGGTGGCAAGGCCCGCAATACCTAAACGATATAGGTATTGCTTCATTTGGCGATAGTAGTTCTCTTCTTGCTTGTCAGCTTCAAACGGCGCTGCTTTGTAACCAAGCTTATGGATAACGGCTAGAAGCTCACTTAGCTTGGTTTGAGTGTTATCCCAAGCCAGAACCGCACGATGAGTCGCTGTATTCACGCGAATGCGTACCACGCCTTTGCTCCATTCATCTGCTTTTCTATAAGCCAGGCGCAAGCGGCACAAGAGACACCGTCCAGTGACAATGTCACTTCTGAGGTGTTTTCGTCATTACGAACAAACTCGGATTGGATCTCTTCGTTATCGTAGTGAATAAGTGATTGAAGCTGCTCTGGGACTAGGTCAACGCGCTCAGCTTTCTCGGTACGATATTGATAGTAAGAAACGAGGCCGCTATCGACTATGGTCTGGGCTACCGATTGGCAGCCTGGGCAACACATGTCTCGAACCTCGTCGAGGATTTTTACCTGAAAGTTCGTGCTCTCTGGTACTTCTTCACCGCAGTGGTAACACGATTTTGTCATAGCGCTTCTAGTTCATTAGTGGAGCTGGAGTCGAACTAGGGAAGTTCATACGTCCCTGGATTAACCAATGTTCGTCATGTGGAGTGAGCTCGATAAACCAAGGGCCTGAAAGAGGCTCATCCAGTTTGATTTTATATACGCCAGAAGCGTTTGCTGTGACCAATACACTAAAATCTTGATCTGGCAGGGTGCGGTGGGTGAAAAGCGCGTTAATTGCTGGATAGGTAGGCAGATCGCCTTTGTCGAATTCAACAATGACCTCATCACCTTCTGAATAAACCAATGCATCTAGGTTCATTTCGTTTGCTACGTTGACCTTACTAAGGTCGACATTGATACCTTTGCCTTTTTTATAGTAATCCTCTGAGACCAGCGAGACTGTGTGTTGAGATAGGATATATACCCTTAAAAGGGTGCCGAATACGGTCGTAAGGATGAGTAAAAGTATGAACCAAGCCCAAAACTCTTTATACCAAGGCTTTACCATAAAAAACTTCTCTGATGAAAAAATGAAAGGGAGTACTTTAGAAAAAAACAGCCTCCAATGCAGAGGCTGTTGTCAGATTATTACTACTTGTTACTATTTTTCTTGGTTGCTTAAACTCCATACATAGGCTGAAACAAGTTGCACTTTTTCTTCACCTAGTATGTCTTTCCAAGCTGGCATCACGCCTTGACGGCCATTAGTAACGGTTTCAGTTACTGCCGCACGTGAATCGCCATATAACCAGTTGTTATCGGTTAGGTCAGGAGCACCCACGGCAGGGTTACCCTTACCATCTGTACCGTGACACGCAGCGCACACAACGAAGCGAGCTTTACCTGCTGCGGCTTCACGAGCATTCACCTTACGGCCTGATAGGCTTAGGGTGTAGCTCACAACTTCTTGAACGCCGTCTTCACCGAGAACGTCGATCCAAGCTGGCATCTCACCGATACGACCATCCATGATGGTAGTTACGATCGCTTCAGGCTCACCGCCGTATAGCCATGCGTTATCGGTTAGGTTAGGGAAGCCAAGCTGACCGCGAGCATCTGAGCCGTGGCACTGAGCACAGTTTTGATCAAACAAACCTTGACCAACTTTAAGTGCATCTGGGTTGCCAGCGATCTCTTCGATAGGGCGAAGTGATGAACCGTCGTCAGTTTTCGCTAGGCGACGGAACGCTTCACCAAAGTAAGCATCGGCATCACCCAGTTCTTTAGCGTACTGGTTGAGGTGCTTCTGCTCTTGAGCACGTGCGATAGAGGCTTTTGACTCTTCTAGGTAGTTACGGTTTGATCCGAACTAGTCCAGCCAAGTAGGCCCTTGTAGTTACCTAGGCCAGGGTATAGAGCTAGATAAATAGCGGCAAAGAAGAAGGTGCCGATAAATAGGTAGCTCCACCATTTTGGTAGGTCATTGTTAAGCTCGCGAATACCATCGTATTCGTGGCCCATGTCATCACCAACTGGCACGCCCATTTTGTCTTTGATACACCAACGCAGGATGATGGCGATACCAATTAGGGTGCCCACAGTGATTATGGTAATCCAGAGACTCCAAAACGTAGTCATTACTTAGTCACTCCCTGATCGTTAGTTTCCTTTTTCTCTTCGTCATCAAAGATAAGGTTTGCGGCTTCGTCAAAGCGAGACTTACGGCTCTTACCGTAAGCCCACCAAACGACACCAGCAAAGCTGACGAATAGAAGCAGAGTCCAAATGCTGTGAATAGTGCTGATATCCATTATTCACTCCTTACTTCATTGCGTGACCAAGCGACTGCAGATACGCAATCAGAGCATCCATTTCAGTTTTACCTGCCACTTCTTTCTGTGCGTTTGCAACTTGCTCGTCGGTGTATGGAACACCGAAGTTGTTCTTGAAGATCTCAAGCTTACGCTGAGTGTGCTTACCGTCTAGAACGTTCTCTTCAAGCCAAGGGAAACCTGGCATGTTTGACTCTGGTACTACGTCACGTGGGTTGATCAGGTGAACGCGATGCCATTCATCAGAGTAACGACCACCAACACGAGCTAGATCTGGACCTGTACGCTTAGAGCCCCATAGGAATGGGTGTTCCCAAACATGCTCACCGGCAACAGAGTAGTGGCCGTAGCGTTCAGTTTCAGAACGGAAAGGACGAATCATCTGGCTGTGACATACGTTACAACCTTCACGGATGTAGATGTCACGACCTTCCATTTCTAGCGCAGTGTATACACGAAGGTTTTTAACCGGCTCTGTAGTCTGCTTTTGGAACATCAGTGGAGTGATTTCCACCAATGCGCCCAAGCTGATTGCAAAGATGATTAGGATTGCCAGTAGGCCTACGTTTTTCTCAACGAGCTCGTGGCGATTCTTTGGATTATTAGCCATGTCGAAATCTCCTTATGCCGGTTGAGGCGTAGCTTTTAGGCTAGCTTAGGTGCTGTGATGGTCTTGTATGCGTTGTAAGCCATCAAGAACATGCCAGATAGGAAGATTGCGCCACCGATGAATCGCACTGTGTAATACGGGTAAGACGCCTGAACAGATTCAACGAAGCTGTAAGTTAGTGTGCCATCTGGGTTAACACTACGCCACATTAGGCCTTGCATTACACCAGAGATCCACATAGCTACGATGTACAGAACAGTACCAACTGTCGCGAGCCAGAAGTGAACGTTGATTAGGCTCACAGAGTACATGCGCTCTTGACCAAATAGGCGAGGGATCAAGTGGTATACAGAACCGATTGAAACCATAGCTACCCAACCTAATGCACCTGAGTGTACGTGACCTACAGTCCAGTCTGTGTAGTGAGACAGGGCGTTAACCGTCTTAATCGACATCATCGGGCCTTCGAACGTTGACATGCCGTAGAACGACAGAGAAACGATCAAGAAGCGCAGGATAGGGTCGTAGCGTAGTTTATGCCATGCACCTGATAGGGTCATGATACCGTTGATCATACCACCCCAAGACGGAGCGAATAGAACCAGTGACATCACCATACCTAGCGACTGAGTCCAGTCTGGAAGCGCTGTGTAATGTAGGTGGTGAGGACCAGCCCAAATATACAGCGAAACTAGTGCCCAGAAGTGAACGATAGACAGACGGTAGGAATAAACTGGACGCTCAGCTTGTTTTGGTACGAAGTAGTACATCATACCTAGGAAGCCAGCTGTCAAAAGGAAGCCTACCGCATTGTGTCCATACCACCACTGGATCATGGCATCTACCGCACCTGAGTACATAGAGTATGACTTCATACCGTGCACTGGCACTGCCATGCTGTTTACGATATGAAGCACCGCAACAGTTAGGATAAAGGCACCGAAGAACCAGTTCGCAACGTAGATATGTGAGGTTCTACGCTTAATCATGGTTCCGAAGAAGACGATGGCGTAGGCCACCCAAACGATAGCGATAGCGATATCGATTGGCCACTCCAGTTCCGCGTACTCTTTACCCGATGTAAAACCGAGAGGCAGAGAAATAGCAGCGGCTAAAATGATCGCTTGCCAACCCCAGAATGTGAAGGCGACCAGAGGTCCACCGAAAAGACGCGTCTGACACGTGCGCTGAACTACGTAATATGACGTAGCGAACAGGCACTAGTACCGAACGCAAAGATAACCGCGTTTGTATGAAGCGGTCTTAGACGAGAGTAGGTTAACCACGGCGTATCAAAGTTAAGCTGTGGCCAAACTAGCTGAGCGGCAATCAAAACACCTACACCCATGCCGACAATACCCCAAAGAATGGTAACTAGGGTAAATTGACGAACAACGGTGTAGTTGTAGTTATGTTCAAGCTGCTTTTCCTGGCTCATTTACATGCTTCCAATTTCTTGTATTAACTACACTTTTCCAACACAACGCCAACAATTTGGCGCAACGACAAATGTCACAAAACATAAGGAAATATAACTTTTATTGTCCTAACCCTTAAAAAATGCTTTTTAAAGTGACATTTATACGTGGAATTATACGGAATTAACATTTGAATGACAGGGACTTAACTCTAGGATTGATCGGCAAAATCCTATTTAATGTAAAAAGTTTGAAGTTTGTTACAAAGGTAAACGATATGGCCGCAGAAAAATTAACCAAAGCAAGGCTAATTCAGATTATTTTGACCTTCATTGTTTTGATAACCGCTTTTTTCTGGCGCTCAGCAACGCACGAAGAATGTACAACTGATGGGGAAATGAGCAACGCGTCCAATATTGCGTGTGAAGTGTTAGATTCAAAACACGAGTAGAGGCGTGGCGATCTATACAAAATGAGATGCGCCTCTAGATTCAAAAAATTGACTAACGCAATAACACAACGCAGTTAACATTCTACATATATTGTAAGACAAATATGTTTATGGCGATGCTATGTTGAACTCATGTTCAATGTTACAAAAAGTATCCTTATGTATAAGAATGTTCTTGCAACTGCGTTAGTTTTGGCACTGGTTGGATGTGGTGGGAGCGGAGGCTCTTCGAGCTCAGGTGAAACCAATGAGCCACCGCCTAGCCAAAATCTTCCTGTTGATGATTCAGGAAAATACCAAGTCGTTAGCTCTACGAGCCTTGACTCTCAGGGAGTAACAACCGGCAATGAAGCCTATGATTGGATTGAGGATGTATTCGGTAGAGGCTCAATCGAAGCCCCTGATCTCTATTCCAACAATGACCCTGATGGCGGACCACATATCGTGGGTGGTACCGACGAACAAGTGGGGAATTACTTTAAATTTATCATACATTTTGAAGATGGTGACCGTGATAAAGGTCGCGATGATAGACAACGTAATGAGATTAAGGTGTATGACAAATCCGAAGATAAGCTTAAAGGGTTCCTGGGGAAAACCTTCGAGTACAGTTGGAAATTTAAGGTTGGTGATGATCTTAAGGTAACCAAGCATTTCACCCATCTTTTTCAGTTAAAACCGGTTAAAAGTGACGATGCTGGCGATAACATCAATGTTAGCAGTCCACTCCTTACCATCACTGCCAATGTTCGCAGTGGTAAAAGCGGCCTAGAGGTGCGTCATACTCACTATGAAGACAAGAGCACTGGAGAGACAGAAAACAATACTCTAGCGCATACCGCCTATATGGAGGATGTTTCTTGGAGTAATGACATCCAAGACCAGTGGTTAGAGGCCTTTGTGCGCGTTGATTATAGCGAGCAAGGTAATCTCTATATGACCATCACACCGCTAGGTGAAACTGAGCCTATGATAGAGATTAATGAGTCCAACCTTGAGTTATGGCGCTCTGGCTTAGACGGTGGTGAAGATAACTTTGTCAGACCGAAGTGGGGCATTTATCGCTCACTTAATGCTGAAAACGAGCTAAACCAAGACCAAGATGAGGTTTACTTTGCAGATTTCAAAGTAAAAGAAGTTAAGAAAATACAATAACTTAAAAGGCCAAGCGTAAACTGCTTGGCCTTTTTTCTTCTAAATCTTTTTATCCCTTGCCGCAAGACCCGCAAATAATGCACATAGTGACCCTGTCACAATAACAATACTCAAAGCCCAATTCCAACTCCCAGTTAGTTCATGGATCAGGCCCAAGATGGGCGGTCCACAGGTTGCAATCAAATACCCAAAACTCTGTGACATAGCTGAGAGGGCAGCTGCTTCTTCGCCATTATTTGTGCGAAGCCCCACAAAAGAAAGGCCGATAACAAAGGTCGCACAGTTACAAAAACCAAACAGTAGCGTCCAAAATATTGCAAACTGAGGTGCGATCATCAGCCAAGTACGCTAGTAACGGTGCCGATAGCAGTTGTTAAGATAAGAATCTGTGTGCTTTGAAGCCTTGCCAGGAATGGAATCAGCACCAATCCAGGCCAGATGGTGGCAAACTGCAGTAACCCATAGATATAGCCTGCATCCGTTTCCGGCATACCAGAGTCAATTAGGATCTTTGGTAGCCAAGATGAGAAGGCATAAAAGGTTATCGAGTTTAGACCAATCGCCAATGTTACTTGCCATGCCAGTGCGCTTTTAATCACGCGTGACAATGGAAGCTTGGCCGTTTTGCCTTGTCCGGCTTGTTTGTCCTTACGGATAAGCCAAAACGTTAATGCAGGCATGGTTAAAACAAGATTAAACAATAAAGCAAACTGCCAGCCAGAGATAGAGCTTGGATTCCAGTGACTTAGCGGTACCATGGTTGCTGAGGTAAGCGTGGAGCCAATACCCATAGCAAAGGTATACAATGAAGTAATGACAGCGATTCTATAAGGAAACGTCTGTTTAACCGCAACTGGAAGCAGAACGTTACCAATGGCAATACCAATACCAATGAAAACCGTGCCAATACAAAGAAGTGCAACGTGACCGCCAGAGCGAAGCGCTATGCCAAAAAAGAATGCTGAAAAGCGCAACACAGATACTTTTTTTAAGCTGAAGATGCCTTAACAGTGGCAGCGCAAAAGGAGAAACCACAGCAAAGGTAATTAAAGGCAGCGAAGATAATAATCCTAGAACCGTAGTGCTGAGATTGAGCGATTGCATGATCTGCTCAAGTAGCGGCGCCAAACTGGTAAACGGACCAACGCAAATTTATCGCAAGTAATAGAATACCGGCGAGAGCGAGCAAAGATGTCGAGACGAATTAAATCGCGCCTTGGATTGAGAAGTTGCGTTCACTAGAGTTCATCTGAAGGAAAGGAAGCAAGGATTATAGAGAAGTTTCGTTAAAACAAATAGATGTGAACGCTTGATTGCAGTTTTAAAGAAATGCGCAAACCAGAAAGTAAATGAGCATTTTAAGAAGCTAAAGATAATGGAGAGGGACTAAATAAGGTTAAATATGCGAGACACTAGGAATTCAACAAATGCCATTTAACATAATATACATTATGCGCACTTTATTTAATTGCTATTAGAGCGCTAAATACTAGCTTTAGCGCTTCTTATTATAGTGTGCTTTCGAGCCTGGCAATTGCTCTCTTAGATTGTGTCTGATCTTGTTTGGAATGTTTTTTGTAAACTTGGCACTGTATTGTTTGCGACGCTTGTAAACTTTAACTGTTCCAGAGAATGGATGTTTACGTGCTATCTCTCTGCTGCGATTAATAAACTGTTTGTCTGTATCGCCTTTACTACTCGCCAGTTCTCCATCCTTGAACACGTAAACGCCAGCGGTTTGTCGTAGAAAACAATGGCAAATATTAAAATGGCTGCGATTAAAATCACATACAGCATTGACTTCTCCTTAGTCTGATAACAGTTTGCTCAGGTCTTCTTTTAGTGAGCTTACCTTCTTATTCGCTTTCTCACTGCGTGATGCTTCAGTGACGAGATATTCGATAGCATCTGACAAGGTACATCCCAGTTCGTTGGCTCTGTGTGACAACTTTTCCCATACACGATAATCAAGATCGATGGACTTTTTGCGTGTGTGAACCTGTTCAGCATTAAAGTGGCGTTTGCGCTTAGCGCGAATGGCTTGCTTGAGCTTCTTATCCAACTCAAGAGACATGTGGTTATCTATCCAATCTAGAACTAGCGTGGGTTCATGTTCGATATTGCGTAGTAGCTCCACCGCTACTGCATCTTCGCTACTATCAATGTGTCTTGTAATGGTCTCGCCTTCTTTCCATTTCTTTATCAAGTAATTCCATTTCCAGCCACATTCAAGATTTTCAAGTTGTTGATATTTCATCGATAATAACCCAGTTTTTAAAGCGCACGGTGACAGCGTAACTGTGAATACTGTTTTTTACAACGCACCAAGTTTATTAATGTGTTACCAAACACATTAATTTTGCGAATAGCAGAACTTAAACCTATTGAGATTTAAATTTTACAGATAATTCTAGCTCGCTTCGGTATACTGAGCAGATACAAAATTTACCGAGTAACACATGAACTCAATAGATTGGCGCCTTGCTACTCCGCAATATGACCAAGTCATCGACCCAAACCTCTCTCTTTTTCAATACAGCGACTGTACCTTTTCAGACCTTCAGCCTCGATTGAATGATTCTCTCAAGCGTTTTTGCGAGTTGAAACAAGTGGCACCTTTGATGGTAGTGAATGGTGCCGATACCGTTTATGAACGTCGTAATCTAGCAAGTGCTTTGCGAGCTTTTACTGATTCAAAGGTTGGTTATTCGGAGTCGATTGAGATTGACGAGATCGTGGGTAGTTATGTTGTTGATGGTAATGAATGCCACACACGCACCGGTCTATTAGAGAGTTACGATAGTGGTTACCTGATTCTTTCTGCCAATTCGGTATTGATTAATCCAAAGCTTTTGGTGGCAATACGTGCCCTTATTTCAGGTGAGCCAGTAAAGCGCATTAATACCGGCAAACAGAACCTAGACAACCAGCAAGCCTTCAAAAGTAGTGTTCGTGTGATTATTGTCGGTGACCGCAATCAGTTGGGTGATCTTGATTATCTCGACCCTAGTTACAGTTCATCACTTACTTTATTTGCTGAGATTGAGACTGATATTCGCATTACGCAGTCCAGTTCTATTCAATATCTAGGTTATGTAGCAAGCCTTGTTCGACAAAATGGATTACCCGATCTTTCTCAACAAGCAATCACCCGCTTTTTAACTGCTGGTGCTCGCATATGTGAAGAGCAACATTTTGCCCCACTGTCTCAGCAATGGATACTTTCATTGATCCGCGAAAGCGCTATCGAGTCCAATGGAGAGACCATTGAAGCAGAGCATTTAGATAAAGCACTTGAAGGTCGTTATTATCGGGAGTCTTACCTGCCAAACCGTGCCCTAGATGACATCTTAGAGGGTCAGGTTCTGATCCAGACACAGGGCCAACAAGTTGGCCAGGTAAACGGTTTAACCGTTATCGACATCCCAGGTCACCCAGTATCATACGGCGAGCCCGCACGTATTTCTTGTGTGATTCATTTTGGTGACGGTGATATTTCCGATGTTGAACGCAAGGCGGAACTTGGCGGAAACCTTCATGCAAAAGGCATGATGATCATGCAGGCCTTTCTGAGCAGCGCCTTAGATTTGGATGAGCCTCTTCCCTATTCTGCCTCTGTTGTATTTGAGCAGTCATACAGCGAAGTCGATGGCGACAGTGCTTCTCTAGCTGAACTGTGTGCTTTGGTAAGTGCGCTTTCTGGCTATGAACTAAAACAAAACATCGCAGTGACAGGCGCAGTTGACCAGTTCGGTCGAGTGCAGGCTGTTGGTGGCTTGAATGAGAAGATTGAAGGCTTTTATTATGTTTGTGCGCACCAAGGCTTAACGGGCGATCAAGGTGTAGTACTACCAAAATCTAATCTAAGACACCTATCGCTACATAAAGATGTAATTGATGCCATCAAACAAGGCAAATTCCATATCTGGAGTGTAGAGAACGTTGATGAAGCACTGCCTATAATCACGGGACAAGAGTTCAGAGGCGAAGACAACGACACCATACTAAACAAGATTGCAGAGCGCATAGATCGTCTTAATCATCACGATTTGGACGAGAAGTGGTTCGATCGCCTAAAAAGGACGCTATTTAGGGACTGATCGGAGTTGTAGCAACTGCACTGATTCACATAAGATGCAATTTCTAAAAATTGGAGAACCGAGAAAATGCAACAAAAACCTTGCGATATAGCAAACTCTTACGACCTAGAAGACCTGTTGGCATCGAGCCGCGGCGAACTTTTTGGCCCTAAAGGACCTCAACTTCCTGCACCAAATATGCTAATGATGGATCGTGTGACTAAGATGTCACAAACCGAAGGTGAGTTTGGCAAAGGTCTTATTACTGCAGAACTGGATATCAAACCAGACCTATGGTTCTTCGATTGTCACTTCCCTGGTGACCCTGTAATGCCTGGTTGTCTTGGTCTAGATGCAATGTGGCAACTGGTTGGTTTCTTCCTTGGTTGGATCGGTGGCGAAGGTAAAGGTCGCGCACTAGGTGTTGGTGAAGTTAAGTTTACTGGCCAAGTTCTTCCAACAGCGAAGAAAGTGACTTATGAAATTCACATGAAGCGTGTAGTTAACCGTAAACTAGTTATGGGTATGGCTGATGGCCGCGTACTAGTAGATGGCAAAGAAATCTACGTAGCTAAAGATCTTAAAGTTGGCCTGTTCCAAGATACGTCAAACTTCTAAGACACAAGAGTAATAGAAATTATATGAAGCCGCACTCTAGAGTGCGGTTTTTTTCGTTTTGCTCTATCGAATCTTGTGTTTAATGCAAGTCGGTCATGAATATGTATTTTCTGGCGCGATATATTTAGTTATAGTGCATTGGGTCATTAAAAATCAGACCCCATATAGGGTCTTACTCCGTTGTTGAGGTTGTTATTTAAAAAGACCAGACTCTATGTCATCTTTCGCGTCTCTCCAACCGCCTAACCAATATGATTTTGCATCTACTTGTTGGTAAGGACAGGTTTCGCTAGAGCGACCATTAAGACCCGCTTTATAACCCTGGGACTGAGCTCGTTCTAGACGATCACGCTTTTGTCTCTTCATAGTTAATTCCTCTAACATAAATACACAAATCTGAGGGCCCTGCACTTCGTCGTTTGTCGATCTAATTAGTTAGCCGTGAGAATGCGCAGTTGATTAACGACCCTATATAAGATTCGACCAAAAACGGAGATTTCTCAAGGCAAAAAAGGACAGACTTCAAAATGTGAAGCTGTCCTTTTTTTAAACAATTACTCGGAACTATTTGCGTCGACGATTCCACGCAACTAGACCAAGTAAACCTAGCATCCATGGACCGAAACTACCACCTTGGCGTTCGATCGGCGCTTGATCTACGCTACGAGCAGTAATATCAGCAGTCACGCCAGGGTCATCCAAATCAATTGTTGGGACTAGCTTAACTGCAACAACTTTTTCAACTCCGGTACCACCGCCACAGTATGCATTGTGACCTGTGTTGTCATAACCTTCCGCACAGTATAGAGCTGTAGCCGAAATCTCACCTTTTTCGTTGATGTCAGAAGCTGCAACGATACGGAACTTGTTGTTGTTACCGTCATCTTGGCCATCGTTAGTCAAATCATCTAGCCACCATGCTTTGTTCTGGAACTTAGCTGCTCGTGCTGAGTCGGTCCCTTCGAAGCTATATGGATAAATGAAACCTCTTTGACGACGCTGTTTACCGTTATATTCTCGAGCAGATTCGGCATCGATAACACCAACGATTTCATTGTGATTGTTAACCGCTTTTGCTTGACCACCGGCGCTATTAAAGAAGATAGATTGACCAGAATCTTCTAGGAAAATAGCTTCAGGATCACCCTTAGATGCATCAGCAACAAACAATCGGTTGTTAGCAGCACCATTTGATGGCTTATCACCACGGCGCTTCGCTTCACCAATCACAAGTAGATTGTTGTTGATATCGGTCGCTTTGGAGTTTGAGTAGATGTAATCACCACTCTGCTCTACTTCAACACGGCGAATAAACTTAGTATCCCACTGATCAGCGGCAACACCAGCGAAACCATCTTTTGGATAGAATACAGCGGCTTGCATTAGCAGGTTGTTGTCATCCCTAAAGGTGTTGTAACCAACAAGTACAGGTTCAGCATCGTAGGAGGTCGTCGTTCCATCAGGTCTAGTGTTACATCACGTACAACTGCACCACGTACACTTGCCATATATGATGTGTCATCACGCCAACCAGTATCTGCGTCATTGTCTTTAGTATTTGGCCAAAGTGCTATGCTTTCTCCCGCTACAGAGACATCTCCGGCGGTAACATCCCAAACATACCCTTTAGTAGAAAAGGCAAAATTTTGGCACTCTTGAAGTGCACCTGGGTCATCAGAAGAGAAACAGTTACTTACGCTACCACGATAGTTCTTGTCACCATCGCTGTATCGGAACGGATTAACCGCAGCACTACCCACAACATATGTATTGCCAGAGCCCAATGGGTATTCGAACGAATCAAATGCCATGGTACGACCCATTAATTCAACGATTTGATCTGCACCCTGACTAATTTGGCGAGGTAACAATATAGTATCACCGATAAAGCCTCGCTCACGATACGCCAAGCCGTAGTTACCATTAGAGTTGTAGTAACCACTGCTCGTGTTGCCGATAACCTGACCAGATGCGCTGTATTTGTTAACGGTAACGTTATTACTGTCAGCCTCTAATGACCCACCACCAGGGGCGTAGTCGCTAGCCGGAGTTGTCATCAGAGCACCAGCTTCAGTGAAGCCTCTAGCATTAGAGGTATAACCTTGAGTAAATGCTTCGCGCTCACGCTGAAGGCCACCGGCATTATTGATGCCATTCCACTCACGGCTGGCCCAGTTTTCACAACTGTTATAGCCGCGCTCTCGATAGCAGTAGCTTTCTAGGTCATCCCAATCGAGATAATAGAAGTTGTTATCGATACCAAATGGGGCTTCTTCGCGAAATGGAAGTCCGTCCGTACCGTCACGTGTATCGCCGGCTAATACACCAGCCTCGGAAATTGCACTTCCATAAAATTCGTTCGCTGTAACGCTAGGACTCACCATCTCAACGTTATAAAGACTTGCATTTGCACCTAGTGACACCGTCACCAAAGTGGCGACGGTAGAAAGTTTAAAGATATTACTGCGTTTCACTATATCTTAGTCCTGTTGCATCTCTTCGAGCTCTTCCCAGCGCTCAAAGGCGATTTCCAATTCTTGCTCTTTATTCGCAAGCTCTTCTAACACGGGTTGTGTTTCCT
The DNA here is from genome assembly GCA_000830475.1 of Vibrio ishigakensis. Taxonomy (GTDB): domain Bacteria; phylum Pseudomonadota; class Gammaproteobacteria; order Enterobacterales; family Vibrionaceae; genus Vibrio; species Vibrio ishigakensis_A. Next base: position 282,247 of record BBSC01000004.1, on the reverse strand, counting down.
CAACGGCTAAGGTGAAAAAGCTGGGGTCATTCACCTTCTCTTGAAGAGCTTCTATATCTTGCTCAAGTTGTTCTAACAATTGCGGCAGTGATTCTAACTCACGTTGCAACTTGTAGGATAACTTTTTGTTCGTCTTACTAGCCGACTTCACATCTGTCTTGCTATTTGACTTAGATTTCTCTGGCTTAGACTGAGTTACAGCGTCACCCCTAGCCTGTTTTGCTTGGGAACGTTGCTGCTGAGCGTCGTGGTATCCACCAACGAACTCTTCAATTTTGCCATTACCTTCGAAGATCCAACTTGTGGTAACTGTGTTATCGACAAACTCACGGTCGTGGCTCACCAATAACAAGGTCCCCTGATAATTGGCAAGTAAATCCTCTAAAAGTTCCAATGTTTCGATATCTAAATCGTTGTTGGTTCATCGAGCACCAATAAATTGTTCGATTTAAGGAAGATTCTTGCCAACAGAAGTCGATTTTTCTCACCACCAGAAAGTGCTTTGACCGGAGAGCGAGCACGGCGTGGAGAGAACAAGAAGTCTTGAAGATAGCTAAGGGCGTGACGCTCACGTCCTCCTACCATGACTTCTTGCTTACCATCAGCAAGATTATCGATAACCGACTTTTCTGGGTCAAGGGCTTCTCGATACTGATCGAAATATGCAACTTCTAGCTTAGTACCGCAGTGAAGTTTACCCTCAGATGGAGATAGTTCACCTAGCATGAGTTTTAGAAGCGTACTCTTACCGCAACCGTTTGGACCAATAAGGGCAATCTTGTCTCCTCGCATTACTGAGAAGGTAAAGTCATCGACAATCTTCTGACCTTCAATGTCATAGCCAAGATTGTTTGCCTCGAATACGATCTTACCGCTTCTAGCTGCATCATCGATATTGAGATTTACTTTACCCTGAACATTCAAACGCTCGCTACGTTCTCTACGAAGCTGTTTGAGCGCTCTCACACGCCCTTCATTACGTGTACGCCTGGCCTTGATACCTTGACGGATCCATACCTCTTCTTGCGCAAGCTTCTTATCAAACTCGGCGTTCTGCATCTCTTCTACGCGCAGCGCTTCTTCTTTATCCACCAGGTACTGTTTATAGTTACCCGGATAAGAGACAATCTTGCCACGGTCAAGATCAACGATACGAGTCGCCATTGACTGAATAAAGCTACGGTCGTGGGAAATAAAGATGATTGAACCACGAAAATCTTTTAGGAAGGTCTCTAGCCACTCGATAGTAGTCACATCAAGGTGGTTAGTAGGCTCATCTAGGAGTAGCACATCAGGGTCTCGTACTAGAGCGCGTGCAAGCGCTGCTTTTCTCTGCCAACCACCAGAAAGGTCAGTAAGCTTAGTGTACCCATCCAGTTGAAGTGCAGCCAAAACGTTTGTAATGCGGCTCTCAAAGCGCCATGCACCGCTGTGCTCTAACTGCTCTTGGATCTTAGCCAGCTTATTAATGTTACGTTCAGTAGGCTCAGTGGCCACAAGATCGAGCTGATCTTGATAGATCTTAAGCTGAGTACCTATCTCTGCTAGACCTTCGGACACATAATCAAAGACTGTACCTTCTTGGTCACGCGGTGGATCTTGCTCTAGACGAGATACAACGACATCTTGTTGGATCTGGATGCGACCATCGTCCATTTGAATGTCACCAGCAATCACCTTCATCATGGTCGATTTGCCAGCGCCGTTACGCCCTACTAGACAGACGCGTTCGTTCTCTTGAAGTTGAAAGTCAGCGTTTTGAAGAAGAGGCAGATCGCCAAACGCCAATTGTCCGTTATGAATTGTTAGTAATGCCATTTATCTCTAACCAAGATTTAAGAGTTTCAATGGTAAAGGGCCAATTGAGCTCTTCACCATTAAGATTGACCACTGGAATAGTGACACCGTAACGAGAGAACAGCTCGTCATCAAAGGCGATATCCACTACTTCCACCTTTGCACCCAACTCGGCGAGCATGGCATACGCCTGCTCGCACAGATGGCACCCCTCAGTACTAAAGAGACGAATCACGCCTCTTCCTCATGGGTGATCAACCAGCAGTTGTGGATGTGCTTGTTACGAGAGAAATCCAATGGAAGGGTCTTATCCGAAATGTTGCGAGCTTTAAGGTTTAGCTCAGAAAGCGCATCCATATCCATCTTGAAATGACGCTTGTTGTTTGAGAAGACGATAGTGCCGCCCGCTCTAAGCAATCGCTTAAGATTTCGCATCAAATCAATGTGGTCACGCTGAACATCAAAGGTCTGCTGCATACGCTTGGAGTTTGAGAATGTCGGCGGGTCGATAAAGATAAGATCATAACTGCCCTGCGCCTTCTCAAGCCACTGCAAGCAATCTGCCTGAACAAACTGGTGCGCGCGTCCTTTATGGCCATTTATAGCAAGGTTCTCTTGCGCCCACTCTAGGTAGGTTTTAGACATATCCACAGTAGTGGTAGATTTCGCACCGCCGCTTGCCGCATGCACGGTCGCACTACCGGTATAAGCAAACAGGTTCAAGAAGTCTTTACCTTGGGACATTTGACCCAGCATACGGCGAGTCAATTTATGGTCAAGGAAAAGACCCGTATCGAGGTAATCAAATAGGTTTACCTTCAACTGCACACCATACTCGTTAACACGCATCTCTTGTTGCTTTTGCGCGAGCTTTTGATACTGGTTAGTACCCTTCTGCTTCTGACGCACCTTAAGCACGACCTTATTGGCCTCAACGCCCGTTACTTGTACAGAAGCTCTGATAACATCAGTAAGGCGGCGCTTGGCCACGTGCTCTTCGATAGATTTAGGCGCTGCATACTCTTGAATAACCAGATGATCGCCGTACACGTCAATCGCTACATTGTATTCAGGAAGGTCGGCATCATAGATGCGGTAACTATCTAGCTCTCTTTCTTAGCCCACTTACCTATCTTGCCGATATTCTTCTTAAGACGGTTGGCAAAATCTGGTGCAATCACTTGATCCTTACTCTCGCCAGTGCGTGCGCCCGAATCAGAGATCGAATAGTTCTTTTGCAGACACTTAAGCGCGCCGTTATTTACCTTATATTGCTTATCAGCACGCATACGTAGGCAGCTAAGCAGTTCATCAGAGCTCGAGAAGATAGAGGCCTTCCAGCCACCAAACTCATTCTTTAGCTGAGCGCCAAACTCAGAATAGAGAGCAATAAGACCTGGTTCAGTGCCCAGACGCTCACCATACGGAGGGTTACACACCAAAGCACCTTTAAGCTCAGATTCAGGAGCGGTAACCTTGGTTGCGTCGCCTAGTCGAAAATCGATTAAGTCTTCAATGCCAGCGCGTTTAGCATTCTTACGAGCCGTTTCAAGCACTCGCTTGTCGTTGTCATAACCCACAATCGGTTGATCAAATTTAGCGATACCACGACGGCCTTGAACGCGCGCTTCAGATTTAACCTCGGCCCACAGTTCATAATCAAAGTCTTTAAGATTCTCTAGGCTCCACTCTTTACGAGCATGACCAGGTGCAACGTTTGCTGCCCACATCACAGCTTCAATCAGCAAAGTACCAGAACCACACATAGGGTCTACTAGCGGAGAGGCTTTATCCCAACCGCTGCGCATAACAATAGCCGCAGCTAGAGTTTCACGTAGCGGTGCACGACCTGATTCTGTGCGATAGCCACGTTGGTTAAGCGCTTGACCAACCATATCGATACCAAGGATTGCCTTATCTCTGTGGAGCCTTACGTGCACACGAAGATCAGGTTGATCTTTATTGATCTGCGGTCTTGGTAGGTCCTGTTTGGTAAAGCTGTCAACGATGGCATCTTTTACCTTCATTGCGCCGTACTGACTATTGCGGATTTCACGGTTGGTACCGTTGAAGTCCACTACAAAACGTTTGTTAGCATCGAAGTGTGATGACCAACGAACCGCCGTTGCCGCAAGATACAGATCCATATCGTCCTGGCATTGGAACTCGGCCAATACACGCACAAATCTTGAAGCTGTGCGGCTCCACAAAGAAGCACGATAAATCTGTTCTAAATCCGCCTTAAATCTCACCCCTGCTTGTACAGGTTTTGGATCGCGAATCCCTAATTGGGTCAGCTCATCTACAAGGAGGTTTTCTAAGCCGTTTGCGGTAACCGCTAGGTATTGATGCATGTTGGTCACTAATCAATGAAAAATGGTGACAATTATAAACCTTAATCGTTTGAAATACCGATATTTCTCAGATTCTTGCCTCCAAACGCCTAACTTTCCACCACAACATATGAAGGTTTGTTACCAATCCACCCCTTAGCACCTCGCATTCTACTCGACGTAAAAATGGCTTTAAATTTGAAAGTGAATACTTATTCGCGTGCATTTTGGTATATACCAACTAAGCGTTTTGTATGTAATTAACCTACAAATGAGCTCAAACAGGGAAATTAATGATGAAAAACGGACAATTCTCGGACGAAAACTGCCCTCTAGTGGGTTTAAAAAAATGAAATTATTTTGATTTGGGCTAACAGTTTGGACACTTAGCTCTTGATGTTGGAGTACGGATAAGTTTGCAGACACAAAAAAAGAGCCGTTTCTGGGATAGTCAAAAACGGCTCTTTAGGGGAATTTGTAGCTTGGTATTAAGAAACCAAGCGGATGTTTGTTTGTGTGTAGATAGCGTTAGCTGGACGCATTCTATCGTGCATAACCTTGATAGGCTGACAGAACGCTAAGGTCTTGCTCTCAGTTAGGTAGAAGTCCTCTAGATTGACGGAAACCACGATACTGGCGGTTTCTGATGCCTCTACCACCAAAAACACCCCACTGTTGAGCATTGCTCAGCTCTACAATCTCACCCTCTTCGGGTTGATAGTCGTCGCCGCAGGAATCAAAGAACCAGCTCTTAGGCTGAACCGGTTTGTGGAAGCGTTTGACCGTGACGGCCTTAAGGATAAGCTCCGCCTGGCGTGGAACCGAGATATCTAGCCCTCTTACCGAGTGCTGAAACATCTCATACAGATGTGCATCTTCAACTGAGAATGGTTGAGGTTTAAACGCAGACTCTACCAAAACCTTGCGTGGCAAATCGGCGCGGAAAACCATTTCCTCGCTGATCTCGAGCATCAACGAAGATTTCTCCTCGTCGTAATACCAATTCCATGTGTCGCTTAACTTAAGCATACCCTTCGCCCTGTCTCAAAACCTTGTTTAAGTAAGACGTTACAGCTCCCTCTGAAATCGAGGTCTACGTTACTTTTGGCTAATTCTACAAACAGAGGGCGAAAAAAAAAGGGGAAAACCACTTCCCCCCTTTTCTATAACTTATTGATTTTAAAGATTACAAATCTACAGGTTTTTGACAATGTCACGAACCAGATTTGGACCGTGATAGATGAAACCAGAATACACTTGAACTAATTTAGCACCCGCTTGCATCTTCTCTTTCGCAGAAACGTAAGAGTCAACGCCACCTACACCAATGATTGGGATTTCTTCGCCCAGTTCTTGATGAAGCTTCTTAACGACTTCAGTACTACGCAGTTGAACCGGACGACCGCTCAGGCCACCCATTTCATCTGCATGCTTCATGCCTTCAACAACGCTGCGATCCAGCGTAGTGTTAGTTGCGATAACACCATCAATCTTATGCTTCAGCAAAGACTGACAGATTTGGCTGATCTCTTCATCACTTAGGTCTGGAGCGATCTTAAGAGCTAGCGGAACATAGTTACCGTGTAACTCTTCCAGCTCAGCTTGCTTAGCTTTAAGCTCACTCAATAGAGAATCCAGTGCTTCACCATATTGCAGGCTACGAAGATCTGGAGTGTTTGGAGATGAGATGTTCACCGCGATATAACCCGCGTACTGATACACCTTCTCCATGCAGATAAGATAATCGCTGTTACCCTCTTCGATTGGGGTATCTTTGTTCTTACCAATGTTGATACCAAGCACACCATCGTAGGTAGACTTCTTCACGTTCTCTACAAGAGCATCCACACCTAGGTTGTTGAAACCCATACGGTTAATAATGCCTTCTGCTTCAAGCAGACGGAACATGCGAGGCTTGTCATTGCCTGGCTGAGGACGTGGTGTAACTGTGCCTACCTCGATAAAACCAAAGCCCATAGCACCAAACGCTTCGATACACTCGGCGTTTTTGTCTAGGCCTGCTGCAAGGCCTACTGGTTTTTAAAGGTAAGCCCCATACATTCCACAGGACGGTTTGGCAGTTGCTGACGATAAAATAGATCGAGCGGAGTGCCCGTCATTTTAGGAAGATATTTGATTGCAAGATCGTGCGCTGTTTCAGCGTCGAGTTGAAATATGCCAGTTCTGGCGAGACGGTAGAGCATTCTGCCTCCGAAAAAAAGCCCCGAATAAACGGGGCTGTATTATTTACTGAGTTGCTTCACAATTCAAGTTTAAAAGCATAAGTTCTCGTAATGCCACGGAAAATTTTGCAAATTCATGCACATTACCCACTTTGAACTCTTTAAGCGTGTTCTCCCAACGGGACAACGCCTCTTTATTGTTGTGCATCCAGTTTTCTATAGTTTGCTCAACCGAATCCAGTGAATCACCACAACCGCAGTTAAGTACCTGCACTGTTAGCTGACGTTGCTGCCAATCCAGATCTTCTCTAAAGGCAGCACGAGCCAATGCTTGCCAGTGATTGTCAACCACCTGATTGTTGATCTGCCATAGGAACCAGTGAAGAGACAATTTGTCACCCAAGTGGAAGTACAGTTTCGCTGCTCGCTCTACTGTTGTGTTGCATTCTTTAGCTGCAATGGCAATGTCATAACAACAATACAGACTCGATAGCCTAGAAATATAGTTCGCAACTTCGGCATCAACGCCCTGCTCGATCCAAGCTTTCGCTTGCTCGTTATGTTGCTGAACTTCTTCTTCAACCAACAGCTCATCCAGCTTATCCACCACAATCGCTACATCTTTTTCAAAACGAGCAACCAGTTCGGTTACGCTACTCTTCTGTGAACGATTGCGCAGCATCCAACGTGTTAATCGGCGAAGGATACGACGAATCATAAACATCAATTCGTATTGAACTGAGGTTGGTAGGCGATTATCGTGCTGACGGATCTTCTCGAAGGTTTTATCGAAATGGAACAGCTCTTTTGACGCAGCAAACGCATTAGCTATGTCCACCACACTTGCGCCCGTCTCTTCTTGAAGTCTGGTCACGAAGTTGCAACCCATCTCGTTAACGATATCGTTAGCAAGTACGGTCGCAATCAACTCTTTACGCAGTGGGTACTGGTGGATCTCCTTGTTAAAGTTACCACGTAACTCTGTCGGAAAGTAATTCACCAGCAGTTTACTGTGATGCTCATCTTCACTGATGGCTTCTACCGCAAGCTGTTCTTTTAACAGCATTTTCGCGTAGGCCACCAGCACAGAAAGCTCTGGTCTAGTCAGCGCTTGCCCTTGTTTTTCACGCTCTAGAAGCTGCTCATCATCAGGAATGTATTCTAACTGGCGGTCTAGCTGACCTGCTTTTTCCAGAGTATGGATAAAGCGCATCTGCTCTTTTACGCCAGCCACACCCTGCGCTTCAGAGACTGAGATAGATTCAGACTGGTTATAAGCATCTTGAAGTACGATGTCGGAAACCTCGTTCTCCATAACGTTTAGCAACTGGTTACGCTTCTTGAAGGTAAGATCGCCATTCGCTACTACAGAGTTTAGCAAGATCTTAATGTTTACTTCGTTATCCGAGCTATCTACACCGCCCACATTATCAACGAAGTCAGTATTTACGCGGCCACCATGCAGAGCAAACTCGATACGCCCAAGCTGAGTTAAACCTAGGTTACCGCCCTCACCAACGATCTTCGCTTTAAGCTCATTACCGTTGATACGAAGCGAGTCATTCGCGCGGTCACCCACATCAGAATGTGTCTCTTTCGACGATTTCACATAGGTGCCGATACCGCCATTCCACAGAAGATCCACTTCCATGTACAAGATGTTCTTGATCAGCTCGTTTGGCGTCATCGAATCTTTCGTTACACCCAGCATCTTCTTAATTTCAGGTGACAACGTCACGGATTTAGCTTTACGAGAGAAGACACCACCACCTTTTGAGATCAATGACTTATCGTAATCATCCCAACCGGTTCTTGGTGTATTGAACAGACGCTCACGCTCAACATAAGACTTAGCTGAATCTGGATTTGGGTCGATAAATATGTGTAGATGGTTAAAGGCAGCTTGCAGTCTAATATGTTTCGACAGCAACATACCGTTACCAAATACATCCCCCGCCATATCACCTACACCGATAACAGTGAAGTCTGTAGTCTGACAGTTAATGCCTATCTCACGGAAGTGACGCTTAACTGATTCCCAACCACCTTTGGCAGTAATACCCATTACCTTATGGTCGTAACCGTTCGAGCCGCCAGATGCAAACGCGTCTCCTAGCCAGAAACCGTATGCTTCAGAAACGCTATTCGCGATATCTGAGAAAGTAGCAGTACCCTTATCCGCCGCAACTACGAAATACGGATCATCATCATCGTGACGAACCACATTCGCTGGCGGCACAACCTTACCTTCAACAACGTTATCTGCCACATCCAAAAGTGAGCTGATAAATGCGCGATAACAACGCTGACCTTCAGCAAAGATTTCATCTCGGCTAGTGAACAGATGTTGCTTCTTACAAACAAAACCACCCTTCGCACCCACAGGAAGAATCACAGTATTCTTAACCTGCTGTGCCTTAACCAGACCAAGCACCTCGGTGCGATAATCCTCAAATCGGTCGGACCAACGAAGACCACCACGTGCGACCTTGCCACCGCGCAGGTGCACACCCTCAACATCCGGTGCGTATACAAACATCTCATAATGAGGCACAGGTTGCGGGATCTCTGGGATCTCTCTTGGTGCAAGTTTAAGAGCAAGACACGCCTTAGGTTCACCCTCTTCATTCACCTGATAGAAGTTGGTACGTAAGGTCGCTCGGACCATCTCTACATAACGAGTCAGGATACGGTCATCATCTAGGCTTTCTACCTTCTCAAGCTGAGCGTTGATCTGCTCGATAAGCTTAACCTGCGGCGCTTCGCTTCCCTTGTCTTTAGGATCGAATCGCTTACTAAACAGAGAAACAATATGGGTTGCTAGTTTTGGATGGGTTGCCAGTGTTCCGCAAATATAGTCCTGACTGAATGGGAAGCCCACCTGACGCATATACTTGGCGTACGCGCGAAGAATGGTGACTTCACGACCCGTTAGACCAGCGCCAAGAACCAAACGGTTGAAGCCGTCGTTTTCAAACACACCCTGCCATACACCTGCAAAGGCTTGCTGGAATCTGTCACGCGCTTTATTAAAATCAACGGCATTGCTGCCCTTGTGCAGCATGGAGAAATCTAAGATCCAATAAGTCTCGCCATTTGCTGTGGTGATCTGATAAGGAGACTCGCCGATCACTCTAAGATCAAAGTTCTCCAGCATAGGCATCACATCTGATAGATGGATCGGCCTGTCTTTATGATACAGCTTAAGGTGCACAACCTTGCTGTCCACCAGCTCTTCTTGCGGACGGTAGAACAGCATGCCTAGCAGATTATCTTCGTCTAGCTTTTGCAGTCGCTCAATATCCGCAACTGCAGAGTTTGGCAGTACCGCTTCTTGGTAAGAGCGTGGGAAGGCATCCATATAGTGCTTCGCTAAAGGCAGACCTTTGCTTTCACCTAGGTTGGCAATGATGGCTTGTTTTAGCCTATCACCCCAGGTCGATGAAACCTCCATCAGGTTTCGCTCGATACTCTTGATATCAAACTCAAGATCATCGTCTTCGATACGCACAATATAGTGAGTTCGAGCCAGAGGACTTTCAGAGAAATAGGTAGTGAACTCTACTTCTTGCTGGGTATTAAATACGCGCTTAAAGATGCGCTGGGTTTGGCGTCTAAGCTCGGTGTTGTATCTATCTTTGGTGACATACACCATGCAGCTGAGGAATCGACCAAACGGGTCTTTGCGCACGAACAAGCGGATCATATCGCGATCCTGCATCTGGACTACGCCGATACCCGTTTGCAATAGCTCCTCTTCATCCGCTTGAAGAAGCTCATCGCGCGGATAGGTTTCCAGGATGTTGTGCAGCGCCTTGAAGGCATACGAACCGTTCAGGTAAGCACTGCTTTCAAGGATACGAGCAACCTTGTTTCGTACTAATGGAATACGCTCAACGCTTTGGTTATACACCGCTGAGGTATAAAGACCAGTAAATCTGTGTTCACCAATAACCTTGCCATTCTTATCGAAGGTCTTAACCCCGATATAGTCGTTATAAGCTGGGCGGTGAATTCGTGATGGACGATTACCTTTGGTCAGGATAAGAATGTAGGGCTTGTTCGCCTCGTTGCGCGCGGACTCAGAAAATTCAGACAATTTGGTAGCACGCACGCGTGATGGGTCAGCAAGAAGACCTAGGCCTTTCTCTTCTGTAGGCTCAAGAAGCTGATCGTCTTTTTGATCGACAAGGCGATATTCCTTATAGCCCATAAAGGTAAAGTTGTGGTCACCGACCCAATTTAGGAAATCGATGGCCTCTTGGATGTGCTCGTTGTCGATGCTCTTGATTTTCTCAAGAGATTTTACTTGTTTAACGACATCATTAAGCGCCTTTGACATAGGTTGCCAATCATTGACCACCGCCTGCACATCACCAAGCACGCTAAACAACTCGCTCTCAAGCTCTTGCATCTGCGCTTTATTACTCAGTCTATCCACTTCAAGATGGAAAACTGATAATAGCTCAGTGCCTGCTTTACCGGCGTTAATATCTTCAATCTTACCCTGCTTGTTTACATTGATTTGCGCAGGACCATGCAGCATCACATGGCTAGATAGCCCAAGACGTGAGAGCGTCATCTTAATAGAATCTACCAAGAATGGACTGTCCGGTAGCAAGATCTCTACAATGGTGTGTGTCGATTGCCAGCCGTGTCGGCTAAGGGTTGGGTTAAATACACGCACCGACAATTCTTGGTGCGGCGTCTCTTTCATATGCTGCCAAAGACTCACAACCGCACCATAAAGATCCGATTCGTTGCGTGAGATAAGGTCGTCGTGGGAGATATGACTGAATAGGTGTTTTGCGAGTTGAGTTACTACCTTTTGATGTTCGGCAGCAACCTTGTCCTGAATTAAGTTATACACTTTTTCGAGAAGGACTGGGACTAGGGGTTCACGTGCGTTCATTGGAACACTCCATCTAGATTTTATTGTTCTAAGTATGGGGCAGATATCTCTATCTGTTGCGCGTATTGTAAGGTTTTTATTTCAACTCTGTTAACCCATTAAAGTCACAAATCTCGAAAATCTCCAATATGTGTGAAGCATCTGTTAATAAGTAGGATTAGTCCTTGAACTTAAAACTAAAAAAGGCTTGGTACAAACCAAGCCTTTTGCTCAAAAATTAACACTTACTTAAGTGCAGCCTCTACTTTCTCAAATAGATCTTTCGCCAATTTAGGATTCGCACGCAGAGTTTCTAGCTCTTTACGCATCATGCCCTTACGCGTGTCATCGTAACGAGCAAATTTAAGCAGTGGGTCTATCAAACGCGACGCCACTTGAGGGTTGCTCTCGTTAAGTTTCTCTAAGATTTCACCAGCAAACTTATAACCTGAACCATCTTTAGCGTGGAACGCGTATGGATTAGACAAGAAGCTACCTACTAGGCTGCGGATACGGTTAGGGTTTTGCAGACTGAACGCCTCATGCTCCATTGACGCATGAACCTTGTCTAACGCTTCTTCCGTTGGATAAGTCCCTTGCAGAGCAAACCACTTATCCATCACCAATCCATCGTGCGACCACTTATCACTGTACGACGTCATTAGTTCTTCGCGAGCCTTAACCGAACCACAGTTTGCTGCTTGAAGCGCGCCCATGGTATCGGTCATGTTATCACTGTCCGCATATTGAGCCTCAATAAGCGCATCATGATTCTCGGTCAGAGATAGATAACGCAGACACAGGTTACGCAGTTTACGATTAGCCATGCTCGAATGAGAGATATCGTAGTCGCTAGCAGTAAGCGCTTGGTATACCTCAACCAACTCGCTTTCTAGACTAGTAGCGATATTCAAACGAAGCGCATCCAACGCATCTAATACGGCATCTACATCGATAGTTTCATACCAACCGGAAACCTCGTTGTATGGAGGTGGAAGCAATGCCTCAGCAACCAATGACTTGTCCGCACTCTTATCCAGTAGAAGAGATTTCAATGCATTGACTACTTCATCACTGAGCGCAAACTTCTCTTTCTGCTCTACCATCTTCTTAATATACAGCCCATTAGAGACTGAGACGCATCCCAACGCGCAACTTCGTTAGTGGCGCAGGCAATAAGTAGCACCAGTTGCTCTTCACTGTAGTCATACTCAAGTTTTACTGGCGCGGTAAATTCACGTAGCAGAGATGGCGTTGGCTTTTCATCTACATTTTCAAACACGAAGGTTTGGCTATCTTGAGTAACATGAAGAAGAGAGCCCTGCTCCTTACCATCAGAAATAAGCGGGATCACACTGCCGTCTTGACGATATAACTCGATATCAAACGGGATATGCAGTGCGTGCTTCTCTTTCTGTATTGCCGTCTCTGGGGTGTGCTGCTTGATAGTCAGGCTGTAGGTCTTGGTAGTCGCGTCATAGCTGTCTTCAACATTCACCACTGGTGTGCCTGATTGGCTGTACCAAAGCTTGAATTGAGAAAGATCGACACCTGAGGCATCTTGCATTGCCGCCACAAAATCGTCGCAGGTTGCCGCCGTACCATCGTGACGCTCAAAGTAGAGCGTCATACCTGCCTGGAAGTTCTCTTCACCAAGCAAGGTATGGATCATACGGATCACTTCACTGCCTTTTTCATAAACAGTTAAGGTGTAGAAATTATTCATCTCGATCACCTTCTCTGGGCGGATCGGATGAGACATAGGGCTAGCATCTTCTGCAAACTGAGGACCGCGAATGATACGTACATTGTTAATACGGTTAACTGCTCTCGAGCCAAGATCGGACGAGAACTCCTGATCGCGGAATACGGTTAGCCCCTCTTTTAGACTCAGTTGGAACCAGTCACGGCAGGTAACACGGTTACCGGTCCAGTTATGGAAATACTCATGGCCGATCACCGCTTCGATACCAAGATAATCGGTATCTGTAGCGCTTTCTTGATCCGCAAGCACGTACTTGGAGTTAAAGACATTCAGGCCCTTGTTCTCCATCGCACCCATGTTGAAAAATCCACTGCAACGATCATATAAATATCAAGATCGTATTCAAGATCAAAACGTTCCTCATCCCACTTCATCGAGTTCTTAAGGCTCAACATAGCGTGATGCGCGCGGTTTAGATTGCCTTTATCGACAAAGATCTCAAGGTCAACCCTACGGCCAGATCGCGTGGTGTAGCTATCTACTAGTTGATCAAAGTCCCCTGCTACCAAGGCAAATAGATAGCTTGGCTTTGGATGCGGGTCTTGCCACTTCACCCAATGACGACCATTTTCTGCCTCACCAGCATCAATCATGTTACCGTTGCTGAGCAAGAACGGGAACGTCTTTTTGTCTGCTTCTACAGTTACTGTATATTTAGCCAGTATATCAGGTCTATCCAAGAAATAGGTAATACGTCTAAACCCCTCTGCCTCACATTGAGTACAGAATGCACCGTCAGACATATACAAACCCTCAAGGGCTGTATTGGCAGATGGGTCAATTTTGGTGGTGATCACCAATTCAAATTCAGATGGAAGGTTTGAAATCACCAGGCCATCTTCTTTTTGTTCAAAGTCGGTCCACTGTTGCTGGTTAACCAGAATGCTAGTTAGAGAAAGTTGTTCGCCATGAAGTTCAAGGCTGTTTGCCTCCCCTTGCGCTTTTATTTGAGAAGTTGCCACTACCTTGGTTGCTGACTCATGTAAGTCAAAGTTAAGGTCTACGTGAGAGATAGTATGTGAAGGTGGCTGATAGTCTTTGCGATATTTGGCGGTTGGTTGAGCAGAGGTTGCGTCTTTCATTCCTTTTCCTTGGTTTTGCAAAGTAGAAGAAGCTAGATTCCTCCTTTCTACGAAAAAATACAAGCTTGAGCGGAGTGTGTGATTGAAAAGTGTGCGTAAATAAGAAAAGGCGCCCATAGGCGCCTCAACCGATTGAATATATTTACCGCACCCGAGCGAGTTCGGCTTGCATGTCTACCCCTTCACCTGACAAGGTCAAGGTGTCGTCCACCAACGAATAGCTCGAAGAAGTTTCCCCGTTTTCATAAAGAAGGACCAATTGGTCGTTTTCTATGTAGTAGATGCCGCGCTTGATAGTCTCTTCACCATCATCGCCACTGGCTCTGAACATAAACACAAAGTCTGGTTGGAGAATAAGATCGAGTTTGGACACGTTACTGGCAAGAATGTCTTCACCAGATAAAGACGTGCTCGACCAAATTCCAGCAATTGGCATGCTTAAAGATTTCACAAAGGTGATGCCGTTGAGGTTTAGTTTGTTGTGCGTAGTTTTGTATTCGTAGATCTGTGGTGTTGATGTATTCAAACCGAGTACAAGAGTGTCGTCGCTTGCATTGTAGGTTCCTTGCCAATGCTCTAACGAGTAATCCAGTTTCTGGACATCAATCTTAAATACATAGTTAGAATCAAACTGAATTCGAATTGCTCTGAAGGCAGTGCTCTCATCTGGGTTTGGGTTGTTTACATACCACTCACCCAACAAGAACGGATATTGAAACTGTGGCTTTAGTTTGTCTTCTGCCACACTGCCAAAAGAGATGGCAGCTAGAATAATGGTCATTATTAGTTTGCGCATCGTGTATCCCTCACTCCCTGAACATTTTTAAGCTTAGGTAGACTTGTACGATAACGCGAAAAAATTTGACCAAAATCACATTTTTATTCGGTTATATCACTAGCTTATCAAGGAATAAGTGAGCAAATGCACTGCTTAACAACAAAAAAGCCCCAATGTATTTCTACATCAGGGCTTTAAAACAGTCAGCTTAAATTTTTAGCTTTGCGTGTCTTATAGCATGTCCACCATGATGGCGATGGATTCATCAAGATAAGCATCCGGCGCTTCGTAATCCTTTGGAATGTCATCCAAAGTCTTAAACGGTTTTTCACCGTGTGCCTTTTGTCTCTCATTGATGCGCTCTAAACGTTCAGCTTCTTTTTCATCCGCTTCTTTCTCACGCGCAGCACGGCTCAAAGATAATAGATTGTTATCTTTCTCCGCTTTATAACGAGTGATGTCGTCTTGGATAAATTTGAATTCTAGATCTTTCGCAACGCGAGCTTCATGTTGCTTGGTCAGTTCACTTATCAATGCAGTTTCATCGTTAAGCTTTTTATAACTTGCCGCCTCGATACTATCCCAAGGTAGTGCATTGTCCTCTACGCTCTCACCGGTTTCAGCCGGATCGATTGGCGTTGGATACTGAATATCTGGGACTACACCCTTGTTCTGAGTACTACCACCATCGATTCGATAGAACTTTTGAATGGTGTACTGCACGTAACCTAATTCTTTATCGAACAGATCATAGATATGATTTAGCGAGCGGTGCTGTTGAACCGTACCTTTACCAAATGAGTTTTCACCCAGGATAATGGCACGACCGTAATCTTGCATTGCAGCGGCAAAGATCTCAGATGCTGAAGCACTGTAGCGGTTAATCAAGACCGTAAGCGGGCCATCATAACTGATGCTATCACCGGTATCGGCGTTAACATTAATGCGACCATAGCTATCGCGCACCTGAACTACTGGGCCATTTACAATGAACAGACCAGAAAGTGCAGTCGCTTCAGACAGTGCACCACCGCCGTTGTTTCGAAGGTCAACCAAGATACCATCAACGTTTTGCTCTTTAAGCTCGCTGATCAACTTATCGGTATCCTTTGAAAGACCCACATAGAAACTAGGCACTTCCAATACGCCAAACTTCTTACCATCTTTTTCGATGACTTCAGATTTAACTGCGCGATCTTCTAGGCGAACCTTGTCACGTACAATAGTCACGCTACGGCTTTTCGCATCCTTACCTTCAGGCAAGATCTGCAAAATCACCTTGGAACCTTTTGGCCCTTTGATTAGATCAACCACATCATCGAGACGCCAGCCGATCACATCGACAACTTCGCCGCCTTCTTGAGCTACGCCGATTATACGGTCACCCTCACCCAGCTCTTTACTCTTGGCTGCAGGACCGCCCGCAACCAAAGAGCGGATCACGGTATAGTCATCAGACATCTGCAATACCGCACCGATACCCTCAAGAGAAAGATTCATTTCGGATTGGAAAGTATCTGCGTTACGCGGTGACAAATAACTAGTGTGTGGATCCACTGAGCGCGCAAAGGCGTTCATATAAAGCTGGAACACATCTTCACTTTGAGTCTGTGAGATGCGCTTCATGGCATTGTTATAACGCTTGGTGAGAACCTCTTTGATCTCTGGCCACTCTTTATCAGTAAGTGCCAGATTCAAAGCGTCGTACTTTACACGTTTACGCCACAGCTCATCGATTTCAGATTCGTTTTTCGGCCAAGCCGCTTCGCTTCTGTCTAGCTCGATAGATTCATCTTTATCAAACTTGATCTCATTATCCAGAAGCTGCAACGCGTAATCGAAACGCTCGAAACGCTTGCGCATGGACTGAGTATATAGCTCGAATGCGATGGTGTTATCACCCGCTTTTAGGCATCATCTAATTGAGTACGCCATTTTTCAAACCCGTCTACTTCCGCTTGAGTAAACAAATTGCGGTTATAGTCGAGCATATTCAGATAGCGATCGAAGATTTGCTCTGAGAACTGATCGTCTAGTTTGAATTGCTTGTAGTGAGAGCGGGTAAAACGTGAGGTAACACGCTTTGCCGAAGTTTGGTGCTGAACCTCTGGAGTCAAGGTCGGCAGGTTTTCGAGAGAAAGGTTTGCTTCTACCGCATTTGCAGAAGCGGCTAGCATGACGCTAGCCGCAATCAGCGTAATCTTTGCACGCATTTTCATTCGCAGGATAAACTCCTTTTAAGCGCGAAGATGCTCCGCTTTAACAACCATTTGCAGGCCGTTATTTAGTTGCACTCGCACGTCGTCCTTGTTGACTTCAACTATGGTAGCGGCCATGTTGCCTTTACCCATGTTGACATTAACGTTGTTCCTACAGCAATTTCGTCGCTGTTAAGCGCTCGAGTTTCTACAGGTGCTTTTGGTTTTTGCTCAGTACGTGGCTTAGATTTACGAGCCGGTACCTTCTTAGTCTTGTTAGCAGCGCGTTTTGCTTTTTGCTCTTCACGTGCCTTATCAGCTTGTTCTTTACGACGAGCCGCTACTCGAGCCTTGCTCTCAGCCAGAGCTTGTTGAGCGTGGTCTACGTGTTCTTGCTCTAGCTCACCGCATTCGTTGCCGTCTAGGTCAACACGAACTGCACCAGGTTTAACACCGTGCAGATAACGCCAAGATGACGTGTACTGACGAAGCGCTTGACGAAGCTGAGTCTTGCTTACTTTTTCATCTTCGTTTAGACGCTCGGCTAAATCCTGAAAAATACCAATTTTCAGTGGCTTAGCTTCGCCTTCTAAAGTAAAGCATTTAGGGAAGCATTCGGCAATGTACGCAATCACTTCTTTGGTAGTTTTTAGTTTTTCGGTGTTTTCCATGAGGGTTCCTGATTGAGACGCGGCCCTTCCGCGTGTTTCATCAACAATAATGGTCGTTATTATAAAGGCATGCGATTGAAAAACCACACCCGAACATCATTTTACTTAGAGTTAGCTTGAGTATTGAGCAGTTCTTCTACTTTTTTCATCACCAAAACCAGGCCTTCTTGGTCTGTTTCGCTGAATCGGTCGAAGTTAGGGCTGTCAATATCCAGCACGCCCGCTACTTTGCCATCGATTGAAAATGGAATAACGATCTCTGAGTTACTGGCTGCATCACAGGCAATATGTCCTTCAAACTGATGCACATCTTTGATGCGCTGAACAGTATTCGTCGCCGCGGCTGTGCCACATACGCCCTTACCCCAATTAATGCGCACGCACGCCGGCTTACCCTGGAATGGACCTAATACCAGTTGATCACCTTCGGTAAGATAGAATCCTACCCAATTGATATCACCTAGCTCCATATTAAGAATGGCGCTGACATTAGAAAGGTTGGCAATCATGTTTGATTCGCCGCTCAACATAGCTTCAACTTGAAGCGTAACTCTTTGATAATCTGAAAGGTTCAACTGATATCCCCGTCAAAATTTTTGTAACTAAATCTGTAGTAAACCTATACAGTAACACCTTCACGATGCAGGATTATTCGCTGCTAGGCTAAGCTAATGTTAACTCAGTACTTGAATTTACCTCATAACTTGTTGAATCTAAACCGCGAATTTTAAAATGTCGGGTTAAAAGTAGGTCAGAATGCAGGATACATGTCAGTCAGAACCCCCATCACCTCAGTTACGACTCTGTCAAGGCTGCGGACTGGCTGTCGAGTTTGTTAAGCTCGAAGAGAAACACGATGCCTATTGCCCTCGTTGCTCAACCCAACTCTATCGCGGACACTCGCACTCTTTTTCTGGAGATGTCGCGCTTGCAGTAACCGCACTTATGCTGTTCATCCCAGTCGCCATCTATCCCTTTCTGTCAATAAGACTGTTCGGCGAGATAATCTCCGCAACCATGCTCGATGGTGTTCGTCTGCTCATAGATGCAGGCTACCCTTTTGTTGCATTTCTTGTTTTGCTGTGCGGTTTTTTACTGCCTCTTTTGCACTGCGTTTCTGTGCTAATGGGTAACTTTGCTCTTAAAAATCGCAGCCTCTCTGTGATGCGGTGGAGTATGTTTGGCGTGCATCACCTAAAACATTGGATGATGATTGACGTCTACATCGTCAGTATCGCCATCTGTTGCTTTAAACTGACCGACTACAGTGACCTGCTGTTTGGCCCTGGCCTTCCCATATTGGTGATATTGCAGTTGGTCTGTTTAGTACTGGTCGCTAGGGTCAGTCCGCGTCGCTACTGGGCAAGGTGGGATGAAATCAACAATGAACAGCGGCAATATTGCTTCTCTGATCAGAGTCAGATTGAAGATTGTCACCATTGCCATTTGGTTCAGAAGAAAACAACGCGATGCGTTCGTTGTCATCACAAGATGAAGCCGGGAGAGACTCGCTCTCTGCAGCAACCTGGGCCAATCTGATTGTGGCCACTATTGCACTAATACCGGCCAATGTTATTCCTATTTCTATTTTATACGCCAACGGCGTGCGTATAGAAGACACCATATTCTCCGGTGTTATTTCTCTGGTCAACAATGACATGTTGGTCATCGCTATCATCATCTTTATTGCCAGTATTGTGGTTCCCGTAGCCAAGATATTGGGAATTTTGTATCTTCTACTCTGTATTCACTTCAAGCGCACCGTCTTCCACAAGCAGCGTATGATATTGTTTTACATAGTGAAATGGATAGGAAAATGGTCCATGGTGGACATCTTTGTTATGTCAATCATGCTAACCTTAGTCGATAGAGGGCAGATCCTGAACTTCACACCCGCTATGGCGCCGTCGCCTTTGGTGTGGTTGTGGTCTTCACCATGTTCGCGGCGGACACCCTTGATCCCAAATTGATTTGGAAAAATTACTCTAAATAAGAAAAAACAATGGCAGAAAACAGTAATTCATCCCCCTCTCAGCCTGAAGTAAAGCGAGCAACTGGCCTCTCTCCAATGTGGGCACTACCCATCTTGGCCTTGCTGCTTGGCGGTTGGCTTATGTACAAAAACATAAGTGAGTCAGGGGATCATATTCGCATTCACTTCCCTGATGCCGCAGGCTTATCGCAGGCCGAACCACATTAAGATATCAAGGCCTAGAAGTGGGCATGGTACGCAAACTGGACTTGGCCGAGGATCTCAAGGGTATCTATGTAGATGCAGAGGTTTATCCTTCTGCAAGGCAACTGCTCGGTAAAGATACTCAATTTTGGCTGGTTAAACCGACTGCGAGTTTAAGTGGGGTTTCGGGGCTAGATGCTCTAGTCTCAGGTAACTACATCGCCATTCAAGGTGCGAGTAAACAATCGAATAACCTACCTGACGTCTACCAAGCGTTGACTAAGACACCGCAAGACCTGCACAGCTCTAACCCAAATGGACTTCGCATCACCTTAAGAAGTAAAGACCTAGGCTCAGTAAACATTGGCTCTAAGATCCTATTTCGTAAAATACCTATCGGTGAGATTTACAGCTTCAACTTAGATGAAGATGGTCGTTCAGTGGTCCTTCGCGCATATATCGACGAAGAGTATGATCACATAATCACCAGCGAAAGCCGTTTTTGGAACGTTTCAGGCATCAATGCCAGCGTTGGTTTTGATGGTGTCGATGTGAGCGTAGAAAGTTTGGCTGCATTAATTGGTGGCGGAATAGCGGTCGATTCTCCTGCCAAGGGCGACAGTGTGGAGCCAGATACTGAGTTTAAGCTCTACCCTGATCTGGCAACCGCTGGCCGAGGTATTCCAATCAACATTAAACTTCCGGACGATAACAATATCAGTCCAGGGGGCGCACCCTTGGTGTATCGTGGTATTGAGGTGGGTCAAATCACCGGAGTTCGTCTTAGCCGAGACAGACAGGACATCATAGCTCAAGCGACTGTTGAGCCTGCTTATCAAGATATGCTGACTACGGGCTCTCAATTCTTGCTAGAAGAGGCTTCTCTCTCCCTTGCCGGCGTAGATAACCTGTCTAACTTTATTCGCGGTAACTTCCTGACTCTGTTACCTGGTAGCGGTGAGCCAACGCGTGATTTCAGGGCGGTGAAGCAAGATGAGCTCAACACTCAAACCAGTGGGAACCTCTCTATATCTCTACTTGCAGATCAAAGCTTTGGCCTAGAGTCTGGGGCTGCGGTCCTCTACAAAGGCATTAGTGTTGGCCATGTTACGTCGTCACATCTTGCAGGAGAAAAAGTTAAGATAAACCTTCTTATCGACTCCCAGTACAGAGAGCTTATTCGCTCACAAAACAAGTTCTATATCGCCTCTAGCGTCTCTGCTAACTTTGATGCAGCTGGACTAGATGTCAAGGTGCCACCGCTTCAACACCTTCTAACCGGTAGCATCAGCTTCTACAGCGCGGGCAGCACTAAGATACATAACGAATATCCACTCTATTCAAGCAAAGAGTTGGCAAAATTGGCTCAGTTTGATGGAGCCAACAAACAGGTTCTCACCCTGCTCTCGCCAGATCTTCCACCAGTATCGAGCGGGACGCCACTTTACTATAGATACCTACCCGTGGGACAAGTGCTGGATTATCAGTTGGGACACTCCGGCATGGAAGTTAAGGTACTTATAGAGAAGCAATTCAGTCACCTTATCAACAAAGATACCGTGTTTTGGAATCACTCTGGAGTAGAAATCGATGCTGGTTTAAGTGGCGTGAAGGTAAACGCAGAGCCGCTATCTCGAGTGCTATCCGGCGGTATTGCCTTTGATACCATACCCGGAGTTGAGAATAAGACCGGTCGTTTCTACAAGCTATACGACAATCAAGATGCCGCTCGCCAGTTTGGTGAGATGATCACTTTAGTAGCGGATGACAGCAATGGAATAAAGAAAGGCGCGGCCATTAATTTTAAGGGCGTTAAGGTGGGTGAAATCACTCTGGTTTCACCACAGTTTGCTCAATCTGAGGTGGAGTTTAAGGCGCGCATCTATCCTGAATATGCCAAAACTATCGCTCGTGAAGGTGCCAAATTCTGGCTTGTTACCCCAGAGATCGGATTAACTGGCATCAAAAACCTATCAAGCGCGATTGCACCTACCATCGAAGTTATGCCGTCTGGCAAGGGCAAAGTAAAGACGCAGTTTGAGCTTTCCTCTAGTAAACCGCTTTCGAGTGGCTATGAGTTTGTACTGCAGGCTGAAACCAAAGGCTCTGTTGCGGTTAACACCCCTATTCTCTATCGAGAGATTGAGGTAGGACGCGTCACCGATGTGCGCCTGGGCGAGCTTGCCGACAGAGTGATCATCAAGACCTTAATTGACCCCGACTACGCCTACCTCATTCGAGAAAACACCTTGTTCTGGAATGTATCTGGTCTGGACGTCTCTATTGGTCTGAGTGGCGCCAACGTAAAAGCGGGTACGGTGGAGAGTCTTCTTCGTGGTGGTATTGCATTCGCCACACCTGAAGATGGCAATCTACTCCCAACTGCCAAAAACGGTCGTGCTTTCTATTTGTACAAACAGGCTGACCCGAGCTGGCTAGAGTGGCGCACTGCCATACCTAAGCCTTAATTTTTAATTGGGGTGCTGTTACACTTGCGGCGCCCCATCTCTTCGAGGAACTCCCAAGTGCATCCAAACGTTTTCATCCCTCAAGCCTTTATCGATCTTATGCAAGAGCAGATGCCCTCGCATCTTAACCTCGATGAATTGCTTGATGCCTGTCGTCGCCCTCTCAAGCGCAGTATCCGTGTAAACACACTCAAGATAAGTGTGGAAGAGTTTAAAAAACATGCTGATGAGCTTGGTTGGCAACTCACTCCTGTTCCGTGGTGTGAGGAAGGTTTTTGGCTAGAAAACGAAGATAAAAACGTCTCCTTAGGTAACACCAGCCAGCATTTGTCTGGACTTTTCTATATTCAAGAAGCCAGCTCAATGGTGCCCGTCACCGCACTCTTTTCGGATCTTGAAATAGACAGCGACATGCGCCTTCTGGATATGGCAGCCGCACCTGGCTCTAAAACCACACAGATTGCGGCCAAGCTTGATGGTGAAGGTCTTTTGGTGGCCAACGAATACGCAGCGAGCCGCGTTAAGGTTCTGTTTGGCAACCTGATGCGCTGCGGCGTAGGCAACATGGCTCTTACTAATTTTGATGCTCGCGTATTTGGTGGTTGGCTTCCGGAGCGCTTTGACGCCATCTTGCTGGACGCCCCATGCTCTGGCGAAGGCTCGCTTCGTAAAGATGCCGATGCGATGAAGAACTGGAGCCTAGACTCTATTGCTGATATCGCCTCTACCCAGAAAGACCTTATTGAAAGCGCATTCCACGCCCTTAAACCAGGCGGCACGCTAGTTTATTCAACCTGTACTCTGAATAATGAAGAGAACCAAGGCGTCGTTTCACATCTACTAGACACCTTTGGTGATGCGGTAGAATCTATTTCACTAGATGGGCTATTCGAAGGCGCTGAAAAGTCGTTAACCAGCGATGGGCATATTCACGTCTACCCTCAGATCTATGATTGCGAAGGCTTTTTTATTGCCAAGTTTAAAAAGCTTGAATCGGTAGAAGCGCCAAAGGTTAAGAAACGCCTTGGCAAATTCCCGTTCTCTCCTTTGACTCGCAAAGAATGTGACGCGGTAACCAAATCATTGAAACAGAGTTTGGATATCGAGATCCCAGATAGTTTTACCCTGTGGCAGCGCGACAACGAGGTGTGGCTGTTCCCTGCTCTTATCGAGCCAATGCTTAAAGAGCTTAAGTTTCAGCGCATCGGTATTAAGCTTGCTGAGACACACAAGAAAGGTTATCGCTGGCAGCATCAAGCAATCACGTCACTGACTAATAATCAGGAAGAAAACGGTGTTGAGCTTAATATTGATGAAGCTCGCGAGTGGTTTATGGGTCGAGATGTGCGCCCAGAATCCAATAACAAACAAGGGGAAGTTTTAGTGCGTTATCAAGGCTTTACTATAGGTCTTGGAAAGTGGGTTGGTAGCCGAATCAAAAATGGCTTGCCGCGTGAGATGGTACGCGATACCAATCTATTTTAGCCCTTGCTGGAAATGGAGCCGTGCTGTACTAAACTTAGACCATTAGTTAGCGCAGGCTCCTTAACATGGAGCCATTCCCCTAAGCCTAGGTCAGGATAGCCTAGGCTCTTTTTTGGGCGATACCTAGACTTACTTTACTAGGTGAATACCGTCTTTCTCGATTGTAATCTTGCCCTGCTTGTACAAGCCACCAATGGATTTCTTAAAGGTACCTTTACTGGTTCTAAACAGGCTAAAGATGGTCTCAGGGTCTGACTTATCGTTAACCGGTAAGAAACCCTCTTTCTTTTGCAGAAGCTTAAGAATTTTTTCTGCAAGGTCGTCCATTTTAGCTACGCCAACCTTTTGCAGAGACAAGTCAATCTTACCGTCTTCACGCACCTGCTTAACAAAGCCTTTTAGGCGCTTACCCACAAAGATCTTACCGATAACGTCAGAGCTAAAGATCATGCCCCAATGTTCGCCATTGATGATGGCCTTGAAACCCAGGTCACTGCGCTCAGCATGATTAGGTCTACCTGCTCGTTTGGCTTGTAGTGTTTAGGGGTCTTATCTAGCCACTTGTTGAACTTGGTGGTACCAACGATACGGCCGCTGGCTTTATCGCTATATACATAAACAAGCAGGGTCTGGCCTTCTCGGAAGCGAGCACGTTGCTCACTATATGGGATAAGAAGGTCTTTCTTCTCGATACCCCAATCCGCAAATGCACCCGTGCTATTGATGTTGGTGATCTTCATCAAGCCCCACTCGCCCACTTGAGCGATCGGGTTTTCACGTGTGGCACACAGCTCATTATCAGAATCGAAATACAAGAACACCTTCAGGTAATCGCCTTCAGAGACGCCCTCTGGCTGTTGTTTCTTAGGTAGCAATACAGAACCGTAATCGTCTGCATCCAAAAACACCCCAAATTCTTCAACTTGAGTAACTTTTAAGTTGTTGATAGTTCCAACTTTGATCATTGTATTTCTCTAAACTGTGATTTCGGGGTGATTGTAGTGCGCAGAGCAAACTTTACAAGCTCTTTCGCTTAGCCTTTCAGTACAACGTCTGTGCCAATGTGCTCGTTCAGAAGTTCGGTCAGCTTGCCAGAGGCAATCTCAGTGCCCGGAAGAAGCAACACATGAGACTTACGCGCCACCTGTGCATAGCCAAATACGTGGCTCACGAGCTCGATTACTGCCTCGTTATCTAGGCTAAACGCCTGAGACACACGCTCGTTAGCCATGTCCACACCTAGGGTCAACTGAGCTAGAGTCTCAAGGTCGATGGCAACGCCGTCGAAATACTTCAATAGACGTTCGCTCAAAAGCGCAGAAGAAGGTGTGTCTGCACCAAACAGAACCTTAAGGCCATTCAGACCGCGAGGCAGACCTTGTTCAGCAAGGGCATCGATAACACGTGCAGCATCGCTAAGGGTTTTCACAAACGGCACTACGATTTCAACATCGAAGCCTTGCTCACGAAGAGACTTGATAAACTCACACTCTAGAATGAACGCACTCTTGTTGTCCGCATCGGTAAAGCGAGACACGCCGCGAAGACCGAGCAGCGCATTATTTTCTTGAACTTCGAAGTCACCACCAATCAGCGATGCCAGCTCGCTGCTGTCACAGCTATTTAGCTGAACGCGAATGCGCTGCTCTTTGTTTAGAGCTAAAGATTCAACCACACCAGCTAGACTTTGCTGGTAAAACTCTTGAACGCTTCGTCCCTCAAGGATGGCATCGAGCGCCATTTGATCGGCTTCATCTAGAGGTTCGCGCTCTAGAAGTAGCTTGGGTGAAAGAAGAGTCTTTCTTGTAGAAGGTCGCCAAGTGAAAGGAAAACGTGTTCCGCTTGAGCGGCTTGATATTGTAGGGAGGTACCTAGCTTAATAGATTGAGACATGGGCTTCCTTGATATCTCGTTTAAATAGAAACAGTTACCCTCAACATACCATTAATAAAGGAAAAAAGGCGCATAAAACTTACCCAAATGAACCCGGTTTAAGATAAAAATGCGTTTACAAGTTTATTCGTGATAACAATTCCGCTATCTTTAGCCAGATTTAACGAATTAAAGAACTCTGTTATGCCACTACAAACTGATGAGTTGCGTACCCAACCACTAGGTCCGCTACCGACTCCAACCGAGCTATCGACCAATCATCCTCTTACCGATGACGTAGCAAAACACATCGACGAATCACGCGGTCAGATTGAAAAGATCCTAACCGGTGAAGATAAGCGCCTTCTTGTTATCGTAGGCCCTTGTTCAATCCACGATACCGATGCGGCTATCGACTACGCGAAACGTCTTGTGTCGGTACAAGAGAAATACAAAGACCAACTGTTTATCGTGATGCGCACATACTTTGAAAAACCGCGCACCATCATCGGTTGGAAAGGTTTGATTACCGACCCTAACCTAGACGGCTCTTACGCACTGGAAACTGGCCTAAACAAAGCACGTAAGCTGCTTCTAGACATCAACAAACTGGGTCTTCCAACGGCGACTGAGTTCCTTGATATGATCACAGGTCAGTACATCACAGACCTTATCTCTTGGGGTGCGATCGGTGCTCGTACTACCGAGTCTCAGATCCACCGTGAAATGGCGTCTGCCCTTTCTTGCCCAGTTGGCTTTAAAAACGGTACTAACGGCAGCGTCAAGATTGCTATTGACGCAGTGCGCGCTTCGAAAGCGTCACACTACTTCTACTCTCCAGATAAGAACGGCCGCATGACGGTATACCGCACTTCAGGTAACCCATACGGTCACGTTATTCTGCGTGGTGGTGATACAGGCCCTAACTATGATGCGCAATCTGTTGAAAAAGCGTGTAAGTCTCTTGGTGAAGTGGGTTTGCCTGAGCGTCTTATCGTAGACTTCAGCCACGCAAACTGTCAGAAACAGCACCGTCG
Organism: Vibrio ishigakensis; assembly: GCA_000830475.1. GTDB lineage: Bacteria > Pseudomonadota > Gammaproteobacteria > Enterobacterales > Vibrionaceae > Vibrio > Vibrio ishigakensis_A. The sequence continues at coordinate 255,511 of BBSC01000004.1, read as the reverse complement.
TCAGCTTGATGTTGCTAAAGACATCGCAGGCCAAATCAAATCTGGCAGCCAATACGTTGCCGGCATCATGCTGAGAGCTTCATAGAAGAAGGCAACCAGCCAATGGATGACCTAACGGCTCTAGAATATGGTAAATCCATCACAGATCCGTGTCTAAGCTGGGAGCACACAGTAGAAATGCTTGATATCCTATCTGACGCTGTAAAAACACAACAATAAGGAAGACCAGATGCCTTCATTTGACATCGTTTCAGAGATTGAAATCGTTGACGTTCGCCATGCGGTAGAGAATGCAAACCGCGAACTAGCAACCCGCTTTGATTTTCGTGGCGTTGAAGCTAGCTTTGAGTTTAAAGACGATCAAGTAAAGCTTGCGGCTCAGGCTGAATTCCAGCTAAAGCAGATGCGCGACATTCTTCGCGGCAACCTAACCAAGCGTGGCGTTGACGTGAACAGCATGGAATCTCAAAAAGAAGACGCATCCGGTAAGAACTGGTATCAAACCGTGCTATTCAAGCAAGGCATTGATAAGGATATGGCTAAGAAGATCGTTAAGCTGGTTAAAGACAGTAAGATCAAGGTTCAGGCGAGTATCCAAGGTGACAAGGTTCGCATCACCGGTAAGAAGCGTGATGATCTGCAAGCAACTATGGCGCTTGTAAAGAACGGCGAGCTTGGCCAGCCGTTCCAGTTTGAAAACTTCCGCGACTAATCTCGCACAAGCATTGAATGATACCGGGCGCCTTAGCCCGGTATTTTTTATAAGCTTTTTAGAAGCGTTATCTCACCAAAGCCCAATTCTAGCTCAGTCTGCAGTGCTTGAGTCAGGCGAGGTAGCAACACAACAACAGAGCTTAGTTTCTGTTTCTCTTCATCTAATAGTGGCTTTAGTTCCGCTAGCGTCTGCCAAGATGACCTTTCTGCATCTCGCCTTACCCCATCGATAAAGACAGGCGCTATACCCTGATGATGCAATACCATCTCGGCGCTCTGCATTAACCTCAAAGCCTTCAGGCTAAGAAGCTCAAAGTCCTCTCCTGTTTCGATCCAAGTTACCGCGTAACTCGGCTCAAAGTCTTGCTCTGTGATAAGGGTTTTATAACAAGACTCGAGCTCAGTACTACTGCTCGCTTGTATCACCTCACTCTTATCGAAAAAGGCTTCCCAAAACAGTCGTCGATTGCGCACGTTGGGCAACCTCTGCTTGATGTCATCTCTTTTACTGGCGGCAAACTCTGCTTGTAGAGATAAATTCTGGGGTAATACTGCTTCGAAGGTTTTTCTTAGATTACGAATAAGAACGGGAGATCCGCCGCCACTTGAGAAGGCGATCTGTATTTTGCCTCGATTGATCATAGAGGGCGTAATGAAGTCACAATAAGGGGTGTCATCAACCACGTTGACCATGATCCCCGCCCGCTTAGCATCATGGTGGACCCTGTGATTCAAATCTGGGTTATCTGTGGTAGCCCAGATCTGCACAAAATCGTCGATAAGTTCGCTCTGATAAAAACCCTTAATCCAAGTAATTCCACCTTCTTGGTACTGCTGCTCTAGATAGGTATCAAGCTTGGTGAAACCACAGTCACCAGAGCCCGGCTTTTAACAAACTTTCAACCTTACGGCAGGCAACCTCACCCCCTCCAACAACCAAAACAGGTTTGTGATTGAGATCATAAAACAGAGGAAAATATCGCATAATGTTCCTTCTTTGTAACATGCGTAAGGTGTCGATATGCAACCAAAACGGTGCAGACAAAAAACAGTAATCCAGGTCACAAAAGATTAATACTCTGAAATATCTTTAAGACCCATATATAAATTTGGTTATTTTAATTCAATTAGTTACAACCACTAACTGAACGCCGTTCATTAAGAAGTAACACCGTTTCACCATGTAAGTGCACTGTTGCACTATTTACAAACACTTAACATTTAGTCATTCTAAAGCGGTGGTTTGCGAGTATCTAACAAATTCTAATTAATTGAGATACTTAGCATCTTCTACTACTTTGTAAACGGGTCGTAAAAATATGCCCCACTTTGGTGAATCAAACAACTGGTTTCGACTCACCGGGACAAAGATGTACTCAGTGATATTGGTCACTATGGAAATTACAGACAAGGATACGAAGAGATGGCAAAAAACTCACCATTCTAGCTTCAGTAGTAGCGGCATCAACTGCTGTCATGGCAAGTTCAGCATCAGCAGCTGACAGCACGTTGGACAAAGTCTTAGCCGCTGGCTCATTAACCTGTGGTGTGAGCACCGGCCTTCCTGGCTTCTCGAACCCTAACTCAAAGGGTGAATGGGAAGGTATTGATGTTGAGTACTGTCAAGCTCTGGCAGCAGCAGTACTGGGCGACAAAACCAAAGTAAAATACGTTCCACTAACTGCAAAAGAGCGTTTCACCGCACTTCAATCAGGTGAAATCGACGTTCTATCTCGTAACACAACTTGGACTCAGCACCGCGATACCGCGCTTGGTCTGAACTTCGTTGGTGTTAACTATTATGACGGTCAGGGTTTCATGGTTAAGAAAGACCTTGGCGTTAAGAGTGCAACTGAGCTAGACGGTGCAGCGGTTTGTGTTCAGTCTGGTACAACAACTGAGCTTAACCTTGCGGACTACTTCCGTGCATCAGGTATGAGCTACAAGCCAGTAGTATTCGATACAGCAGCTCAAACCTCAGCAGGTTTCGATGCAGGTCGCTGTGACGTACTAACTACTGACCAATCTGGTCTGTACGCACTGCGTCTAAACCTTAAAGATCCAACTTCTGCAGTGGTACTTCCAGAAATCATCTCTAAAGAGCCTCTAGGCCCTGTTGTTCGCCAAGGCGATGACAAGTGTTTAACGTGGCTAAGTGGACACTAAACGCGATGGTTAACGCAGAAGAGTATGGCATCACATCGAAAAATGCTGATCAGATGCTGAAATCTACCGATCCAAACGTGAAGCGTATCCTAGGTGTTGATGGTCCTAAAGGTACGGCTCTTGGTCTGAAAGACGACTGGGGCTATCAGATCATCAAGCAAGTAGGTAACTACGGCGAGAGCTTTGAGCGTACCGTTGGCACAGGTTCTCCACTTCAGATCAACCGTGGTGTGAATGCACTATGGAACGCTGGCGGCTTCATGTACGCGCCACCAATGCGTTAATACTTTTTCCTTTGCAGGAAACACTTATGTAGGAACCGAAGGGCGGCATCGCCGCCCTTTCGTTTATACGGATGTAAAATAGGAAGTAGTATGAATCCAACCAAGGTTTCCAAAGACGAAGGCCAAGGTGCCTCTCGCAAAACCAACCTCCTCTACAACCCTACCTTCCGCGCTGTTGCCTTCCAAATCATTGCCGTTCTGGCTCTTGTATGGTTTTTCTACACCATAGTAAACAATGCCCTAGGAAACCTAGAGGCACGTGGTATCGCAACAGGTTTTGATTTCCTATCAAAAGAAGCTGGGTTTGGTATTGGCCTCCATCTTGTTGCCTACGATGAGACCTATAGTTATGGTCGCACCTTTATAGTAGGCCTTTTAAATACCGCACTGGTTTCTGTGCTTGGTATTTTCTTTGCAACGATTTTGGGCTTTGTTATGGGTATTGCCCGACTTTCTAGCAACTGGCTAGTGAGTCGTTTGGCGGCTGTCTATATTGAAGTATTCCGAAATATTCCTCTGCTCTTGCAGATCTTCTTCTGGTACTTTGCAGTACTTCAAGCCTTACCTTCCCCTCGCCAAAGCTTAAGCTTAGGTGAAGCCATCTTCTTGAACGTGCGCGGTCTTTATTTCCCTGCACCTGTGTTTGAAGCGGGAAGCGGTTTTGTAATCGCAGCCTTTGTTGTCGGTATTGTTGCCACTATCTTTATCAGCATCTGGGCACGCAACAAGCAGCGCCTCACCGGTCAGCAAACCCCTATGGGACGTATTGCACTGGGTTTGGTCGTAGGTCTTCCGCTTGTGGTTTACTTCCTTGCAGGTATGCCAATCTCAGCCGAGATGCCTGAGCTTAAAGGCTTTAACTTCCGCGGTGGTGTGAGCATTATTCCAGAACTGGCGGCTCTGACCCTAGCTCTAAGTATCTATACAGCGTCGTTTATCGCTGAGATCGTGCGCTCTGGTATCAACGCAGTTAGCCATGGCCAAACCGAAGCGGCTATGTCTTTGGGGTTGCCTCGCAGTCGTACCCTACGCCTTGTGGTTATTCCACAAGCACTGCGTATCATCATTCCGCCACTGACCAGTCAGTATCTAAACCTGACCAAGAACTCCTCTCTTGCGATGGCGATTGGTTATCCAGACTTGGTATCGGTGTTCGCAGGAACCACCCTAAACCAGACGGGTCAGGCTATCGAGATCATCGCTATGACAATGGCGGTATACCTCACCTTGAGCTTGTTGACCTCGCTGATTATGAACATCTACAACCGCAAGGTTGCTCTGGTAGAAAGATAAGGAAGAGTAAGCATGAAAGTACATCAATTTCAGCCCGATCTTCCGCCACCGGCAAACTCGGTGGGTCTGGTAGGTTGGCTTAGAAAGAACCTATTTAATAGCCCGGTTAACTCAGTATTAACTGTCATATTGGGTTATCTGGCATTCACAACCATTCTTAGTATCATAGATTGGGCGTTTATTAACGCTGATTGGATTGGCACTACTCGCAACGACTGTACCAGTGCGGGTGCTTGTTGGGTCTTCATCAGCGTGCGTTGGGAGCAGTTCATGTACGGCTTCTATCCAGAAGCTGAGCTATGGCGCCCTCGCCTATTCTATGCAACGCTCGCTGTGTTTATCGTCGCACTTATGTACGAGAAGACACCAAAGCGTACTTGGATTTGGCTATTCTTTGTAAACGTCTATCCGTTTATCATCGCGGCTCTACTGTACGGCGGTGTATTCGGTCTAGAAGTGGTTGAGACTCATAAATGGGGCGGTCTACTAGTAACCCTAATTATTGCCCTTGTTGGTATCGTGGTTTCACTTCCAATCGGTGTAGCTCTGGCTCTGGGTCGCCGCTCTGAGATGCCAATCATCCGCAGTATCTGTACCGTCTATATCGAAGTATGGCGTGGCGTACCTCTGATCACCGTACTGTTTATGGCATCGGTAATGTTGCCACTCTTCCTTGCTGAAGGTACCGAGACAGATAAACTTATCCGCGCCTTATTGGTGTAGTGATGTTTAGTGCTGCCTATATGGCGGAGGTTATCCGTGGTGGTCTACAGGCGATTCCAAAGGGTCAATATGAAGCGGCTGATGCTCTCGGGCTCACATATTGGAAGAAAATGCGTTTAATCATTCTTCCTCAAGCGCTTAAAATCACCATTCCTTCGATCGTAAACACCTTCATTGGTCTCTTTAAAGATACCAGTCTAGTGCTTATCATAGGTATGTTTGACGTATTGGGCATTGGACAATCTGCAAACACCGACCCTGAGTGGCTTGGTTTTGCTATCGAAAGCTATGTATTTGTCGCGTTAGTGTTCTGGGTATTTTGTTTTGGCATGTCGAGGTATTCGATTTGGCTAGAAAACAAATTGCACACAGGTCACAAACGATAATTATCAAGGACGTATTATGACGCAACAACAAGACTACATGATCCAGCTGAAGGACATGAATAAATGGTACGGTGAGTTCCACGTACTAAAGAACATTAACCTCGAGGTTAAGAAAGGCGAAAAGATTGTTATCTGCGGCCCATCTGGCTCAGGTAAATCCACCATGATTCGCTGTATCAACCGCCTTGAGGAGCATCAGCAAGGTCAAATTATCGTGCAAGGCACGGAATTGACTGAAGACTTGAAGAACATTGAAGCGGTGCGTAAAGAAGTGGGTATGTGTTTCCAGCACTTTAATCTCTTCCCTCACCTAACGGTTCTAGAAAACTGCACCCTTGCGCCTATCTGGGTTAAGAAGATGCCTAAAGAGGAAGCTGAAGCGGTAGCGATGAAATATCTAGAGCGCGTTAAGATCCCAGACCAAGCTGAAAAGTACCCGGGTCAGCTTTCCGGTGGTCAGCAGCAACGTGTGGCGATTGCACGCTCTTTGTGTATGAACCCACAAGTAATGCTGTTTGATGAACCAACCTCGGCGCTCGACCCTGAGATGGTTCGTGAAGTACTAGACGTTATGGTTGAGCTTGCGGAAGAAGGCATGACCATGCTGTGTGTAACGCACGAGATGGGCTTCGCAAAAGAGGTGGCCGATCGGGTTATCTTCATGGACGCAGGGGAAATTATCGAAGAGAACAACCCGGTGGACTTCTTCGAGAACCCACAATCGGATCGTACTCAGAACTTCCTAGCACAGATCCTTCACCATTAATTGTTAGTTAGGTAACACTTTGGGGCAGCTTAAGCTGCCCCTATTCGTTTGATTTCGCGTACAATTAGTTGTGTAACGTTAAAAGTGTGTCACTACTTGTTACAATTAGAGATTCACTCCACGAGCACTTTTACTTAAAATCAAGTTTGGCTTTGGCGACGGTCAGGCTTGAAAAAAGGAACTTTTCGCCCCATATAATTACTAAACAACTAAAGGTCTATCTGAGGAAAACTATGAACAGTCCAATGGTTTCTCGTACTCGCTCTCAAGAGAGTGTATTACAAACAAATAAGGTGCTTCGTAACACCTATTTCTTGTTATCTTTAACCCTGCTTTGGTCTGCTGTTGTTGCCGCTTTCTCAATGGCAATGAACCTGCCACGTCCAGGTCTAATTCTTATGCTAGTCGGCTTCTATGGCCTGCTATTCCTAACTGAAAAGAACCGTAACAACAGCATGGGTCTGGTGTTCACCTTCTTATTCACTGGCTTCTTAGGCTACACCACAGGCCCAATCCTAAACATGTATATCGGTGCGGGTATGGGCGATGCCATCGTTACTGCACTAGGCGGTACAGCACTAGCATTCATGGGTGCGTCAGCTTACGCTCTTACTACTAAGCGTGACCTGTCTTTCTTAGGTGGCGTGCTAATGGCGGGCTTCGTAGTTCTGCTAATCGGTATGGTAGCGAACATCTTCCTACAGATGCCAATCCTTCACCTAGCAATGAGCAGCATGTTCATCCTATTCTCAACAGGTGTAATCCTACTAACGACCCAACAAATCGTTCGTGGTGGTGAAACTAACTACATCTCAGCTACTGTGAGCCTGTATGTTTCTATCTACAACCTGTTCATCAGCCTACTAAGCATCCTAGGCATCATGAACAACGACTAATTGGTCGACATTCAACACCTTTAAGAGCTCGCACTGGTTGCGAGCTTTTTTATTTTTATCGATAATTCAATTAACTAAATCGATGAGACATCACCATGTTTGAGTATCAAGGCAAACAAATTGAAACCGACGCTGAAGGCTATCTGCTGAATTACCAAGAGTGGGAAGAAGGCATGATTTCGGTATTGGCGGAAGAAGAAGGCATTGAGTTGACCGAAGCGCACCTAGAAGTTGTGCACTTCGTTCGAGACTTCTACCTAGAGTTCAACACTTCTCCCGCTGTACGTATGCTGGTTAAAGCGATGGAAAAAGCACACGGTCCAGAGAAAGGCAACAGTAAGTACCTATTCAAGCTGTTCAAGCAAGGCCCAGCCAAACAAGCGACTAAGCTTGCAGGCCTGCCAAAGCCAGCTAAGTGTCTATAAGATCCTAAAGTCTGAATAATGTGTAAACTGCATCGGTTCACTCTCCCAAGTGTTCACTGATGCAGTCCTTGGCCCTTGCTTGAGCCACTCGCCAAGCTTCTCAACCTGAGCCTCACTTCCACAAGCCACAATCTCGACACTGCCATCATTCAAGTTTTTGGCATAACCGGTTAAGCCTAGCTTGTTCCCCTCATGAGCGGTGTGATAACGAAACCCAACCATTTGCACCATGCCAGTTACCCTGAATTTACAACAATAACTCATAGCTCGTCCCTCTCTTGAATCCATTCTGATGAGTATATACCCAAGCCGATATCCAGTTTGTGTTTAGCATTTGCTTTTGCCCTAGCCTTCACCCACAATGTCACAAATTTTCCAATGAGATCCCCAATGAGTGCATCAATTACCCTAGCCAAAGGACGTGATAAGTCCGTTCGTCGTCGTCATCCATGGATATTTTCCCGTGGTATTGAGAGCGTTAAAGGCGACCCACAACTTGGCGAAACCGTTGATGTGTTAGCTCATAATGGACAATGGCTAGCGAAAGCGGCCTACTCTCCTAAATCTCAAATCCGCGCTCGCGTTTGGTCTTTTACCAAGCAAAATATCGATAAAGCCTTTTTCGTAAACCGTATTCAAAGCGCACAACTTCTGCGTGAGGAATGCATTGAGCAAGGTGGTTTAACTGGCTATCGTCTTATTGCAGCAGAATCAGACTCTATGCCAGGCGTAACTATCGATAAGTATCAAGACTATCTTGTGTGTCAGTTCCTAAGCGCAGGCGCAGAGTTCCACAAACAGAACATTGTAGATGCTCTTGTAGAGTGTTTCCCTGACTGTTCTATCTATGAGCGCTCAGACGTTGCAGTGCGCAAGAAAGAAGGCTTAGAGGAAGTGACTGGCCTTTTGCATGGCACCGAACCAACTAAGTCGGTGGTTATAGAAGAAAACGGCGTGAAGATCCAAGTAGACATCCCTAACGGCCACAAAACCGGTTTCTATCTAGACCAGCGTGACAGCCGTTTGCATGCGATGAAGTATGTAAAAGACAAGCAAGTGCTGAACTGCTTTAGCTACACCGGTGGTTTTGGCTTATACGCGCAAAAAGGTGGTGCTGAGCGCGTTATCAACGTCGATGTATCTCAGCCTGCGCTGGATATCGCTAAACAGAATGCCGAGCTAAATGGCTTTGCGCCAAAACAAGCGGTATTCCTAAACGCTGACGTATTTAAGATACTTCGCGAGTACCGAGACCAGGGCACCAAGTTTGATGTGGTGATCATGGATCCACCTAAGATGGTAAGCTCTAAACAGAATCTGAATAGCGGTGCACGTGGCTATAAAGATCTCAACATGCTGGCTATTCAAATCCTTAAGCCGGGTGGTACACTCCTTACCTACTCTTGCTCTGGCCTAATGGAAAGTAACCTATTCCAGAAGATCATCGCCGATGCGGCGCTAGATGCAGGTCGTGAAGTGAAGTTCATCGAGAGCTTTACCCAAGCTCAGGACCACGTAGTAGACAGCGCCTACCCTGAGGCTTATACCTGAAAGGCTTTGCCGCTAAAGTGCTATAAACAACAAGGCGCCCATTGGGCGCCTTAGTTTTAGGTGTCGTTTAGATTGACTATGGTATCGAGATTGTTGATAAGCTCTGAACCAGATACTCCCTCAAACTCGATAGTAACGCTCTTGCTGTCCTTTTCCACCGTAATTGAAGAGGTACCCGCATTGTCTTGAACGCTGTCTTCAAGATTCTGCAGTATCGCATCTATCTCATTCTGATCAGTTACATCACCAAAGATATCGCTAAGGTCTATGGTATCACCCTCATTGATAGAAAAATCGGTAATGGTGTCTGTTTCTGGTGAGTCAGTAAGATCCGCCTCAGTCCAGATAAAGGTATCAGCATCCGCGCCGCCAGTTAAGGTATCTTCACCTAAACCACCAACAAGTATATCGTTACCAACACCACCAACTAGTATGTCATCTCCACCTTGACCGAACAGAATATCATCACCTGTGCCTCCATCTAGGTCATCAGCCTTGTCGTTCTCTGTTGATAGATTAAATTCAGCCACATTTTCTTCGATGTATTCGAATAGATCGCGAGGATAGACATTAGCCTCTAGCTCACCCAATTGCTGAGCAACGTATTTTTGAATCGCAGCAACACCTTGCTCTTCGATACCATCAAACTGCACACCGTCACCAAACAGGATATCTGTACCACCAGCAGAACTTATCTCATCTTGTCCAGGTAGCAGCGACGTCTTCTTACCTAAAATCACCTCTTCGAGTTCAGATACATCAATATTAGGCTCTACTACACCGTCACTATCAAACTTAACCAAGGTATCTATATCTACTCCACTACCAAGGCCAATAGCATCCACATTAGATATCTCATTTAAGATGGCAAAGTAGTGCTCAGCTTGTTTCACTTCTTCTTCGTCATTATCCCATCTATCGGTGAACCGGAACTGACCAGAGTCTCTGGTCAACTCACCGATTCTTTCACCAGTATAAGGAGAGTAAACCTGAGCTTCATCGTTTTCATCTTGCTCTACAACTAACTGCCCATCAAAGTAAACATCATCACCATCTTCATCCAACTGAAAGCCATCTGGAAGAATATCACGCAGCGTAAGCAAGCCCTGATCTGCTGTGTAAGCTATCAAGAATCGGTTAGCGTTGGCTTCATCTAACTCTATGCCTCGAGTCGGTTCACCATCTGTAATGAAGAAGGTTTGGTTGTTCGCACCTGCGATACCAGTATCAACAAACCAATCAATAGTGGTTTCGAATGCAGCCTCGTAGTTGGTAGAGTTCTCTGCATTTAGTGCCCCGACAGCGTTGGCGAATTGAGACTTGGCTTGCTCAGCGGTTAAGGTACTTAAATCTAGCTCAACAACAACCTGAGCTGAGGAAGCAAACTCAGTCAACATGATTCGTACCATGCCTGAATTTTCTTGCTTACCCGTATCTATGATCTGATTGACGGCCTCTATGATCTCAAGTTTGGCCGTCTCAATAATGTTACGCATACTTCCTGACGTATCGAGGATAAACGCAATGTTGTAGTCCTCACCCGCTTCTATCTGGAAGCCTTGTACATCACCGACAATGAGCTCGTTTGCTTCACTGCCATCGATAACATCATCGCCAAAGGAACCTGTTTTTAGCTGATATCCTCTATCTTCAATAACTAGCGGTAGTTCAACCGATTTACTCGCTTGATCGCCATTGCTCGTTTCGGTAGCGGTAGCGGTTACAGTAACCGTGTACTCGCCGGATACTGGGACATTTGCTTTTAATGTCGCAATATCCAATGCAGTGATATCAACAATCCCATCTGCGCCAGCAACAACCTCTACGTCATTACCATCTTTGATTATGGTGCCTTCAGGAAGACCCGACATGGTCACCGCCAAGGTTTCACTGCCGTCGGTATCGGCTAGGCTCGCACCCAAGTCCCAAAGATCGACAAAGGTATCCTCAAAGCCTCTCGCATCCGAAGATTCAAGCACAAGGTTATCAACGATGGCACCATAGCTATTGGCATCAGTCGATTGCACCAATAAGCGATAGTTACCGTCCATATCAGACGGTAAAGTAATCTGAACGTCTCGCTGCCATCCGTTATCCTCTGGGCGGAACTGATACAGGGTCATCGCCTCATCCATAATAGGATTGCCTTGGTCATCAAGACGAACCCAAATCACATCTAGATCGCTGTCTCCGTTCTCCCAACGACGAGCAGCAACATCAAAGGTAAAGCTGTAATACCGCCCTTCTTTTACCGAGATATCTGTATAGATAGAATTATCCCCGTTGTCGCCCTCGATCTCTAAAATCAGGTTTGCATCACTCGCGCCAGAGCGATAGATTGATTCTCGGCCAATCTCTACCTTGTTGTCATCATTGGCATACCAAGTACCTAAGGTGTTATCGCCAAGTACCTGACTAACATCGATATCAGAGCTCCAGTCTTCATCGGCTCCAAGTAAACCCTCCGCATCTTGAAAATCAATAGACGCCTCTTTTTGCTCGTTAACAACCCAAAGATTGGGTTCGTCGGCAACCGCAACGATATCTATATCGAGTGTATCGCTTACGCCGGTATCAGTCGTGTAAGTAATGGTAGCACCGTGCCTGAGAAGTTTGCAAAAGGTACGAACTCGTAACTACCATCGCCGTTTAGCGTGACAGTACCGATACCCGAGATACCAACAGAGTCACCAGCAACGTAGTCTGTGTTATCTCCAAATACTTTGAACGTCGCAACGCTTAGTGGGCCGTCTGCGTCCGAGTCATTGCTGAGCACACCGTTTACCGCGTTGACAGTTAAGGTTGTATCTTCGTTGGTCTGGTTTGAGTCTGAAACAGTAATTGTTGGGTCAGCCTGAGGAGCAACATCAATATCTAACGTATCAGATACGCCTGTATTGGTGGTGTAGGTAATGGTTGGCACATCACCATTGAAGTCCGCCCCAGGTACAAATTCATAGCTACCGTTGGCATTCACGGTAATGCTACCTATACCTGCAATAATGGCGGTCATTCCTGTATTGTATGTTGTGCCGTCACCTGAGACCTTAAACGTTGCAACCGTTAGCGTGTCATCTGGATCTGAGTCGTTGCTCAGCACGCCATTGGCTGCATTTACCGTCAAAGTGGTGTCTTCATTGGTTTGATTGGTGTCAGATTGGGTAACGGTTGGATCGTTCTGCGCCACTACATCAATATCCAGCGTATCACTGGCGCCCGTGTTCGTTGTGTAGGTTATGGTCGGAACGTCCCCGTTAAAATTCGACGCAGGTACAAATTCATAACTGCCGTCAGCGTTTAACGTAAACTCGCCTACACCATCAATATCTGCTGTCTCGCCAAAGTTATAGGTGGTGTCATCACCTGCGACTTTGAAGGTAGCAACCGTTAGCGTGTCATCTACATCTGAGTCGTTACTCAACACACCAGTCGCTGCATTTACCGTCAAAGTGGTGTCTTCATTGGTTTGATTGGTGTCAGAGCCCGTCACCGTTGGATCGTCCTGCGCCACCACATCGATATCCAGAGTATCGCTAGCACCAGTGTTGGTGGTGTAAGTAACTGTAGGCACATCACCATTGAAGTTATCCGCAGGTACAAACTCATAACTGCCGTCAGCGTTCAAAGTGAACTCGCCCACACCATCAATATCTGCAGTCTCACCAAAGTTATAGGTGGTGTCGTCACCTGCTACTTGGAAGGTCGCAACCGTTAGTGTGTCATCTACATCTGAATCGTTACTCAGCACACCAGTCGCTGCATTTACCGTCAAAGTGGTGTCTTCGTTGGTTTGATTGGTGTCAGGGGCCGTTACTGTCGGATCGTCTTGCGCCACCACATCGATATCCAACGTATCGCTGGCACCAGTATTAGTGGTGTAAGTGATGGTTGGAACATCACCGTTGAAATCTGCCGCTGGCACAAACTCATAGCTGCCGTCAGCGTTTAGAGTGATCTCACCCACACCATCAATCTCAGCAGTATCACCGAAGCTGTAGGTTGTGTCGTCGTTGGCCACTTTGAAGCTTGCTACGGTCAACGTGTCATCCACATCGGTGTCATTATTCAGCACGCCATTGGCCGCGTTTACGGTTAGTGTGGTGTCTTCATTGGTTTGATTTGTATCAGAGGCCGTTACTGTCGGATCGTCTTGCGCCACCACATCGATGTCTAGTGTATCGCTGGCACCTGTATTAGTGGTGTAAGTGATGATCGGAACGTCACCGTTGAAATCCGCCGCTGGCACAAACTCATAGCTGCCATCCGCATTCAGAGTGAACTCGCCCACGCCATCAATCTCAGCAGTCTCACCGAAGCTGTAGGTTGTGTCGTCGTTGGCCACTTTGAAGCTCGCTACGGTCAACGTGTCATCCACATCAGTGTCATTGCTCAACACACCGTTCGCCGCATTTACCGTCAGCGTGGCGTCTTCGTTGGTTTGATTTGTATCAGAGGCCGTTACTGTCGGATCGTCTTGCGCCACCACATCAATGTCTAGCGTATCGCTGGCACCTGTATTAGTGGTGTAAGTGATGATCGGAACGTCACCGTTGAAATCCGCCGCTGGCACAAACTCATAGCTGCCATCCGCATTCAGAGTGAACCCGCCCACGCCATCAATCTCAGCAGTCTCACCGAAGCTGTAGGTTGTGTCGTCGTTGGCCACTTTGAAGCTCGCTACGGTCAACGTGTCATCCACATCAGTGTCATTGCTCAACACACCGTTCGCCGCATTTACCGTCAGCGTGGCGTCTTCGTTGGTTTGATTGGTGTCTTCAACTGTCACCGTTGGATCGTCTTTCGCCACCACATCGATATCCAACGTATCGCTAGCACCTGTATTGGTCGTGTAAGTGATGGTCGGAACGTCACCGTTGAAATCCGCCGCCGGAACAAACTCATAGCTGCCATCCGCATTCAGAGTGATCTCACCCACACCATCAATCTCAGCAGTCTCACCGAAGCTGTAGGTTGTGTCGTCGTTGGCCACTTTGAAGCTCGCTACGGTCAACGTGTCATCCACATCAGTGTCATTGCTCAACACACCGTTCGCCGCATTTACCGTCAGCGTGGCGTCTTCGTTGGTTTGATTGGTGTCAGATTGGGTAACGGTTGGATCATTCTGCGCCACTACATCAATATCCAGCGTATCGCTCACGCCGGTATTGGTGGTGTAGGTAATAGTTGGCACGCCCCCGTTAAAGTTCACCGCTGGTACAAACTCATAGCTGCCGTCAGCGTTTAACGTAAACTCGCCTACACCATCAATATCTGCAGTCTCACCAGAGTTATAGGTGGTGTCGTCACCCGCTACTTTGAAGGTCGCAACCGATAGCGTGTCATCTACATCTGAGTCATTACTCAGCACACCAGTCGCTGCATTTACCGTCAAAGTGGTGTCTTCGTTGGTTTGATTGGTGTCAGAGCCCGTCACCGTTGGATCGTCCTGCGCCACCACATCGATATCCAGAGTATCGCTAGCGCCAGTGTTGGTGGTGTAAGTAACTGTAGGCACATCACCATTAAAGTTATCCGCAGGTACAAACTCATAACTGCCGTCAGCGTTTAACATGAATTCGCCTACACCATCAATATCTGCTTTCTCGCCAAAGTTATAGGTGGTGTCATCACCTGCTACTTTGAAGGTCGCAACCGTTAGTGTGTCATCTACATCTGAGTCGTTACTCAGCACACCATTGGCTGCATTTACCGTCAAAGTGGTGTCTTCATTGGTTTGATTGGTGTCGGATTGGGTAACGGTTGGATCGTTCTGCGCCACAACATCAATGTCCAGCGTATCGCTCACGCCGGTATTGGTGGTGTAAGTTATAGTCGGCACGTCCCCGTTAAAGTTCGCCACTGGCACAAACTCATAACTGCCGTCAGCATTTAGAGTGAACTCACCCACGCCATCAATCACGGCGGTGTCGCCAAAATCATAGGTGGTGTCATCATCCGCCACTTTGAAACTCGCAACGGTCAATGTGTCATCCACATCAGTGTCATTGCTCAACACACCTTTCGCCGCATTTACCGTCAGCGTGGCGTCTTCATTGGTTTGATTGATGTCAGACTGAGTGACCGTTGGATCATCAACGTTAGTAAGGTCTATAGTGATAAGTGCGCTGTCTTCTTGGCCATCAGGGTCACGCACGATCACCAAGCATTCGTAGAGCCCTAAGTCTCCGTCATCCACATCAACATTAAGCGAGATCTCACCAGTTTCTGTATCTATAGTAAAAATATCATCAGTATCAGTACCGTTAGAGAAGAGGTATTTAAGCTCGTCATTGTCCTCATCAAACGCCTCAACTTGGCCAACAATTGTGCCGGCAGTAGTACCTCAGGCACAGAGCCAAAATCATAGGAATCATCGTTTGCAGGGTCGCCAGCAATATCGTCACCTGAGATAAACTCAGGTGCATCATTAACCTCAGTGACTGTAGGGTCAACGGTTCTAGCATCGCCATCGATAGTCCCATCGTTTGGCGTAAGGGTAAACGGAGGTAGCTCTTGACCAGAGTTAACGAGGTCTGCACCTTCCTCAGTCAGCAAAACATTACCGCTATCATCGAGCTGGTAATAGGTTTCATCCGACAGAGTTACCGTGACATCATCACCGTCTTCATCGAAGGTCTCGTACTTGGCAACCACATCATTTTCAGATGCTTGATTCTCTATAAAGTCGTTGGTTTCAGTAACAGTCAAGAGTGGTTTGTCGTTGACCTCGATAACTGATGGGTCGACCGTCTTGGCGTCGCCGTCTACTGCTCCATCATTTGGCGTAAGGGTAAACGGAGGCAATTCTTGCCCAGAGTTAACGAGATCTGCACCTTCCTCAGTCAGCAAAACATTGCCGTTGTCATCGAGTTTGTAGTAGGTTTCATCTGACAAGGATACCGTGACATCATCACCGTCTTCATCGAAGGTCTCATATTTAGCCACCACATCATTTTCAGATGCTTGATTCTCTATAAAGTCATTGGTTTCAGTAACGGTGAGAACTGGTTTGTCATTAACGGTATTCACCGTCGGGGTATCACTCGCAGAATCAGCTAAACCCTCTGAGCCCACCTCACGCACAGTAAGGTCCACCGGCGGTAGTTCGTTGCCGGCATTTACCCAATCCGCACCCGCTTCTGTAAGTACGACCTTGCCATTTGCAAGCTCGTAAAATCCATCATCATTCGTGCCTTCAGTGAAGTCGACCTCTAGCTGGTCTTCATCTTCGTCATTGACGGTGTAGGTCGCGACTTCATCGCCCTCGCTAGTAGCATCTTCGGTAACAGTACCCGCGACGACCGAGATTTCAGGTGGATCATTCGCTTCAATAACCGTCGGCGTACCATCGTCAGCGCCAGATAGACCACCAGCTTTGGTTTCAGTTACTACTAGGGCGATGAGTGGCAGAGCATTACCTGCATTAACAAACTCAGCACCTTTTGTGGTCAACACAACCTTGCCGTCTTCTAACGCGTAGTACCCATCTGCATTCGAGCCAGGTGCGAAGCTCACTATCAGATCATCGTTTTCTTCATCAGAGGTTACAAAGGTAGCAACCGTATCACCCTCATCGGTCTGATTCTCAAAAACCGTAAGTGGAGTAATTTCTATGGTTGGGGCGTCATTCTGCAGGTTAACGTTAGGAGTCGCGCTGTCGCTACCACTTAGGTCGCTATTGACCTCATTTACCGTCAAATCTACGGGGGGTAGTAAGTTCCCAGCATTTACCCAATCTACACCCGGCTGAGTAAGAAGAACCTCACCATCAACAAGCTCATAGAAACCATCGTCATTGGTTCCCGGTGTAAAATCGACCTCGAGTTCATCGTCTTCTTCGTCGTAGGTTTCGTACTCAGCAACAGGGTCACCCACTTCAACCTCACCTTCAGTGACAGTTTTACAGTCACAGTGATCTCAGGCGCCTCATTTATCTCTTCGACTGAGACAAAGATTTCAGCGCTGTCTTGAAGGCCTAACTCGTCTTGTATGATATAGCTAATCGTTGCTTCGCCGCTGAACCCTTCCGCTGGGGAAAAATAGTATTGTCCACCTTCATCTTGATAGACCACGCCTTGTTCTTCAGGCACAGAGATTGAAACGATAGAGATATCATCGCCATCAACATCGAAGTCATTTGCTAGAGGGTCAATCAGTACGGCTTGATATTCTTGAGTTTGATAACTGTCATCGACTGCTGTGGGTCTATCATTGACGGCATTAACAGCAACATAAACTGATGCGGTAGATTCACCGCCATTTCCATCTGAAATGGTGTATTCAATCTCAACGAAACCATTAAAATTTTCCGTGGGCGTAAACACAAGCTTGCCATCAACAATCTCTACGCTGCCAGAATCACCCTCACCAAGCACACCAGCACTGATAATGGTTAGCTCATCGCCATCGACATCGACATCGTTATCTAATACATCGATGATAACTGCCGTATCTTCATCTGTTTCTGCTTCATCAGCTTGGGCAAGGGGTGGATCATTTTCAGGTGACAACGTCACAAGAATCTTGGCAGAGTCAGTTGCACCAAGTTCATCTTGGATGGTATAGCTAATCTCTATGTCACCGTTTAGATTCTCATCAGCTGGAATGAAATAGTAATTGCCGTCTTCTTGAAGGGAAACCTCACCCAACTCTGCCGGTACCTGAATATCCACAACAGAGATCTCATCACCATCGATATCAAAATCATTGCCAAGGAAATCAATAAGAACCCAATCGCCTTCTTTCCCTGAAAAGCTATCATCTACGGCGGTTGGGGCATCATTCTCACCGGTTACCACTATGGTTATGGTTTTCGGCTCGCTAGCATCACCCTGATCATCAACTGCAATATATTCAAAAGTGATCTCTTCACTCTCACCAGGCGCCAGTTCATCAAACTGACCGCCTGGGTCAAAATCAAACGAGCCATCGTTTCTGAAGATAAGTTCGCCTGAGTCAACGCCGCTTACTAGTTGATAACGGACTACTTCCCCGTCACTGTCCGTTGCGATTGGAACTGAGCCAAAGAGTTTAGCGTCCTCACTTGTTTCAAATGAGTCATCGCTGGCTTCTGGGATACTGTTGATCAACGCAACAGTTTCGAAGATAAACTGCTCAACGATTGTTTCTTGCGCCGGGGTAAAAGGAATACCGTTTAAACCTTCGGTATCAAACGCCGTTTGGGCGATGGTCTCTGCTCCATCACGCTGAACTGCAGTGGATGCGGTTAGGCTAGAGCCATCGTCTCTATCCTCTGACTGAGGTTCATCACCATCTTGGCCGTTTCCACCTAATGCCTCCTGCACCCTGTCTGACACATCAACCGAATTGATCGAACCATCGGCTTCAACCACTGATACGTTGATCTCTGATGCGATATTTTCGGGGCTAGGATTTACCAGTTCGCCCTCACCAACGGAGAGCACGACGTCGCCGGGCTGAGGGGTATAATTCTGGGGGTTTATTATAAGGTCGCCGTTGGCGTTAACGATGATCCATGCATCACCAAACACAACGTCTTGTGCAAACGAGATACCATCCATGTTTTCTCCTTTAGGCGCTTGTTAATCGGAGACTGAATCTGCCTTTATCCTTAAGGCTTCAACTCCAGCGCACTGTATAAATTTAGTACTGAATTACCAATACCTCCATTTTAAGGATTTGTATCAACCGTACAACATATTATTTACCTCGTTGCATATGGTTTTGGGTTGTAAAATAAAAAGATCAAAACTATTATGAACTTAACTCGCAATAAGTGTGTTGCAACGGATCTTAACTGCAACATTTAGGTCAAATGTAAAGGATTACAGGAGTCGACCTTGAAAGGAATCAAGCTAAGTGCGCTTGCTTTAGCGACTATGCTGTCCCATGCCGTGTCAGCTCAATCGCTCGAACAAGCAATTTCGCACACCCTCAAAACCAACCCCGAAGTTAAAGCCTCATACAACGATTTCATGTCGTACGTGTACGATAACAAAGCCGCTGTGCGTGAGTACTATCCAAAATTGGACCTTACCGCTGGTGTGGGCTGGGAAAACTACCAAGCAGATGTCAGTGATAGAGACGATGATTACACAGCCATTGATGCTTCCATCAAGCTAACCCAACTCATCTGGGATGGGTCAGGCACGCTTAACAATATGGACCGAACAGCTGCTGAAGCAGAATCACTTCGCTATAAGGTATTAAGTGATGCATCAGACAAAGCACTCGAGGTGGCCAAGATCTATCTAGATGCGCTCAAGGCCTATGAAATACTGGCCCTATCTGAGAGTAATCTAGCTACTCATAAAGAAATCTACGCTGATATTAAAAAGCGTACTGAATCGGGTGTTGGTTCAACTGCTGACCTTTCGCAGGTGCAAGCACGTATCGCAAAAGCGCATGGTAACTTGCTAGCAGCGCAAAACAACCTGTTTGACACCCATACACAGTTTACTCGCATTGTCGGACAGTCCCCTCAAGGCCTTGTTTTCCCAAGAGCGGACTCAAACGCGATTCCACTAACGATTACTGAAGCTATCGAACTGGCGATTGAAAAACATCCAGTTATCAAGACAGCGCAGGTAGATGTGGATGCAGCTAAGTTCCAATACAAGCAATCCAATAGTCCTAATCTACCTACGTTCACTATCGAGGCGGGTTACGATTACTTCGACGACGCTGAAGGGGTTGCTGGTCGCCGTGATGAAATGAACGCCACCCTTCGTATGCGCTACAACCTGTTCAATGGTGGTGTCGACTCAGCCAATAAGGACCGCGCCGCTTATCAGATGAATAAAGCAAAAGATTTGCGTGATCGCGCATTTCGAACTGTAGAAGAAGGCCTACGCCTATCATGGAGTGCATTAGATCTAACTCTGCAAGAGAAAGAGTTCCTAGCCGACCACGTAGATGCCGCATCTGAAACTGTTGTAGCATACGATAAACAATACAAGATTGGCCGTCGTACCCTACTCGACCTTCTTAACACAGAGAATGAGTTGTTCGAATCTCGTAAAGGCTATGTAGACGCACTGTACGCCGAACAATACGCAAAATTCCGCGTACTTAACGCTACCGGCACCCTACTTGAATCCCTGTTAGTTGACGTTCCTGAAGAGTGGAACACGGCTGTGGAGTACTAATCATGAAAAATTAGTTTTAGCCTCTCTTGTCAGCTTATTCATCGTACTGCGCCAACGATACCGAAGAATACATTGCAACTCCGCTTCCAGATCAGCAAGCCGATCTGCGTGATTTCGACAGTGACGGTGTAATCAATGCAAGGGACAAATGTCCCAACACACCGAAAGGGGCTGAGGTAAGTAACGATGGCTGTGAGGAATACTACGAAGTTGCACAGCAGCAAACCCTTAAGATTCTGTTCCAAAATGACTCTACAGAGGTAAACCCTGTATTTGGTAGCCAGATTGAGGGTATGGCTGAGTTCTTGAAAGAATACCCTGAAACCTCAGTTGAGCTGCAAGGCTTTGCCAGTTCTCCTGGTGCAAATGAGTACAACAAGGAGCTGTCCCGCAACCGTGCCATCGTGGTTCAAGACCAGTTGGTTGGCTTTGGTGTAGAGCCTAATCGCATCAGAATCATAGGCTTTGGTGAAGAAGATAGCAGTCAAGACGACGACCCAACCGAAGAGGCGCTGGATAGGCGTGTTGAGGCCACGGTGGTCGGCTTTAAAGGCGACTTTATTAAAGAGTGGACCATATTCACCAGTCTTCCAAAATAACAACCAGCCGGGACAAGTTCCCGGCTTTTTTATTGCTACTTCATAGGGTTATGAAGTGCTACACTGTGGAAAATTATTTCCGAGGAAAACACCATGAGTCAATTAACCGACAACCTAGAGCTGAACCTAGAGCTTTTTGTTGAAGAATGCACAAAAACTAAACTGGTTTGGGGCCTAAAAAACGAAGATGGTTGGCTAGCTGTAGACTCTACAGAGTTTGAAGAAAGCGAAGTGATGCCATTTTGGTCTAACCGCGAAGATGCGGCGGCTCACAACGTTGAAGAGTGGTCTGATTTTGAAGTGCTAGAAATTCCTCTAGATATCTTTGTCGAAGATTGGCTAATCACCCTATCTGAAGAGGTGTATTGGTTGGTACTAACTGGAATGCTCAGCTAGAAGGTAAAGAGGTTGAGCCTCAAGATCTGGCTAAGATGTTTGCCAACTAAGAGCGGTTAAAATGTACAAACTGATTGCCATCGACATGGATGGCACCCTTCTGAATAGCGACAAAATCATCTCTGAACGCAACAAAAAAGCTATCCAAGATGCGCGTGCTCAAGGCGTTACTGTTGTGCTTGCTTCTGGGCGACCATATGAAGGTATGAAAAACTACCTTGCTGAGCTTGAGATGAACACAGACAAAGATTTTGTGCTTTGTTTTAACGCCGCTAAGGTAATGAACCTAGGCACAGGTGAAGTGATTCGAGAAATCCTAACCACGGGTAAGGATGCCAAGCGTATTGCAAAACTCGCCAAACAGCACAACTGTAACTTCCACGGTTTCAGTGTCGAGCACGGACTGATTGCTGAGAAAGACAGTAAATACACCCAGCATGAAGCCAATATCAACGGTCTAGATCTGATCTTTATGAGCTTTGATGACCTTGCCGACGACCACCCTATGGTGAAAACCATGTTGGTTGACCCAGCTGAGATCATTGAGCCTATCGTCGCGTCTTTGCCTGCTGAGCTAAGCGAAGAGTACAGCATAGTACGCAGTGCACCTTTCTTCTTGGAGTTTAACAATCCAGAAGGCAACAAAGGTTCAGGAGTGAAGGCTTTGGCTGACCATCTAGGCATTGCTCAGTCCGAGGTGATGTGTATTGGTGATGCAGGTAACGACCATGAAATGCTGAAATACGCAGGTCTAGGTGTTGCGATGGAAAACGCCGACGACGTGACTAAAGCACTGTCTAATGTGGTTACTGATACCAACAACAACTCTGGTGTTGGCATCGCTATTGAGAAGTATGTGCTAAACGCTTAAAGCGTCTTCTCAAGTACCTGTATATGCGCTCGATACCCCTGCTTTTGGTAGTATTTGAGCGCTTTTTTATTGAAGTCCCACACCTCTACTTGCACCTTTTGCGCGCCTAAGCCCCCAAAGGCCAGTTCAATTTTCTGTAATAGCGCCCGACCTACACCTAGCTCTCGAGCATCCTTCGACACATACCAGTGATCAATTGAGCCAATATAACTAGAGGGTTTTAGAGGCGAACTAAAACGCGATAACTCCCCTGCCACAAAGCCCACTACCTCACCGTTTCTTTCCGCTAACAAGTGTAGGCACTCAGGGTGACTAAGGTAATTGTTAAGCTGAGTTTCAATCTCAGCTCTATTGAGCTTCCCGCCGAGTTCTGCGATGTGGAAGCGATACAGATCCAACCATAGTGGAAGCAGGGTTTCTGCATCACTCAGGGTTGCAATTCTAACCTTGGAAATAATCGACATTTTGCCAAACCACTCTAACCGCCAATAGGATCAACACCACGCCTGAAATCTGATCGATAAGCTTGCCTCGTGCACGCAATCTTTCCAATAAGATAGGTGATGAAAGCAAGAAGGTAATGATGCTGTACCAGATACCATCAACCAGAAGCGGAGTTGCCACAACCACCATTTTAGCTGACACACTCTCGCCTACTGCAACAAACTGGCTGAACAGTGCGATAAAGAACAGCGCAATCTTAGGGCTTAGTAGAGAGATCATTAACCCCTCTTTAGCAGCCGTCAAAGGACCCACTGCTTCACCAGTTTTGAGCTTTTCAGCGATACCGCCACGAGAATTGAGTGACTTCCAACCTAGGTAGCCAAGATAAGCTGCACCAGCGAGGGAGATCATCACAAACAGGAATTCAGATTTGTGGAGGAGTACCGCAAGACCAGTAACGGTAATGAAGGCATAGAAGCCTATACCAAGGGCATGCGCCCATGATGTAGCAAGTCCGTTGCCGCGACCGCCAGCCAAGGTGTGTTTAGTCACCATAGCCAGACTAGGACCTGGAGACATAGCGCCAAGAAGACAAATTACAAAAAGAGAGAGCCAAACATCGAGAGTCATGTTGAATACTGAGCGTTTAAAAAAGACGAAAAGTCTATGCTAGAGGTAAGGCTCTGAAAGCTCAAGGCTTTGTTGGAATCACTTAGTCGATACGCTTTTGCAAACCAATGGCTTCGCTTGTGGAGTCAATCGCCACTATCTTGCTCTGCTTGGCGTCTATCTGATCATCGATTTGTTTTAACTTAGTGGACGCTTTCTCTTTGCGATCACAGGCATCCGACTTAGCATCCCAGCTCTTCCCTTCTAGGAATATCTGACACTCGTCTACCGCTTTATTCAGTAGAGGATGATCTTAGCGCGCTCTTCATTGAGTTTGGTCAGCTCTTGCTGAAGAGTCAGCTGCGTCTGGAAGAAGGTCTTGGACTGCTCCAATACCTGATTTTGTTTATCTGATTTTTCCTGAAGCGCGACTAGCTGTTGCTGTTTTACTTCCAGCTCTTGCGCATATGTTTCTTTCAGTTTCTCTGAATCAGAGGCAGCTTGCTGTTTAAGAGTTTTCACCTCAGCTTCACTCTTAGCGAGCTTGGCTTGGATTTGCTCCAGCTGAACAGTTAGATCAGAACTGGCTTGAGTAGCTTGCTGCTGGCTTTCCGCTAATTCTGATTGCAGCTGCTCTTTTTGCTGTTGGAGCGCTTCAGAATCTGACTGCAGCTGGGCTTGCTGTGCAAGCTGTACTTTAGACGAGGAGTCAAAATGAGCGTGGGTAAAGTAGGTCGCGATCGATGCGCCCACCACTAGGCCCGCAACAGCGTATTTTATTTTAGTCACGGTCAGTGATTGTTCAGTTCCCAAGGCTTCTTCCTCATCGAATTAATTCAAATACCATTAAAGAGACGGCGTATCCTGCAATGCCTATACAGAGCGCAATAATTACCCAACGCTGCAGCTTCTCGTTGGTATTGTATCTGACAAATAGGAAAGCAATAGCAACAAGTACAGCTATGGCAAGTAGACGGGTCATATTATCCCCTTTGCGTAATCCTTATATCAATATTACGTCAAAGCTAGAGGTAAGTTTATAAAATCCCATCCATTTTTTGAGCTTAACTTCGTTTGTTTTACACTTTTGTGGATTTTATCGACAAATCATTCAGAGTAGCCAATTTTGTAATAAATAAACCAATTTATCCCCTTGTTTTCCAATTCTTTTGTGATAACTTACCTTCCTGTAAGTAAATTACTTACACGCCTAGCGGAAACGCTAGTTCCGATGAAGACTGCTGGAGAAGGCCGAAGGCCTACCGAAGAAGTAAATCTTTCAGGTTCTTGTTTCGACAAGTGAGGACTGCAGTTGGAGGAATCTCTGGAGAGAGTCGCACTACTTTGTTGTAGAAAGCGACCGCCGAAGGAGCAAGCCCATATTGGGTGAAACTCTCAGGCAAAAAGGACAGAGGAGTGGAAAACGAAAAATAATTGCAGCCAAACTGTATTAAGTCACATTCCTTAATACCAGCCTAACTGGACCTCGTGTTCACTCTTCTCCTTATGTTGTTTTTTAAGGGGAAACCATGCCAAATTCACAATCTACGTTTTATTCTTTTCTACAAACCATAGACAGCTTTGTCTGGGGTCCACCACTATTGATCTTACTGGTGGGTACAGGTGTCTACTTCACTTTCAGCCTTGGGCTAATCCAGTTTAAACACCTTCCTACCGCGCTAAAGATGGTATTTAGCAAATCCGACACAAACGGTAAGCAAGGTGACGTTTCAAGCTTTGCTGCACTGTGCACGGCCCTATCGGCAACCATAGGTACGGGTAATATCGTGGGTGTTGCTACCGCTATCAAACTTGGTGGACCAGGTGCCCTATTCTGGATGTGGCTTGCGGCTCTATTCGGAATGGCAACAAAATATGCCGAGTGTCTTCTAGCGGTAAAGTACCGCACCACAGATGACAAAGGTGGCATGCTAGGCGGTCCTATGTACTACCTGCGAGATGGGGTTAAATCACCACTATTAGCGACCTTATTTGCGGTATTCGCGCTAGGTGTTGCCCTATTCGGTATCGGTACCTTCCCACAGGTAAATGCTATCTTGGATGCTTCTGAGGTTACTCTTGGTGCAGACCGCACTATTGCTGGCATCATTCTAACTCTGCTTGTGGCAGCCGTTACCCTAGGTGGTATCAAGTCTATCTCTCGCGTGGCAGGTAAGGTAGTGCCAACTATGGCTGTGATCTACGTTGTCTCTTGTTTAGGTATCCTAGTAAATAACAGTAATGAGATCTTAGGTGCAATCGAGCTTGTTGTAGTATCAGCCTTCACCCCAACAGCAGCAACCGGCGGTTTCTTTGGTGCAAGCGTTATGCTGGCAATCCAGTCGGGTATCGCTCGTGGTGTATTCTCAAACGAATCAGGTCTAGGTAGTGCTCCTATGGCAGCGGCAGCGGCTAAAACCGACTCAGCAGCCCGCCAAGGTCTTATCTCGATGACAGGTACCTTCTTCGATACCATCATCATCTGCACCATGACAGGTCTTGCTCTTATCATAACAGGTGCGTGGCAGAGCGATTTTGCCGGAGCATGATGACCACACACGCCTTTGCTGTTGGTCTGAATGCCGCAACCCTAGGCCCTATCTTGGTCTCGGTTGGTCTGCTGTTCTTCGCCTTTACCACTATCCTTGGCTGGAACTATTATGGTGAGCGCTGCGTGGTGTATCTATTTGGCACCAAGGCTATCCTGCCATATAAGATGGTGTTCATTGCCCTGGTCTTCTCTGGTGCATATCTGCAACTGGATATGATCTGGCTAATCGCGGATATCGTGAACGGCCTGATGGCAGTACCTAACCTGATTGGTTTGATTGCACTTCGTCAGGTAGTGATTGCTGAAACCAAGCTCTTCTTTGATAAGTTGAAGCCTGTGGATGGCAAGGTCGTTACCAACTAACTAATAGAAAAGGCTAGAGATTCTCTAGCCTTTTCTTTATCTATTCATTAGTTCTTGAATATCGATTAGGTCGACCTCTCTAGCAAGGTGCCTTTTATATTCGATTAAATTGGCTGCTGAAATTACCGGTACTTCTACGCCTTTATATGAGCCAATTACAGAGCACGAATAATCAATCACGAGTTCATGCCATGCCCCATCGATACTGGACTGGATCTTAGTGCTGTCAGATAGCCCTATCTCAATCTTTTGTGACTTATAGATAAGCTGCAGATACTCAAGCTCCCAACCGTGACCGATGTAGTGATCCAAGGGTTTGGATATAAAGGGAGAAAGCTTTGGCAGTATTTTCTCTATATCTGAGTTTCGAATATATAGGTCAATATCAGCAACTTCTCGACGGCCACCATGTATATTAGCCGCGAGACCGCCCACTATTTGATATTCAATATTTTCGCTATCTAACATTTCCTTTAGCCATCTCAGCGCGATAGCTACTGAATCATCCATGTTCACCGCCTACTTTTTGATGGGTAAGATATTCGGGTTACCCGTTTGCGGGTTATAGGTGATTGCAACGTTATGCGGATAAAGACGATGCAGGTGCTCTTCTACTAATACCTCAGATGGTTTACCAAAGGCAATCACATTACCCTTATCCATCAGTAAGATCTTATCGCAGAACTCGGCAGCAGTATTAAGGTTATGCAGAGCAACAACGATCGCCTTTCCGTTTGTGGCATATCCATGCAGCAGGTTCATCAACTGTGCTTCATGACCGATATCTAAGCTAGAACAAGGCTCATCCAGTAAAATGATGTCGGTTTGTTGGGCAAGGATGCGAGCAATGTGCACCAGTTGCTGCTCACCTCCTGAGAGGCTGTTTATCTGACGCTGAGCTAGGTGCTCTATATCTAGCTTGGCAAGATACTCGTTTATTGATTTTATCTTTTGCGAACGCGTGAGCGAACTATTTTGAAGACCTAGCTCACCACCTCGCTTACCGAATAAGGAAACTCCACTTGGCTAGATTGCGGAAGATAAGCAATTCTTTTTGCCCTTTGTTCGCCCTTGATATTCTGTAAAGGATTTCCATCAAGCGTGCACTGACCCTGACTTGGTTGATGATAGCCACCTAGCAGCTTGATCAGAGTCGATTTTCCGGCGCCATTTGGCCCGATGATACCAAGTAGCTGGCCATCACCTATATCAAGGTTAATATCTTGCAAGATGCGATGATTACCGCGCTCGAAGCTCACCTGAACTAAAGATAAACCACTCATAACAACTTCCCTTGTTGCTGCACACGCACAATCAGAGCCACAAAGTAGATACCCCCTATTACTGAGATAATCACACCTGCTTTTATCTCATAAGGGGCAATCAGGTATCGCCCAGCAAGGTCTGAAACCAGTAGCAAAATCGCGCCAAACAGCGCACTGATTGGTAGAAGCGTCTTATGGTTTGCGCCAAACAACAGCCTAACTAGATGTGGGATCATAAGTCCGATAAAACCAATCGGTCCTGCGATAGCAATGGACATGGCCGTCAGCAGGGTTGCCGAGACTAATATCATTAACCTAGCCCGACTTACATTCAGTCCCAGCCGTGTGCGGCCTCGTTACCTAAAGCCAGTTGATTGAGCCAGTGGGACTTAGAAAAGGCAAACAGAGCCACCACCGCAACCGCGGGGATTGGCCATAAGACATGCTGCCACATACGCCCTTCCAAACCGCCCATAGTCCAGAAAACAAATTGATTGATCTCATATTGCTTAGCAAACAGCAGAATCCCCATGGTCATGCCACCAAGAAGTGATGACAACGCCAACCCCGCCAAAATAAGATAGAGAGTCTGACCGCTATGACTTTGCGCGCCAGGAAATAGACAAACCGGCACTCACAAGTGCTCCGGCGCAAGCTGCCAACGGCGTCGCTAGTGGGCTTGCTAAGGAATAGCCAAAGCTTATCGCGAGCACGGCACCGAAACTACTCCCCGCACTCACCCCAAGGATATCTGCTCGCAAGTGGATTACGAAATAGACCCTGGGTGCAGACGCCTGCTATAGCTAAAGCAGCACCCGCCGTTACCGCCGCAATAACACGGGGAAGGCGTATTTGAAGCACAATCGCGTGCAGGGTTGGATACTGCTCTCTGGCAAACTCACTGCCGCTGGTGACAAACAGATAAAAGAAGTGAGCGAGCTCTGTAAAAGAGATAGAAACTGCACCTAGTGTCAGTGCTAAAAACACGCACACTAGAAGCGTTAAGAAGCTTAAAAATATGGTTAGGCGTTGGCTGGCATGGCTAACCATTAAGGGGCGGCCTCACCCAACACGGCGTGGTTTACATAAATGATAGAATCAACGATATGTTGGCTATAAGTACCGCGCAGTGCTTCTGGCATCTGGAATACATTCCCCTGTTGTATCGCTTTTAGATTCTGTAAAGCTGGGTCATCAATCACCTGATCGCGAAATTTCTCAGCCGCATCCACCTCACCGTATACCCAAGATGGAAGAAACATCACATCTGGATTTAGTGCAATCAGCATTTCTTTCGAAAGCGGTGTCTGACCATATTTATCCGCTTGAAAAAGACTCAGTGGCATTTTTTAAAGCCCGCTTCATCTAGGATTAGCTGCCATGTGGAGTGTTTAGTGCTCGAGCTTCCCCAGCTGTTATAGTCGATCACCGAATATTCGTTGCTGTTGGGTACCAAAGATTGCTGAAGTTTGCGCTGCATCTCCATTACCACCATCTCAGCCTTATCTTCTTCGCCAACGATATCACCCACCAGCTCGATTAGGTCTTCAATTTCGTCCAAGGTATAAGGCGTTGGAAGGATAAACACATTAACCCCGGCGGCGCGAAGCTGAGCCACCTTATTCGGTTCACTCCAGTTTGCGGCAAACAAGATATCGGGTTTATTGGCCAATATGGCTTCGACGTTCATATCCATGCGCGGTATAGAGGTCGGATACTGATCTACGACATTGGAAAAGTTTTCGTTATCAGCAAGAGCGGTAACTGAGGTAAGACGTTGATCATTAACAAGTTCTTTTAACACTTCATCGCTAAACAGGGTTTTTGATGAGATGCGCACAGGTTTAGCCTTAATAACCACAGACGTGCCACTGGCATCCTGCACCATTAGCGGGTAATGTGCCCATACCAAAGGTGAGAAAAGACCAACTACTAGCAATCCCAAGCGTTTCATCATATAAACCTGTACAATTACAACCTGTTACGGAGTGGAATTGAAGCATCCGCTTTGTGCAGTGTCAATTGACAATGGAATAAGAAAACTTAGGTTGCTGATAGATTAACCAGTTTATCGCCTGCTGTACGCCAAAATGCCAAGGAACAAAAATGAAATTTAGCGGCAATATTGATGAGCTTGCCTACCCATTTATCTTCGAAGAAAGTCCCCTGTGCGACTTCGAGATCTTAACGGATGAGCTCTGCACCTTAACCGGGCTAGCGCTTACCAATATCGAGAACCAAGAGATTCGTGCATCACTAGAATCCCTACAACCAAAGATCTTTCATCTCAATGGTTCTATTCGCGGCAAGAACGGTATCTTTGAAGAAGACATTCAATCTCTGACCCAAGAGTATCATCACTTTCGCTCTCAAGTAGAAGATGATGCTAAGCGTTTCGTACTACCTCGCGGTACTGGGCCTGTGATCACCTTACATCAATGTCGAAGCCTGTCTAAAAAGGTAGTAAGACAACTGGTTCTGGTGGAGAAACACGGTAAGAAAGTACCAGAAACCCTGCCTCGCTTTGCCAATCTTCTGGTGAACTACTACTTCGCCCTTACGCGTGTACTAAACCAAGAGATGGGTATCGAAGAGCCAGAATACGTCAGTATTAACTACCCGCATAAACGCTAACGATCAGTTGCAGACCCAAGCCTAACAGCATCAAGCTGGTTGCCAGTTGCAAGCGAAAGTTAACCTTGTTGCTGGCAAGCCAATTCTTTGCTTTTTCCAGTCCCATGGCTAACGCACATTGCCACACCATGGCTAGCACAAAATGGATAGAAGCCAAAAGCATAGACTGCAGCCAAATAGAGTGCTCTTGATTGATAAATTGCGGCAGAAACGCGAGATAGAAAATAGCGGTCTTGGGGTTAAGCACATTGGACAAGAAGCCCTCTTTTAAAGACTGCAACTGGCTTACTTGATTAAGAGAGACCTCAGTGGGCACCAATCCACCACCGCGCTTCAAGGAGCGCAATCCGGATGCACCAAGATAGACTAAATAGAGGGCGCCGACTGTTTTTAGTCCTGCAAACAGCGCTGGCGTTTGGCTAATAATGGCTGCCACACCAATGGCTGACCAAGTAGCGTGAACATAAAGCCTAAACAGATACCTAGGCTTGTCACAAAACCATCTCTTAAACCGCCACGGGTGGTATTTCGTATCACCAATAAGGTATCCAAGCCCGGCGTAATAGTGAGCAAAGACATGGCGATGATAAAAGCGGGCAGATTGGATAACATGGGCAACTCATTGATATTGCTGTGTTCACAGCAGAATTTTGCTAGTCTAAACCACCTTACCCACTTCAAGGAAGAATTATGTCTGCATTCGACAATCTAAATCAGCACTTCCAAAAGATTGCCAATTTTAATCACCTTGCCGCCATATGTGGTTGGGACGCTGCGGCAATGATGCCGGCCGGCGGTAATGATTCTCGCTCAAAGGCAATGGCTGAACTCTCCGTTCATATCCATGGATTGAAAACAGAATCTCAACTCCAAGACTGGTTCGATAAAGCCGAATCCGAGCAGTTGGATACAAATCAACAATCTCAGCTTCGTGAGATGAAACGCAGCTGGCAACTCTCAAATGTGTTACCTGCAAAGCTAGTGGAAGCTAAGTCTCTGGCAGGTTCGAAGTGTGAGCATGCATGGAGAACCCAGCGTGGCGAAAACGACTGGGAAGGTTTTGTTAAGAACTGGAAGCCTGTGGTTGAGCTCAGTATTGAAGAGGCACAGATCCGCGCCGACATTCTGGGTAGTACTCCCTATGATGCCATGCTAGATATCTACGAGCCTGGGGTTAATCAAGCTGAGCTGACAAAGCTCTTTGATGAGGTGAAAACCTGGCTTCCGGATCTTATCGATAAGGCGATAGAAAAGCAGAGTTCGCAGTCTATCTTATTGCCAACAGGCACCTACTCTACCGAGAGCCAAAAAGCCCTAGGCCTTGAGGTCATGAAGCTGTTGCAGTTCGATTTTAACCATGGCCGTCTGGATGAAAGCGTGCATCCATTCTGCGGCGGTGTACCGCAAGACGTTCGTCTAACAACCCGATATAACGAACAAGAATTCGTGCAAAGCCTAATGGGAATTGTTCATGAAACCGGTCATGCTCGCTATGAACAAGGCCTGCCAAAATCCATCACTGGGTTACCTGCAGGTGAAGCCCGCTCTATGGGTATTCACGAGTCGCAGTCTCTGTTCTTTGAGATGCAACTGGGTCGTAGTGACGAATTCATCGCGCACCTTAGCAAGCTAGCAAATAAGCACTTTGCACAGCACGATTCAAAGATTTTTGAGCCACAAAACCTAAGCCGTATCTACACTCAGGTTAAACGTGACTTTATTCGCGTGGATGCCGATGAACTCACCTATCCTGCACACGTGATTCTACGTTATGAGATAGAACGTGACCTTATCAACGGCGATATCAACTACAAAGATCTACCTGAGATCTGGGATGCCAAGATGCAGGCATACCTTGGCCTATCGACCAGCGGGAACTTCACCAACGGTTGTATGCAAGACATCCACTGGACGGATGGTGCATTTGGCTACTTCCCAAGCTACACACTGGCGCTATGTATGCCGCTCAGTTCAAAGCGAGTATGGCAAAAGACCTGAATATCGGACAAGCGATCGAGTCAGGCGACCTCAGCCCTATCTTCAACTGGTTAGAGCAAAAGATCTGGAGCAAAGGTAGCTTACTAGGCACCAATGAATTGGTAACCCAAGCTACAGGTGAAGCGCTCAACGCCGAGCACTTCAAAAAGCATCTCACAGAGCGTTATCTGTAATTGAAAAAGGCTTGGTAAACACCAAGCCTTTTTACTATTCCCCCAGCGAAGTGGAAGCGCGCCTTCTGTCGCTCGCCCCTTTTAGTTTCCCATCTTCGATTTCGATTGCATTGATTCCACTGACAACTGGAATAACCTCAACCGGATACCCCATCTTCACAAACTCCGGCACCAATAACTCTGCAAAGGTTCGCTTCTCGACCAGAAGCCCTTTTGGGTTCTTCGACTTAGTTCTGTCTATCTTGATACCGTATTGGATATTAGGAAGATCGATTGCCTGCTGTGCTGATAGGTTCCAATCCACCACGCCAACAATTGTCTTCAACACATAGCCTGGGATTTGAGAACTGCCCGGACTGCCAAGCACAAGCTTAAGCTCCCCCTCGGTCCCATCACCATGGTTGGAGTAATGGCGGAGCGAGGCCTCTTACCCGCCTCTATGGCGTTAGGGGCTTTCTTTCCATTTCGAACCGGCGTGTACGAAAAATTCGCCATTTGCGCATTCAATAGCAGGCCATCAACCATAACACCAGAGCCCATCCCGGTCCCCACCGTGCTGGTCATTGCAATGGCATTGCCTTCACTGTCTACTATCGAGATATGCCCGGTATCTTGACTCTCGAAACTCTCATCAATCGCAGGCGCAGTTTCATAGATATCACCGGCAAATACGGCTTGATTGATACCGCGTGCAGGGATCAAAGCCGCTCGCTGTTTAAGATAGGTTTCATCTAGCAATTTTTCTGTCGGATCGGCAATAAAACTCGGGTCCCCGGCATAAGCAATGCGATCCGCTTTGGCCAGTCTCATCGACTCAACCATCAGACGCCAAGGCTCTGCATCAGTTATTGGGTATTGAGAAAGATCATGACCTTCGAGCATTGTTAGAGCTTGTGAAACCAAAACGCCACCAGAGGCTGGGTATCCAAAAGAGACGACCTTGTGATTATGGTAATCAGATTGAACGGCTTTTCGCTCTACTACCTGATAGCTAGCAAAATCTTCTACGCTCAGTTTATGCGGATTGTCGCCTAGCCTCTCATTCACGGTTTCTACTATACGTTTTGCTAAATCGCCCTGATACATATAGCTGTCTCCCTGCTCTGCCACTTCCTCTAGGTTCGTGCAAGCTTAGGTTAGTCATCAAGGTGCCAGCGGGCTTGACTTGGTTATCCTGCCAATAAAGCTGTTTGATTTCAGGGTCTTCAACCAGACGTGCGCTTTCTCTTACCAAGATATCAAAGGTATAGCTATTCATCGCATAGCCCTGTTTCGCATACTGGATCGCAGGCTCTATCAAACTCTCCCAAGATAAAGAACCGTGCTTTTGATGTGTGGTGTAGAGAAGCTTCAAGGTGCCCGGGATAGCCACAGATTTAGGGCCTAATATCTCGTTGCGATTGATAGCCTTGCCATCTTCACCCAGAAACATAGTTGGTGTCGCTGACATTGGCGCCTTATCTCTGCCATCAAAGGCAATGAAGTCTTTGGTTTGGTTGTCATAATAGAGGCAAAACTGCCACCCCCTAGTCCCGTCATGTCGGGTTCTACCACTGTCATAACCATTTGCATTGCAACCATGGCATCTACCGCATTACCGCCCCGCTTTAATACGTCGTATCCCGCTTTGGTCACGTATTGATTGGTTGCGCTAACCATAAACTTATTGCCCTCATCTGAAGGCTCAGTTGGGATTTGCATGACGTCCGCAAATGCAACTGACGGTACTAATGAAACAAACAGTAGAGTTCGACTAAACATATTACCTCTATATATTGGCTGGTATGTTTTCCTGAGACATAAGAGAATTCACATCGTTCCAATTAAAAATGTCACTTTAATGTCAATTAGAGCATACACTCAAAATAATAGAGCTGATATATATTACACTGGGACCACACTTGCAAATAATGATATCAATCAGCAAGTTACCGACCTACCAGTAGTTGATGATATGTGTACAATCTCAGCCACATTAATATTTAATATAATTTAAACATTAATAAATTCGATACCATAATATTCGCAAGACAAATATTATAGCTGGCACTTTGAAAGTGTTTAATTTTTAATTAGATATAAAAAAGAGTAGCTTAAGCTACTCTTTTTTCGATTTCAGAGATAATTTGTGAAAAGAGAAATCTCTGACTCAATTAACATTAATGGCCGATTCGCCCAATTCTGTGCTTTTGATTGGTATCAGGATCCCAATACACTTCTTTGAACAGTAGGCGCTCCCACCATTTACGTTTGATTCGATACTTCATACATCCTTCTTAAAAACGTTCTCACGCCGAACCTAGATATAGGATAGCGTTCCATTCATGCACCTTATAGTATGCACATACGGAATATTGATCTTATTCACAATAATTTATGAAATTGGGTTCTTATGCATATGACTTTCTTTCAAATCAATAATTTATCTGAATGGGCAGAAATAACTATTCAGTATCTGGTATGTATATAGTATTGATTATACACTAACAAAATGAGGTGTAAACGTCATACTGTAAACTGATCTTTGGGCACAAAAAAACCGCCTTTAGAGGCGGTTTTAAATTTTTGATTTCCTATTATAGGAAATGGAAGGTTGCGTTTAGCGTCCAAGAGTCGATGTTAGTCTTATCGAACTCAAAGTTCTGATAGCCCACACCTACAGACAGCATATCGATAACGAAGTACTCCGCACCCACGCCGTACATTAGGTCAACACCATCGTCTTTACCATCGTAAGTAGCACCAACGTTACCAGAGTATGTGTGAGCACCTAGACGACCATAAAGATGAACTGGACCTAGGTCCACACTTGGCTTAATAGCCGCGTAAAATGAATCAAAGTCGTAGTCTTCACCCTTGTACTCAAACTTACCATGGTTCCAGTAACCCGCTTCGATGCCAATGATTGGCAGGATGCCGGTACCCACATGGAAACCAAAAGTAGAGGTGTTATCGCCTTCGAATGAAGATGAACCTACAGAGCCACCCGCATATAGCCATGAATCGGCCATTGCAGATGAAGATGCAGCGATCAGACCGATAGCTAATGCGTGTTTTACCAGTTTCATTCTAACTTCCTGTATTGATTGTTATTCTTCGAAATTATGCACCATAAAAATGCTCTCTGCCTAACAATTTGTTGTCAGGGTTTAGCAATTTTCGATGGCATTTCGTACACGTTTATCTGAAACCGGATAAGGAGTGCCCAATTGCTGTGCAAAGAAGCTTACGCGAAGCTCTTGCAGCATCCAGTGGATCTCTTTTACCGCTTCAGGAACTACTGCCCTTTCGGGATCTTGTTCTTAAGCTCTTGATACTCTTTAGTCACCGCTTCAATCTTAAGAAGCTGAATTCTATCCTTGTTCGGATCGATCGGCAGCTTCTCCATACGACGCTCAATAGCCTTCATATAACGCAGGATATCCGGCAATCGCTTCCAGCCGCAGTCTGTAGCAAAACCGCGATAGATAAGCGCTTCCAACTGCGCCTTAATATCAGACAGCGCAAACGCCATGCTCAGATCTACTCGCCCTTTTAGCTTCTTATTGATGCTAAAGGCGGTGGTTAATATGGTCTCAACCTGCTTGGCGATTTCGACTACAGTGTCACCAAGCTCAGCACGAACGTGCTCTTTAAGAGCCTCAAATTTTGCCGGTTCCCAAACCAAACCGCCCTGCTCTTCAATCAGTTTATCTACACCACACGCAATGCAATCATCGATAAGGTCAAGCACCTTGCCATATGGATTGAAATAAAGGCCAAGCTTAGATTTATTCGGCAGGTTTTGATGCAGATACTTAATTGGTGATGGCACGTTAAGCAAAATCAATCGGCGCTGACCGGCTTGCATCGCTTGCTGCTGCTCGTATTCAGTTTCAAACAGCTTGATCTCTACACTTTGCTTAGCATCAACAATCGCTGGGAAGGCTTTCACCTGATAGCCGCCACGCTTTTGCTGATACACGCGAGGGATCTCACCAAAGCTCCAAGTGCGCAGGTCTTGTTGCTCGATGTCGTCATCGGCCACTTTAGACAGGGTCTGCTGCACCTTCTCTTTAAGCTGTTCTTTTAGCTCATACAGATCTTGGCTCTCTTTTAGCTTGCGATTGCGATGATCCACCGCGCGATAGGTTACCTTCAAATGTTCAGGTACTTGTTCAAGCTTCCAATCTTCACGTAATACCTCGATACCCGTCATTCGACGAAGCTCTTTCTCAAGGCTATCCAGAAGTGGGGCTTCTAGCGGGATCACTCTAGCAAGAAACGCATCGGCATAGTTTGGCGCTGGCACAAAATTACGACGAAGCGTCTTAGGTAGTGACTTAATAAGGCTCACCACCAGCTCATGACGCAAACCTGGGATCTGCCAATCAAAGCCTTGTGGGGTAACCTGGTTTAGAACAGGGATCGGAATATGAACCGTGACACCGTCACTGTTTTCTCCTGGCTCAAATTGGTAGCTTAGCTTCAGCTTAAGGTTCTCTTGATGCCAGAAGTTTGGATAATCAAGGTCGGTGATGTGAGAAGCATCACCCTTAAACAGCATCGACTTTTCAAAGTTCAGAAGCTCAGGATTCGCCTTGCGCTCTTTATTCCACCAAGTATCGAAATGACGACCAGATACCGCATCCGTTGAAACGCGCTGGTCATAGAAATCAAACAGCTCATCATCATCTACCAAGATATCGCGGCGACGAGACTTATGTTCGAGCTCTTCTACCTCACGCAGAAGCTTGCGGTTTTGCTTAAAGAACACATGACGTGTTTCCCAATCGCCTTCTACCATAGCACTGCGAATAAAGAGCTCACGACACAGAGTAGGATCAATCGCGCTGTAGTTCACAAGGCGTTTAGGTACGATAGGAATACCGTACAAGGTTACCTTCTCATACGCTTGAACTGCAGCCTGCTTTTTCGACCAGTGCGGCTCGCTGTAGCTTCGCTTGATAAGGTGTTTCGCCAAAGGCTCGATCCATTCAGGTTGGATCTTAGCTACGATACGACCCCAAAGCTTTGAGGTTTCAACCAGTTCCGCTGAAACAATCCACTTCGGCTGCTTCTTAAACTGACCGGAAGCAGGGAAAATATGGAAACGCGCATTGCGAGCACCTTGATACTCGCTCTTCTCTTGGTCTTTTACACCCACGTGCGACAGCATTCCGCTTAGAAGCGCCGAATGGATAGACTGATAGTCCCCTTCCTGCTGATTCAGTTTAATGTCCATCTCTCTGATGGCTTCATGCAATTGGAAGTAAAGATCCTGCCATTCACGTACGCGCAAGTAGTTAAGATAATCTTGCTTACATTGCTTGCGGAATTGGTTGCTCGACAGCTCTTTTTGCTGTTTCTGAACATAGTTCCACAGGTTTACAAAGGTGATGAAGTCCGACTCCTTATCAAAGAAGCGGCGATGCTTGTCATCGGATGATTGCTGCTTGTCAGATGGTCTCTCACGCGGGTCTTGGATAGACAGCGCCGAGGCGATAATCATAATCTCTTTAACACAGCCTAGACGCGGGGCTTCAATCACCATACGTGCAAGGCGTGGATCGATAGGCAGACGTGCTAGCTTACGACCGATACCTGTTAGTCGCTTGCGAGGGTCTTTAGACTCGCTATTGATCGCGCCTAGCTCTTCAAGCAAACGCACACCATCATGAATATTACGACGATCCGGCTTCTCAACAAATGGGAAAGCTTCGATATCACCAAGCCTAGGGCCGTCATCTGCAGGATTACCGACGCCAGGTTAGTACGCAGGATCTCAGGGTCAGTAAACTCTGGGCGGCTTTCAAAATCCTCCTCAGAATAGAGGCGAATACAGATACCTTCCGCCACACGGCCGCATCGACCTTTACGCTGATTAGCACTCGCCTGAGAAATTGGCTCAATCGGCAGGCGCTGAACCTTGGTACGATATGAATAGCGACTGATACGTGCGGTACCTGGGTCGATAACATAACGAATGCCCGGCACGGTCAATGAGGTTTCAGCAACGTTGGTGGCAAGAACAATTCGACGCCAGTATGAGGCTGGAAGATGCGGTTTTGCTCACCGGCAGAAAGTCGCGCATACAGAGGCACTATCTCAGTTTCTTTCAAGCCACGCTTACTCAGTGCATCGGCGGTATCGCGGATCTCTCGCTCACCGTTCATAAAGATAAGGATGTCACCTAAGCCTTCATCGCAAAGCTCATCTACCGCATCAAAGATACCTTGCAACTGGTCTCTATCTACATCATCTTCGCCAGAAAGCGGACGATAGCGGGTGTCCACCGGATAGGTACGACCGGAAACTTCGATAATTGGCGCATCACTAAAGTGCTTTGAAAAACGCTCTGGGTCGATGGTTGCGACGTAATGATAACCTTTAGATCGGGACGCTTCGGCAGTACATTCTTTAGATAACCCAGAATAAAGTCGATATTTAGACTGCGCTCGTGCGCCTCATCGATAATGATGGTGTCGTACTGATTAAGGAATCTGTCGTGCTGGATTTCAGCCAGCAGAATACCGTCGGTCATCAGTTTGATCTGGGTGTTTTCGCTTACCTTATCGTTGAAGCGAACCTTATAACC
Organism: Vibrio ishigakensis; assembly: GCA_000830475.1. Taxonomy (GTDB): domain Bacteria; phylum Pseudomonadota; class Gammaproteobacteria; order Enterobacterales; family Vibrionaceae; genus Vibrio; species Vibrio ishigakensis_A. The sequence continues at coordinate 216,698 of BBSC01000004.1, read as the reverse complement.
TACGTACTCCCCAAGCTGGGTGTGCATCTCTTCTGCAATACGCGATGCCACCGAGCGCGCTGCTAGACGACGCGGCTGGGTATGGCCAATCACACCGAATTTACCGCGACCAATCTCAGCGCAGATCTTTGGAAGCTGCGTGGTTTTACCTGAACCCGTTTCACCGGCAACAATCACTACCTGATTCTCAAGGATCGCCTTTGCGATATCATCACGCTTTTGGCTAACCGGCAGTATCTCTGGGTACTCGATATGAGGCACATTCTGCTGACGCTGCGCCACAGTCATCATTGAAGATGCGATATCTAAGGCAATTTCATCAAACACAGCAGAGCGAGATTCTTCGTTCTTAATTCTGCTAGCGCCTTGAATACGCTTACTCAGACGAAAGCGGTCCTTCTGCATACAGTCTTTGATTGCAGCTTTAAGAGATTGTGCGGTATTGGCTTTTTTGGGAGATTGAGCTTGGGTCAAAAACGGTTCCGAACGGTTAATTAAATTTTTAGCGGCGAGATTGTAGCATAACTGGCACAACTGTGATCCTAAGCAATAGATAAGAAGTTGGTTTTAAACAAGATTAGTTCAAAAATGCACCAAACAAGATATGCATTCGTTTCAATAAGTAAAAACATGATCCGCTAGATATTCCTGTGACCACCAAGCTGATACTGTTTCGGTGGTTTCTTTTTATTTATCTACCTTATGTCTACGAACAAGATTGCCAGCTTCGAGCTCGGCCGCGTCATCGCCATTTTTGCGGTGATCACCATACACTGCCAACTATTTGTCACTTATCCACTACTGGGCGGTGAAGCTTGGTTTGGGCATATTATCAATCAGCTATGTCGATTTGCTGTACCTTTCTTCTTTTTGCTAACCGGCTTCTTGATTCAGCCAAAACTCAAAGCTGATCCTGTTAACACCGCCATTAACTACTGCAAACCAATACTTCTGATCTGGGTGGTATGGAGTCTTATCTATCTTGCAGCGCCATTTAATCTAGCAACTCTAATGAGCGATGGTTATCTAGTAGAGCGAGATAGGTATTGGGGCTTTTTAATGCAGACCCCTCTCAATTCATTTCTAGAGGGTGGACTGGTTCACTTGTGGTATTTGATGTCGCTGATAATCGGCATATTGATCATAGCTATTATGCTAAAGCTTGGCCTAGAAAAGGCGCTTATTCCCCTATCCATCGTTCTGTTTCTTTATGGTGTACTAGCGGGAAGCTACGCAGTACTGACAGACCTTGAAGCGCCGTTCTTAACCCGAAATGGCCCTTTCCTTAGCCTTATTATGATCTGTTTAGGTGGCTGGATTCGAGAAAACAACATAAAAATCTCGGCTAAGGCTGCATTTATCATGATGCAGTCGGTGCTCTATTCCACCTTGCTGAAGCCTACCTACTATCAGGCTACGGGATGGACTTCAGATTAAACGATTTCCTATTCGCCACCCCACTCTGCACTAGGTTTCTTCTTCTATTTATTGGCTAAGCCAAATCTAGGCAACCATCCGATAGTATTTAAACTCGCCAACATGACGCTCGGCATTTACGTAAGCCACCTACTGTTCACCATTTACATGAACAACCTAGCGGGTATGTTAGGACTCGAGTTCTTTGCTAAAGATATGCTGGTTTGGAGCGGAACTATAGTGATAGCTGTGTTGATTACTTGGGGTGTTGGTAAAACCCCACTCGCTAAGATACTGCTGAGATAGAAAGTAAAAGGCCTAGCAGATGCTAGGCCTTATTGTTAGAAGTCGAATTGCAGATAAACCGTGTTGTAGTTCGAACCGCCCTTGATTCGTCCATATTGCGAGGACTTTTCAAAGATTGCAGAACGATGGTGGATAGCATAGCCAAGCCACACGCCGTCCATAGAACGAGCGTTAAACATGGAACCTAGATTCACATCTATCGAGAAGTCTAGGTAGTTCAAGAAGTTGTTCGGCTCATAGCCCTTTCTATCAAACTCTTCTTTCTCCAATGAGTTGATCTTCGAGGTATAAGACATACCCTCGGCCACACCTAAACGCCAATCAAACGGCCAAGATATGGTGTAATAAGCCTTGATAGCTAGGATATATTCCTGGCTCGATGCTTGGTTTTCATGACTCCAGTGCCAACCAAAACCTGGGGTTAGATAGATATCCAGTGGTAAACCAAACAACTCGTCAGTCAAAGGATGACCATAGAAAAGTGTAGTGATCTGACTGTTGTATGGATCGTCTTCGATGTCGCCACCCAAGATATCCCCTAGGTTCGATGGTGTGCCCCAACCGTGTGAAATTCTAAAGTAGCGTTTATTGCTTAGCTCGGTTTTACGTGGTTTGTCTTTGTCATTAAAGAAACCAAAGCCCAGGTAATATTCCGTTTGCACCCGATTGTCGATGACCGCAGCATCATAGGCGGCATTATCTAGGATCTGGACATTGGCCGCACCGAGTAGGTAGAGGTTAGAGATAACGTGATAACTGGCACGCACACCCACAAAGGCATCCACACCCGCATCTACTTTCTCTGCATTTAAGCCGTAGTATTGAGTGTTGAAGTCCTCACTCTTATAACGCAAAGAAGCATGAGGTTGAATTTGAAAATCGCCAACGAAATACTCACCCTCAGTACCAAAGTTGATATGCCAATTGCCATCTTTTTCGGTCATAAGCTCAGAATACGCAAACCATTCATCCGAGTATTGATACTCCCCCCTTAAACCGAAATCAAAGGCGTCTGCACCAAACTCATTTTGGATCTCAGCTGGAATATCGACAAAACGTAGTCTCCCTAACGCCGATACATTCCAATCGCTGTCTTCTGGGTTGTAGAGGTAGCCCCCCCCATCAAACCCTTTACGTACACGTGTTCGTTTTCGAAATAGAGCATAGGGATGAAGGTGTTTACCCTTTCCGAATCATCAAGGTCGAGAGCGTTAACATAAGGAACACTGGCGCTACGAACCACGCCAGCCAGACCCCAAGTCTGCTCCTCAATGACGTGCTCGTAGAGAGGCTCTTGAGTCTCTGATTCTGTCGTTTCTTCTGCAAATACGCTTGGAGTAAGCGCTGAGAGAACAGAAAAACTGAGCAGAGTTTGCTTAAATCTTTGCATGAAATCCTTTCTTTAGAAACGTTGAGCCAAAGGATTCGGCTACATCTAAATATTCAAAAGAATTATAGACTTAGATATCACCGCGCGTAGGGCATTTGACGACAAATTGCATTTAAATGCTTTAAAAATGGACACTTTGCCAGATTGCAGTGACTCCACTGGCTAAGCACAGGGTCAAAGCTCCGCGTCGCATCCAAACCTTAGAAAGATACGGCACCGCTTTTATGGCGAGCAATAACCAACCAAAGCGGCCGGAATCAAAGGTAGGGTCATCACCAAATGCTTGTAAGACATCACCCCTACCGCAACTTGCACGATTAGCGAGATAATAGAACTGAACACAAAAAATGCGGAAAGATTGCCACGCAATGCGTTAGCGTCTTGGTGCTGAAGCAGAAGTGCCATCGGCGGGCCCCCGATAGAGGAGCTTGTTCCCATAAAGCCAGACAGCAAGCCTGCGCCAAACATTCGCCTCGGGGTCGGCTCTAAGCGAAACGGAAGCACACTTATAAGCACTGCAATCAATACGAAGATGCCCAGCGTCAGTGATAGCAAGGATGCCGAAACATACAAAAGCAGCCAACCACCCACGATAGAGCCAGGTATGCGCCCGTACAATGCAAGCTTGAGGCCTCCAATAGAGATATCACTTCTGTGCTTATAGGAATTAATTAAAGAGATAAACAGCGCCACTAAACAGATGGGCGCAGGGACATAATCCACAGAGATCTGAAATAGCAAGGGAGCGGCAACAATAGCTAATCCAAAACCGATGGCGGTTTGTACAAAAGAGCCCAAGAAAATCAATCCCATAGCCGCAAGCACATCCTGCGATAATGTGATACCTAAGATTTCCAATATTGCATCCCCATAAAATTAAATTGAGTCATTGACTCAGATGGCGGTCATACTCCATATAAGAGGTATTATTATTTGGAGTCCGAAATAGATGTTTAATAAGATCCAATCACTGTTTAAAGAGCTGCTTGAAGGAGAAGACCTTTCTAGCCAAGCGAAATCCGAACCAAAGCTCGCTATGGCGGCTCTTCTTTGTGAAGTCTCTAAAGCCGACCACACTCTATCTGAAGAAGAGATCCAAGCCGAACAAAAGATGTTACAAAACCTGCTAGGGTTCACCGCCGAAGAAGCCAAACTCATGCTTAAACAGGCACGCGATAAGTCTGATCAGTCCGCATCCCTGTATGACTTCACCTCACAACTTAGAGACCTCGCTCAATCAGAGCGTTTGAATTGGTCAAAAGTATGTGGGTTATCGCCTTTGCAGACGGTGTGCTTGACCCAATTGAAGAGTCTGTGATTCGCAAAGTCGCCGAGCTTATCTACCTCGACCACAACGAGTTTATTCGCGCCAAGCTTGAAGCTCAGGGTGAATAACTACAGCATTTTTAACGCAAGTTTTGCCAGATTATAAGCGTCGGTGTAACCAGAATGCTGGCGCCCCTCCCACTCTATTTCTAGCTCTTCTTGCGCCGCTCTATGGCCGATACGTTTGTCTTTCAGTCTATGCTGGATGCGATAGATGGTCGCTAGGTTAAGAAACTCTACGAACGGAAAATCTATTCCCTTCGCCTCACACTCGGCCTGAAAAATCAGGTCATCACGCCCCCAACTCGCGTAGATCTTGTTGCACCGCCGAAGTTCTTAATCATGGACTTAATGACAGAATCTAGAGGTCGCCCCTGTTTTTCTATCTTTCGAGGCGTAATTCCGGTCAACTCAGTACAAAAAAGAGAGACCTCGTCTTTTTCCGGCTTCACATAATATTGAGCGCGTTTGACGATTTCTTGTTTAGCGAGATCAATCTCCGCCAAACCAATCTCTATAATTTCGCCGGTCGTGCCCTTTCCATCGACATTCCAACAGCACATTTCAAGGTCAAAACAGACCACTCGATTAAAATTCATGCAACTTGATTAATCTTAACTCTATGACTGATATACAGTTTAACCGAATGGGCTTTGTTAACCCAAGCAAATGATTTTGTCAGAATTTTTCTTGAATTTTATCTATGCAGCCCACACATTACCCCTAGTAACTATGTTTAATGAGAATTCATCATGATTATCGACCTATCATCGGTACCACAAACTATCGACATGCTTCACGCTGGCCTTGCCGTTTCGAGCGTTGCCCTTCTTGCCATCGCGATTGCTAGAAAACCAAAAACCGTCGAGAAAATCGTAGAAAAACCAGTAGAGAAGATCGTTGAGGTTGAAAAGCCGGTTGAAAAAATCGTTGAAGTAGAGAAAGTTGTCGAAGTTGAGAAAGTCGTAGAGAAGGTTGTTGAGGTTGAATCGAAACTGAAAACGGCTTCTACCGACAGCGCACTGCAACTGCTATCTCTGATGCAGCAAGAAGCTCGCCTTATCGATTTCCTAAATGAAGACGTCAGTGCATTCAGTGACGAAGAAGTGGGCGCAGCTGCGCGCGTTATCCACGGTGGTGGTAAGAAAGTACTGGATGAGTACCTAACCCTTGCCCCAGTTCGCACCGAAGAAGAAGAGACTCAGGTCACTATCCCTGAAGGTTTCGACGCACAAAAAATTCGCCTAGTGGGCAACGTAACTGGCAATGCGCCATTTAACGGCACCCTTATTCACAAAGGTTGGAAGGTAGAAAACATCACCCTGCCTAAGCTTGCTGAAAACTACGACGCTAAGATCATTGCCCCTGCGGAGGTTGAGCTGTAATGAGCGAGTCTGCAAAGTACATTCTTGGTATCGACCTTGGTACCACACACAGCGTTCTTTCATACACTGAAAAACACCTTGAAGATGCCTCTGTAGAGATCATGCCGATCCCTCAGTTAACTGCACCTGGTCAGGTAGAAAGCCTGAATCAACTAGGCTCTTTTATCTATCAAGCCAGCGAGCATGAAATGGGCGAAGGCTCTCGCAGCCTACCTTGGACAACCACTCCAGAAGCCCTAGTGGGCGCGGTAGCACGTAAGCTAGGTAGCAAGACCCCTCTTCGCTTGGTAGCGAGTGCAAAATCTTGCTATGCCATTCAGCGGTTAACCGCCGTGAGGACTTCCTGCCAGCAGGTAGCCCAGAGGAGATCGCTAAGGTTTCACCACTTCGCGCAACTGAGCTGTATCTTCAACATCTTAAAAATGCCTGGGATCACGCAAACCCTGAGCATCCGCTGACCTCACAAGATGTGACTATCACAGTGCCTGCATCCTTTGACCCTGCAGCACGTGACCTAACCGCGGAAGCAGCGCGTAACCTAGGCATTGAGCATCTGACTCTTTTGGAAGAGCCTCAAGCTGCCCTTTATAACTGGATTGAGAAGACTGGTGATGACTGGCGCAATCAACTAAGCGTTGGTGATGTAGTGCTAGTTGTGGATGTGGGCGGTGGTACAACCGACCTTTCACTGGTAGCAGTGACCGAAGAGGAAGGTAATCTTACCCTAGACCGCGTCGCGGTTGGTGAGCATATCCTGCTTGGCGGTGACAACATGGATCTTGCTCTAGCGTATCGTCTGAAGATGAAGCTAGCTCAAGAGGGTAAAGACCTTCAGCTTGGCAGATCCAAGCGATTACCCACGCGTGTCGTGACGCTAAAGAAGCCCTTCTTAAAGACCAAGAACTTGAGTCTGTGCCAATCGTAGTACCAAGCCGAGGTTCAAAGCTTCTAGGTAGCACACTTAAGACTGAGCTAACCAAACAAGAAGTAAAAGAGACCCTAGTAGACGGTTTCTTCCCTGTGGTTGATATCGACGAGCATCCAGTTCAAAAATCTCGCGGCGCGTTGACTCAAATGGGTCTGCCATACGCGCAAGACGCGGGTATTACTCGTCATATCGCGGCCTTCCTGGCTAAACAATCGGATTCAACGCAGAACGTATTTGGCGGCATGTTTGGTCAGCAAGAAAAACCAGACTTTGTTAAGCAACTGCTGTGCTATTTAACGGTGGTGTTCTAAAAGCAGAAGCCCTTTCTGAGCGTCTGGTTGAGGTGATCAACCTTTGGCTAAACGACGCTGATGCAGAGTCTGCAAAACTGCTAGAAGGTTCTGACCTTGACCTAGCAGTGGCATCTGGCGCAGCTTATTACGGCCACGTTCGCCAAGGTAAAGGCGTTCGTATCCGCGGCGGTATCGCATCGAGCTACTACGTGGGTATCGAGAGCGCGATGCCAGCTATCCCAGGAATGGCTCCTCCAATGGAAGCGCTGTGTGTGGCTCCATTTGGTATGGAAGAAGGCTCTTCAGTTGAAGTTACTGACAAAGAGTTTGGCCTTATTATCGGCCAGCCAGTTCACTTCCAATTCTACGGCTCAACCACTCGCCGTGATGACATCGCGGGTACCACCTAGATTACTGGCGTGAAGATGAGCTTGAGGAATTACCAGAGATCCATGTAACCCTTGATGCTACAGACGGTCGTCAAGTCGGTGATGTGGTTGCGGTTACCCTAGCCGCTCGCGTAACTGAGCTAGGTACTCTATACCTAGAAGCCATCGCTAAAGACAACGGCCAGAAATGGCATGTCGAGTTCGACGTACGCGACGAAGCTTAAGCTACACTTTAAAGCACCGCACCGCGGTGCTTTTCTTTAGAAATATCAGGAACAAAATGGCCTCCAACCAAAAAGCTCGCTACTTGGTCGGTATTGACCTTGGTACCACCAACACGGTTGTCGCTTTCTGCGAGAACACCTCTCCCCTTGCCGACTCAAAGGTAGAACTGTTTCACATCGACCAGCTTATTGGTCAGGGCGAAGTCGTAAGACGTCCACAGCTGCCCTCTTTTCGCTTCCATGCTGCGCCCAACCAATTTGATGCGCAGAGTCTGCAACTTCCTTGGGAACACCAAAGAGTCGAAGGCGATCTAGCAAATCCAATTATCGGTGAATGGGCTAGAGAACTGGGCACTAGTGTTGAGGGCCGTCAGGTCTCAAGTGCTAAGAGCTGGCTTTCCCACCAGCAGGTAGATCGTGAAGGCGACATCCTGCCATGGACCGGCGGTGAAGATGTAGAGAAAGTCTCTCCGCTTATCGCCAGTGCCAGTTATCTAAATCACATCAGACAAAGCTGGAACCATAGAAACCCAATTAACCGATTGGAAGATCAAGAAGTCGTAGTCACAGTACCCGCTTCTTTTGATGAGAAGGCGCGCAACCTAACCCTGAAAGCGGCACAGCTTGCTGGACTTGGCGAAGTACTTCTTCTCGAGGAGCCACAAGCGGCCTGCTATGACTGGTATGGGCGACATCAAGACCAAGATCTCTCTGACCTTCCACTCATGCTGATCTGTGATGTGGGCGGCGGTACCACTGACCTTAGCTTGATCCAAGCGAGCTACGACCAAGGTGACCTATCACTTAGCCGAATTGGCGTTGGCGAGCACCTAATGCTTGGTGGTGACAATATCGATCTTGCGCTAGCGCATATGAGCGAGCGTGAACTCAACGGCAATAAACCAATGAAAGCCGGCGCATTGAGCAAACTCATTCAGCAAACCAGACGCGTTAAAGAATCTCTTTTGTCAAAAGATGCACCTGAGCAAGGTAAGGTTACATTACTTGGTGGTGGCTCGCGTCTGATTGGTGGTTCTCGAAGTGTGCACCTAAATAAAGATGAGGTTCGTCAAATCGGGCTTGAGGGTTTCTTCCCTAAAACCGACATCGATACCCTTCCAGACTCAAAGCGTAGCGCCATGGTAGAGTTTGGCCTGCCATATGTGTCAGACCCCGCAGTCACTAAACATATCGCTCAATTTCTTGCTCAGCATAGAAGCTCTTGCCAAGACGCACTAAAAGAAGATGGCAACGCGGTTCCAGTTGCGCTTTTAGTAAACGGTGGTGCTTTCAATAGTGACTTGATCAAAGAGCGCCTGGTTGAGGTGATGCAAGAGTGGCGCGGTGAAGCAATCACTCTACTGGACAACCCGCACCCAGATTACGCAGTTGCCTACGGCGCTGTTGCCTACAGCAAAGCAAGACGAGGTGCCCAACTGAAAATTGGTGGTGGTAGTCCCCGCTCCTACTTCCTGCATCTACAAGGTAAGGGCAACAAGTCGCAAGCCTTGTGTCTTTTGCAAAAAGGGGCGGAAGAAGAGCAAGAGGTTCGCCTAACTGGGCGACGCTTCGCTTTGACCCTAGATCAGCCAGTGCGCTTTAATCTTCTAACCACTACAGTCGATCAGCTAAACGATGGCAACAAGCCGCAAAACGGTTCTCTGCATCCTATCGATGAAGGTCAGATGCTCCCACTGCCGCCTTATGTCGCCTCGCTAAACAGTGATGATGAAACCGAGCTCGCGCAAAACCAAAAGTGTAAACGAGAGGTTCAACTGAGCTGTCGATTAACCGAGGTAGGCACCCTTAAACTCGAGTGCGTCAGCCTAGATAATGATCAGCGCTGGCAGGTTGAGTTTGAAGTGCGGCACACCAAAAAACATGAGACCAAAGAGCTATCGCCCAAGGTGAAAGAATCCTGTGAACTGATTTCATCATTATATAGTGGCAACAAAAAGCAAACCGATACCAAGGCCATTAAGCTTCTTAGCAAGCAGCTGGAGAAATCTCTGGGCAAACGTGAAAACTGGGACCTTGCCACCTCTCGCGCGCTATTCGATACCTTTGCCTTAGGGCGCAAACGTCGCCGCCGTTCTGATCAGCACGAAAAAACTGGCTTCGCTTGGCTGGCTACTCGCTGCGTCCGGGCTTTGGTGACGCAGTTGATGGCTGGCGCATGGACCAAGTATGGCCTTTGTATCAACAGGTATTCAGTTCAAAAGTCAGCAATCTTGGAGTGATTGGTGGATCTTTTGGCGTCGTATCAGTGGCGGCCTAACCCAAGAGCAGCAAGAAGAGATCTTGACCGATATTGCCAAGTACCTGCACCCAGGGATGCTGAAGAATCCAAAGTCTGCAGAAACCGCGCACCAAAACGGCTATGAGGCATGGTTCGCCTATCGGCTTCTCTAGAACACCTTCATTATGATGACAAGGTACTGCTAGGAACTTGGTTCTTGACGAAAGCCATCAACTTTGACAGCTACAAAGATGCCCACTGGTGGGCACTGGCCCGTCTTGCCAGTCGTAGACCTTTGTATGGCAGTCAGCATAATGTCATCCCATCCACTCAAGTAGAAGAATGGCTCGCGTCTATCTTAGAGCTTGATTGGAGCAAACAGACCATGGCGGGCTTTGCTGCCGTGTTGATGGCTTCGAAAACGGGCGATCGCTCTATCGATGTTTCAGACGAAGTCCGTGACAAGGTTGCAGACAAGCTCTCGAAAAGCAAAACACCTGAGTCTTGGAAAGAGATCCTGCTCGATGCCAGCAGTCTCAAACAAGAGCAAGCTGCTAAAGCCTTTGGTGATTCACTGCCTGCTGGACTTCACCTTATCTAACCCCAAAACCGGAGCTAAGACTCCGGTTTTTTATTTCTATCGCTACCAACTTGCCCTTCCCTGATCTCCTAATTGCATTACAAAGTATTAAAAACTAAACATTTAATGAAAGTTTTTGTTACAAGAATCTGTCATATACACCAACGCATCTAAAGTCACACAAAGTAGAGGTCAGGTATGAAACGCTTCTCAAAATTACTGATTGTCCTTGGCATCACATCGCCCCTTGCATGGATGGTTTCCACTGCATCTAATGCCGATTCGAAAGGCATGTCACACTCAGGTGATACTCAGATTGCAACCCTAGCCGGTGGTTGTTTCTGGTGTACTGAATCTGATCTTGAAAAACTTCCAGGGGTTATTGATGTGGTTTCCGGCTATGCCGGTGGTACAGAGGAAAACCCAACCTACAAGCAGGTTGCGTCTGGAAAAACCAGCCATATAGAGACTATTCAGGTTACCTACGACCCTGAAAAAGTGACCTATGTAGAGGTGCTGGATCAATTCTTCCGCCATATCGACCCAACCGATGACAAGGGTTCGTTTGTCGACCGTGGTCCACATTATCGCCCCGCTGTGTTCTATCACAACGCAGAACAGAAGCAGATAGCGTCCGACTTTATGCAAGATATCGAAGCCTTGGGTGTATTCAAAAAACCACTAAAAACAGAGCTGATTGAATACACAGAGTTCTACGTAGCCGAGGATTACCATCAGGATTACTACAAACGTAACCCGATCCGCTACAAGTACTATCGCCATGGCAGTGGCCGAGATCGCTATCTGGATACGATCTTTGGCAAAGATAGAGATGAAACGGCGTTACCCTTGTTTCAATGATTGAGCAAAACAAAGAGATTCAGATGAGTGATTACAGAAAACCGTCTGATGATGAAATTAAGGCCAAGCTGACTGACCTTCAATACTATGTGACCCAAGAGGATGGTACGGAGCGTCCATTTAAGAACAAGTATTGGGATAACAAGAAAGCCGGTATCTATGTAGATATCGTATCCGGAGAGCCACTATTTAGCTCAACAGATAAATACAAATCTGGTACCGGTTGGCCAAGCTTTACCAAGCCAATCAGCGACAACTTCATCACTGAGCACCAGGATAACAAGCTGTTCTATACAAGAATAGAGGTACGCAGTCGCTTCGGTGATTCCCATCTGGGACATGTGTTCAATGATGGCCCAGCACCCACTGGATTGAGATATTGTATTAACTCAGCATCGCTTAAGTTTATTGCTAAAGAGGAGCTAGAGTCTCAAGGATACGGACAGTATCTGGCTCTTTTCTAATCGACATCGCGATAGAACAAATGCCCCAAGCCTTTGGCTTGGGGCATTTTCAATTAAAGATTAGCTTCAATCCAAACCATGCGGTGATCAGATGAGATATCTTTGCCATCACCATAGTCGCCAACACGTTCGTCATTGAATAGAAGTCGTCCAGCTTCGCCAGTAGCTGACCAATATACACCTGAGTCAGTTACGTTTAGAGTTGCTGAAGGCATTGCATAGTCCACAGCCAAACCGAATAGAGAGGTAATACGCTCTGGATATGGGTGTGTGCTATTGCTGTCAGTGGCATGCTCTAGAGCACCAGAACTGGTTGGGTACAGGCTACCATTTGCTACTTCTTGGTTTACAAGCGGGTTGTTGTGCAACTCTTCCATCGCCTCTGGGATACCGTCACCATCCCAACGTTCTAGGTTCAGATCACCCATAATCACAAAGTGATTGCCTTCATCCAGACCACCAGTTACTCCGTTATCATCATAGATAAATTCAGCATCTTGAATGTAGTGATTCCAAAACTCTACTTCAGCGGCATTCATTGCTTGGTTGCGACCGGCATCAAATACAGGCGGTGTAGGGTGTGACATAAGCAGGTGAACAGTTTCTAGCTCGCCTTTTGAGTTTGGTACCAGAATAGGCGCGTCAACATGGTTTTTAGAAGAAAGACGCACTTGTTCCCATTGCTCAGCAGTATACCAGTTTTCACCACAGCTGAGCTCAGCCGGAATAGGCTCATCACACAAAGTCACTGTTGGGATACTTGCGTTATCTAGGTCTTTCCATTTGAACTCTTGGAAGGTACGTGTGTTTGCAGTATCGATTTTATATTGAGACATCAAAGCAAATGCGTATTGACCGTGATAGAAACCAAAGCCCCATGCATCGCCTGGTAGTTGAGTACCATCAGAACCGTCACGGTCTAAGTCAAGACCTGATACCAAACCTGTGTTGGTCGCATAAGACTCAGCAAATGGGAACTCGATAGGCTCAAGGTTTGGTGCGCCACCGGCACCCTCAGAGCTTTGAGCGACAGAAAGATAGTTCTTCTGGAAAGCCTCAAGATGAGAAAGATCTTCGCCAGTACCATCGTTGTTGAATTCAGCCATCATGATAACGTTCGGACGTTGAGTCTGAATGATCGCCGCAACGTTTCGGATCTGAATAATATGCTCAGCAAGCTCAATCTCTGACTCATCAGTCAGTTCTTCATTTAAGTATGCTGCTACCAGCACATTTTGGCGCGCAGGCTCGACATTTAGCTCTGCGTTTAATCCCTCTAGGGTGTCACGGTCAAACGACAAGTTGAAGGTTGCAAGCTTCACGTCACCCATTTGGGTTTCTGAGTCTGATGAGTCGCTGTTACAACCAGCTAGAAGCGCCGCACTTACTAGCAGAGCCGCAGATGTTTTAAGTAGTTTCATGGTGTCAAGGTGCCTTATTGATAGACTCTGTTTGATTGAGCCTTACAGTAGATTTTCGTATCTGAATAAGTGCGTCCTATCTTATGCAGATATAACTTCTTTCAATCATTCATCCGACCTTGGATAAGAACGGCGCCAGTGTACGCACCCAAATCACACTATTCACCATGCAAACGCAAACGTTTCACCGGAAACGTGATGCATATCACTTACAATTTTACACACCTATTTACACCATCTATGAATGCTTACTTTTGACTCAAAATACGAACATCAATTCAGCTCTAGCGTGAACTCCCTATCGCTACCCCAGTTTCTCACTTTTTTGCACCCGTATCGCGAGCACCAACAACAGCGCTGTGATTCTTTGCTAGATCCATTACACTCTACCCAATTACGAAAATCGCAATTGGAATCCCAGTGTCACCTACCCCGCTCAACGTTCTAAATACAGTCTTTGGTTACGACGATTTTCGTCATCAACAGCAAGAGATCATCGATAGCCTAGTTGCTGGACAAGATGTGCTAACCCTGATGCCAACCGGTGGCGGTAAATCCCTTTGCTATCAGATCCCTGCGATTGTTCGACCTGGCGTGGGCATTGTGATCTCTCCATTGATTGCATTGATGAAAGATCAGGTAGATACACTGCAACAAGCGGGCGTGTCAGCAGCTTACTTGAACTCAACTCAAGATCAGTATGAGCAGATGCAGATAGAGGACATGCTAATGCAGGGCGAACTTCAGCTTTTATATGTCGCTCCAGAGAGACTGATGATGGAGCGAACCTTAAATCTGCTCGCTCAATGCCAGATATCTCTGTTTGCTATCGATGAAGTGCACTGCGTGAGTCAGTGGGGGCATGATTTTAGGCCTGAATACCAACAACTTTCTGTGCTGCAGCAACGCTTTCCATCTACCCCGCGTATTGCGCTAACGGCTACTGCCGATCAGCGTACGAAAGAAGAAATCATTTCACAGCTTGGTCTTGAGCAAGCACGCATATTTGTACACAGTTTTGATAGGCCCAACATTCGCTATCATGTGGGTGAAATGTCCAATGCAAAGAAGGACCTGTGGCAGTTTATATCTAGCCACCATGCAGAGGATGCAGGCATCGTTTATTGCCTTTCTCGCAAGAAGGTTGAAGAAACCGCGAAATGGCTGAATGACCAAGGCCGCACTGCACTGCCATACCATGCTGGTATGTCATCTGAGCTTAGAAACACCAACCAACAGAGATTTCTTCGAGAAGATGGCATTATTATTGTCGCCACCGTGGCCTTTGGTATGGGTATCGATAAGCCAGATGTTCGTTTTGTGGCACACCTAAGCCTACCTAAAAGCATTGAATCCTATTACCAAGAAACGGGCCGTGCAGGACGTGATGGTGAAGCGTCCAACGCGTGGATGGCTTACGGCATGCAAGATGTGGTGTTGCAGCGCCAAATGGTGGCGAACTCTGAAGGTAGCGAAGCCTACAAACACATTCAGGTACAAAAGCTAAATGCCCTGCTTAGTTTCTGTGAGTCGATCAGCTGTCGCCGTCAAAATCTGCTGTCCTATTTTGGTGAGGAACAAGAACCTTGCGGTAACTGTGACAACTGCATCTCTCCTCCAAAAACTTGGGATGGCACGCAGGCTGCACAAAAGGCACTTTCGACCGTTTACCGCTGTGACCAGCGCTTTGGAGCAACCTACCTGATCAACGTCTTGCTGGGTAAGTCGGACGACCGAATCCTATCATTCGGTCACGACAAGGTATCCACCTATGGCATAGGCAAAGACCTTAACGCTACACAATGGAAAGGCGTATTTAGACAGCTAATCGCTATGGACTTTCTTCGAGTTGAAGGGGAATACAACACCCTAAAACTCACTCCAAACTGCAGAGCTATCTTACGCGGTGAACAAAGCGTTCAAATGCGAGAGCCGAGAAAATCGAGCGGTAGGAAAAGTAACAAAAGCTCAGCTACCGACTCCCTTTCAGCTGTAAACCTAGCCCAGTTTGAGGCTTTAAAACAAGTTCGAGCAAACCTAGCAAAAGAGCAGGATGTTCCAGCTTATGTTATCTGCCATGATGCCAGCCTAAAACAGATTGCAACTGAGAGGCCCACCAGCTTGAACAGCTTGCAACCATCTCCGGCTTTGGCCAAACCAAGGTAGAGAAGTACGGCGCACAATTGCTTGAGGTTGTGGAGGAAAAGCCAGAAGAGATCAAGACTCTAAGCGCAACAGAATCCAAAACTGTAGATCTGCTACTAAGTGGGCTAACACCTGCACAAATAAGCGAACAGCGAAAAATCGCACTTAATACTGTGTTATCGCATTTAGGTTCAGGTATTGAGGTCAGTAAAATTACCCTCAACCAAGTCATCACCTTAGACCAAGCAACAATAGATAAAATCAGTGAAGCGGCACACAAGCTCAATAGTCTCAAAGAGAATAAGCTGAAGCCGCTTTATGAGGTTCTAAACGAAGAAGTAGATTACGCGACTCTGCGCTGCGTACTTGCTCACCTTAAACATCAACAATCAAACTGATGAGAAAAGCGTGATATTTCTATTCTCAGTTTTAGCTATTGCTTCAATAAATCTGTGTATTAGCAACAGCCGGTTTACACATTGGCTACTTCTCCTTACCGGCATAATTGGCGTCACCCTACACGAGTTTTCCCATTACCTGTTTGCTAAAGCCTTTGGTTTTAAAATAACTCAAGTAGTTTGGTTTCAGATGCCTACAAGATCAAATCCGAATATAGGTTACGTTGCCTTTACTCGGCCTCGCACTGTTCTGGGCTCACTTGGTCATGTTCTGGTATCCATTGCACCTCTACTGATAGGTGCCACTTGCCTGTATTTTGGAAGCCAACTCCCTTTTATTGCAAACCTAGCCAGTAAGTTGCAAGCCCAATCACTGGTCAATTACCCGATGACTTTAATCACTCACCTCTCAAAGGCAGGTTTGGGAGATGTGTTGAGTTTATTCGCCTTAGCAAGTGTTACTCTTTATATGTTGCCATCATGGACAGACATTAAAGGCGCGCTAGAGGGCTCACTATATCTAAGCTTGGCTATCTATATCCTGCTTAGCTTGGGAGTTGTGTATCTTTCTCAGTTAGAGAAAATCATCCTATATTGGCTAAACACCCTAGGCACCTTGATGAGCCTAGGAGTGATTTTCTCCATTCCAATCGCTCTGTTTGCACTGCTCACAAGACGATAAACCACACATGGAGGTGTGTATGAACCCTAAGGTAAATCTACTCGTACTTGCATTGGTCGGCGCAGGTTGCGCAGCACTCGGTATCTATCTCACTTCGCTGATTTTTGCCTGATCTTTGCTGACGTTTTCATCACTCAATCTCAATTTAAGTGAGACTCATTACGCTTTGGTAGTTAGCTAGAAATAAAGTGTGCTAACCTTAGCCCACCTCCCTCACGAGATAACAACAAAAATGAAAATTTTCAGTAACTTCGAGAGCGGCAACATTCATGTTGTTTCAGCAGACTCACCACAAGATATTCAACTGACCATCCCTGCAGATAACCAAACGGATATCGCGCAATGGTTTCACTTTCGCCTAGAGAGCGAAGCACAGCAGCCACATCACTTTACTATCAGTGAGCTGGCTACCTCTGCTTATCCTGAAGGCTGGAGTGACTATGATGTGGTCGCCTCTTACGACCGTGAAGAGTGGTTCCGCATTCCAGCAAAGTTCGATGGTAATGCGCTAACCTTCGATATCATCCCAGAACATGACTCCATGTTCTTCGCCTATTTCGCACCTTACTCCTATGACCGTCACCAGGACCTTTTACATGATGCGCAAACCCACCCTGCGTGTAAGCTAGAAACCCTAGGTCACACCTTAGACAACAACGACATCAGCCTGCTGACCATAGGTGAGCCAAGCCCAGAGAAGAAGAACATCTGGATGATTGGTCGCCAGCACCCTGGCGAGACCATGGCAGAATGGTTTATTGAAGGCTTCCTGCAACGTCTTCTTGATGAAACGGACACCGTAGGCCGTGCTCTACTAGATAAAGTGGTTATCCGCGTTGTGCCAAACATGAACCAGATGGCAGCATTCGTGGTCACCTGCGTACCAACGGTATTGGCGTAAACCTAAACCGTGAGTGGCAAACTCATCTATGGAGCGTAGCTGAGGTTTATCTGGTGCGCGAGCGTATGCTAGAAACTGGCGTAGACATGTTCCTAGATATCCATGGTGATGAAGCTATCCCATACAACTTTGTTGCGGGAAGTGAAGGTATTCCATCCTATGATGAACGTATTCAAGGCTTAGAGAATCACTTCAAGCAAGCGCTACTAACCATTACCCCTGAATTCCAAGATGAGGTGGGTTACGACAAAGATGAACCTGGCAAGGCAAACCTAACCGTTGGTTCAAACTGGGTTGGCGAGCAGTTTAAGTGCCTGTCTTACACAGTAGAGATGCCGTTCAAAGACCACATCAGTCAAGCCGATGAGCTATATGGTTGGTCACCAGATCGCAGCGTAGCTTTTGGTCACGATATGCTAGCCGCTGTGTTTGCAACGGTTCCAAAGCTGTAAAATTCAGTCTTATGACAGTAAAAAAGCCCGGAGCATTCGCCTCTGGGCTTTCTCGTTTTAGCCGCGTTTATTTCTCGATGGAATTAGAGATGGTCTTACCTAACATCTTGTTGACCACTCTGTGTGGCAGTGCTGAATCTTGATAGTGAAGGCGCGCCATTTCAACAATGTCGTTGTAAGCAACAATGACCTTTTCACCTTGCTGATACACAAGCACCTTTTGTCCAAAGGTATCTAGACCGATACTCATGTAATCTTTCATCGCCTTTGCCCCAGGACCCGGCGCACCGAATACCAATAAAGTGGCGGGTGGTAAGGTCTCCCCTTGAGACTTAGCCTGTTAGTGTAATCAAGGGTCAAAAACCACTCAGTGCCCTCTTGAGCCAGTACATTCGTTTTGATGCTTTCAATGGTAGCGTTAAAGTTGAGTTCCGATTCCACTCGCGTTATTGCGTAGCCCTTTTCTAGCCCCTGCGTGCTAATCGGCATAGCATCGGCAACAGAGCTCACCAATTGCTGGGCGCTGCTTTCAAATTGGGTCAAGGCACTAGAGTTTTCAAGAGCGTGGCGTTTTTGCAGAAACTCAGCATTGGTGTATCGGGTCTTTATCACCCCATCTTCCGAATAATTCAACACTCGAAATGGCAGATCTAAGCCCACTTCTATATTTTGCTTTAGTAGCTCAGTGTTGAGCTTATCATCTGAAAACAATTCAACCCGACTCGCCGCAATATCTTGCTCAGCTTCGCTTCCCAAACGCGAGTGATCGATAGAAAGTACCGGCTCTAGATTCAATTTATTTGCATTCGCTTCAATCAATCCTACCCTGCTATCGACTGAATCCAGATCTTGCTGTGTCTGCTGTGGAACACCGCTACACGCAGTAATAAGCACTGAGCTGAATAGTAAAGCGATTGTCTTTCTCATACTTCCATCCTTTGTGATGATGTTTTAGGCGCTTAGTTTGAAATTCTGTGATCTGGATAAATAAATATTTGTTATCAATTTGTAAGTAAGACTAATATTTAAATCAATACCTTACAAACATTTCATACACATGGATCAGTGAGATTATGAAACGTCCATTAAAAGGAATATGCGCCGCTTTACCGCTAGCAGTGCTCTCCTCTCCAACTGCCCTTGCGGCACAATCTACCGAGCAAGAATCCGCTTGGAAGCACTCTATCGAAATCTACGCACTGGCACTCAATATCCGCGGTGATGCTGAAATAGCAGGGCTGTCATCTGGTGTCGATGTGGACCCAGAGTTCATTATGAACAACATTGATATGGGCGCCATGCTTCACTGGGAAACCATCTACAACAATACTTGGGGTTTCTACCTCGATTACAGCTTTATGAAGCTCTCTGGCAAAACTAATCTTGTCGATTTGAATCTAGATCTCGTCACCGGCAAGGTCGAGGTCAGACAAGGTGTTCTTGAGGCCAAGGCCTTCAAACGCTACCAATATGGATTCGGCTCCGTGGATTACATGGCGGGTATCCGATGGTGGGACAACGACATCGACGCCTCACTGCGAGGTAAAAATGGCATTATCGACCGGAAAAACGGCATCAAGGAAGATTGGGTCGATTACCTCATTGGCGCTCGCCTAACCTCCCCGCTTAGCGAAAACTGGGACTTCTACCTCAATGGCGATGTCGGATTTAGCGGCGATACCGACTTTACTAGCTCAATCCAAACCGGTGTGCGCTATCACATAAACTCTTGGTCAGATATCAATCTCGCCTACAAATCCACCTGGGTTGATTACGACAACGGTGACACCTTTGCCTACAACACCGCCTCGCAAGGCTTCTTGATTGGCTGGGCCGCTCACTTCTAACTTTTTGTTTCACTCGATGTATAAGTGATAAGTAAATGGAATTTCAAGTCCCGCAGTATCAGGCAAAGCCCATACAAAGTTTCAGGCGCTCGCTAAACCTATAGGTGCGGTGTGCAATATCGATTGCTCCTATTGCTACTATCTAGGAAAACAGCAGCTTCTAGATTACGACAAGCGTGAAGAGAAAAGAATGTCCTTTGACCTGCTTGAGGAATACATCAAGCAGTATATCGAAGGGCAAAACACACCCGAGATCGTATTTACCTGGCATGGTGGCGAGCCACTATTCTAGGCCTCGAATACTTCGAAAAGGTGGTTGAGCTGCAAGCTAAGTACAGCCCGAAGCACTCGAAAATAGTTAATGACCTTCAAACCAACGGCACACTGCTCAATGACAAGTGGTGCCAGTTTTTCAAAAAGCATGATTTCTTTGTGGGCCTTAGCATTGACGGTCCAGAAGAACTGCACAATCACTACCGCAAGAATCATGCAGGCAGAGGAACGTTCGAGAAAACCTATCGCGGTGCCAAGCTACTCAAAAAACATGGTGTGACATTCGCAACCCTGACCTGCGTAAATGATGTCACCTCTATGCAGCCACTCAAGGTGTATCGATTCCTTCGCGATGAGATTAAGCCTAATCAGATCCAATTTATCCCTGTGGTGGATAAAAGCAATTCGGCACTGAACAGTCAATGGACCAGTAATGCTCTAACGCCATCATTCCAGTAACTCAAACTATGGAGCCCTGGTCAGTCTCTGCCAAGCAGTGGGGGTATTTCTTAAAACCATCTTCGATGAATGGATGCAAAAGGATTTTGGCAAGGTATTTATCCCCTACTTTGAGAACTTTATCGGTATCTGGATGGGTGAACAAAGCACCATGTGTACCCTATCTGAACTCTGTGGTAAGGGACTTGCGGTTGAGCCAAACGGCAAGGTCTACTCGTGCGATCACTATGTCTATCCAGAGTTCGAGATTGGCGATATCACACAAACCAAGCTTGGGCAGATTGCCCTGTCTCGTAAGCAGGCGGATTTTGGTTTAGCGAAATACAAATCGCTGCCTAAAAAGTGCCGCGAATGTGACTATCGCTTTGCCTGTCATGGCGAGTGTCCTAAAAACCGTTTTCTGACCACTGAAGATGGTGAACCTGGGCTCAACTATTTGTGCAGTGGCTGGCTCGACTTCTTCCAACATGTGGACCCGAGGATCAGCCAACTATTAAAGATCAACCAGCAAAAAGTCGTTCATGGAAAGTATCAAGATACTGAACTGCATCGCTGGAACTAAAACAAGGAGGTATTGTGAATAAACATAAGATTTTTCTACTACTCGCCACTGCAGGCTCATCCCCATAGCCCTCTCCTATGGCTTTTCCCCGAATGCTTCACTCGCGTTCTTATTCGATATCGATGTAAACAGCGTTGAGGTTTCACATATCTTTCGTGCGGTAATGGGCTTGTACTTGGCAACGGCTCTCTACTGGTTAATCGGCGCCTTTAATCCAAAACATACCAAGGGTGCCATCATCAATCTCATCATCTTTATGTTTGGTCTGGCGTTTGGACGAATCCTGAGTATCGCTGTGGATGGAAATCCAAACGGTGTGTTGTGGCTATATCTGATCCTAGAATTCGGATTTGGCGTTGTTGGCTTGCTGCTTTTAAAACAAAAAACTGAATAGTTGAAGCAGAGTTAAATTAAGGAAGATTTATTAATGAAGATACAAATAACCATCTGTTTTGGTCTGGTCGTGCCCAACCTAGTTCTGGCCGCCGACGACGATAGACCCAATATCCTGCTTATCGTTAGTGATGATATCGGCCTAGGTGACTTGGCGCCCTTCGGCTCAGAAATCAACACTCCAACCCTGAGCAATCTTGCAGAAGAGAGCATTCGCTTTAACAACTTTCACGCCTCTCCAGTGTCCTCTGTTACTCGCGCACAAATGCTTACCGGTGCGAACAGTATCGAAGTAGGCCTCGGCTCCTTCGATTACTCCTTCTATCCACCCGCGAAAGGCAAGCCGGGTTATGAAGGCTATTTGACGCGCAACACCGTGACCGTCGCCGAGCTCCTGCGTGACAATGGCTATAACACCTATCACTCTGGTAAGTGGCACCTTGGCTCTGGCCACGGGCATGGTCTCCCGCCACAAGATTGGGGCTTTGAGCAAACATTCGGTGTTTACTCAGGCGGTTCAGCCACTGGGATAACACGGATATGTACCCGTCCACCAAGGTAGCAAACAAAGCCCTCAAAGAAGGAAAAAAGCCACCGGTTACCTATCAGCAGTTCTATGAGAATGGCGAGAAGATTGACCGCGTGCGAGGGATCTTCTCGGACGATCTCTACACCGGTAAGATGATTGAATACATCGAACAAGGTCGTGAATCAGGTAAACCCTTCTTTGGCTATCTGGCGCTAACTACCGGCCATTTCCCATTGCAGGCTCCTTCTGCATTGATTGATAAATACATCCCAATGTATGAAAAACTGGGATGGGAAGGCCTGAAGAAACAGCGCTATGAGTCGATGATCAAGGCTGGCATCTATCCAGAAGACACGCCGTTTCCTGAGGGTAACCCACTCACTAAGAAATGGGATGACCTTACCGATGCTGAGAAGAAAACCCAAGCGCGTCTGATGGCAACCTACGCCGCTATGGTTGAGTCACATGACTTCTATATTGGCCGCGTACTGGATTATCTGCGTGAGAGTGGTCAGCTGGAAAATACCCTGATCGTGTATCTACCTGACAACGGCCCTGAAGGTTCTGATGCCTTTGGCCCTCTAGCGAACAGCCTTTGGAAAAACTGGACCGAAGACCACTTTGATATGAGTGATGAAGCTATCGGTCACGCAAATTCCAGCCGTCAACTTGGCCTAGAGTGGGCAAACGCAACCACAGGACCGCTGCAGTGGTGGAAATGGTTTATCGCCGAAGGTGGTATTCGCGTACCGCTTATTGTGAAACCGCCACAAGATAGCGACTTTGATCAACAGGGCGTCATGTCTAGCACTACCCTAAGCGTGAAAGACCTGCCAATGACTATGCTGGATTATGCTGAGGTGAAACACCCGGCAATGCTATAAAGACCGTAAGATCTGTGCCATCGGGCGTATCTATGAAGCCTTTCTTAGAGAGTGAATCGAAAACCGTTCGCACCGAAAAAGATTGGTTTGCGTTCGAGCTATTTGGTAATGGATTCGTTATTCAAGGCGATTTCAAGCTAATGAAACTCAGAACCGGCATGTACGGTGATGGAAAGTGGCACCTGTATAACATCAAAGAGAACCCTGCCGAAACAGTTCCTTTGGAGGATAAATACCCAGAGAAGTTTGAATCTATGATGAAGATCTATCAGCAATATGCGAAGGATCACAACATTGTAGAGGTGGCTGAAGATTGGAACCCGTGGGCAGCTGCGGCTAACTAATCTACCCCCACTCTAAGCCAAAGGGCTTCTCAGTTTTGAGAAGCCCTTTTGTTTTACGACTGCTGTACGAATGCTGATTCTAACGCCTGGATGCTGGTTGTAGAAACTACCTCGCCATCGACGCTAAAGGTAATGTTTGAGCCTTGTTTAACACCTACCAACGTTGATCGGGTGCCATCCACAAAGGTCACTTCCATCTCAATTGTGTTCTGATCGATTGAGCGGAGGTGACTCTCTTCTACCTGCTTGTAGCTGATAGGTTCGATGGGTGCTTCGGTCAGAGATGGGTCGAGATCGCCATTGATATCAATATAGGTTTCTACCTTGCTATCGAAGATGTGTGGCGTACCATCAAAAGGGTTTTTACCCGTCCAGAACTCAATGGAGTTCACTACAAAGTAGTCGGCTAAGGTGGTAAAGCCATACACTGGCGCCAGTAAGAAATTCACCCCACCACGGGCATAGCGGTTGTCCACCACCTTGATGTTGAATTCCATTAGCTTCTTGGTCGTGAAGTTACTACCCACACAGCCAGAAAGAACTGGAGCGGTCAGCGCTACTGCAACCACTAGCAGTGATTTTTTAAACTTTTTCATGATTAGTGCTCAGCAAAGATTTAGAACAAGTAGCCAAAGTGGATGCCTACGTAAGAGTCATCAAACTCGTACATGTTGTAAGAGGCGTTGATGTCAAACGTACCATTGGTCCAGCCAAGTTTGTTTTCGAACTCACTGTCGTAGCCAGCGTCTAGGAAGTAAGTGAAATCACCACGATAGTAGAAGTCACCGAACGGGATAAGCACGCCAGCTTCAAAATCTGCGCTGTCGTTCAAATCACCCGTGGAGTAGTTCGCACCGATATTCCAAACTCCGAATGACGCATCCGCAACATAGTTAGCGCCGAATGTCAGTTGGTCGTAGTCGCCAGACACATTCCAAAGAGCGTCGATCACTATGTTTTCATTGATGTTGTATTGGCCAGTAATCGCAATAGCGTCCCAATAGTCATTGTCCAAATAGGTAATGCCAACACTTGCACTATCGCCGATACCAAATTCGCCTCCAACTGCGTAAGCGTCGTAACCATCATGAGTAAAGTAATCTGCCTCAAGCTTGGTCTGCACATTACGCACATCTTGAGCGTGATAAGAATTTACTTGGGTCTCGACCGTCGCATCCGCCGACTCTTGTTCATTAGCCTGAGCCGTTACCGAAATAAGTAGTAGCGAAGAGAGCGAAACAATTTTCGTTTTCATGTTCTATCCAAAGTTAAAGCCCAAATAGTTCGGGCCTGTTTAGTACAAATTCCATATATGACTCGTACTCCTTGTACTAGCTAGAGCTTCAAGCCCCTAGCATCCAACAGACGCACTTAACCCCTACCTACTTTTGGCAGTCATTGTTTCGGCTGTTGGGGTGAAAACCTATCCAGAACAGATAGGTTCAGATTCTGTTAATCGTCTAAGATGGCGCCTTTCAGGGTACTGCCTAGACGGTAGTTGATGACTCGGTGAGGAATGGCTGCGTCTTGATAATGAAGCTCGGCAAAGTCGACGATATCGTTATAGGCAATCTGCACTTCACCATTTTGCTCAAATACCAACACCTTCTGACCAAAGGCATCCAGACCTATGCTTGAAAAATCTGTCATGGCTTTAGCACCCGGAGCCGGGCCACCAAATACCAGAAGCGTGGCTTTAGGTAGCTCTTCACCTAGCTTTTCAGCCTGTTTTTGGTAGTCCCAGTTCATAAACCAAACCGTGTCACCCTCTGCAAGCACGTCGTGCTCAATCTTGGCTATGGTGGTTTCAAAATCGTAATCGGAGGTAAGGGTTTTAATACCGTAATCCTTGGTCAGTTCTCCGGTTGGTGCTGGCTCGGCTTCGGCTGTATCTTCAACCATTGTCTCAACCTGCTGTTGATATTTTGCCAGTGCATCGAGGTTGCTCAGCCCATGTCGCTTAGCAAGAAACTCAGCATCTGTGTACATGGTTTTTATCTGACCCTCTTCTGCGTAGTTCAGCACGCGAAGAGGAAGGTCTAGCCCTGCCATGATGTTTTCTTGAAGTAGCTCAGTATTAACTTCATTATTTACATAGAAATCCACTCGGCTCGCGTCTAAGTATTCACCCTCTTTGGCGGCCAGTCGTGCATGATCTATGGTCAAAACGTGGGGTAGCTGCTCAGCATTTGCATTGTTTGCAACTAGGTTTGCATTGCTGTCTACCTTAAGAAGTTGTGTCTGCTGCACTTCTTGATCTGGGGATACACCACAGCCAAAAAGTGGAATAGTTAATAAGGCAATAAGTGGAAATTTTTTCATGTTTAATATCTCTCAAAAATATAATGATTTAGAGAAATCCCTTTCCGACTTAGGTTAATGAACCTGATACTGCTTGATAAACTGCTTGAAGATAGAATCCGCTGCCTGATATCGCCCTCGATTAAACAGAACCAAATAGCGATAAAGCGCTCGTTCATGCTCGACCATGTATTCCATTTGGTCTTGGTATTTATCAGGGCTCAGCTTGGCAATATCTTCAAGTTGCGACACGAATCGACGCGCGCTGCCCTCTAGATATTTAAAACCCAGCGAAGGCATAACCTTTAAGGTTGTGGTTACCGTGCTAGCGAGTACTTTGTCGCCGCAGCCAATCTTGGTATCTACATTAAAAGCCTCTCGCACCGGTGCCATTACTCGTGTGTTTTGGGCTTCAATTCGATTTAAAAGCGCTATGCTGTCACTTTGCATCTTGCCACTAGGGTTCTGTTCAAACTCCGCGAACACTTGGCGACTTAGCTTTCGAAACATGAGTTCGTACTTAAGCCCATCCACAAACTGTTTTTGAGTTTTACTGTCTAACGGCTGCACAACTCTCTCCTCACTACTCACACTAAACGGGGCAATTAACATTATTAAAGCTGCCAAGCATAAGCTGTTGGCTTAAACCTGGACAAGAAAATCATCGACCGGTTTCTCACCTAACCAGATGTTGAGCAACGCCTGTTTCTGACCGCCCGCATCCGCGAATTGATAAATCACCTTTTCGTTGTGTTGGATCTGAATCTTGTTGTTGCGCTCGACTATGGTCACTGTGTCGTCTTGAGATAGCGCTATAGAAAGATTCTCAATCAGGCCTCGAATAATGAGATCATTGGTATCCAATGAAGGATTCGCCTTCCCCAGCGCTTCAATGAAAGCCGTACGCACCTTTTTCTTAGTAAGCTTCTCAGGCAAGAAGGTCATGATTAGAGCGTGATTACCCTGTTGGTCTCGCTTGTGCTCAAGGTCGTAGTAATCGACAAACCAAGTTGTTCGGGTCCCTTCAGCGACAGTTTGATAGCTGTGGTGACTCCATTTAGATTGAGATGCATCGCTCGATGCCGTTATAGAGCCCTCAGCCATAGCACCTAAAGGCATTGCGGCTAAAGCTAAGGTTAAAAGAGTTCTGGATTTCATTTATACCGACCAGTCTGTTTTGATTTAGAGAAAAAAATGAGTTAACAGAGCCTGTAAATTAGGCTGCCAACACTCTCATCTTTTGCGAGGTGACTCGTGAGACTCGAGATTCCTGATTCATAAATACAAGTCTGTTGATCGCCTTCGCTACAAGCTCCGCTTCAATGGGTACATAATTCTTAAGTTTTCCAATCATGAGTGGGCTAATCAACTTCATTGCACCTTGCAGAAGTTTCTCGTCAGTGCGCTGCTCATCTCTGTTACCTGCCAGCGGTCCTGGTTGCATAAAGGTTGTCCCAGTAAATCCAAGGGCCTCAATCTGCGCTTCCATATCACCCTTACATTGCAAGTAGTGAGACATGGCTTTAGTGTTCGCTCCTAAACAAGAAACAACATACAGGCGCTCTACACCCATTTTCTTCATTTTGGTGGCGGTGTTTACCACCAGATCAACATCGATAGCCCTTAGGTTTTCTTTACTGCCGGCTTTCTTCAAAGTAGTGCCAACGTAATGATGCCAACTGACGGTTGCACATTCATTTGGGGGCCCTTAGGCATACTCAAGTCAGCCGTGATCCATTGTTGTAATCTAGAATGTTCCATTTCTATCTTTCGACGAGAAAGACTAATAACCTGCGCGACTCTCACGTCTTGCAATAGAGCCTCAAGGGTTTCTCGGCCTACTAGACCTGTTGCTCCGGCAATCACGATAGAAGTGTTCATTGTCATAGGTTCTCACATTCAGTAGCGAGATATGGCTCGCTTGGATTTATGGGACAGGTTCAATATAACCCAAACAAACCGACCGGTCTAGATGTTTGTCACATTTTTTCCAAACAAACTGGACGGTCGGTATAGTTAGCTTTTACAATTAGCCTCAGTAATAACTTGAGGTATTGATATGAAAGACTTAAGACAGAAACTGCTAGACGTTGGTTTCGAGCTTATTAGCGAACAAGGCTTCGCTGGTATTGGCTTAACAAAGATCCTAAATGAAGCAAATGCGACCAAGGGCTCTTTCTATCACCATTTCAAATCCAAAGAAGATTTCGGCACTACCCTGCTCACTGATTACTTTGAAGATCATCTAGAGACCCTAGAGAGCTACTTGATCGATACCGATAAAACTCCACAAGAACGCATCAAGGCATACTTCGACTACTGGTGCAGTGAAAAGCTTACTCACGATTATCAGATAAAATGCCTGGTAACCAAGCTTTCAGGTGAAGTATCTGGCACCTCGAATCAGATGCAAAAAGCCATGAATGACGGCGCTGAAAAGGTGATCAAGAGAATGAGCCAGTTCTTTGAGCACGGTATTAAAGAAGGCCATTTCCATATGCAAGATGGCTACGAAGCCGCGCGCACTATCTATGGACTGTGGCTTGGAAGCACCTTGCTGGCAGCGATGCAGCAAGACCGCACCTTGTTGGACAATGCCATGAAAGAGACCATCAAGCTCACCCAATAGCAAAAAGGCTCATCCACATGGATGAGCCTTTTTGATTATTCCATCCTATCTAAGATGGATTGAGGTATCACGGTATCGACTGGGATATACTGCCCAACATCCATCAGTGAAAATATAAAGTAAGCCGCACCACTCCAGAACAATATCGATAGGATGAGTAAACCAAAGGTTTTCACTGCGCTCTGATGAAGTTTCTTTGAGACAAAGGTATAGCTGGGTATACCCACCAGCACCGGAGCCAGTATCGCCATCACCACCTGACCATATCGATTCCAACGCTGCATAAAACGCTTCAGCTTAGGTCGGAAAACAACTGGCTTGTTGCGCTTTAGTAAAGCTAGATTGAGTGGCCCAAGCTCCAACCTACGTAGGCTGCGATAAGTGCAGGTAGCATGTTAAACAGCAACATTTCAGGATAGGAATAAGACATTACCGCCGCAATCGCCGGGCCGGAGTATGTCTTCCACAAACTCAGAAGCGCCATGGTCAAGGCTACGATGAGGTAAGTTTCCACAATAGTCGACATTATCGTTCTCCAAGTGAGATGTTATTGCGAGTCAGAATTTGGCTAACAATAGGGTCGATATGTTTAAAAAATTTAAGCCAACCGGAACATAAATAGTTTAGACCCTCTTCACCATCCACACTCTTAGTGATGCGATTTTTAGGGCACTCCCCATGACAAGCAAACTTGTACTCACATCTTCTGCACTGTGAAGGCAATGATTTTTGCTTAGCAAACCCAAAGCTTTGCTGACGCGCAGAAAACGCCAATTTTTTTAAGCTCTGCGTTTGAAAGTTACCCAGCTTGAACTGCTCATATACATAGTGATCGCATGAATAGACATCACCATTGGGCTCAATCGCTAAGCCTTTTCCGCAGATTTCAGAAAGGGTGCACATGCTGCTTGCCTGCCCCGCCCAAACCGCAAAGAAGTTATCAAAGTATGGGATGAACACCTTACCAAAGTCCTTATAAAGCCATTCATTAAAAACGCTTATCAGAAAGTTGCCCCACTCGTCGGCTGTAACACTCCAATCCGTCACTGACTTGGTGCTCACTGGAATAATGGATAGGTTTGCGTAGCTGTGCCATTTACCCCTAGTAGGCGCATCTATCTTGTCCACAACTGGAATAAACTGCATCTGTGAAGGGGCTATCTCATCACGAAGAAAGCGATATACCTCTAGTGGACTTGTGCTTACTAGGTCATTGACGCAAGTAAGGGTGGCAAACTTCACCTGGTGTTTCTTTAGAAGTTGGATACCACGGAACGTCTGCTTAAAGGTACCTCGCCCTGCTTTATTGGTGCGGTAACGATTATGGATATGCTCCGGGCCATCGATACTGACCCCCACCACAAACTCATTCTGTTTAAAGAACTGGCACCACTCATCATCTAACAGCGTTGCGTTGGTCTGAATATCATTAGTGATATTGGAGTGCTGTGGACAATACTTCTTTTGCAGCTCTACCACTTTCTTGAAGTAATCGACACCCAGCAGCGTGGGTTCTCCGCCGTGCCAAGAGAATATGATCTCAGGGGTATTCTGAGCCTCAATATACTGCTGGATATACTGTTCAAGGCGCTCACCAGACATAACCTCTGCATCACTTTTTGAGTAGTTGAGAAGCTCTTTCTTACCTAGGTAATAGCAGTAGCTACAATCGATATTGCATATTGCGCCAATTGGCTTGGCCAGTGCCTGCATCTTGGTATGGGCCCTGCCGTTAAACTGAGGTGCAAATAAGTTGGTCATTGTTGTCTCCTGGTTTGGAGATTCCTTCTCAATAGATCCATTGCCTTAGCGATATCAACAGAATACAACAAACAGACCAGTTGGTCTAGCATTTATATAAACAAAACCCTCTAGTCAAAAACCAGAGGGTTTAAACAATTTAAGATGCGCTAATTAATGTGACATGGTATGGCCAGCGGCCCCTAGCCACGGGTTCCAGTCTTCTGCTACATCTACAATGCCATGCTCAGCTTTGTACTCTTTGTACAAGGACATCATAGAGTTGAAGATCTCTGGGTGCTTATCCTCTAGAGGTACTGACTCAGCTGGGTCCTGTTTGATGTTATACAGATGCCACTCACCGTCACCGTACATACCCGTTCTTAGCTTCATCAACTTGTAATCCCCTTGGATCACAAAGCCATTACCGAACAGCTCAAAAGCGAACCAATCCTTGTCATCTCGCACCGTATCGGCTTTGCCAGACAAGAATGGGCCATAGACACACCTGATGGCGTTGCAACCTTGCGGTTTCGGTAGGTTTCACCTGGATGAGCCACACCCGCATAGTCAAGAATCGTCATCGGCAGATCTTTAACACTTAATGTGGTGTTTGACATCTCCCCTTGCTTATCAAAGCCGGTATCACTTGGTGGCGATACAATCAGAGGAACACGAACGCCGCCCTCAGAGACAAACCATTTCCACCACTGCAGCGGCCCGGTGGTTGCGTTTGCCCACTCGATACCCAGCTGACGGCTAGAGTTAGAAGTACCGATCGCCTCATCTGACATATCGAAGTGATCTTCTGTCCAATCTTTCCACAAATCGTTCGCCAGTGGCCCCATTGCATCGGCACCCTCTGGGCCATTATCTGGCATATAGATAATCAGGGTATTATCTAGCTCACCGGTTTCACGAAGATAATCGATAACACGGCCAATATAGAAGTCCTGCGCTTCAATCATGGCTGCGTAGGTTGCCATCAAACGCGCCTGAGTTTTCTTCTCTGCAGCAGTTAGGTCATCCCATTTCTTAACGATAGGGTTCGCATCAGGGAAAGGTGTACTTTCTTTATATACTCCCGCTTCGATCATCTGCTCATAGCGCTGCTTTTTAAGCCCGTCATAACCGAGCTCTTCATACATTTCAGTGTATTTATCGATTAGCGCCGACGGTGCCTGCAATGGGAAATGCGCGGTAGTAAGAGCAAGGTAACCAAAGAATGGCTTACCTGATTCACGGCCCTGCTCGATGTATTCGATCATCTTACCTGTGTAGAGATCGTCTGAGTAGATACCTTTAACACGCTCAACCTGCTGACCATTTTCAAAGAATTTCTGCTTAGTCAGTGGTGGCTTCTTGCCTTCAGCCAGTGCTTTTTGCGCCACCTTCACCGATGGATACATATCGGTATCATCAGTGCGCAGAACCACCCGAGTAAACACCGAAGGTTTGGTCAAAGCCCCAATCTTGTGGTGGATGACCGTGACCATCGCCAGAACAGGTGCCACTTGCCAGCATGGTAGGTGTTATACCCGCTATCACGAAGAAGCTCAGTAATGGTTACTGCATCCTTGGTTAGATAACCCTCATAACCTTTCTTACCCTTAGATGGTGGATAGATAGAGTAATCAAACGAGCCAAGACCAACCTCGATGCTGTTGGCACCAGTAAACAGCTGACCACGGGTTACCGAAGATACCGGAGATGCGTGGAAGTTATTAAAACGAATCCCCTCTTGCGCCAGTGAGTTAAGCGTCGGGGTGCTGATCTCTGAGCCAAATGGCTGAAGATCACCCATACCGATATCATCACCAACAATAAGCAAGATATTAGGCTGGCTTTGCTCTGATGTTGCCTCAGCAGATGCGGCGCCGATTGCAGGATATGCGATGAAAGGAGCAACCAGTCCAAGGCTAATAACGATTCTGTTTTTCATTACGCTTTCTCCGCAATCATGTTTTGTTGCTGCTGTTGAGCTTTCTCTTGCTTGATAAATAGGTAAGCGACAGAGGCCAATGCTAATTCTATGGCTGTGTAGCCAAGCAAAATGGCATTAGGCATGCCATCAAGGTTGATACTCACGATTCGAGCCACCGACAAACCACTCATAAAAGCCACTAGGTATAAAGGCCAGCTTGGGTAAGCTTCGAATCAAATGCGGCCATTAACCAGAAGATGCCCATAGCTGTGTATAAGCCCATGATGGCGCGGAAGATATTAACCACCTCAACACTGTTCATCTCTACACCAAATAGGAAACTAGGTAGGAAACCGTATGACATTGCTACTGGGAAGATCCCGATAGCGGCCATCAATAGAAATAGATTTTGTTTCTTCATGATAAGAACTCTTTTAACCGTTCAATGCGCATTAAAGGCATTTAACTTCACTAAAAAAAGTGCCAGTCCTTTGACAAACTCTTCCCTAAATAATGGAAACGAAAGGGGTTAGATAACCGCTTCGATGATGGTATCGATATGGTTATCTGCAATTGGGTAAAACTGGAAACAGATGTCTTTCTTGATCGCCTCAACGATTTGGCCTTTCTGCTCTGCTTCGATCTGCCACTGCTTAAAGTTTGTGATTGCGCCAGTTTCAAGCTGGAACTCTTTAAGCTTGTTTACCACTCGGGCATACACCATTTCTTCACTGCCGGTACGCTCTACTGATAGAGCCTCAGCCAGTTTGTCTGCCTTAGTGATGTAGAACTCTGGCAATGTCTCAATAACAACAGGCATTAGCACTGTGTTTGCATCGCCGTGCGGAATATGGCTGATGGCGCCAAATGCGTGGGCCACGTTGTGAATTGGAATGCCGCCTAAAGACGAATAGAACGCAGAGATAGCCATGGTGCTCGCCTGAAGGAGGTTTGCACGCGCCTCAATGTTCGCAGGGTTTTTAATTGCGATAGGCAGATTAGCCATGATTAGCTTGGTTGCTTGCATTGCATAAGCGTCGGTAAAGGCATTGCTCATTGGAGAAACAAGCGCTTCTACCGCATGCGTCAGTGCATCCATACCCGTTGAGCGAGTAAGACCAGCTGGCAATTTCGTAGTTAGCGTTGGATCCAGAACTGCGATATCCGACTCTAGGCCTGAAACTACTAGGCTCGCCTTGATGTTCTCTTTCTCGTTAAAGAACACAGCAATAGGCGATGCTTCAGCACCTGTACCTGCGGTGGTTGGCACGGCAATATGAGGAACCTTGATATCTTGGTTGTTTGGCCAAACTTCCATATGACCGCCACCAGCGATGACTTCACGGATGTCGCTAATGCCTTGTGCATTGCGTATTTCACACCCTTAGACGCATCGATTACGCTGCCACCGCCGATAGATAGAATGCCGTCAGCGCCCACCTTGCGGGTAAACTCGATTGCCGCGTTAATGTTGTCACATGAAGCGTCTGCTTCGATGTCGGTATAAACACCTGCGATCTCTACCTGAGATTGTGCTGCGAATACCTCGCCAAACTTCTCAACAAAACCCAACGACTCTAATCCTTTATCTGTAAATAGCACTACTTTCTTTGCGCCGATGCGATCAAACAAAGCAGGGATATCTTGAATTCCATTTTCATGAGCATGAATGATAGTTTTAAGATTAAAGCTAAAGTTTGTTGTTGCCATTTTGGTCACCTCTTGATTGGTTGCAGTTACAATACCACCGACAGACCAGTCGGTCTAGTGTTGATTTCAAGTTTACTAGTACATGGATCCGCCAAGCGACATGTAACTGCTTAAGATTTAAAAGTTAAATTATTGAATTAAATAGGGTTAATTAACGAAGATGTGCTGGGACTTTGCTCTTATCGCGCGTCACATAATAATAGAGATACAGCAGTGAATAGAGGGTAACGAAGCCATCTAGAGCCAATACCCCACTCCATCCCCAGAACCAGGAATACTCATTGACACACACGTTGTAGATGAAAAGCCCGACGAACATGGCCTTCTCGAAACCACTGTAAATCATGGTCGATGTACGCAGTGGCTTTACATAAGCCGAAACCATAAGCAGTACACCAATACAGCCCACCATAACGCCCCAGTGTTGATAGGTCGCCTGCAGGTATTCTTTATTGGTCATCATCTGCTCATTGTATGAGAACAGGTTCACCATACTCCATTCCGGAGCGATAAACGTCGCAAATGCGGTAGCGGTAAGAAAACCCGTGACCAGCAAATAGCCTCGTACAGTCTTTTCAAAAAAACGTTCTAACATGATGTTTGCCTCTTTATTGGGGAGATATCGACTACTTTCCAAGCATCGCGAGTACAGCTGCTTTAAATTCGTTATCTTCCGCTGAGAACAAATGTTTGATCTGGTGTTCTTCACCACTGGTCATAACGGTTTTCGCGTGTGAGAAGGTAATGAAACCCTCCTTACCGTGATAGTTGCCCTTACCCGATTCACCGATACCACCAAATGGTGCGTCATCTACCGCAAGGTGGAACACACAATCATTGATGCACATACCGCCAGAATGTATGGAGTTTTTAACTCGCTTTTGAAGCTCTTCATCAAACGACATCAAATAAAGGGCAAGTGGACGTGGCTTGTCGTTGATAAGCACGATAGCGTCGTCGATATCGTCATAACCTATCACCGGAAGCAGAGGTCCGAATATCTCTTCATTCATGATGTCAGAATCAAGACATGGCTCGACAATCAAGTGGGTCACTAAGCGGTGCTTGCTCTCATCGATACTCCGCTCATGACAAGGTTCAATGCGAGTACCGCGTGTGATCTCTTCATTCAGAAGAGAACTCACTCTGTTGTATTGACGCTCGTTTGCCACTGATGTGAGATTTTCAGAATTCACACCCTGCGGGAACAGAGCCTGGTATTGGCGCTTATACTCAGCAACAAAGTCATCTTTCTTCGCTTGCGGTACGAGTACATAATCCGGAGCCACACATACTTGACCATTATTAAGGCTCTTACCGTAAATAATGCGCTCAACCGCTAACTCCATAGAAACATCATCGGCCACGATCACCGGAGATTTACCACCCAATTCAAGGTTAATGGCGTTAGGTTTTGTGCCGCTGCTTCATGACTAGGCGTCCCACTGCAGTTGAGCCGGTAAACAAGAGGTGATCAAACGCAAGTGATGTGAACTCTGCAGACAGCCCTGCTTCACCTTCAACCACTACCACTTCATCTTTGTCAAAGACCTGCGCCAGCATGTCGCTCAACACCTTGTTCGTGTTTGGCGTGAATTCGCTCATCTTGATCATGGCGCGGTTGCCCGCTGTGATAGCAGAAATAAGCGGCCCAACCGAGAGCATAATTGGAAAGTTCCAAGGAGTGACTATGCCTACTACCCCTTTCGGCTGGTACACCACCTCAACGTTTGACAAGGAAAGCAGTGCACCAGCGCTGCGAACGGATGGCGCCATCCACTGGGCAATATTCTCGATGCTGTAATCAATATTGGCGATGCAAGGTAGAACATCGGCAATCAAGGTATCCTGGGTACTGCGCTGACCGTAATCTTTGTTCATCGATTCACAGATGCGATCGCTGTAGTCAATCAGAGCCTGTCTCAGACTCGTCAATTTCTGAATACGAGAGTCCATTGATGGCATTGGTTTAAGGCTATAAGCCTTTTTCATTTTCTTATGATGCGACTGCATCATTTCTAATGTGGTAATGCTATTCACTTGTTTCACCTCTTGGTTGGGATGCAAAAAGACTACACAAAACAAACCGGTCGGTCTAGTAGTAAAACAAATAAAAATAACTGGGATACAGAATAACCCTCATAACCAATAGTTTATCGAATAAGAAAAACGCCTGATTAAGTCAATTTAATCAATGACTTAGTCAGGCGTTCAGATACACGCGAGTACTCAGAAATCTATTATGCTAGCTGATAAGAAATCACATACAGCTCATCGGTATCTGGGTAGATTTCTCGAATTACCGCTTTTAGCTCGCTCAGTGTCATGTTCTCTTGCTCTGCATGAAACTCAGAAAGCTCATCAAACAAAATAGGCGTGACTGAAAGGATATTAAGCTCGCAAAACCAACGACCGTCTTCGTAGGTTGAAACCTGTACGGTCGTGCCTACTTGGTAATCTTTCTCTGATTCATCGCGTATGGTGATGGTCTTCTTGCCTGAGAGGATATCCGCCTCAAAGCGCGCGAAGAAGGTCATCTGCATTAGGCTCATGACTTATCTCCATGGAAGGTTTCAATATATAGCGCCTCTACCTTGTCTCTCGCCCACTGGGTGCGACGCAAGAATTTCAATGACGACTTGATTGAAGGATTATTGTAAAAGCAGTTGATCTGAATGCGCGAGTCCAGCTCTTCCCAGCCGTAATGCTCCACTAGACGCGTAAGGAGTTTCTCCAGGGTAATTCCGTGCAATGGATTGTTTGGCTGCTCTTGGCTCATAGATGGTGTCTTAATAATAAAAAATCAGCGCAGAGTGTAACAGATGCCAGCACCGAGTTAGCTATGCTTTTTTAAAAACTCTATTAGAGCATGATTAACCATATCCGCTTGTTCAAACTGAAGTCCATGTCCCGCTTCATCGATTATTTGAAACTCGTGTGAATCCCCTAAACTTTCGCGAACGAGCTTGGACTCTTCTAGAGGGAACAACTCATCCTCCCTTCCCCACAGCAATAGACAAGGCTTGCCACTAAAGGAGTGAAAGGCAGGTTGAGGATCTTCTTGAATAGCGTAGTTGGCTGAAGAAAAGATCGCGTTGCGAAAACCCTTGATGCTCATCTGCTCTTCATAGCGCCCTTGCCAAAAATCGAGCATTTCTGGCTTTACGAAGTCCTTGATCTGATTCTTGAGCATGCTCGGAATATAGAACACATACGCAAGGTAGCGACCGAGCACAGGCAACTTGAGTGGGCCAATAGGAATAGGCTTGCTAAATGGAGCAAGAAGGCAGGTACTGGCCACCTTATCTGGATAGGTTTTATTAAAGAAACTGACTACGGCGCCGCCCATAGAAAGCCCAACCAGATGAACGGGCTTATAAATATTTAGCGCTTGTAACAGGTCGTTTAGCTGTTCAACAAATAGGGTTTGAGAATATTTAACGCTGGGTCTTGCGGAGAAACCTCTGCCATAGAGATCAAAGCTGAGCACCTGAAACCCATTCTCAATCAGTGCCTCTTGGTTTGCTTCCCATGCAAAGCTGGGTACTGAGAAGCCATGCACTAATACTACGATGGGATTATGGTTTTCTCCCTTGAGATGGTAGTGAGTGTCGCCGTGGCGTAAACGTATCGTCTGAATATCGGGAGAGGCCTTGAGCACCTCGGAAAGATAGCGATTTTCATGGCTTAACCAGCGAGGCAGCATAGCCAACCCCGCGAGTGACACCAATAAGACAGTGATCAGAATATCAAGCCACATGCACCCTCTCTTATGGGCGCTGACCTAACTCCACTTGCCCATCCGACTTAAACCATAGCGCTTGCTTGCGTCTTCGACCAACTAAGATCGGACCGTCATCAAAAATAGAAAGTTTTTCCAATGCTTCTTGAAGATCTTCCAAGTGGTTTGCACCACATTGTATTTCTCGTAGCAAAAGTAGACTGTCACATCGTCTTGCCAATCGATATGCTCAAGAACGCCCTCTGGCATGTCGGCTTCATCTGCCTCCCACGCCTGCATCCAATCAATAGGCTCACCCCAAGCTTGAGATTGTGCTGGCCAATCCTGACTGCTAAAACGCTCGGCGTCTGGACTTTGCTTACTGATATTCTCTTTCCAGAACTCAGCACTGCGCGCCTGAGTCATTGGCTTGATCTCGGCAAGATCTTCCTCTGGTACAGGCAAAGAATTGTGAGTGAAAATCCACTTTCTAGAGTATTCGTCTAAGGATAGATACGCCATATTATTCGTCTTTCAGCCAGCCGTTTTGCACCGCTTCATCAATGATCTGCAGAGCCTTGTCCCAAAGGGTTTTCGAGCCTTGTTCAATGCGTCCATTTATCGCAATCACTTGGCTGCGTTTAACCCCGTGCTCAACCCAACTCTGCCCATGGTTATGATAGTTCAAAAGCATAGGAATGAATCTGTCTAGGGCCTTGGCAAATTTGGCATCCTCAGATTGAGCCGCTTCGAACTCTTCCCAGATAGCACGCAGTTCTTCACGTTGGCCATCAGGCAGTAAGCCAAACAATCTGTCCGCCGCTTGCTGCTCTTTAAGTTCTTGCTCAGCCGATGCCGCAACGTCATACACAAAGGTGTCACCGGCGTCGATCTCAACAATATCGTGCAGCAGTAGCATCTTAAGCACTTTAGAAATGTTCACGTCGCTGTTGGCGTGCTCTTGAGTCAACATAGCCATGGTCGCCACATGCCAGCTGTGCTCGGCGCTATTCTCTTCACGGGCATTTGCGCTCTTTACTCGCGTGCGACGCAATACGCTCTTTAGCTGATCTAGCTCCATCAGCATGGTTAACTGTTGTTCTAGACGCTGCTCTGATGATGTCATTATTCTTGGGTCCAGTTGTGATTTGTGAGCGAGGTTAACACGTGGTCTTCCCACTGCCCATTGATCAGAAGATAATTTTTGGCAAATCCTTCTCGCTCGAAACCGAGCTTGTTCAAGACCTGCTCACTTCGATGATTATGCGGCATGTAAGAGGCTTGAATCCTATGCACTCGCATCGACTCAAACACATAGTTGATCGCCTTGGGCAGTGCAGTGGTCATTACGCCTTGCCCCTCACGGGCTTTGTCCAGTGAGTAACCAAGGTTACAGTTATGAAATGGATAACCACTGACATTACTAAACGAGATCACCCCTTGAACCGTGGTGTCTTCTTTATCCACAATCAGCAGATAAAGACTCTGGTTTAGCTTCTCAAGCTCTTGCAGATGATGGATCTTGTATCGCCATCCAGACTCGGTATAGAAGCTCACATCACGCTTAGGGTCCCACGGCTGCAGAAACTCACGGTTACGCTCAAAGTAGTTGGCCAAGATGGCCGCATCGCTTTTTCTTGCAGAACGCAGATTAAACGGAAGCTCTTCATCGGCTTCATGTACCAGAGTCGATTTTCCAGCAAACAGCACTACTTCTTCCCTATTCCATAATCTCGAAGCTTATTGGCGATAGAGGTATGCGATACCTCCAAACGTTTTGCCAGTTTACGGCTCGAAGGAAATGCTTGATAGAGCTTATCCAGAACCGCCGATTCATGACGTTTCATGATCTGATCTAATGACCCATCAAGATCAAGTTTGGCTTCAAGGGCAGCAAAGCTCTCGAGATTCGGCAAGTGGAAGTGATGTGCGCAAAGCTCATCGCCGTCGAGCTCAGTCAAGGCTCGAAGTACCGCGTTTTCGAACTCGCGAATATTACCCGGCCACGGATAGCTCGCTAGGGCTGGCAAGACATCATCAGCTAATACCGGCTTGTCAATACCTAACTGGCTGGCGTATTTCACAGAAAACATATCCAGCAGGGCTTCAATATCTGAGCTGCGCTCACGCAGTGGTGGGATCTTCAGATTGAGCACGTTCAATCTAAAGTAGAGGTCTTCACGAAAACTGCCAGACTCAATCAGTTGCTCTAATGTATGTTTGGTTGAGGCGATAACGCGCACATTAACATGCACCTCTTCATCCTCACCTACACGTCTAAAGGTGCCGTCTTGTAAGAAGCGAAGCAGCTTGCTTTGCAGTAGCGATGACATCTCACCGATCTCATCCAAAAATACCGTGCCGCCATCAGCAGTTTCAAAGATGCCCTTTGGCGACTTCTCTTGACCAGCACTCGGTGCTTGGCCAAACAGCTCGGTCTCTGCCACATCATCTGGCATAGAGGCGCAGCTGAGGACCAAGAATGGCTTGGTCGCTCGGCTTGAGCGAGCGTGACAAGCGCGGGCTAGCATCTCTTTACCTGTACCAGTATCGCCTTCAATCAGCAAAGGCTGATCAAGCATGGCCAGTTTTTTAGCCTGTGTGATCAATGCTTTATGACGATTAGACACCCCAACAAAGTGCTCAAAACCAAGTGGATTATGGTCGGCGAGCTGCTCATTGGCATTAAAGTCACCATTTGCCTGACGCAGTTGAATAACCATGGAAGCAAGAATTGGCTCCTCAGCCTCAACATCAAGATAAACCGGGACGGCTTCGAGCTGATAATCGATACCACGGATTACCACCTTCTGCTTCTCGCGCTGACGAGAGTGCTCTCGCCACTGCTCATAATCAAACTTTGGCAGCAGCGAACTTATTGAGGTTTCAATCAAGGTTTCAGAGGCAAACAATTTATGGGCAGACTGGTTTGCCATATCTACCTTGCCATTGGAGCCTACAGAGAGAAGCGGTTCAGAGAGGTTATTAAACAGTGCGGTTAGCTCAGTATTCTTGCGCTCAACCGGCATAAAAGGAATGCGTCTTACATCTTCAACGCCATCGATGCGGCGGATTTGCGCCATGATGTCACGAAAAGATTCGAACTCTAGCTCTGGGAAGTTGAGATAGATAATGCCAACAGGGTCAATCTCGATGCCGCGCAAATCTATGTTTTGCGCGGTTAAGATATCGAGCAACTCTCGAGTCAGACCGATACGGTCTTCACACAGTACTTCTAAGCGCACGTAAATCTCTTTATGGTGTCTAATTATGTTTACACCAGTTTCAAGTATACGCCCGCAAGCGTCAAGAGAATTGCGCTAAAGTCAGACTTTATCGTGCTTTTTTGGGATAGAAAGTTGTAAACGCTGTTTAACACTGCCCAAAATTCGATCACGAATATGCGACAGCTTGATACGGTTATCCGTCGAAAACTCGATTGGGCGAACCAGCTCAGCCGCCTTAATACCCAGACGAGCAGTCAAAAGCCCCACACCCACGCCTTGTGCGGCGCGTGATGAAAGCTTTGCCGTCATGTCCATAGACAGAAAATCTATGCCAGCATCCAGCACCAACTCGCTACCGCCTGCGGCTGCCATATTGACAAAGATAGAGCGCAGAAGCTTAATGCGAGACCAATAGCCAAGCTCAACCCCATAGGCTTTAGAAATGGCACTGACCATAGCAAGGCTTCGCCACACCACCAGCGCCATATCCGCGATAGCAATCGGGCTGACCGCCACCATCACTGCCGCCTCTGACGAGTATTTGGCAACCAGCCTGCTGACTCTGGCGTCAATCGACGAAAGCACTGAATCTTCGTAGAGCTTAAACACGTCCCTATCGCTGTGGGTAGCGTTTACACGCTCAACAAACTTGTCTCGTCCACTCGCTTCAACGCCTTTATCAAACAGGCTTTTATTGATGGACTCACAAAACGGCAATGCCCTGCCGTGACCATTATCTTGTGCAATCGCTCGAGACTCTTCTTGTATCTCGGCTTGCCCTTTGAGCCTGCGAAGCTTGATTAGCTCTCTTGCTAGCGCAATAAAGCCCACGCTACTTATCGCAACGCAAAGCGCCACCCAAGACAAGGCGAGATAATCTTTGCCCGTGAATGCAGTGATAAAGGAGTCTATCAACTGCCACACCAACAAGGCAGAAAACACGCTGAGAAGAATTCGCCATTTCCAGCCACGTTTTTTAGGCTTCAGTGCTTTCTCTACATCGGTTTCTAGAGCCTGATCATCATCAAGGTTCATCGGCGCTTCTACAACAAACTCTTGCTCAGAAAAAGTCTGCTTTTTATCGAGATCAGGTGCTTGATCATCAGGCTCACCCTGACTGAACACCTGCTTTTCTTTGTACTGGTTCAAATGACTACCTCAATTTATCGCTTAGTAGGAATTGAAGTGCCTTATCCATGGCGATATGTGGCAGTGCTTGTGACTCCACATAATGCTTTGGCTGAAAACTACTGAACTCAAAGCCAGAGTGTTGCCAGAAATCCGCTTTAGGCAAGGTGGCTGGCACCTCACCCGGATAGAGGGTGATTCTCTCACCACCGATGAGTGTGCCACTTATCGCCGGTTGCGCCTTGCCCTTACTCTCTACATAGCCGGCGTCAGTCGCGGCAATCGAGGCCACCGGCAGACACTCCATTTTTACATTCTCAAACGAGACGTACTGCCACACCGGCTGCACTAGGTGCCTTAGTAGCATAGTGAGATTACTGTGTTGATCTGGCGTTACATGGTCGGCCTTGGTTGCAGCGAACAACAGCTTATCGGTGCGTGGCGAGAAGATCCGGCGCAGAATGGAGTTACTACCATAGCTAAAGC
This sequence comes from Vibrio ishigakensis, assembly GCA_000830475.1. Classification (GTDB taxonomy): domain Bacteria; phylum Pseudomonadota; class Gammaproteobacteria; order Enterobacterales; family Vibrionaceae; genus Vibrio; species Vibrio ishigakensis_A. The sequence goes on along the minus strand of BBSC01000004.1, from coordinate 174,741 downwards.
TCTTCATGATCTCAGACAGTGCCAACTGCATATCACTAAAAGCGTGTGAGCCTTGGTTTAACGATGAAAGCACATCCACCAGCACGATTTGACGGTCAAACTCGGCAAAATAGCGCTTATAAAAAAGGCTTGATCACCTGATTTTGATACTCTTTATATCGCTTATGCAGCAGCGACAAAGCCGAGCCTTTAAGGGGTTTATCTTCTCCACATAAGGGAAAAACAGCAGTACCGGCGCTTCTGCAAGCTCTCCAGGCAGCACAAAGCGTCCCGGCTGAATATGGTGATAGCCCTTCTGCTTTAGAAGCTGAAGCAGCTCAGTGTATTCTCGAGAGAGCTGATTAATAAGCTTGTCGTCTTGCTCTTGATTCAGGCTAAGATCAACCACTCTACCGAGCCATTCTTTCGCCTCAGGCAAAGCTATCTGCTCAAGCCGTCTTATCTGGCTTTCAGACCAAGTAGCGTAATCCATCTCTAGCATAGGAAGGTCGAGGAGCCACTCCCCAGGATAATCAACCAGATCTAAATAAAGAGTGGAGCTGCTAGAGAGCAGTTTTCGTGCACGACTTTTAGGCTGATACTTGATGGCCAAACGAATTTCGCTCACATCTCGAGTAGGCTCTGGCCATGTCGGAGGCTCACTTGAAAGGGCCTCAATACTGGCATCAAGGTTGAACCTTGGGGTCAATAAGCTTTTTTGAGGAACACGCCTTGCACCGAGCAGCCTCCCTTGCTCGGCAACATCGAGCAGTGGCAGGTTATCGTCGGTAGCGCTTGAGATAAGCTGATTTACAAATGAGGTGATAAACGCAGTCTTACCTGCGCGCGAAAGTCCCGTCACCCCTATTCTTACATGGGCGTCGAGACCTCGATTGATCAGTTCTTTAGTGTGTTTCGTTATCTTCATATTTCTCTCCAACCACTAAAATATCACGATATTTCGCGTCGGAGGCGAAGATTACAAAGATTTAATCATCCACAATCAGCTTGTAGATAACGAACAGCGCCAACTCTAGAAGCGCGGTTAGCGCTAGCGTGATAGTAATGTACTTCTCTTCGAAGATAGAAATACCTTGCAGAATAAGATCATAAGCGAACACACCACCGATGAGTACTGCAATAATGATTTGTAGGATTTGAATAAAACGCGGCATCAACTTCCCCTGTAGTCCGATAGAAATAGAGCTGCTACTACACTAGCCCCATATTACTGAAAATTAAAGAAAAAGAGCGACAAGTGTCGCTCTTTTAACCGTTACGCTTCATCCAGTTGCGCAATATTCACTTTCCAAGTGTCAGGACCAATTTGGTGAGCATTGGCACCGCTTGAGTCTACCGCCACTGTGACTGGCATATCCTCTACATCAAACTCGTAGATGGCTTCCATACCCAGCTCTTCGAATGCAACTACCTTGCACTCTTAATCGCCTTCGAAACGAGGTAAGCCGCGCCGCCTACTGCCATTAGATACACAGACTTGTGCTTCTTAATTAGATCAACCGTCTGCTCACCGCGCTCCGCTTTACCTATCATGCCAGCAATACCGGTCTCGGAAAGCATCATGTCGGTGAACTTATCCATACGCGTTGAAGTCGTTGGACCCGCTGGACCTACCGCTTCATCGCCAACCGCATCTACAGGACCCACGTAGTAGATAAACTTGCCGTTGAAATCCACACCTTCTGGCAGGCCTTCTCCGCTCTCAAGCAGTTGCTGAATACGCTTGTGTGCCGCATCACGGCCGGTCAGCATCTTGCCAGACAGAAGTAACGTTTCACCTGTCTTCCAGGTTTCGATATCCGCTTGAGTCACCTCATCTAGGTTTACACGGCGCGCTTTATCGCCCGCATCCCATGAGATCTCTGGCCAATCTTCAAGCTTAGGCGCTTTCAGATCTGCAGGCCCTGAACCATCTAGAGTGAAGTGTACGTGACGCGTGGCGGCACAGTTAGGGATCATGCACACTGGCTTGGAAGCTGCATGAGTAGGTGCGGTTTTGATTTTAACATCAAGTACTGTGGTTAGGCCGCCAAGGCCCTGTGCACCGATACCCGTTTTGTTGGCACGCTCGAAGATCTCAAGACGAAGCTTCTCTTCAGTCGTTTCAGCGCCGCGCGCTTTAAGCTCGTGGATATCCACCGACTCCATCAAAGACTCTTTTGCCAGTACCGCGGCTTTCTCAGCAGTACCGCCGATGCCTATACCCAGCATGCCCGGTGGACACCAGCCTGCGCCCATAGTTGGTAGCGTTTTCTCTACCCACTCGGCGATGTCATCAGATGGGTTTAGCATCACCATCTTGGCCTTGTTCTCAGAACCACCGCCTTTGGCTGCAATCTGAATCTCTACCTTGTCACCCGGGACCATGTTGATATGAACCACAGATGGGGTGTTGTCTTTACTATTAGTGCGTTTACCTGCAGGGTCTAGCAGAATAGATGCACGCAGTGGGTTATCCGGGTTGGTGTATGCACGACGAACCCCTTCGTCGATCATCTCTTGTACCGTCATATCGGTGGCGTCCCATTGCACAGCCATACCGATATTAACGAAACAGGTAACAATACCCGTATCTTGGCAGATAGGACGGTGCCCTTCTGCTGACATGCGCGAGTTAATAAGGATCTGTGCGATAGCATCCTTAGCTGCGCTGCTTTGCTCTGCGTGATACGCCTTTTCAAGCGCTTGAACAAAATCTAGAGGATGATAATAGGAGATATATTGAAGTGCGTCCGCGACGCTATCGATAACGTCTTGCTTACGAATAACAGTCATTCGTAGTGCCCCTTTTTGTGACAGTCTGGTTCCAGTGGTTGTAATGGCGCGGGTCAATAACCACAACGCTCTAACTTTTTATGCAAACTATGATACCCTTGTCGCGATTCTCAAACCAGACACACCATATCGGTGTTGTCACAATTCGTACAAATTGATTCATGTTTGTTCACAAACCGCAAATTACTCCCGTAACTTATAAGCAAAACCTTGCTCATACCCTATTTGAAACCTGCCATCATCAGCCGTGGGCGATACTGCTGAGCTCTGCAAATAGCGTTCATCCCAATAGTCGTTACGATATTGTTGCGCTAAACCCAATAGTCACAGTGGAAACCACAGGAGATACCAGCAAGGTCTCCATAAATGGTCAGGTTAGCCAAACGACGCAGGAGCCCTTTGCCTTAATTCGCGAACTGCAACATGAATATCTGCCCTACACTCCAGAGCTTGAAGATGTGCCGTTTTGCGGAGGTTGGTTAGGTTATTTTGGCTACGACCTAGGTCGCCAGGTTGAGAATATGCCAGAGATTGCTGAGCATGATATCCATGCGCCAGACCTTGCTCTTGGCCTGTACAACAGCGCTTGATTGTGGATCACAAGCTCAAGTCAGCCTATTGGGTGGGCGAGGTTCAAACCCCAACCACAGAGACATCTAGTAAAGGTTCGTTCAGACTTTCCTCAGATTGGCATGCGAACATGACTCAAGCTGAATACACGCAAAAGTTTAATCAGGTGCAAGAGTACCTTCTCTCGGGCGACTGCTATCAAATCAATCTTGCACAGCGTTTCAATGCACTATTTGAGGGTGACGAATGGCTCGCCTATAAGACCCTTGAAAGTGCCAACGTCGCGCCATTCTCAGCATTTGTTCGACTGCCAGAGCATACGGTACTCAGCATCTCTCCAGAGCGCTTCTTGCAGTGCCATAGTGACAAGGTAGAAACCAAGCCAATCAAGGCACCCGCCCTCGCTTTGCAGACCCTAAGCTGGATGCCGAGCAGATAAGCGACCTGAAAACCGCGCCTAAGGATCAGGCTGAAAACCTGATGATCGTCGATTTACTAAGAAACGACATTGGCCGCGTCTGCGCGCCGGGTAGCGTTAAGGTACCTAACTTATTTGATGTGGAGAGCTTTCCAGCGGTGCATCACTTAGTTAGCACCATTACCGGTGATTTAGATAATAAGCACGACGTGTATGATCTACTTCGTGCCTGCTTCCCTGGAGGCTCTATTACTGGAGCGCCTAAGGTGCGTGCAATGCAAATCATTGAAGAGCTAGAGCCGCACAGGCGCAACGTCTATTGCGGTAGCATTGGTTATATCAGTCGCTGCGGCAATATGGATACCAGCATCACTATCCGCACCCTTATTACCCAGCAGGACTCCATCTATGCGTGGGCCGGCGGTGGCCTAGTAGCAGACAGTGTTGCTGAAGATGAATATCAAGAAACATTGGATAAACTGGGTAAGATTCTGCCAATATTAAAAAACTAGTTTTATTCACAGGGATAGGATGTGAATCGCGAGCAATTCTTAAATCGTTTTACCTTTTCGCCAACTAGGCTTATGACAGCAAGAGCCTCGAGCGCATTCTCCCTGTAAATCCTGACAGCTTAAGACCTGCCGCCGTTCTCATCGCATTAGTCGACAGAGGCGATTCACTGCATGTTCTACTTACTAAGCGCGCCGAGCATCTCAAACATCATCCGGGCCAGGTAAGTTTTCCCGGTGGAAAATATGAAGAGAGCGATAAAGATTTGAGCTTTACCGCGGTGCGCGAAGCGTGTGAAGAGGTTGGACTAAAAGAGGAACAAATCACGGTTGTTGGCGAGCTCCCTGCTCTTCCAACCATAAGTAAGTTCGCTGTTACTCCCTTTATCGCCTTTGTGGATGCCGATTACTCCATAGAACTGGATGACAACGAGGTCGCAGAAGCCTTCGAAGTACCCGCAAGCTTTTTGTTTTCCCGGGAACATCTTCGAGAGTCAGTTTGAGCTCAAACATAGCCGACACAAGATCTTCGCTATTCCTTATGAAAAACACTTTATCTGGGGGGTAACGGCGCAGATTATCGATGCTATGGGGCGCCAACTTGCTTGAATAACCACCGCTTGTTGAAAAAACCTCAGTAAATCGTCACTCTCCACTTGATGCAAAAGATTTGCTAAGTAACTGAGAAGTTCAATCTAATTCTTATTTTCTAAGTAGGGTCTTTTGACCTATCACCCATTGGAGATTTATATCTAATGACTTACGCGCCTGTAAAAGACGTACTTGGCGGCAAGCTAGCTATCGACAGTGAAGTAACTGTTCGTGGCTGGATCCGTTCACGTCGTGATTCCAAAGCTGGAATCTCTTTCCTTGCCATCTATGACGGCTCTTGTTTCGACCCGATTCAGGCCGTGGTCCCAAATAATCTTAATAATTACGAAGACGAAGTACTTAAGCTGACTACCGGCTGCTCTGTTGAAGTAACAGGTAAGATTGTTGAATCTCCGGCTAAGGGCCAAGATTTTGAACTAGCGGCAACCGAAGTTAAGGTTGTTGGCTGGGTTGAAGACGCTGATACCTACCTATGGCTAAGACTCGTCACTCTATCGAGTACTTGCGTGAGGTTGCGCACCTGCGTCCTCGTACTAACGTTATCGGCGCTGTTGCTCGCGTACGTAACTGCCTGTCTCAAGCAATTCACCGTTTCTACCACGAGCAAGGTTACTTCTGGGTATCTGCTCCGCTTATCACTGCATCTGATGCAGAAGGCGCAGGTGAAATGTTCCGCGTATCTACTCTAGATATGGAAAACCTACCTCGCACTGAAAAAGGCAACGTAGATTTTAACGAAGACTTCTTCGGCAAAGAGACCTTCCTAACGGTATCTGGCCAACTTAACGCTGAAGCTTATGCGTGTGCACTAAGCAAGGTATATACCTTCGGTCCTACGTTCCGCGCTGAAAACTCAAACACCAGCCGTCACCTAGCGGAATTCTGGATGGTTGAGCCTGAAGTAGCATTTGCTGACCTAGAAGATATCGCTAAGCTGTCTGAAGACATGCTGAAGTACGTATTCAAAGCAGTATTGGCTGAGTGCCGTGACGACCTTGAGTTCTTCGCACAGCGCATCGACAAAGAGGCAATCACTCGTCTAGAGCAGTTCGTATCTTCTGACTTTGCACAGGTTGATTACACTGACGCAATCCAAATCCTTCTGGATTCTGGTCGTGAGTTCGAATTCCCAGTTGAATGGGGTATCGATATGTCTTCTGAGCACGAGCGTTACCTAGCTGAAGAGCACTTCAAAGCACCAGTAATCGTGAAGAACTACCCGAAAGACATCAAGGCATTCTACATGCGTTCTAACGACGATGGTAAAACGGTTGCTGCGATGGACGTTCTTGCTCCGGGCATCGGTGAAATCATCGGTGGTGCTCAACGTGAAGAGCGCCTAGATGTTCTAGATGCGCGTATGCGTGAGATGGGCATCGACCCTGAGCACATGAGCTGGTATCGCGACCTACGTAAATACGGCACAGTGCCACATGCTGGTTTCGGTCTGGGCTTCGAGCGTCTAGTATCTTACGTAACTGGTATGGGCAACGTACGTGACGTTATCCCATTCCCACGTACGCCACGTAGCGCAAACTTCTAAAAAAGAAGAGTTAACTGAAAACCGCCTATCTAGGCGGTTTTTTATATCTTAACTCCCGATAATCAATGGAATATCGATAGGTATTGTTTTAAAAGTGCGATGAATGTATAAAGGAAGGAGTTTTGTTCTTTCCATCTATTAACCACGGACGATTTCCATGTTTGAAAAAGTAGTTGCGGCCCCAGCCGACCCTATCCTTGGCCTTACCGAAGAGTTTAAAAAAGATGCACGCGCAGAGAAGATTAATCTTGGCGTTGGTATCTACAAAAACGAACAAGGCGCTACCCCAGTTCTTGCTACCGTTAAAAAAGCAGAACAAGCAATTTTGGAAACGGAAACCTCTAAATCTTATCTCACCATTGAAGGTACAGCGGAATACGGCCTAGCAGTACAAAAACTGCTATTTGGTGCCGATAGCGAGATCGTAACCTCAAGCCGCGCAAAACCGCGCAAGCACCAGGTGGTACCGGTGCACTTCGCGTTGCTGCTGAGTTCATCAAGCGTCACCTAGGTAGCGCTAAGATCTGGATCAGTAACCCAACTTGGGCAAACCACAAAGGCGTATTCACTGCCGCAGGTGTTGAGATTGCTGAATATACCTATTATAACGCAGAGACTAAGAGCAAAGACTTCGCTGCTATGCTGGCTGATCTTGAGCAAGCGTCTGCAGGTGACATCATTCTTCTTCACGGCTGCTGTCATAACCCTACCGGTATCGACCCAACGGCTGATGAATGGAAGCAACTGGCAAAACTTGCCACTGACAAGAAGCTAATTCCTCTATTTGATTTTGCATATCAAGGCTTCGCAAAAGGCGTTGAAGAGGATGCTGCGGGTCTACGCGCATTTGCTGAAGTAAACTCAGAAATCCTAGTAGCAAGCTCTTTCTCAAAGAACTTCGGTCTGTACAATGAGCGCGTAGGTGCGTTTACCCTGGTTGCAGCTAACAACGAAGTTGCTCAAACTGCGTTCTCTCAAGTTAAAGGCATTATCCGCTCTATCTACTCTAACCCACCAGCACACGGCTCAGCGGTAGTAACTCACATCCTAAACGATGCGGCGCTTCGTCAGGAGTGGGAACAAGAAGTAAAAGAGATGCGCGATCGCATTCAAGAGATGCGTACCCTATTCGTTGAGACGCTAAAAGCGGAAGGCGTGACCCACGACTTTAGCTTTATCGAAGCGCAAAATGGCATGTTCTCTTTCTCTGGTCTGAGCAAAGAGCAAGTAGCGCGTCTAAAAGATGAATTCGCTATCTATATCGTAGGCTCTGGTCGTATCAGCGTTGCGGGCATGACTAAAGAAAACATGGGTCCGCTATGTAAGGGTATCGCAGCAGTACTTTAATTGCGGATTAGAATGAGAAGAGGCTCCTATTAGGAGCCTCTTTTTTGTTTTTAGAAACTGAATTTTGCCACCAGCCCGCCTTGGGTAAGGTCGCTATCGTCATTCCATGTGGTTCGCCCATAAAGGCCAAGAGAAAAGTTATCGAAGATATAGTAATCCGTACCGAGCTCAAACGAGGATTCATAAATCACGTCATAGTCGAGATACTCTAAGCTTGCCCGCAACTCCCAATTTTCGGTCAATCCGTAATTAAGTCCTGCAAATACACCTAATAGGAAGTCTTTTTCTGAGAATACGGTCGAGCCTGCGAGTTTCTGAGTTTGATTTTAGAACCACCGATCTTAATACCCGCCACAAGATCGAGATCATCAGTTAAGCCAAACCGCCTAGCGCCGGACAGAGTAAGATAGTCTGCCCTGTCGTTTTCATCATCAAAGTGGGTGAATCGCCCTTTATACTGAAAGTTAACTAGATAATGTTCAGTAACGAGCCACTGCAGATTAAAATCGCTTACCGTGACATCGTCACGTCCAGGAAGGTTATCAGAGTCTACTTTACCGCCACCAATGGCCGCGCTAAAGAAAGTGTATTGAACTGGGGTTGTTTGTGAGGCCTGCACAGTACTGCTCAAAATGAGGGCACCCGACAACGCAATAAGAACGGATTTTTGCAATCTACTCTCCTTTTGCTGATGGAATATGCGCAATATGAGTAGAGTTTAGTATAGAAATTCCAATAAGTTAGCCTCAGATTAGTGACTATTTCCTCATTTCAATCCAAAATAATTGAATCAGCTTTAAAGCAGGAAAAACAATGGAAGTAGAACTTCTCGAGATACAGCAATTTTTGGCTCAGTACCCTCCTTTCAACGCATTGCCGGAAGAGGTTCTTGCCGAGGTCACTCACAACACAGAGATCTCCTATGTGCGGGAAGGCAAGAGCGTGGTGCAATTAGGTGAGACCATTGAAGAATTTTATGTAATTCGAAGTGGCGTGATAGAAATAAGCCGTCGCAATGGTCAGCTTTATAATAGGCTAGATGAAGGCGCGGTATTTGGTCAGATGGCACTGCTAAGTAGCGGACGCGTATTGTTCCCAGCGAAAGCTATCGAGGACTCCCTTCTTTACTGTATCCCGTCCGAGATCTTCCAAAACCTCTATGACAACTATGACAGCTTTGCTGACTTCGTTGCAGCAGAGGACAGTACTCGTCTGCGCCGCGCGATTGCCAGCAATGATGATAATGACCTTACCACCATCAAGGTGCGAGAGCTTATCTCGCGACCAGTTTTTACCATTAACGATACCGAGTCCATTCGTGATGCTGCTATCTTGATGGATGAGGAGAACACCTCCTGTCTTATCATCAACTCCGAAGAGCCACACCTTAAAGATGAGATTCAGGGCATTCTTACTGACCGAGATCTGTGTACCCGCGCCATTGCTCGAGGTGCTGACCTTGATTCTCCTCTCTCTTCGGTAATGACCAAGGACGTAATTACGCTCGATAGCAACGCCTATGTCTATGAAGCCATGCTGACCATGCAACGCTATAACGTGCACCACCTACCTCTCATGCGTAAAGGCAAACCGTTAGGGGTTATCGAGGCATCGGATATTGTGCGTTATGAATCGCAGAACTCGCTACTTCTCGTAAGTTCGATCTTCCAGAGTAACAGCATCGAAGAGCTTGCCCAGCTCTCTGAGCAGGTGAAAGACAGCTTTGTTCGACTTGTGAATGAGGACGCTAACTCACACATGGTAGGCAGCGCCATGTCGGTTATTGGTCAAAGCTTTAAACAGCGTATTATCGAACTTGGCGAAGAAGAGCTCGGCCCTGCCCCGATTCCTTATTGCTTCTTAGCATTGGGCTCTATGGCTCGAGATGAGCAGCTTATTGTTACCGACCAAGACAACGCTATCATCCTCTCCAACAGCTTTGAAAAAGACAAACACGACAAATACTTTGCCAAACTGGCTCAATGGGTGTCTGATGGCTTGGATAAATGTGGCTACCCATATTGCACCGGTGACATCATGGCCACTAACCCTATCTGGCGTATGACCCAGACCGAGTGGGAAGAGTGCTTCTCCGATTGGATAGACAATCCAAACCCTAAAGCGCTACTCAACGCTTCTATCTTCTTCGACCTTGTCGGTGTGCACGGTCAGATCAAGTGGGCTGAGCAGCTCAATCGCTTTATTGTGAAGAAAGCGCGTAAGAGCCCTAAATTCCTGACATTCCTTGCTCGCAATGCACTAAACCGCACTCCGCCACTGGGCTTTTTCAAGAGCTTCGTAATGGAGAAAGACGGCAAGCATAAAAACTCTATCAACCTTAAACGTCGCGGTACTGCGCCATTGGCAGACCTGATCCGTGTTCATGCTTTGGCGGTAGGTTCCACACAGCAGAACTCCTTCGAGCGACTGGATGACATTCTAGACTCAGGCTTCTTCCTAAAGGCAAAGCGCAGGATTTAAAGGACGCGCTCGAGTTTATCTCTATGGTTCGTATCAGACACCAAGCAATCGATATTGAGCAAGGTAACGAGCCAGATAACAATATCGAGCCAGATAATCTGTCTGACTTTGAGCGTCGTAATTTAAAAGATGCTTTCCAGATCTTAAGTAACGCACAGAACTTCTTGAAGTTCCGCTACCAAGGGAACTCATTCAATAATGGATAAATTTGATTGGTATGAGTTTCAAAAAAAGCAGGCCAGTGAATCAAAGGTGCCTTGGCTAAGAGAGTTTTATGAAACGCCACTTCCCGAGGAGGAACCAGCATCAAGGATACCCCACTGCTGGCTCTAGACTTTGAGACCACCGGCTTGATGCAAAGAAGGACGAGATCATCTCAATCGGTCTTGTGCCGTTTGATCTTAACCGTGTGTATCTTAGACAAAGTAAGAGCTGGCTTATCAAGCCAAAGAAAAAGCTCAACACTGATTCTGTGGTGATCCATGGTATTACCCACTCTGACCTTGAAGATGCGCCGGATCTGAACAAAATACTGCCAGAGTTTTTAGAGGCTATCGCCGGTAAAATCTGTGTGGTGCACTATAGACAGATAGAGCGTGATTTTCTCAATGCCACCTTCAAGAGACGTTTTGGAGAAGGGATCAAGTTTCCGGTGATCGATACTCTGCAGATTGAGTGGGATTATCAGAAGCGATTAACGTCAGGGCTTTGGAAGCGTTTGCAGGGTAAGAAACCTGCTTCGGTGAGATTAGGGGCAAGTCGCAGTCGCTACAACCTGCCAACCTATACGCCGCATGACGCCTTGATAGACGCCATAGCGACGGCAGAACTTCTTCAAGCTCAGGTCTCTCATCATTATGATGAAGAGACCCTACTTTCAGATATATGGGTTTAGCGCTCTTCTGTCGCCATACCCATTAGCAAGCTGACACACATCGCCAGCAATACAAAGGTAAACGGTAGTGCGGTTGAGATAGCGCCCGCTTGAAGCGCTTGAACCGCCTCCGAGCCGCCGACCCAGAGCATAGCAACCGCGATTGCACCCTCCATAAATGCCCAGAACACACGCTGAACAACAGGAGCATCAACCTTACCACCAGCTGTGATACTGTCGATTACCAGTGAGCCTGAGTCAGACGAGGTGATAAAGAACACCAATACCAAGACTACTGCGATGATAGAGAGCATCTTACCCATAGGCAGAGAATCGAACATCTCAAACATAGCCAAAGATACGTCGGTCAGACCCTTGGTACCTAGAATGCCCACTTGGTTTACTACCTGGTCGATAGCCAAACCACCAAATACAGACATCCAAACTACAGTTACGATTGTTGGAACAATCAGAACCGCGGTGATGAACTCACGTACAGTACGACCTTTAGATACACGCGCGATAAACATACCTACAAATGGGGACCATGAAATCCACCAAGCCCAGTAGAATACAGTCCAACCTTGGAACCACGCCTCATCTTCACGACCGTGAGGATTACTCAGTGGAATTAGGTTTTCAGCATACGCTGCGATCGTAGTCGTAATAGAGCTAAAGGTAACGTGATAACCGATGAACATCACCAGACCCAGTAGCAAGAACGCGATCAGCATGTTGATGTTAGAGATAACCTTAACACCGCCATCGATACCTCGCATTACCGAGACTATAGCCAATATGGTCACCACGGTAATTACCGCCACCTGCAACCCAAAGCCACTAGAGATACCAAACACATGGTTGATACCCGATGCCGCTTGTTGCGCACCTAAACCTAACGAGGTAGCAAGACCAAATAGGGTTGCAAGAACCGCTAGCGTATCCACGATATGACCTGCCCAGCCCCAAGTACGGTCACCTAGGATTGGATAGAAGATCGAGCGAATAGAAAGTGGTAGGCCCTTGTTATAGGTAAAGAAAGCCAGTGATAGCGCTACGATGCCATAAATAGCCCAAGGGTGAAGACCCCAGTGATACATGGTGGCACCCAAAGCAAGCTTCGCAGCCTCCGGTGTATTCGGTTCTACGTTAAGCGGGGTATGGAACCAACCTGTAAAGTAAGCCACGGCTCAGCCACACTCCAGAACATCAGACCGATACCCATGCCCGCTGCGAATAGCATCGCAATCCAAGACAACAAGGAATAATCTGTAGTGGCGTCTTTGCCGCCAAGGCGGATCTTGCCATAAGGCGAAACAATCAGGATCAAGCAGAATATAACGAAGATGTTACCCGCCCAAATGAACAGAGCATCAAAGTTCGTGATGATACTATTCTTCAAACCGTCTAGTGCGGTTTTGGCTGTTTCTGCATCCAGAAACACCATAGTGAGAAGGAACAGAATGGTTAGACCCGCACTTGCCGAGAACACGGCGTTGTGAACGTCTAAGCCCCATTTCTGGATATTATCCTGTCCTATCTGGTAGTCGGTACTATCGATGCTGTATTTATCGATACCCTTAGTCATGCAGCCTCCTTATGCAGGGCATGGTTTGTAATTAACTTTCAATTATATCGTAATTTGAACAATAAATCCGCTAACACGCTGAAAATAAAGCACATTATTTAACTAAATGCTGATAAACCGTACAATGCGGGTATAAATAAAATACTGGCTAACACCACTATCTGTATAAGGATAAAGGGAATCACCCCCTGATAGATCTGCTTGGTTGTTACCGACTTAGGCGCTACACCTTTTAAATAAAAGAGACTGAAGCCAAACGGCGGGGTCAGGAAGGAGGTCTGCAAGTTCATTGCCACCAAGATGGCAAACCACACCATGTTAATGCCAAGGAGTTCAGCCACCGGCGCTATGATGGGTACGATAATAAAGCAGATCTCGACAAAATCGATAAAGAAGCCCAGCAACAAGATAACCAGCATCACTAGGATCAAGAAACCCCACTTCTCTCCCGGCAATGCAAGCATCCACTCCTCTACCAAATAGTCACCACCTGTGTAGGTAAAGGCCATTGAAAATGCGGTTGCACCTAGCAAGATAGCAAACACCATGGCGGTTACTTTAACCGTCTCAACAGAAGACTCGTAAATGAGCTTCCATGAGAATTGGCGATACAGAACCGAGAGTAAGATAGCCCCGGCCCCCCCCAAAGCTGCCGACTCAGTAGGCGTTGCGATACCGGCAAAGATAGAGCCCAACACCACAATAATCAACGCAAGCGGAGGCACTATGGCTTTTAATGCTGAAGCCCACTGCTGCCCTTTACTTAGATCATCCTCCTGCGGAATTGGCATCGCCGCTTCTGGCTTGAAGTAGGCAAAGGCTGCGATATAGATAACATAGGCTATGACCAGTACCACGCCAGGGCCAATAGCGGCCTGGAACAAATCCCCTACCGGCACACCAAGCACGTCACCCAGCAAGATCAAAACGATAGATGGCGGAATGATCTGGCCAAGTGTGCCTGACGCACAGATGGTGCCGCAGGCAAGGCGCGTATCATAGTTGTATTTGAGCATCACAGGCAGCGAGATAAGCCCATAGCCACAACCGATGCCCCCACTACGCCAGTAGATGCTGCTAGCAGCGCCCCCACCACTACAGTAGAGATGGCGATACCACCACGCACCCCGCCGAATAGTCGACCCATGGCTTCTAAGAGTTGCTCTGCCAATCTAGTTTTCTGCAGTACCAACCCCATGAAGATAAACAGAGGTACCGCCATCAAAACCGTGTTTTGCATGATGGATTCGATGCGATACGGCATAAAGGCGAACATATCCCAACCTTCCGACCAAACACCGAAGATCAGTGCAATGCCGCCAAAGGTAAAGGCAACTGGGAAACCCAATAACAGCGCAAACAGCGCCACAAAAAACATGACTATGCCTATCATCGAACTCCCTCCCTGGTTAAGCGCTCAAGCGAGTGGAGGATCAAACCGATACCACTGATTGCAATAAATAGAAACGACACTGGAATGGTGGCTTTGATGATCCAGCGATACGGTAGACCGCCTGGGTCACCGGATGTCTCGCCTATGTCATAGGCTTGATAAGCAAAGTCTATCCCGTACCAAGCGACTAAGAGACTGAATGGCATCAACCAAAACAGCACACCTAGAATGTCGATAATGGATTGAACCTTAGGTGAGAAGCGCTCATAGAAAATATCAACGCGCACATGGCCGTGGGTTTTAACCGCAAACGGCACACCGAAAAGAAACACAGCCGCAAACAGGTGCCATTCTAATTCCTGCATCGCAATCGACACATCATTGAATACGTAGCGCATCACTACGTCATACACCACATTTGCTAGCAATAACAAAAACAACACACTCGACAAATGTCCGAGTGTGTTGCAGATCTTATCGGTAATTTTCATTAAAGATTTCAGCAAACGACCTCCCTGCCTTGCTCCATCGAAACCTATTTGGGTGACCTCGAAAGGTCACCTGCGGGGATTAATTTGAACTGTTTAAATAGGCTTTATCCGAGATTTCCGTCCAAGAACGCACCTGCTTCAAATAGTCAGCCTGTGACATCTGGATCTTCTTAGCTGTAGCATCTTTAGCCGCATGTTCAGCAAGAAGCTTATCGTTTGCTGCACGTAGCTGGCTAATAACCTCAGGTGGGAAGTCCTTCACCTGAACATCTGGGTAGTCAGTCTTGATGCTTGCCCAGTTCTTACCACTTTCATAGGTAGATTGGGTGTACATATCGTAAGCGGCGGTACGCATAGCTACACGCAGGATCTCTTGCAGATCCGCTGGAAGCTTATCCCAAGTACGCTTGTTAACTAGGAACTGGAGCTCGGTCGCTGGCTCATGCCAACCTGTGTAGTAGTATGGCGCAATCTTATGAAAGCCCATGCGAAGGTCAAGTGATGGCCCTACCCACTCAAGGGCGTCGATGGTTTTTCTTTCAAGGGCTGTATAAAGCTCACCCGGTGCAATGTTGGTTGGCTTCGCACCTAGCTCTGCTAGAACCTCTCCGGCAAAGCCTGGGATACGCATCTTAAGACCCTTAAGGTCATCCACAGAATTGATCTCTTTTTGGAACCAGCCACCCATCTGTACGCCAGTGTTACCACCAGGGAAGGACATTAGGTTATGGGGACTATACACCTCTTCCATCAGTTCCATACCACCGCCGTAGTAGAACCAAGAATATTGCTCAGGTGCCGTCATGCCAAATGGCATGGTAGTGAAGTAAAGCGTATTTGGAACCTTGCCCTTCCAATAATAAGAAGCCGAGTGGCCCATGTCATATTGTCCGGATTTCACCATATCAAACACACCGAATGGTGCTTTGTGTTTGTTAGAAGAGTCGATACGGATCTTCAATCGACCATTAGACATTTTCTCTGCCATGGCCGCCATGTTCTTGGTCGCATCACCGAAAATTGGGAAGTTTGGTCCCCATGTTTCTGCTAGTTTGAGTCGATACACCTTGTCATCTGCAGCGGCGCCGCTAGTCCCGATTAGGCCAACAACCAAAGCCACACTGCTCACACACGCTTTAATCCATTTAGATTTAAACGCCATACGTTTCTCCCTTTGTCCCTGGACGCCACCTGAAGTGGTGACTATATCTTCGTAGAGGTACTGCTTTTTATAAGCATTGGGTTAAATATGGACCTAATTCAGTGACTTATAAAAGATTTAACCAAAATGGTGCATCCAAGCACGGAAACAAAACGTAATAAGGTAAGAAAGTAAATTTAGGTCTAGTATTAACGATCCGCCTAAATAATTGCGCTAGAGTAAAAACAAGGACATAGAGAGAAATCAACGTGCGTACCCTGCAGCTAACCAATGAAAAATTTAAGATAGGGCGAAAAACCAGTGGCGTTGTAACCCTTGCTTACATCTTATTGTCTGTTTGGCTAAGTACCTTTTCACACTCGGCCCAAGGGACGCTAGGCATCTTGTTCGTTGCAGCCGTCGTCTACACCCTAACCCTGCACTTCTATAGACGCAGCATTATTAAGTTCACCATCACCAACACCCACTTTCAACAACACACCTATAAAGGTGGCTGGGTATTACAATGGCGCAATATTGGTAACCTTGGACGCTGCATCAGTAAAGACCCTACCGCAGAGCCACTACCTTGGATCGGTATTAAACTGAGCGAACCCGATAGATTCATCAATAGTATCTCCCCTCGCGTGATCAGTGAGATCTTGCTGCAGCAGAGGCACTACTCTACCTAGGGGCCAGCGAACAAGGGGCACAAGAGCAATTTCAGGATATGGTGCTCGATTCAAGAGAGGTCGTAAAAGAAGAGTATGTCTTAAAAGGCCTGCAAGCGAGCTATATAGACGCATGCAACACCAAAGAAAATTTTGGGGCTACGATCTCTTTATCGCTGTAGGCGATCTTGATCGTGATGGGGATGAATTCGTGGGACTGATGCGGCAGTACTGGCTGCCGCACGCACTAGTTAGTCTCTAGTATAAAGGCATCTCGTCAGCTACAAATGGATTCGACGCTCGTTCCGCACCAAAAGTAGACTCTGGACCATGGCCTGGGACAAAACGCGTTTCATTACCCAGTGCCCATAGCTTCTGTTTAATAGATGCGATAAGAGTATTAAAATCACCCTTAGGGAAGTCAGTTCGGCCTACACCACCCTTGAACAGCACATCACCGACAAATGCCAACTTCGCTTCTTCGCTATACAGAACTACGTGGCCCGGGGTATGACCCGGAGTATGAATCACGTCCAACGATTGATTGCCAAAGGTAACTTTGTCACCCTCGTCTAGCCACTCGCTCGGCTCGAAAGCCTCTGTTAGAGGGAAACCAAACATCTGGCTTTGGCCTTCTAGGCTCTGTAGCCAGAAGTTATCTGCCTTGTGTGGACCTACGATAGGCGTGCTAAGTGCGTCAGCGAGCTCTTCACTGCCACCAACATGGTCAAGATGACCGTGAGTCAGTACCAGTTTTTCTACCTCAACGCCAAGCTCTTTGATGAGCGCCACCAACTGCTTTACATCACCGCCTGGGTCGATCACCACACCTTTCATGGTTTCATCGCACCAAACGATAGAACAATTTGCGCAAACTGGTTACCGGAACCACCTGATATTGAAGAGCCATAACTTACCTAAACAACTAAATTAACTGGCACCGACTATGACAGCAAAGCCCTTTAAACTCAAGGCTAACAGCACGCGCAACGGCTTCAAATCAAACATGGAATGAGACAGTTGGGTTTATAACTAGCGGCTTGCCAAGCTAGAAGACTTTGGGCTTTGGTCATACCCATAGACATCATCGCGGAAATGGATGCGTCCATCCTCTACCCATGAGGTCTTATAGATAAGATGCACGGGTATACGACGCTTAAGCGCCACCCTTGTATTAGCATCGCTGTCTATTGGAGAGATATTACGCTTTCTAAAGCCTTGGGTATCTGACAAGGTGTGAGCAAACTTATCTGCGTACTGCACACGAATACAACCAGAGCTAAAGGCGCGTGACTCTTTATCAAACAGATGCTTAGACGGTGTATCATGCAGGTAAATTGCCCGCCTATTTGGGGTGTTAAATTTATAGGCTCCTAATGCATTGGCAGAGCTTGGGATCTGGCGCATTCGATATGGGAAGGTTCTCGGGTTAACCTTGTTCCACTCGATAAGGTTATGATCTACAACTGTTGGGTCGCTCCATCCTTTTATCACCTGGATGCCTCGACTACTGAGATACTCAGGATTTCGCCTAGTAGCAGGAATGATATCCTCGCGCATGATCTTAGGCGGTACATTCCACACTGGATTCAGCACCATAGAGTCCATCTTGATGGCCATCATGGGCGTTTTACGTTTTTTCTTACCAATGATCACCTTAGAAGAAAACGCCACATCACCTCTAAAGAAGTAATTCAGCTCGAAGCTAGGCAGGTTGACTAACACCAGGGCCTCTCTTTGGGTTGGCCATAGGTGTGAGCGCTCAGCATTAAGAGCAAGACGTCTTATACGCTCCTCTATGGGATAGTTGAGCCACTCTATGGTATTCGGTCCTATGATGCCGTCCGGTTGCAATCCATGTTGTTCTTGGAATTGTTTAACCAGTTTCTCAAGATCCCTCGAATACCATTCCTTTTGTGTATCGACAGTACTTAAATCAAGGCCAGCCAACTCAAGCTTAATATGCAATAGCTCTCGATTTGGCAACTCCTCCCCGACTCTGATCAAGGTGTCAGATTCATAGTCGACACTGGCCTCGTTTTGTCGCTGTTGTAGATGGTCGATAGCGGTTTGGTAGGCGCGATAATTAGGCTCCGAGCCGCCAAACTGCATCAAAAACTGACTCAACCGATTGTTATCTATTGCGAGCTCAAGAGCATCAAGCTCCAGCTGAGGCGGATTTGACCAAAGGTCTGGGATACCCTCACCAAATAGCCAAGTCTCTTGATTCTCTAAAAGGCGCGCGCGATAACTCATGATCATTAGCAAGGTGTCGGTGGCAATTAGATCGTATTGAAAGTAATTGTGCTGAATGCGCAGCTGGCTTAATGCATCTAGCCGCTGTTCGAATTGAGGGGAGAGCTCCGCAAGAGAGAGCATCTCAAGCATATCTTCAATGAGCAGTTGATCTTCGATTTGAAGCCATATCAATTGATGGTGATGAGCGCGGTAAACCTGCTGTACCAGCGCTGGATATTCTAAAAACCCGTTTAGCTCAACATTGGGATTCACCCAACCTAGGGTGTGGAACATGCTTTTGTCGGACGCAGAAAGAGGCATGGCACAG
Source organism: Vibrio ishigakensis (assembly GCA_000830475.1). Classification (GTDB taxonomy): domain Bacteria; phylum Pseudomonadota; class Gammaproteobacteria; order Enterobacterales; family Vibrionaceae; genus Vibrio; species Vibrio ishigakensis_A. Next base: position 155,762 of record BBSC01000004.1, on the reverse strand, counting down.
AGACTGGCCAAGAGTAGAGAGAGGAGTCTGCGTTTAAAACAAACCATGTTCACCTACTTGAAGCGTCCAAACGGATACCTCAAGTATGGCAAACATAGCTAAGATTCTCGACTCGCGAGAGGAGGAAATTTTATTACAGGTCGAGGTTGTGTTTACCGTGTGAAGCCTTGGCCTTTAGGTAGTTCTCATTACCCGCCTTAACGTGGGCCATGGTGTTGATAACCTCTTGAATCTCAATGCCGTGCTCTTTCAGTTCACGGATCTTCTTAGGATTATTTGTCACTAGGCGGATCTGTTTTACCCCGAGAGCTTTAAGCATTTGCGCCGCTTCTTCAAAGTCACGTAGGTCGTCAGCAAAGCCTAGGTGGTTGTTCGCCTCATAGGTGTTCAAGCCTTCGCTTTGTAATCGGTACGCATCAATCTTGTTGTACAGACCGATACCACGACCCTCTTGACGCAAATAAAGCAAAACGCCGCCTTCGGTCGCCATTTTGTTGATGGTTTCATCCAATTGTTCTCCGCAATCACAGCGAGATGAGTGGAATACATCGCCGGTTAAACACTCCGAGTGCATGCGTACGATAGGTGCCGTTTGATTGATATCTGCGGATTTAAAGATAAGGCTACATGCTCTTTCTCGGTTTTTAATCCGTTAAACGAAAGCAGTTCAGCCTCAATATCGCTCTTGCTACCTACTTTTAAATGAACTCGCGCTCTTACATCTGCCATTAGCGTTCTCTGATTGTCCTGTTACCAATTACCACATAGGGGCTCGGCTATCATAATTCAAGGCGTTGATCTGTATCAATAAAAAAGCCGAGCTGTTTGCTCGGCTTTTAAACGCTTTTCTCGCTTTTAACGATTACTCGCTGTCGCTATTTTGCTCAGGCTCGTTAGTTGCTACTGTTTCGCCTTCTTCTTCAGAAGTTTCCAGCTCTTCGATCTCATCGATACGCTGAAGAGCAACCACGCGTTCGTCTTCAATGGTACGAATGATGGTCACACCTTGAGTGTTACGACCCACTTGGCTCACCTCAGCAACACGGCTACGTACTAACGTACCGCCGTCAGTGATAACCATGAACTCATCGCCCTCTTCGGTCTGAACCGCGCCAACAACGCTGCCGTTACGCTCAGATACCTTGATAGAAACAACACCTTGAGTTGCACGGCTCTTCGCTGGGTACTCTTCAAGTACCGTGCGCTTACCATAGCCGTTCTCTGTGATGGTTAGGATGTCACCCTCGTTATGAGGAACGATTAGAGACACAACCTGGTCGTCACCGTTTAGCTTGATACCACGAACACCAGCGGCTGTACGACCCATGCCACGAACTTGAGATTCATTGAAACGAACCACTTTACCCGCTTTCGAGAACAGCATGATGTCGTCTTCACCTGAGGTGATATCAACGCCAATTAGGCTATCTTCATCGCGTAGGTTAACCGCGATTAGGCCGTTAGAACGTACGTTAGAGAACTGATCTAGCGAGGTCTTCTTAACCGTACCGTCAGCGGTTGCCATGAAGATAAACTTATCTTCACTGAATTCAGAAACAGGCAGGATAGCTGTAATACGCTCACCCTCTTCCAGAGGAAGAATGTTCACGATTGGCTTACCACGTGCGGTGCGGCTTGCTTGAGGCAATTGATACACCTTCAGACGATAAGTCTTACCGCGAGTAGAGAAGCAAAGGATGTTGTCGTGGGTATTCGCCACTAGAAGACGCTCAATGTAGTCTTCATCCTTCATCTTAGTTGCACTCTTACCTTTACCACCACGACGCTGTGCTTCGTAGTCGCTCAGGATTTGATACTTAACATAGCCTTCGTGAGACAGGGTCACTACTACGTCTTCTTGTGCAATCAGCTCTTCCATATCAATGTCATGTATAGCCGCTGTGATCTCGGTACGACGAGCATCACCATAGCCTTCACGAATCGCTTCAAGCTCTTCTACGATCACTTCCATCAGACGCTCAGTGCTTGCAAGGATATGCATCAGCTCTGCAATCTCTTCTAGAAGCGCTTTGTATTCGTCTAGGATTTTTTCGTGTTCTAGACCGGTCAGCTTTTGTAGACGTAGATCTAGGATAGCTTGCGCTTGTTGCTCGGTTAGGAAGTACTGTCCATCACGGATACCGTACTCGGCTTCTAGCCACTCTGGGCGAGCTGCATCGGTGCCCGCGCGCTCTAGCATGGTAGCAACCATGCCCAAGTCCCAACCGCGTGCCACTAGGCCCGCTTTCGCTTCTGCTGGCGTTGGTGCTTGACGAATTAGCTCGATAATTTCATCGATGTTCGCCAGTGCCAGTGCCAAACCTTCAAGGATATGAGCACGCTCACGCGCTTTGCGCAGTTCGAAGATAGTACGACGAGTTACTACTTCACGACGGTGATCAACAAACGCCTTCAACATCTCTTTTAGGTTGAAGTGCTTAGGTTGGCCCTTATCCAGCGCAACCATGTTGATACCGAAGGTAGTTTGTAGCTGAGTGTGAGCGTATAGGTTGTTGAGAACTACTTCACCTACTGAGTCACGCTTACATTCGATAACAATACGCATACCGTCTTTATCTGACTCGTCGCGCAGGGCACTGATGCCCTCTACTTTCTTATCTTTTACTAACTCGGCGATCTTCTCAATCAAGCGAGCTTGTTAACCTGATACGGGATCTCGGTAACAATGATGGTCTCTTTGCCTTTGCTATCAGCTTCAATCTCAGCCTTAGCACGCATGTAAACCTTACCGCGACCTGTCTTATAAGCATCAACGATGCCCTTACGGCCACTGATAAGAGCAGCGGTTGGGAAGTCTGGACCAGGAATGAAATCCATCAACTCATCGATGGTGATCTCTTCATTCTTAATGAAAGCAAGACAGCCATCAATAACCTCAGTTAGGTTATGTGGCGGAATGTTGGTCGCCATACCAACTGCGATACCAGAAGAACCGTTAACTAGCAGGTTTGGTACCTTAGTAGGAAGTACTGCAGGAATCTGCTCTGAACCATCATAGTTTGGTACATAGTCAACCGTCTCTTTATCAAGATCGGCCAGCAGTTCATGAGCAATCTTTGACATGCGCACTTCGGTGTAACGCATCGCCGCAGCAGAGTCGCCATCGATGGAGCCAAAGTTACCTTGACCATCTGCAAGCATATAGCGCAGTGCAAACGGTTGAGCCATACGTACAATAGTGTCATATACCGCACTATCACCATGTGGGTGATATTTACCGATTACGTCACCTACAACACGTGCAGACTTTTTATAAGGTTTGTTCCAGTCGTTACCCAAAACGTTCATTGCGAACAGAACGCGGCGGTGTACTGGTTTTAAGCCGTCTCTTACATCCGGCAGTGCACGGCCAACAATAACCGACATCGCATAGTCAAGGTATGAACCTCGTAGCTCGTCTTCAATGTTAACCGGTGTGATCTCTTTTGCTAGATCGCTCATAGAGCATTATCCCTCTATTGTTAGATCGTACTATATCCAAACAACCTCAAGTGAAGTCTCTTCTTACTAAGGTTTCTTAGATATATCTTCCCCTAATAATCTAAAAAATATAACACACAAATGCCGACTCTGGCATTACTTTCATTAGTCAGAACCTAGGCTCAGACCTCACATTTAACTCAAATGCGCATAAAATAAACTAATCAGAATTATTGGTATGAAAAACAAGCATTTTCGACGATTTCAACAACAGCTAAAAATCAACCAACTGCCTGCATGGGCGGCAAAATGCCCCTTTTGTTACTGCGCGGCGTAATAGTTTGTGTATATAATGCCCCAAAATTGGTAACTCAATAATAAGTATGACTCAGGGAAAAAACGTCGACCTCGCCGAAATCAAAAAGTTTGAAGACCTCGCCTCTCGTTGGTGGGACAAACAGGGAGAATTCAAACCCCTTCACCAAATCAACCCTCTTCGCTTGCAATACGTTCAAGACAATGTGCAGGGCCTATTTGGTAAGAAGGTGCTAGATGTTGGATGCGGTGGCGGTATCTTGGCCGAAAGCATGGCACTGGAAGGCGCCGATGTAACTGGGCTAGATATGGGTAAAGAGCCACTTGAGGTTGCAAGACTGCACGCACTCGAATCTGGGGCCAAGGTAAACTACGTTCGTACTACAGTAGAAGAGCACGCCGATGAAAATCCAGCAAGTTACGATGTGGTCACCTGCATGGAGATGATTGAGCACGTGCCAGACCCTATGTCTGTTATCGCCTCTTGCGCCAAGTTAGTTAAGCCAGGCGGTCATGTCTTCTTCTCTACCCTAAACAGAAACCCTAAGTCATACGCCTTCGCCATCCTAGGTGCGGAATACATTTTGAAACTGCTACCTAAAGGTACCCACGACTACAACAAGTTCTTAAAGCCATCTGAGCTTATTCGCTTTATCGACCAAACCCCACTTCAAGATAAGGGCATCACGGGTATCGGTTACAGGCCGCTCAGTGATAGCTATCAGCTAACACCAAATGTGGACGTCAATTACATAGTCCACACCCAAAAGGTTGACTAATTAAGCCCCTCCTTGAGGGGCTTTTTGTTGCCTTTTTCAGCACCTCAAAAACAGCCGTTTCGATCCAATTCCCTGATAAAGATCAAGTAATTTATTTTTTGGGAAGTACAAATTTAATTCACTCACAAGCCCGTATAAAAACAAAGTCAAAGTGGCGCTAAACCACAAAGTAAGTGAACGCTAACTGAAAATTTTCCACCCACCAGTTATCCACAACTAATACAGGAACGGAAACTTGAAAACCTCAGGCAACCGCACTATCTTGTAACTCAGTTAAGGGTGACCCCCTATATGTAGTGTTTCTAGCTTTCTAACAAGCTAGACTTGGATCACAAAGTCACATGTAATTCATTTCAAATAATGAAAAATGTGGCTTTCATCGTTGATGTTATGGATATCTAACAGAATGAACCACAATCTTACCGTCACAAAGCGTCATGGACGTACTGAACCGATAGATCTAGAGAAGATCCATCGCGTTATTACCTGGGCAGCGGAAGGCCTAGACAATGTGTCTGTTTCTCAAGTAGAACTTAAGTCTCAAATCCAATTCTACGACGGTATTACCACGTCAGATATTCATGAGACCATGATCAAAGCCTCTGCGGATCTGATCTCTGAAGAAACTCCAGATTATCAATACCTGGCGGCTCGCCTAGCTATCTTCCACCTGCGTAAGAAAGCCTATGGTCAATATGAGCCACCAGCGCTGTTTGATCACGTTGCAAAACTAGTAGACATGGGCAAGTACGACCAACACCTACTAGAAGACTACTCTCGCGAAGAATTCGAGTTGATGGACTCTTTCATTGACCACAAACGCGATCTAGATTTCTCATATGCTGCGGTTAAACAGCTTGAAGGTAAGTACTTTGTACAAAACCGCGTAACTAAAGAGATCTACGAGAGTGCTCAGTTCCTGTATATCCTTGTAGCGGCGTGCCTATTCTCGAAGTATCCACGCGAAACGCGCCTAGATTACATTCGTCGTTTCTACGATGCGGTATCTACCTTTAAGATCTCTCTGCCAACGCCAATCATGTCTGGTGTGCGCACCCCTACTCGCCAGTTCAGCTCATGCGTGCTGATCGAGTGTGGTGACAGCCTAGACTCTATCAACGCAACAGCGAGCTCTATCGTACGCTACGTATCACAACGTGCAGGTATCGGCATCAACGCTGGTCGAATCCGTGCGCTAGGTTCGGAGATCCGCGGTGGTGAAGCCTTCCACACTGGTTGTATTCCTTTCTATAAATACTTCCAGACAGCAGTTAAATGCTGTTCTCAAGGTGGCGTGCGTGGCGGTGCAGCAACAGTATTCTATCCACTATGGCACGGTGAAGTTCAGAACCTTATGGTTCTTAAGAACAACCGTGGTGTAGAAGAAAACCGTGTTCGTCACATGGACTACGGCGTTCAGCTTAACAAGCTAATGTATAGCCGCTTGATTGAAGGTGGCAACATCACCCTGTTCTCGCCATCAGACGTACCGGGTCTATATGATGCCTTCTTCCAAGACCAAGACGAGTTTGAGCGCCTATACGTTCAATACGAAGCGGACGACAGCATCAAGAAAGAGCAGGTTAAAGCGATTGAGCTGTTCAGCATCCTGATGCAAGAGCGTGCATCTACTGGTCGTATCTACATCCAGAACGTGGACCACTGTAATACTCACAGCCCGTTCGATGCGAGCGTAGCACCAGTTCGTCAATCTAACCTATGTCTTGAGATTGCCCTTCCTACTAAGCCACTGGCGAACGTAGAAGATGAAAACGGTGAAATTGCACTGTGTACGCTATCTGCGTTCAACCTAGGTGCAATCCAAAACCTAGACGATTTCGAAGAGCTCTCTGAGCTAGTCGTTCGTGCTCTAGATGCACTGCTTGATTACCAAGACTACCCTCTTCCAGCAGCGAAGATCTCGACCATGAACCGTCGTACTCTAGGTGTGGGTGTTATCAACTACGCATACTATCTTGCTAAGCATGGCGTGAAGTACTCAGACGGCAGTGCAAACGGCCTGACTCACCGCACCTTTGAAGCAATGCAGTACTACTTGCTAAAAGCTTCTGTTGCGCTAGCAAAAGAGCAAGGTGCTTGCCCATCTTTCCACGAGACGACTTACTCTCAAGGTATCCTACCGATCGATACCTATAAGAGCTCTCTAGATGGCATCGTTGAAGAAGAGCTGCACTATGACTGGGAAGAGCTGCGTCGTGAGATCAAACAGCACGGTCTGCGTAACTCGACTCTAACCGCACTAATGCCTTCTGAGACCTCTTCTCAGATCTCGAATGCGACTAACGGTATCGAGCCACCACGTGGTTACGTATCAGTGAAAGCATCGAAAGATGGCATCTTGAAGCAGGTAGTGCCTGAGTTCACTAAGTACAAAGAGAACTACGAGCTATTGTGGGATATCCCGAATAACAACGGTTATCTAAACCTTGTGGGCATCATGCAGAAATTCGTAGACCAATCTATCTCTGCGAACACTAACTATGACCCGAACAAATACGAGAACGGCAAGGTGCCAATGAAGCTGCTGCTTCGCGACCTTCTAACCGCGTATAAGTTGGTGTGAAGACCCTTTACTACCACAACACCCGTGACGGCGCGAAAGACGACCAGAAAGACGTGGCTGTGGAGCAAGATGACGATTGCGCTGGCGGCGGTTGCAAAATCTAAATTTAAGCTGAGGGAGCCGTGGGCTCCCCTATTGACGTTACATATTAAGGAATAATTCGAGGTTACAATGGCCTATAGCACTTTTACCCAAAATAAAAACGACCAGCTTAAAAGAACCTATGTTTTTGGGTCAGCCGGTTAACGTTGCTCGTTATGACCAGCAAAAATTTGAGATCTTCGAGAAGCTGATCGAAAAACAACTTTCTTTCTTCTGGCGTCCAGAAGAAGTAGACGTATCGAGCGATCGCATCGACTACAACAAGCTGCCTGAGCACGAGAAGCATATCTTTATCAGTAACCTGAAGTATCAAACACTGCTTGATTCTATCCAAGGCCGTAGTCCGAACGTAGCGCTACTACCTTTGGTTTCTCTGCCTGAGATTGAAACCTGGATTGAGACTTGGTCTTTCTCTGAGACTATCCACTCACGCTCATACACACACATCATTCGTAACATCGTTAATGACCCTGCGGTTGTATTTGACGATATCGTAGAGAACGAGCACATCTTAAAGCGTGCTAAAGACATCGCTCACTACTACGACAAGCTTATCGAGATGACCAACGACTACCATCGCTACGGCGAAGGTAAGCACGAGATCAAGGGTGAGACGGTTGACGTAAACCTAATGGCGCTTAAGAAGCAGCTGTATCTTTGCCTAATGTCTGTAAACGCGCTAGAAGCGATCCGCTTCTACGTGAGCTTTGCTTGTTCATTCGCTTTCGCAGAGCGTGAGCTCATGGAAGGTAACGCGAAGATCATCAAGCTTATCGCTCGCGATGAAGCCCTTCACCTGTCTGGTACTCAGCACATGCTGAACCTACTACGCAACGGTCAAGACGACTTCGCATTCTTGCAGATTGCTGAAGAAGCGAAAGATGAGTGTATTGCCATCTTCAAAGACGCGGCAGAGCAAGAGAAAGAGTGGGCAGAATACCTGTTTAAAGACGGCTCTATGATTGGTCTTAACAAAGACATCCTGTGTCAATACGTTGAGTACATCACCAACATCCGTATGCAAGCGGTAGGTCTTCCTTCTGTATACCCAGAAGCAACCAACAACCCTATCCCTTGGATCAACGCGTGGCTGTCATCAGATAACGTTCAGGTTGCACCTCAAGAAGCGGAGATCAGCTCGTACCTTGTAGGTCAGATTGATAACGAAGTATCCACAGAAGACTTTGAGGACTTCGAACTTTAATCATGCATAAGGTCACCATCAATAAAGTCACCAACCTGGTCAATTCAAAGAACTCTACCCTGCTAGAGTCGATGGAAATGTCTGGACTAAAGCCAGAATACAACTGCCGAGATGGTCACTGTGGTGCGTGCCGTTGCAAGCTCGAAAGCGGTGAGGTCGAGTATATCGGCTTTGCCATGGCCTATCTCAAAGAAGATGAGATATTGCCATGCATCTGCCGAGCAAAAAGTGATGTGGACCTAGCGCAGGTCAATCTGCACAACCAGGTAAAACACGCTTCTTGATACAAGTTCCAAGCATAAAAAAACGCTCTGCATTTGCAGAGCGTTTTCTTTTTATCTTCACTATTGAACCTAGCCTGCCACGACCTGTAACGTCTCTGGAGTCGACTGAGTAAACAGGTTACGGCACTGGCGCACCATCCAATGGTGGTTGCCTAGAATCGCTTCAGCATCCTTTTCAGATACCACCTTACGCCCTATCTCCTGTCCATCATCATCAAACAGTTTGAGGGTGTAATTGGCTGAAGCCTCAGAGGAGATTGGCGTACCAAGAATCTGCACACTGCGCCACATAGAGAAAAGGTTAATTTGATCCGAATGTTCAACCTCTCCTAGCAGTACCTGTTCAGTTCCGACTCGATACCAAACCTCAATCCTTGAATGATTTTGCATAAAGTCCTCCTTGTCGTTAAGGGGCACCATGCCCTTGTTTGAAAGCAGTAAATTTTTAGGGAACCTTCATTATAAGTTGACGGTTTGTTTAGGGAAGTAGTGAATCATGCTAATTTATCTTCTCAACAAGAACCCCTTGAACGACAAGGCCTTAGGCGATAGATCTTTTTGTTATATATCCCATGATTAAGTTCAAAGTTTTACAATGCGTTTTGGGCAAACATCACAGTTTGACTATCTCTGACGAGAGTCGCACCACTGAGCCGTAGTTTCCCCAAGGCTCTAGCTCATTCACGTCACGGCGTAACATATCCAAGGCAATAGCGGAAATCACTACAGATCTCGCCTTAAAACTGTAATCTCTCTTAAATTCAACGGTTTGAGACAAGATATTATTCTGTGTTTTTAGCTTGAGTTGCCACTGTTTCTCACCACTTTGTTGCAAGTTCAAGCTATAAAAGGATTTGATATCCAAGCCAAAATCTAACAGCTCATCGCTAGATTGGTTAACAGACACTAGGTTCGCTGCCCCTTGGGTAGACTCGGCTAGCCAGCTGTGAAAAAAGCCTTGGGTAACACCATCAAAAATAGCAACTCGCTGCTGAAGCCTATCAAACACCGCTTTTACGGGATGACAGTTGGTGGAGACCGTATTGTCGATAAGAAGCTGCTCTACCCTGCCGACATACTCTTCTACCTCTGTAGAGAACTCGTTATAAAATACCTTCACCTCAATATAAGGAAGCGCTGAGCGGTATCCTAAGGTAACGCCTTGGGGCCTCGATAGTGGTTCTAACGTATTAGCAATGCCAGACTCAGAAAGCCCATAGGTGAAGAGCCTGTGGATCTTCTTCGCCTCGATACAGGCGTGATTAGCTGCATATGTGGAATGATCTCTTGATTAACCATGGTCTTAAACTCATGGGGAACACCAGGTGTGAAATAACACTGCGCCCCAGAGATATTCACGGTAAATCCGCATGCTGTCCCACGAGGATTATCTAAGATGGTACTACCTTGGGGTAGCATGGCCTGCTTAATATTCGACTCTGGCATCTCGCGTCCCCAGCTATCAAACATCTGCTGGATTCGCTCTACCCACTCTGGATACAGCTCTAGTTGTGTGTTTGCGGATAGCGCAGCCGCCTCGGCGGTCAAGTCGTCGCTGGTTGGTCCTAAACCACCATTCACTATTACCACATCGTGTTTGTCTGCTAGATGGCTCAGGGCCGATGAAATGGCTTCTAAACTGTCCCCTACCGTGGTGCGCGTAGTCATTTGAAAGCCCGACTCAAATAGGGTCGAAGAGAGCCAACTGGCGTTGGTATCGACGATGTCACCAAACAGAACCTCTTCACCTGTGCTCAGCATGGCTATCTTAGGGGGATTACTTTGTACCAAAATTTTGCCTTTATTAGTGTCTATACTAGTTTTAGTCCCTTAGTTCACGACACATTCGCGTATCTTAAGCGACGTTTATATGCAACATGAGCAACCGCTCAAAAATCGAGCTAAGCCTCTGTTTTAATTAGAACTAAAATAATAGATAATTGTGATAACGATCGAGAATTATTTTGCAAGGGAGTCTTGAGTGCAATTCAAGAAAATTGCTGCGTCGCTTGGCATGCTAGTCAGTGCCCAGAGTTATGCTCTACAGGATACTAACAAACATAACGAGTTTTCATACAGCTATCAATGCGACGATGCTTATCAATACTGTGCAAAATCTAATGTCGATCTGCATTCCTTCTCGCTAGATTCGAAAGAAACGGCGTTGGATCTCGACGCTAAACATTACCCTATGCACCTAAGTGTCTCAGATGGTAAAGACTGGGATTACCTCGCCGAGCAAACCTACACCATTTTAGGTCTTAGTGTGGTTACCGTTGGTTTGATGACACTGCTACCAGAAAGTATCACCAAATGGGACGATGACGCACGCGACCTTAGCAAGCTTGGTGATAAGTGGGTAGAAAACGTGAAGGCGGGTCCTACATGGGATCGCGATGAACACTTCCTAAACTACATCATGCACCCATACTTTGGTGGTGTTTACTATACCGCAGCGCGTCACGCCGGCTTCAACGAATTTGAATCCTTTGGTTATTCCTTTGCTATGTCTGCCCTTTTCTGGGAATACGGTGTAGAGGCGTTTGCAGAAGTCCCTTCTTGGCAGGATCTTTTCATAACACCTATGTTTGGTGCGGTTGTGGGTGAACTTATGCTGCAAGGGGAGCAAGAGGTTCTGGCAAATGGCGGTAAGGTCTGGGGATCATCTACCATGGGTAGCGTTTCCCTATTCTTCCTAAACCCAGTGGGTCACATCCACTATTGGATTACCGATGCATGGGGCGGCGATGCTGAAGCCAGCTTTGTGACCAACCCATGGTTTGGCTCGCAAGATGCAGCTGCCTTTGCTCTCGATTCCGGTGCGCCTTATGACGCACAGTTTGTCGGTATGCAGCTAAGCCTTAAATTCTAATCATAAAAAACGCCCATCAGGGCGTTTTTTCTTATCTAACTTTCACTAAGCTGCATCGTCTTTCTCGACCGAACGGATTTCTGTTGGTGCATCGGTTAGCACTTGGGTAAGGTCATGGCTAAAATGATCCACCTGAATTGCACGGTATCTCAGCTTATCAGCCTCAAGCACTTGGTTTACTTCGGCTTGAGAGAGAATGCCTTGCTGCTTACAAGCGTTGAGCTTATCAAGTAAAGAGGCTTTCTTCTCAACCTTGCCCTCTTTGATGGCAAGATTGACCTTCTTCTCTAGCGGTTTTACTTCATGCATGGCAACGAAGGCCCTTTCCATAATACCGACAGCGTCACCATCTTTAGAGCCTACATAACATAGGTCAGTCAGTCGATCTCGCTGCTCTCCAGGAGTCATAAGAAGCTCTGCCACCTGCATCACTAGCTTGTCACTCGGGCCTTTAAAGTTATTACCCAGAGGGAATACCAGTAGCTTCATAAGATACTTAGCCCAAATGACCGGATAGTTATTTAACGCTTCTTGCAGAGATTTCGCACCTTGTTGTAAGCAGTGCTCTACTGCATAGCGAAGGTATGGAAGGTCTTCGGATTTTTGTCCCTCATCGTGGAACTTCTTAAGAGCCGCAGATGCTAGGTATAGATAACTTAGCAGGTCCCCAAGGCGTGCTGAGATAAGCTCCTTACGTTTAAGATCGCCACCGAGGGTCAGCATGGCAAAATCAGCACTTACCGCCAACGCCTTACTTAGACGGGTCATATCTTGGTAATAGCCCTTAGTTGGACCAGAAACAGGTGCTGAGGTGAAACTGGAGGCGGTCAGAGCACCAAACAGAGAGCCAAAGCTGTTCTTGGTTGCATGGCCAATATGTTTGAACAGTAGGTTATCGAACTCTTCAGCCGCTTTTGCTTGGTCCTCTTCAGAGGCCAGCGCCATCTCTTTAAGCACATAAGGATGACATCGCGTTGCACCTTGACCAAAGATCATCAGATTTCGGGTCAGGATATTTGCCCCTTCTACTGTAATCGCCACCGGGATGCCGTAGTAGTGATGCGACAAGTAGTTCATCGGGCCTTGTTGGATAGCACGTCCTGAGTGAATATCCATTGAATCATCAAGTACCGTGCGGGCCATCTCTGTCATGTGATATTTAGCAATGGCAGTAACAATACCCGGCTTTTCACCGCTATCTAACGCTGTAGTGGTTAATGTTCGGCTTGCTTCTAGTAGGTAGTTAAAGCCGCCGATGCGTGCCAGTCCCTCTGCTACCCCCTCAAACTTACCAATCGACAAACCAAACTGCTTTCTAACTAGCGAATAGGCACCCGTGGTTTTCGCGGTCAGTTGGCCAACCGCTGTACCTAGTGCCGGTAGAGAGATACCGCGACCTGCCGACAGACATTCAACCAGCATGCGCCAGCCTTTACCTGCATAGTCTGCCCCACCGATTAGCCACTCCATCGGAATGAACACATCTTTACCTCGAGTTGGACCATTCATAAAGGCAAGTCCAAGCGGGTCGTGACGCTCACCGACAACTACACCAGGATGGCTGGTTGGAATCAGTGCGCATGTAATACCTAGTTCTTCGCCTTTACCGAGATGGTTTTCAGGGTCGTACAGTTTGAACGCTAAGCCAAGTACAGTTGAAACAGGTGCTAGCGTAATATAGCGCTTGTTCCAGTTAAGCTTGATACCTAGAACTTCTTTGCCTTCATGCTCGCCAAAGCAAACCTGACCAGAATCCGGAATCGCACCGGCATCAGAACCGGCTTCAGGGCCAGTCAATGCGAAGCAAGGGATATCCTCACCGTTAGCAAGTCGTGGTAGCCAGTAATTTTTCTGCTCTTCAGTACCGTAGTGAGATAGGAGCTCGCCTGGACCTAGTGAGTTAGGCACCATAACGGTAACGGCAGCACTTAGGCTGCGAGATGCAATTTTGGTCACTATGGTTGAGTTAGCTAGAGAAGAAAATCTCGACCGCCGAACTCTTTGGAAATGATTAATGAAAAGAAGCGTTCTTGCTTAAGGTAATCCCACACCTCTTTTGGAAGATCTCTTTGATGCTTTACGATTTCGAAGTCATCTAGCATCTCAAGGAGGGTTTCAACTTGGTCATCAACAAAGCTCTGCTCTTCTTCTGTGAGCTGTGGCTTGTCATAACCATGAAGCTTTGACCAATCAGGGTTACCGGAGAATAGCTCTCCTTCCCACCAAACACTACCGGCTTCCATCGCCTCTTTCTCGGTACTCGATAACGGCGGCAGCACTTTCTTAAATAGTTTGAAAGCCGGGTTGCTCACCCACTTTTTACGATAAGAAGTCATATCCATCTTTCTGTTCCCTGACTGTTTGTTATTTCGCATTCATGCCAGACGCAAGGTAAGGCACTATCTGATCAAAAATTCGTTCCACGTGCTGTTTTGGTTCAAACTCGCTACTTGCTATATCAATCAGCGCCTCACTCGACGCCATAGTGAATACGCAAGTTCCGAGCGTGAAGTGAAGTCGCCAAAACAAGGTTTCTCTATCTAACTCTGGATTGGCTCTGCTTACCTGAGCGATAAATCTGTCTAATACATCCCCGTATCGGGTAGTGATGAACCATCTTAAGTGACCTTGCACCTCTGCATAGCCACGACCGATGAGCTGCAAAAAGCGCTCTGTCCCGTTCGGTGCCACATCATCGAGCTGAACAAGAGGTTTCTTTAGTGCTGAGAACACTTCCTCCATGCTCACCTCTTTCTTAGCTTCAAGCAGTAATAGTTCCTCCCCAACCGCAGGCATGAATGCCTCAAGGTATTTGTCTACTACAGCTCGAATCAGATTCTTCTTGTCGCCAAAGTGATAATTAACAGAGGCTAAGTTCACCTTGGCTTGCCCTGTGATAGTCCGTAGTGAGGTCTCTTTAAAGCCCTTTTCTGCGAACAGGATCTCTGCAACAGAGATAATTTTTTTCTTGGTATGTAACGCTGAGCCCATTGTGCACTTCCGTTTGCAAACGCCCGTATCAAACACACGTTTGAATTTAACAAACGATTTACATAAACACAATATTTTTACGTAAAGAGATCTGACCAGATCAAATATTGGTCACAAATTAGGATTTAACTCATGTAGAAACAAGAGGTTAGAAAAGGCCAGGAAAAAAGATCAAAAAAGTGCGAAAAACTTTGAACTAAAGGAAGAAGGTCCAGTCTTAACTACTGTAACCGACAGCGCGGTATGAATTTGAAGGTTGGAAACGAATTTGTTCTGTTGTTTACAAACCACTGTTTTTTTCATTTGACTCCTATGATTGTATAAGCCTAATCACTTTGATTAGGCTTTTTTTATGCCTGCGACAGACAAAAAAAGGGCCAGCATTTCTGCTGGCCCTTATCATTGATTACTAAATTTTAGTGGCTTGCCACAGTGCTGTGGCTAGGCTGCTTTTTTGGCAGAGAGAATCTCAACATAGCGTAGCCAAGGATAGCTGCGATACTTGAGCCCATTAGGATACCCAAACGAGCGTGAGTATTCAGGTCTGCTGCCGCGCCGGTAAAGGCAAGCGATGCAATGAACATCGACATGGTAAAGCCGATACCACACAGGATAGATACTGCAAAGATGTGCTTGAAGTTGATCCCTTCTGGCATCTTAGCAACACCAGTCTTAACCGCTACATAGCTAAAGGTAAAGATACCCAGAGGCTTACCAAGCAGAAGACCCAGTGCAATACCCATAGGAAGAGCCGTACCTAGTGTAGATAGAGAAATACCCTCTAGTGATACACCTGCGTTTGCAAAGGCAAAGATAGGTAGAATCAGGAACGACGAATATGGGTGTAGTGCGTGTTCTAGGTGTTTAAGTGGAGAGTGCTCGCCAGGTTTGCCCTTAAGTGGGATAGCGAAACCAATTACCACACCTGCTAGGGTTGCGTGTACACCAGACTTAAGAACAGCGAACCAAAGCACGGCACCGACTAATAGATACCACTTCAGTGAGGTCACCTTCTTGTGATTCATGTAGAACAACAAGCCTGTCATAGCGAAACCAACCGCTAGAGCTAGTGTAGAAAGATCACTGGTGTAGAACAGAGCGATGATTACAACAACGCCAAGGTCATCGATGATAGCTAGTGCTAGTAGGAAAACCTTTAGGCTTACTGGAACACGGTTGCCAAGAAGCGCCATGATACCCAGAGCGAACGCGATGTCCGTTGCTGCAGGGATAGCCCAACCTTGAAGTGCTTCAGGATTAGAATAGTTGAACAGAACGTAAACCAGTGCCGGAGCAACCATACCACCTACAGCAGCAATTGCTGGGAAGATAGCGGTTTCACGAGACTTAAGTGCACCTTCTAGAAGTTCACGTTTTACTTCCAAACCGATCAGTAGGAAGAAGATTGCCATTAGGCCGTCATTAACCCAATGTTCTACAGACATGCCTGCTACATAAGAATACAGCACGCCTTGATAGGTTTCATTAAGTGGAGAGTTCGCCACTAGCATAGCTAGTGCAGCAGCGATAACCAGAATGATACCTCCGGCTGATTCCATCTTAAAAAATCTTTTAGCATTTGACTCATTATTAAAACCCATTACTTGTGATTGATATCACACAACTAAGTGGACATAAGTCTACCCATTGCGAAGATTTACAAAATTCGATTGTTTGGACGTTTTTATTCGAAATATCCGAAGTAAAGGCCATATAACCTGCAAATTTCCATATAGCTCACAGATTCAGTTTACAAAAGAACAACGACTTTGCTTCAAAATGTTACTGAGATTAACCAAATTTATCAATTCAACTGGTTTATCACCACGACAAACATAAGATGATTGGAGCATAGGAAAGCATAGACAATTATCACCTAAAAAAGAGA
Organism: Vibrio ishigakensis; assembly: GCA_000830475.1. Classification (GTDB taxonomy): domain Bacteria; phylum Pseudomonadota; class Gammaproteobacteria; order Enterobacterales; family Vibrionaceae; genus Vibrio; species Vibrio ishigakensis_A. The sequence goes on along the minus strand of BBSC01000004.1, from coordinate 139,302 downwards.
GAGTTAGGTGATCTTTCTGTATTTGAAGCGGGTTGGTGTAGCCCTTTACGGTAAAGGGCTAGGATTTAGTATTAAGCCTTAAATAATACTTATTGTTCGATGATCTGCATGAAGCCCCGAGCATTCTCACTGCCGGATGCGCGAACCGAACCTGACCATGATGGAATCGCAAGATCGATCCATTGCTCTCTTCTATGTGCATCAGATGTTAAGAAGATTTTAAACTTTGGCACATTCACCACCCACTGCAATTGAAGCAACTTACCGTTGCTCAATGTGCTGGTGCCGACAGGATACAGCTCAACATCCGATGTATTCAAAGTGTGAACTACGCCCGTTTTGCTCATTATCGCGCCATATACATGTGGTTGCCCACTCTCAAAATCCACACGCGTCAGATACATCACTCGGCCGTCATTAAAGCGGTACTGAAAACGGGTATAAACTTGCTTGTCTGACGGAGCAGCTTCACTGCCCCACACCTGATTAAGCCACCCCATACCACTGAGCTTGACCGTCTTACCGTCAATCTCTACCGTGCCTTGGGTGCGAATATAAGGGGACTGATAGCCATAGATTGCTCTAGAAAGCAGCTGATTGGTAACCTGATAGCCATTGTCCCCCATAGGCACATAAGGGCCATCCTGACGAAGCTTGAGTTTTAGATTGAAGTCATCGGTAGAAACAGAGAGCTGCCCCGGAGCTGGATAGCTACTGAATGAGCGCCACACCCAGTTATCGATAGAAAGCTGATATGGACGAGCTCGCATGCCTACAAGTCCTATACCTCCACGTGCAAAGCGTTGCTCAGAAAAGATCTGATCTGGCGTTGAGAGCACCACTTGTGAGGCGTAAATCTGTGGTGATTGCCAGCCGCTCTTATCGCTCTCAGAGGTTGCAGTGCGGTAAAGATACCACTGCGCCATATATTCATTGCCCTGCTCATCGTTAAGCATGGCAACATAGGTCCAAACCTCATATCGAAACTTAGAATGGATTCGAAAGTCTTGAGGAAACTTGACCGCCACTCCCGGAAGAACAGGCTCAAACACCGCTTCATTAGTCGGCTCTAGGTTCTCTATAGTGAGATCGGCTGTGTTATCCGAATACCAGATTACGTAGATACCCGCGAGGATCAGTACCACTGATACCAGCAAGGTCAACAATACAGCTAGGGTTCGATTAAACAGTTTCTTAAACATCTCTTCTTCTATTACAAAGCGTCACGCAGCGACTTCATTGGGGTGCGTCTGATAACCTGAAGCACAGGAATAGCGCCAGCAACGATAAGCGAGCCTATAGTCCAAGCGAGTGTGCCCAGATAATCCCACGGCACAAGTTGCAACTGCATACTCCAACCAAAGGACTTCTTAAGGATAAGCTCAACCACATTATTGGCCATCGCCATACCAAGCGGGATAGCCACTAAAGCAGCGACCAAGCCAAAGGCAAATAACTGAGCACCGCCCACTATTACTAACTCTTTTCCAGAAACCCCCAAACAGCGCAATAGCGCGATATTACGAAGCCTCGTTGCCTCCCCTGCAAGGGTGGCAAAGAAAATACCAAATACAGCGACCATCAAGGTTAGGTTGCCTAGGGTATCCGTGATACCAAAGGTTCTATCAAATACCGTCATCGCCTGTTTATAGATACGACTGTTATTTACTACCCGCTCGGCAGGGGTGCGATAGATAGATACCATCCTATCTATGAGCTCTCTAGACGTAGACTTGTCATGCAGTAGCACGCCAAGGCCTATTGAGCCCTGTCCAGGTAAGAGTAGATCCCAGTTTTTATCCGACAACAATACCTGATCATACGGGTTGCCATAGTCATAGTAGACACCCACCACTCGCCACTGCTGACCTAATGGTGCGGGCAAGGAGATATAATCCCCCACCCGTATACTTTGTCTAATGGACATAGACTCAGAGATCATCACACTGCGTGAATGATGCAGGTGATACCAATAATCGGGTACGGTTACCTTCTCAGCTAGCGAGGCTTTTTCACCATTGCTTTCACCTGTGCTAACTAAACTGATGTTGTTCTCCATCGCCACAAGCTCGGTCTCTTTACGAACCCAAACCTGGTCAACCTCTGGCTGTTTCTCGAGCCACGCGCCCATGCGTGGTGCGGCGTTTACAGTCGGATAGATATAGACATCGGCCGCCAAACGCTGCGACAGCCACTGCTCAGTAGTGACGCGGAAGCTTCCTACCATAGTCTCTACCGCTACGTTTGCGGTAATCGCCAGCATAAATGCCATCAGTGCCACGCCGCGATAGCTCATGGAAGCCGCCGCATCAGCAAAGAACCAGCGCGCTTTCACCCAACGCAATCGATAAGAGAGATAGGTAAACAGCTCGAATACGATAAAAGGCACAACCAGAGCAACGCCTATCAGCATACAAGCGATGATCATAAAGCCAGCGTAGATACCGCTACCAAACTGCAATATAAACACGGCAGCAAACAGACATAGGCGGCCAAAATCGCCTGCCAGAAGAACTCACGTCCTGCAAAGCGCACCATAGAAAGGCGTGCAGTAAGACGAATCGGTTGAGAGTGGATCAATCGAACCAGTGGCCAAGTGCAGGACAGAGCCACACCTAACAGAGCCATCAGAAGGCTCTTGCCGCTCCATGACCAACTCCAGTTCACCACCATATCGATTTGCACGTTATAGATGGCGCCAATACTCATGGAAACCGCAGGTACTAGCTTGTTGGCTAAGAAGAGTCCGAGGACATTACCTGAAAGCCAACTAAACAATACCAATAGAACAAGCTCTACCGACAAGGCGCCAATAAGTTGCTTGCCCGAGACCCCCATCTGTCTTAATACGCCCACCACCGGCTGGCGCTGAATAAAGGAGAGGGACATGGCCTGATAAAAGATAAACAGGCCAATCAAAAATGACAGCATGCCCAAAGCAGTAAGGTTAAGGTGGAAAGCCTTGGTGAGAGATACCAACTCTGCGCGCGAGTTCTTACGCAAAGTCATCCTTCGGGAAGCATTTTCTTAATCGCTACCAGTTTTTCTTCTGGCATATCGGTACAACCAATAACCGAAAATCCGGTACCGCGTCGCAACTTACGACTGAGCGCCATATCCACAACAAGGTTGGAGCCATTAACCAAGCCTTGGCTATCCACAACAAGAGGCCCCAACTGTTCACCATCATATAAGGTGATCATCTGGCCCTCTTTCCAACCCATGAACTTCATAAACACTTGGTTTACCAACACAGGATAAGGCTCCTGCATCATCTTCAGCATCGGGTTGTTAAGAACATTCCCTCCTAGAAAAATCTCGGCGGTCGCTAGGCTGTCCATACCCAAGATCTGCACATCGACATTGTTCTCTGTGCGCGCTCTATGGATATCAAACGGGATACATTGATTAAAGCCTGAACGACGAAGCTGAATATAGAAGGCTTGAGGTATGGTGTTGGCGCTGTTCTTGGATTGAATGCGGTAAGGCAGAGGGTTAGAAAAAAGACGCTCACCGCTAGTGTAAGAAAGCTTGGCGTGTTGGTTGATGGCTAGAACGCCAACAAGAACTGAGATGCCGAGCGAAAGGCCCAGCCAAACAAGAAAAATCTGTAGAGGATGCCGCTTATAATGGCCGAGTAGCGCTTTAGCTATTGGCCATAACATGCAGCTGCCCCCCTTGTAGGCGGACGGTCTTATCCATGTAGGCCGCCACCGTCTCACTGTGGGTCACCAGAAGCAAGGTGCAGTTGAACTCCTTTGTCAGTGATGCAAACAGGCGCATTACCGCTTTTGCATTCTTCTCATCCAAGCTACCGGTGGGCTCATCCGCGAGCAGAATCTTTGGCTCCATATACAGAGCCCTTGCGATAGCAGCGCGTTGTTGCTGACCACCAGAAAGCTCTTCAGGATAGCGACCAAGTAGAGGCATAAGGTCTAGTGCGGAGAGGATCTGACGCCAAAGCTGGGTATTTTCGGGAAGGCCCTTTAGCTGACGACAAAAGCGAATATTGTCGGCGACGTTAAGTGTGGTTAATAGGTTATATTGCTGGAAAACGTGTCCAATGTGGTTTCTGCGATACTCTGTGCGGTTATTTTCTTTAAAATCATGCATCGCATAATCGCCATACCAGATTTCACCCGAATCGAGCACATCCAGTCCAGCTATCAAATTAAGTAGGGTACTCTTCCCTGCCCCCGACTCTCCCATCAAAGCGATCTGCTCACCACTTTGAATCGTTAAATCAGCGCCTTGGAGAACTGGATGGAACTCTCCGCCGTCAACATATCCTTTGCTAACACTGACCAGTTTTAACATGAAACTTTTTACCTATTGATACTTGCCGTCCCACCCGAAAATCATCAAAAAGAATGCAAAAAGTGACAATAACGATGAAATTATCAGCAAGATGCTGAAAAAGTGGGAGTTTTCTCGAAATAGTATACTCTTATCTTGAACATAGAACCAATAAGGAAATGTGATGTCGGGAAAAAAGGTCTTGGTACTTGGGGCTTCTGGTTACGTGGGCTCTCAACTTATCCCACTTTTATTAAAACAAGGTCACCAAGTCACCGCGACGGCTCGAAATCTTCCTTTACTCACTTCACGAATCAGCAAAGCTGATAACCTAGATTTCAAACAGCTCGACTTAGCCGACAGAGAAACCACCTTAGAGGTAGTCAGTGACTACGACGTGGTTTACTTCCTTGTACATGGAATGAACCACGGCCACGACTTTATCGATTACGAACTGAATCTGGCGCAAAACTTTGCCGAGGCGCTTAGTCAAAATAGCATAGGTCAAGTGATCTATCTTAGCTCTCTACAACCTCAAACTGGCGACTCTGAGCACCTTAAAGCGCGTCGTGAGACCGGCAATATACTGCGATCTACTCCTACTCCAGTCGTTGAATTAAGAGCAGGTGTGATTATTGGGCCTGGCTCGGCAGCGTTTGAGATCATGCGCGACTTTGTCTACAACCTGCCGATTCTAATTACCCCAAAGTGGGTGGATTCAAAGGCCAACCCTATCGCCCTTGAGAACCTCAATCACTATCTGCTTTCGTTTGCCGACGAAGAGGTGACCGAGAGCGATTTCTTTGAGGTGGGTGGACCGGATATCCTCAGCTATAGAGAGCAGTTTAAGCTAGTCGCAAAGGCAACCAAAAACCCCTATCGTCTTTTCTCCACACGTCTGCTGACCCCATCTATGGCCGCCGTTTGGCTTGGGATAGTGACTTCTGTACCAAGTAATATAGGCCGCGCACTGTTAGCGGGGCTAAGTCATGACTTTGTGGCAGATTCCAACAAGATAAGACAAAAATACCCTCAACCCCTGATTGGCTATGAAGATATGGTCGAGGACGCCATTAGCCATGAAGGCGATTTTGTGCGCTCCAAAGTGTGGGGCTTCGATCCCGGCGCTCTGAAACGCTGGCAACCAGGGTTTGGATACTATGCCAAAGACGCTGGTGCGAGTTTTAAGACAGAAAAAAGTGCACAAGAGTTGTGGGATGTGGTGGTTAAACTTGGTAGCCCCAAGAAGGCTATTTCTTTGCCAATTTTCTATGGCGCACCCGCGAATGGCTTGATCTCTTCTTTGGTGGTGGCAGACCAAAACGCCGCATTCCAGCCGGTCCAGTTTTAAAGCTTGGGGATCATATCGACTCTTGGAAGGTTATTCGCATCAAAGAGCGACAGTTTTTATCTCTGCTGTTTGGCATGAAAGGACCAGGTCTTGGACGATTAGAATGCACCATCATCGACCATGGCGACCACAGAGAGCTAGATGTAAGAGCCTGGTGGCACCCCAAGGGCTTTCTTGGGCTTCTCTACTGGTGGGCAATGTTTCCCGCTCACCTATTTATCTTTAAGGGCATGGTGCGAGCATCTGTAAAAAAGCCTAGATTTCTCTAGCTTTTACTCACTCTCTTATGGATACTCTTCGGCGTTAAATCCAATTGGTATCTCAGCCAGTTGACCACCAAGATTATTTGGATAAATCAGGTATTCACCGTGGTATTTCACCTTTGACTTATAGTCAGTCTGCTTGTGCACTAGAAAACCCGCCTTAGTGGCCTCTTTAATAAACTCAGCATGATTACCACGCACATAGAAGCTCATTGGTTTCATTAGGCTTTCAGTGCCATCTTCGTTTTTACCATCGACAAAGCAATCATCACATTGGTGCGCGCACAGTACCAAAGAGCTGTCACCTTCGGTAAACAGCTGACCTTTTTCATCGCCGCTTAGGTCATACTCAGTACAAACACTCCAGCCAATAGACTCCATATGGTCGATATATTGATTGATCTGCGAGTCTAAAATTGGTTTTGGCGCCTCAAAGTCTGGGAAATAGTGCTGATAGAAATCACGAATAGTGGTGAAGCTTTGATACAACCCCGTCTGAGTGCCCTTACTTCTACCCTGCTTTTGCCAAGTCGTTAGATCTTTCACCATCAACTTAGAAAAACGTTGCTGTTTAAGGCTTTTGGTAACCCAACGTAGCAAAAAGTTGGTGTTACTCACCGGCGTGTTCGCAAGTCTGCCCTTTTTGTGATCCGCTTCTAGCTCATCGATGGCCGAGGTTACAAGATTTAATAGCTGCTGTGCGTAACTCTTCACTTCACATCTCCAAAAAGTTTAAACATCAAGAAAGCGGCAAACGAGCACACGCCCATCATGGTCAGCATAGGCCAGCTTTCACCGCCCGGCATATGCGCAACAACAAAGCCCATTATTGATCCAGAACCAAATCTTAGCGTGCCCGCCAGCGACGATGTCGTACCGGCCATATTTGGATACTTGGTCAAGAGTAGCGCCATGGAGTTAGAACCTACCGTAGAGATGGTTCCCACATACAGCATCACACAAGGCACTATTGCATAGAGACCAAAGCCGCCCAACCAGCACACAATAAGACCAATACCGGCTAAAAGCTGAATGCTCAGACCAAACATCAGCATGTTTCGAGAACCAAACTTCTTCACTACTCGCCCGTTTAGGGTAGTAAAGAACACCATGGTTAGAATATTCAACGCGAATAGATAACCAAAGTGTTGTGGCGCTACGCCAAAGTAGTCGATATAAACAAATGAACCTGCGGTTAGAAACACAAACATGCCGGAGAACGAGAAAGCGCCGCACATGATAAGGCCAACCGCCTGCTTGTTAGATAGAAGCGAGGCAAAGTTTCTTAGGCTAGTACGCACATGAAACGGCTGCTTATTCTCATCGGCCAAGGTTTCAGGAATACGCACGTAGATGGCAACCAGCATGATCGCAGCAAAGATGGCCAAGACCGCAAAGATTGCACGCCAACCGGCAACCACAGAAATATGACCGCCTATCATAGGCGCAGCCAGCGGCGCCATAGTCATCACTAGGGTGATAAATGACATGGTGCGAGCAAAGTCTTCACTCTCGTATAGGTCGCGCACTACCGCCTGAATAACTACGGCCGCAGCAGCACCCGCAAAACCTTGCGCAGCACGCACCCAGATAAGGGTTTCGACGGTTTGCGCCATGGTGCAACCTATGGCACCGACCAAGAATAGCGCTACACCACCAAGCAGAACTGGACGACGACCAACAGAGTCTGAGAGCGGACCGTAGAATAGCTGTCCAATGGCAAAGCCTAGGGTATAAATAGTTAGAGTAATCTGAACATCACCCGCTCCCACGCCAAAATCTTCAGCAATTGCAGGCATGGCAGGCAGGTACATGTCGATAGCTAGCGGCGTCAGTGCACTGATCGCCCCCAGCAGAATAAACATCATTACACTCAGCTGGGTGGCTGAATTCTGATTCATGGATTGGATATCCTATTTTGAGAAAATGGCTTGGATCTCATCTTCGGAGAGATCGCGATACTCACCAGGCTCTAGGTCTTCATCTAGAGTGATTTGACCGATACGCTCTCGATGTAGCGCCTCTACTCGGTTACCAAGGGCGGCAAACATACGCTTGACTTGATGGTACTTACCTTCGTGAATGGTCAGCAGAACCTGTTTTTCATCGATGATTTTAAGATCAGCTGGAAGGGTTGGCTCTTTCTCATTGCGAAGTAAGATGCCCTGTTTAAAGGCCTCTGCGTAATTATCTTGCACTGGATCGGCTAACCATACGCGATAGGTCTTATCACATTTATGTTTTGGAGAAGTAATACGATGAGACCACTGACCATCATCAGTAATAAGAAGTAGGCCAGTTGTATCTACATCCAGACGACCGGCAAAATGAAGGTCCTCATAGCGAACCTCGTCGAGAAGAACAAATACCGTGTGATTAAAGCCATCTTCGTGAGAACAAACAAAGCCTTCAGGCTTGTTCATCATCAGATAGCGTGGACCTCTTAGTAGCAGTGGCCTATCTTGCCACTCTACCTCAGCGCCATCTTTAACCTTAAATGCGCCGCTTTTGATCATCTCGCCATCTACAGTAACTTCACCAGTTTTCAATAACTTAGTTGCCTGTTTACGAGTGATGCCTAGGCCGTCACACAAATATTTATCTAGTCTCATTTTTACCCCTTCGAGTGGAAGTCGGGTAGTATATACCCATTAACGCCATGAATCAGAAAAATTCCTTTCCAAGATGTATCAACTGAGGCCATATCAATCGGATGCGGTAAAAGCCGTGGTCCACTACTTTCGCAAACACACCTCCCCTGCGCTTATCGTGCTACCCACCGGCGCAGGTAAAAGCTTAGTGATAGCGGAGCTCGCGCGCCTTGCTAGGGGTAAGGTATTGGTGCTTGCCCATGTAAAAGAACTAGTGGAGCAAAACCACGCAAAGTATGAGAGCTATGATCTTGAAGGTGCCATCTTTGCCGCAGGCCTTGGCCGAAAAGAGACTGAGCAGCAGGTGGTGTTTGCCTCGGTGCAGTCTGTCTCTCGCAATCTAGATGAGTTCAATACACCCTTTTCTCTAGTGGTCATCGATGAGTGCCACCGCGTACCTGAATCGCCAGACAGTAGCTATCAAAAGGTGATTAGCCATCTTCGTGACCTCAATCCTGATATGAAGATCCTTGGACTGACCGCAACGCCCTATCGCCTTGGCATGGGTTGGCTGTATCAATACCACACTCGAGGTCAGGTGAGACATGACGAAAGCCGGTTCTTTCGAGATTGCGTGTTCGAGTTGCCGATACGCTATCTGCTGGATCATGATTTTTTGACCCCAGCCAAGATAATCGACGCTCCCCTGTTTAGTTATGACTTCTCACAGATAGCTCCAACCCATATGGGTCGCTACCGTGAGTCGGACATGGACATGGTGATTGAGCAATCCAAACGTGCCACTCCGCAGATCGTAAAGCAGATTGTTGAGGCAGCTAAACATCGCAAAGGGGTCATGGTGTTTGCAGCTACAGTCAAACACGCCCAAGAAGTACTCTCACTCCTGCCGGAAGAGGAGTCAGCCATAGTAATTGGTGATACACACACCAAAGAGCGCGATCGCATCATCGAAGAGTTCAAGGCGCAAAAGATAAAGTATCTGGTTAACGTCTCGGTACTAACCACCGGCTTCGATGCGCCGCATGTGGATCTTATTGCCGTACTAAGACCGACCGAGTCCATTAGTCTTTACCAGCAGATTGTAGGTCGCGGTCTTCGCCTCAGTGAAGGTAAGAAAGAGTGCTTAGTACTCGAGTATGCCGGCAACTGTTATGACCTGTATCAACCAGAGGTCGGCTCTCCCAAACCGGATGGTGATAGTGAAATCGTTACCGTTCCCTGCCCTGCGTGCGGCTTTAACAATAACTTCTGGGGCAAGACCGCCGACAATGGTTTCGTCATAGAGCACTACGGACGCAAATGTCAGGGCTACTTCGAGGAAGAAGACGGTACTCGCGAGCATTGTGACTATCGCTTTCGGGCCAAGTTCTGCCGCGAATGCGGCGCAGACAATGATATCGCTGCCCGAGTCTGTTGTGAGTGTGATGCCGTCTTGGTTGACCCTGATAAAAAGCTAAAAGAAGCGCTAAATCTAAAAGATGCCATGGTGTATGAATGCACGGATATGGAGCTCACCGCGCAGAAAGACAACAAAGGTAAATCTTATCTGAGAGTCTCTTATGTTGGGGATAATGGACAAAAAGTCAGTCAGCAATTCTATCTAGGAACTCAAGCACAAAAACGTCGATTCGATGCCAGCTTTGTGCGCTCTCATCTAGCCGACAAACACCAAGAATTTGATGGTTACAGTCCAACCAAAGCGGTGCGCCAGCAACACAGGTTCAGGCTACCTAAGTTTGTGATTGCGCGTAAGCAAGGAAGATTCTGGGCACTGCGTGATGTTATCTTCGAAAATGAGTTTTCTGTGACGCCAGATCTTCTCTAATTGATTGAAAACTGCGATAATTTGCCGCGCGCGGGTTACGGCTATTGCTCAAAACAATTTTCAGTGATAGTATCCGCGCTCACTTTACGGTTTCCACCTAAAGTGTTTAATCGCTCTGGCTAGGTCGCTACGCCACAGCGCTTTGTTTACATTACTAATTTGAGAGTAATTACTATGAAATTTGAAGCAGTAGTACGTACTGAACTAGGTAAGGGTGCGAGCCGCCGCCTACGTCACGCTGGCCAATTCCCAGCAATCGTTTACGGTGGTGAAGCATCGCCAGTATCTATCGCGCTAAACCACGATGACGTGATCAACCAAATGGACAAGCCAGCATTCTACGAAGGCATCACTCTAGTGATCGACGGCGCAGAAGTTAAGGTTAAGCCACAAGACGTTCAACGTCACGCGTTCAAGCCAAAAGTTGAGCACATGGACTTCATCCGCATCTAATTCTCTACCAAAGAATTAAATCGGATTAAATCCAAACCTTTTGCATATATAAAGAACTCAGCCTTACCATCTGAAGTTTCTTAAAAATTAGAAAGCCCGATTGCTACCAACAATCGGGCTTTCACCTTTCTGGAATAAACTAAAACTCTAGCCTCATCGCCTGATGCGGTATTCCCACTTCCATATGCCCTTCACCATGAGTCTCAAAGCCAAGCTCTTTGTAGAAATCGATAGCATGTGCCTGAGAATTCAAATATACCCGGGACAGTTTCTGCTCTCTCGCACTCTCCACAAGCGCCTTGGTGATATCTCTTCCAAGCCCCAGACCGCGATGAGACTTCAATACGCATACTCTTCCAATATGACCATCCGATAAAACGCGCCCTGTTCCAACTGGTTTGCCTTCTGCAATCACTAGCGCATGCATCGCATCTTTATCTTGCCCATCAAAGTCTAGCGCTGAGTCTATGCCCTGCTCTTCACTGAACACCGCATTTCGTACAGACCTAATATCCGCCTCACGCGACCAATCCACTACTTCTATTTGAATATTCATAACGTCCCTTTTGTTTTTCTCCAACATACAAAAAAGCGCCCATCGCAACAAGATGCCATGGACGCATATCTTCTTTACTTTGCAGCCTGATTATTCGAAGGTGCCTTTTACCACGGCCACGCCGTCAGCGACCATCACACGCCCTTTAGCTAAGGTATGAGTAAGGTCAAGGCTATGTGAGTCAAGCAGCACCACATCCGCGTCAAAATCCACTTCTAGCTGACCTTTGAACTTGTCTAGACCAAGCTGCCTTGCTGCATTCTTAGTGATAGGCGTTAGGATATCACTCAGGCTCAGTTCAAAACGTTCAACACCGCGCTTCACTTCTTCTAGCAGTGAACTTGGCGTGCCCACACCCATACCTACAATGCGAGTGCGGTCTTCATTCCATTTTGGTAGCGAACCACCTGCATCCGAGCTAAAGGTGAAGTTATCCTTAATACCGAGCTCGATAGAACGCTTGGTCGCCTCAGCGCAAGAAAGCGCTTTACGGCCCGACTGCAATGAATCTTCAGAAACAGCAGTACCGTCTATGATGGCGCCGCGCTTAGCAAGCTCCACCGCCTGCTCCCACACATCCATACGGTTGATATGGGTCGGTACAAAGCGCTCAGCTTGGTAGTCACTCTCATCCAGCACTTCTAGAAGCTGAGACAAGCCTTTCTTACCCGCACCCGCATGCACAGTAATGATGCCAGCTTTACCGGATACCAAAGCGGAGTTACGAACCTCAGCAACAAGATGAGTCAGATTTTCGTTGGTCACATAAGGACCGCGATGATCAGAAACGGCAAGTTTCACTCCGACTACAGGTTCGATAAAGGCGATGTCTTTCATCACAGAGCCAGTAATGGTTGGCGATGGCAAGAAGTAAGAGCCTGTGATCATATAGGTGCTGATGCCCTCATCACGAAAGCCCATAGTCTTAGCCAGCAAACTCTCAACATGACGGGACAGATCGTCTGTGCCCAAAAGACCAAGTGCAGTAGTGACACCATTTAGCGTCTGGTCGGTCAGCTTAAGTTCAGGGGTGCGGGTAGCAAAGCCACCCTCACCGCCACCACCGATAAAGTGTTGATGGGTATCCACAAAACCCGGGACCACATTCTTACCCGTCGCGTCGATTACTTCGACTTTACCTGCAAGGCCTGCTTCATCAATATGCTCTTCAATAGCAACTAATTTGCCACCAGCACACAGAATATCCTTTTTTCCTACATAATCCGGTGCGTAAACCTCACCGTTTTTGATTAATACCTGCATAAAACGTCCTTAGTTTTTAGGGTCAAGTGCCGAGCGAATGCCATCACCTAACACGTTACAAGACAGTACTGTTAGGAAGATGCAAAGGCCTGGGAATAGTGTCAGATACATATAGCCATCCACCGCCATAAAGTCGCGGCTCGATGCCAGCATAGCGCCCCACTCCGGCGATGGAGCTGAGCGCCAAGGCCTAGGAAGCTAAGGCTAGCAGCCGTCAGAACCGAGGTACCCACGCGCATGGTGAAGTACACCAATACACTACTTACCGTGGACGGAATAATGTGTTTAAACATGATGCGTGCACTGCTCGCACCCATGGTTTTAGCCGCGCGTACATACTGAGAATTCAAAACCGATAACGTCTGCGAACGCACGATGCGAGCAAACATAGGGGTACTGAAGATAGCGATAGCGATAATGACGTTCACGATGCCGCCACCCAGAACCGCGACGATACCGATAGCCAACAGGAAGCTTGGGAAGGCGAATAGTACATCTGCCACACGCATGATGATGGCATCTAGGATACCGCCATAGTAACCCGCAACAACACCTAGGAAGGTACCCGCAATCACACCTATGGTGACCGACAAGAAACCAACAGATAGCGAGATACGTGCACCATAAACCAAGCGAGCAAAGTTATCGCGGCCATAGAGGTCGGTACCTGCCCAGTGCTCCCATGAAGGAGTGGTAAGGATGTTGTTGTAGTCCACATCCGTTGCTGTGTAGTGCAAGAACATGGGTGCACCGATAGCCATGATGACCATAACAAGCAGGATGCACAGTGCTACTATTGCGGTTTTCTCTCGTTTAAAGCGAATCAAAAACATCGCCATTGGAGATAGAGTTTTAGTGCTCATATGACCTACTTCATCTTAATTTGTGGGTTTACCACCGAGTACAGGATATCAACCACGAAGTTGATCAGTACAAAGTGGAACGAATAGAGGATCAGCAGCGCCTGAACTACTGGATAGTCACGGGCATTTACGCTGTCGATCAAAAATGAACCCAGCGCCGGAAGACCAAAGATACTCTCCACAACGATAGAACCGCTGAGAACAAAACCGATCTGTAAGCCAATAACCGTGATGATAGGTAGCATTGCATTACGAAAGGCGTGCTTAAACAGAACTCGCGTTTCCATCAAACCCTTGGCACGAGCGGTCTGGATATAGTTTTCAGACAGTACATCCAAAAATGCCGAGCGAGAGAAACGGGCAATAATTGCCGTACCTACGTACCTAGTGTTAGAGACGGAAGAACCAAGTCTTTTAGGCCTTCAAAACCAGTTGGGTTAAACCAGCCAAGTTTCACCGCAAAGATCTGAATCAAGATAAGACCAAACCAAAAGTCCGGCACTGAGATGCCTGAGACTGCAACCACCATACTCACACGGTCAGGCAGTTTAGATTGATAAACTGCAGCGATAATGCCAAGGATGATACCCACAGGGATAAACCATAGAGACACGAGTGCTAAAGTAGCGGTTACCTTGTAACGGGCTGCGATCAGTTGAAAGACCGAATCGCCGTTAACCATGGACTTACCAAGGTCGAGATGAGCTAGATTGACCAAAAAGTGCTGGAACTGCACAAATAGCGGAAGATCAAGTCCTAACTCATGACGAACAGCTGCAATGTCTTGACTGCTGGCATCTAAGCCAGCAATCATTTTCGCAGGGTCGCCCGGTAACATGTGAACGAACAAGAACGCAATCACAGCGATCAGGAACATCACGCCGATCATGCCTAGTAGTCGTTTTACAATATACTGCGACATGCTTTATTACTCGTAGTGAACGTCAGTGATGGCTAGAGAGCCGTCCGGCAGCATATTGATGCCTTTCACCTTCTTAGACTTAGCCCAAAGCTGGGTATCAACCGTGGTCCATAGACCTGCAGCATCATTCCAGATAGTCGATTGAACCTTGTGGTAGATGTTCGCTTTCTCTACTGGATCTAGCGTCTTCTGGCCATCCACTAACCACTGATCCACTTTCGCGTTTTGGTAGTAGCTATAGTTTGAAGTGCCGTCTTGCTTAGAGCTAAATAGTGGACGAGTCGCCCAGTCAACGGTACCCGATGAAGAAGACCAACCTGAATCAAACAGTACCGGTGGCGTACCATCATTGTTGATGCCATCCCCTGCCGAGTAGTGGCTGGCTACGTCACGAGGAACGATAGTAGTCTTAACCTTGATGGCAGATAGTTGCTGCTGAATAAACTCAGCCGCGCGCATGCTAGTCGTAGTGTTCTTAGCCCAGATCACCGCCTCAAAGCCATCGGCATAACCCGCTTTCTCTAGTAGCTCTTTCGCCTTAGCTACGTCATAGCCGTAAGGGGTTTGCACTTCGAAGGTCTCGATCTTGTTAGGAATAACCGATTCCATCAGATCCGCCTGACCGCTGAATACCACCTTCTTAAATGCATTCTTATTGATTGCATAGTTAAGGGCGCGACGCACATCAGCGTTCGCTAGGATTGGGTTTTGGGTGTTGATAGCATAATAGCGAGCAATGATTGAAGGCGACGCAATAGCATCTAGCTTCTTGTCACCTGAAACCGCTGGCTTCATGGTGGTTGGAAGCTGAAGCATTACCTGAGCTTGACCACTTTTCAGCATGGCTAGGCGAGAACCTGCCTCAGGAACAGCGCGAAACTCAAGGTGCTGAACCTTAACCGGTTCACCCCAATAGTTAGGGTTCGCATCCATTACGATCTTAGAGCCACGAATCCACTTATTCAGCACAAAACGGCCTGTACCTACTGGGTGTGACTTAATATCTTCACCGTATTTCTCGATAGCAGCTGGGCTGATCATGCCCTGGCTTGGGTGAGTGATGTTATTGATAAAGGTGTTCGAAGGCGACTTAAGGTTAACCTGCAGTGAGTACTCAGACAGAACCTTGAAGCTTTCAACGTTGCTAAGAAGAGAGGCACGACGCTGCTTCTTATCGATCTCATCTTGGAAGTTGAACTTCACCGCTTCGGCATTAAACGCAGTACCATCGGTAAACTTAATACCTTCACGAAGGTTGATCACATAGGTTTTACCATTGTCTTTAACCTCGTAGCCTGTGGCTAGGTTTGGCTGAACCTGCATGTTCTCGTCGAACTTGAATAGACCATCATAGATAGCATTGGCGATGCTCATATCCATGGTCACGCCTGCGTTATGCGGGTTAAGAGTCTGAACGGTTGCGGTTGAAGCAACCACTACCTTGTCTTGGGCGGCAAACGCATTCGCGCTTAAGCCAAGTGCCACGGCTAGCACTAGAGTTTTTTTAGTTGTGTTCATTTTGCATTCCTTTGTTATTCATTTGCTGAAAAATGAGTTGGAGAGTGTTCCACCAGCTGGACAGGTGTTGGGGTCTGACCAACCGGGAAAATTGGATCTGGAATATCGTCAGTTAAGAGTTCGAATTGCTTCGGCGCTTCGCGCTCTGAGTCGATAGATGGAATTGCCGCTAGTAGCTTTTGGGTATAGCTGTGCTGGGTATTTTCAAATACCTCTTGGCGGTGACCAATCTCGACAAGCTGACCTTTGGTCAATACAGCCACGCGGTGACATACGCGCTCGATAACGGCCATATCGTGAGAGATAAAGATGAATGAGATGCCAAATTCATTTTGCAGCTCAAGCATCAGGTTAAGTACGGTAGCCTGCACCGACACATCTAGCGCCGAGACCGACTCATCGGCAACGATGATCTTTGGTTGAGTAGTTAGGGCGCGAGCAATGTTCACGCGCTGCAACATACCGCCTGAGAATTCATGCGGATAATGGCGATAAAGCTCTGGCTTGATGCCTACCTTTTGTAGTAGTTCTTTGGCCTTTTGCTCACGTTCTTGCTTGCTCATTTGTGGTTCGTGGATGATAAACGGCTCTTCCACGCACTCACCTATGGTCATCTGCGGGTTAAGCGATGCAAGCGGGTCTTGGAAGATAAAGGAAACGTCTTTCTTCACCAGTTTGCGCTGAGCGGAAGTCGGACTTAAAAGGTCGATATCCTTATAACGAATGTCACCAGTCGCCTCTTCAAGAAGACCGAGAATAGCGTTACCGATTGTAGATTTACCCGAACCAGACTCACCTACTACGCCAAGGGTTTCACCTTTCCATAGCTTAAAGCTAACATCATTAACCGCGTGCACCTGATGGGTCACCTTGCCAAAGAAGTTGTGTTTGCGAGGAAAAACAACGTGCAGGCGATCGACAGTCAGTAGAGGTGCTTCTGAATAATCCACTGGCTTACCTGGGATCTCCACAGAGGTGGTATTGCCTTAAGCTCCTCTTCCATTGAAAGAACAGGAAAGCTGTGTGGTACGGCCTTACCACGCATAGAGCCTAGCTTAGGGGCAGCCTTTAAAAGCGCCTTGGTATAAGCATGCTTTGGCTCAAGGAACACTTGATTAAGAGTCCCAGTCTCAACGATATCACCGTGATACATCACAGCTACTCGGTCGGCTACCTCATGCACCACACCCATATCGTGGGTGATAAAGATAACCCCCATACCAAGCTCAGTTTGCAGTTCGCGGATAAGGCCCAAGATCTGCGCTTGAATGGTTACATCTAGCGCTGTGGTTGGCTCATCGGCTATCAGTAGCTTTGGCTTACAAGCCAGCGCCATTGCAATCATTACGCGCTGACGCATACCGCCAGAAAGTTGGTGCGGATATACGTTAAGCACCTGACGACCCGATGGCACACGCACTAGGTCTAGCATTCGGCCTGCTTCTTCGATGGCTTCGGATTTGGATTTTTTCTGGTGGATCTGCACCGCTTCTGCGATCTGCATGCCCACTGTCATTAGCGGGTTAAGGGAGGTCATCGGGTCCTGAAATATCATGGATATCTCATCGCCACGGATTTGCTGAGCCTGCTTGCGACACATAGAAACCATCTCTAGAGGTTTGTCGCTAAGCTTGCTGTCGTGAAGGAAGATCTGTCCTTGTTTTGAAGCCTTGTTGCCAAGTAATCCCATGATGGCTTTACTCATCACAGACTTACCTGAGCCAGACTCCCCTACTACAGCCAGTATTTCGTTTTTACTCACATCAATACTGACATCGTGAAGCACTTTCTTTTGACCCTGCATGGTCTTAAAAGCGACATTGAGATCGTTTATTTGCAGTAGTTGGCTCATTAATTCCTTGCCCAGTTATCTTCAAATTTCTTTCAAAATAATGAAAACCAGAGCAAGGTTTAATATGGAAATATGGAAACTATATTTTCAACGCACGTAACCCACTGTTTTAGTTACGGTTTATGCATAAGGAGGAAGCTTTGATTAAATAATACAATTGCAAATCAGATAAATGCATTTTTACAGTGAAGCGGAATATAAAGCAGTTGCATATCCAGCGTATTTTTATTGCCTTTTATATACGCAACTAGAATAGGGAATCTTGAGGATTATTTTCTACCTCTTCTATCTCGGCGAGTTTGTTATTTTTCTTCGCTATCTTACGTCTATATCTTTGACGGCAAAGTTTGATCACATGCTGTTTTTGAACAGGAGTTAGGGTCTGCCAAGCAAAGCGCTCTTCTCTTTTTCGCATGCACCCTTTGCAGTAGCCGCGATCATCGACACTGCACACGCCTATGCAAGGGCTCGGTACATCAAAAAAATCTAACTGCTCCACTCAATACATCCTATCAATTGCTTTAACTTAAGATTAATGCAGGCCAGTTATATGCGCCAATATCTAACCTATTTCGAATCAGAAAATGCGTTGTCTTCCATGTATTTAACCCATTTTTGACACACTATCCGGTTAATGTCTTAGACTTATTTCACATCAACAAAATGCATGTTTACCCAAAGTAATAGGAGTTGCAGGTAGGCGGCAAGCGAGCGAAGCCCTGAGCATAGATATACTATGTGATGGGGAGAGCGAGTGCTAGCCAACACCCCTGCAACTTCTAGTAAGAAGGGTAAATGACTCAATTGGAGTATAACTATGTATAAAACGCTAACCGCTGTTTCTGTCGCTATGCTGCTATCAGCTTGCTCAACTATGGGTAAATCGGAAGAGGCTAACATGGCAAAAGATGGAAAAATGGAAGACTCGATGGAAATGATGCAAGTGAGCGAAGCTAGCCTGCAACACCATCATTGGGAACTGACAGCGATTGACGGTCAGCCACTAGAGGTAATGGAGAACTTCAAAGCTCCTACCCTAGAAGTCGGTGAGAAAATGTCGCGAACGGCCACGCAGGTTGTAACAACTTCTTCGGTCAGGCTGAACTAAAAGACGGCAAGTTCCGCATCGAACAGATGGGTATGACCATGAAAATGTGCCCTGAAGGTGTAATGGATACCGAGATGGCTTTCTCTAAAGCCCTAGGTGAGTGGAGCGAAGTGAAGCTAACTAAAGAGACGCTTGAACTGCACAACTCTCAGCATAATCTAACCTTCACTCTGAAAGATTGGAAAATCTAATTCCCCTCTACAGACAAAAAAGCTGCGCTAATGCGCAGCTTTTATTTTGACCTTCCAATGCTCTTCATCGAGCACCTTTATCTCCACCCGACCTTTCACCTCAATATCTTCAATCTGAGACGGCTCAAACGAATACGGTAGAGACAGCATCAGACACTCAATGCCTTGTGAACGTGCCAACTTCATCAATCTCGACAGATTACTCTCATCTCCATTGGTAGAAGAAAGATGCACTAGGGCGCTCTCCCACAATAACTGCTCTTTATCCTGCGTACTCTCAGAGGCAAGTTGATGACGCCATGTGGTAGAAAAAATCGGAGCAATAGATTGCAGGGCATCAATAAAACGCCACCTTGGACTTGCACTGGAGTGCGCTAAGAAATCTGTATAGTCAAAACTTGCGGTAACGCGCTGTGACTTTTTCATGAATAACACTCTGTTGTCTATCGCTTGTTATCTACTATTAACTGTAGGCGTATTGATAACAAGAGCGTATAAATTATCGTTCCAATATAGCCTTTACTCATACCTCAAAGTTCTATATGCAACAGATTGTTAACCTAAAACATCGCAATAACATGATTTTATGTAACAAGAGATAAGCATTGACTTGTAATCTTAAATCAAGTCAATTATGACAATTGTTACAGTAAATCAGAGAGTTAACCATATTGGTGCACTTAAATTCTCATATATTTACCCAAATTATTCTTTCTATTCGCCAAGTCTATCTCTTTGGCTTGGGAAATCTAAAAACTAATCAAGACTTCTGATAACTCTTGTTCTAATGCCAACACAATGCTTCTTCTTAAGCAAAATCCACCTTCTAACCTGCAACAATTAACCTATTGAAATATATGAGTTTATGGGAGATTTCGTGTTCAGATTAGCTATCGATTTTTAGAACTATCAATAACTCTTTTGAACCAATATCCATTCTGACGCATTTCTTAAACAACTCTTTAATCTCAACACTCAAATAATACTGCCTTCAACAAGGCTCTACTCACTAGAAGGTTTTCAATGAGCGAACAAACACGATCACACAGAATCAATAATCCAAGTAAAGAAACTCCCCTTTCCGAGATCATGAACAAGGCTATTTCGAGAAGAAGTATGCTCAAGGGTACTAGCGGTGTTGCAGCATTTGGCGCCCTCTCAACAGTCGGACTTACTGGGTGTAACAGCGAAAATTCAACTAACGTACTGAACAATGGTGAGAAGGTTTCTTCACTCAACTTCGAGCCGGTCAGTGCGAAAGGTATCGATGCTGTTACAGTTCCTGAGGGTTACTTTGCGCAGATCCTCGCTCCATGGGGAACCAGACTCTTCTCTAAGTCAAAAGACGGCCAACTGATTCATCCATTCAAACAAGATGGTTCAAATAGCCACATAGACCAGCTTCACTCTGTAGGACAGATGCACGACGGAATGCACTACTTTCCCTTGAGCGACACCGATGGGGTTTTATGTATCAACCATGAGTTTATCGGGCCCGCCAAACTGCATGCGGACGATACGCCGCTCTACGACTCCGAAGATAAACGTCTACCAGACACGGTCAGAAAAGAGATGTATGCCCATGGGGTCTCAGTGGTTCACATCGAGCTAAAGGACAGCGTATGGCAGGTGGTGCTAGACAGTGAATATAACCGACGCATACACGCCTCAACCGAAATGGATATCACAGGTGCGATGAAAGATAGCCCATGGGTTGAAACCAAGTTCCACAAAGAAACTGGGCGTAAAAACATTGCTCACGGAACTTATGCCAACTGTGGAAATGGGTACACCCCTTGGGGCACCTACCTAACTTGTGAAGAAAACTGGGCAGGTTACCTGCAATGCTTTGGGACGCGAGAGGAGGTACAGAAACGTTATGGGATGTACTCAGAGTCATCAGGCTATGATTGGGCAACGCCGAACCCGGAAGATGAAGCCTTTCCCGGCGAATTCAAGCGCTTCAACGTTACCCGAGACTATGAAGGAGACACCGAAGGCAAAAGCGGATACTACAATTTTGCCCACACCCTAGGTTACGTTGTTGAGATTGACCCACTATCGCCTAAAGCTCGCCCTGCCAAACGTACCTCTCTTGGACGTGCAGGACACGAAGACTGTACCTATGGCAAGGTAGAAGCAGGAAAACCTGTTGTTTTCTACACAGGTCATGATGGTCGCTTTGAATACGTTTATAAATTTGTTTCAGAAGCGCTTTGGGATGAAGCCGATGCCCGTATCAACCATACAGCGGATACCGACCGTATGGCCATTGGTTCGAAATACATGGACAGAGGCACGCTGTATGTTGCACGTTTCGATGAGTTTGGCCATGGCGAGTGGCTTCCTCTGACCCCCGATGCGGTGACACCTGAAGGTGAGCTACTGGGTGATCTCATGGGTAATCAAGACGACATCATACGCAACACCTTGGGAGCGGCAGATCTAATGGGCGCCACACCTATGGATCGCCAGAGTGGACTACCGTGGACTACAGCACTGGATTCGTTTATCTGGCACTCACCAATAACAGTGACCGTGGCGTTGGAGACAAACCTGGGCTGATGCTGCTAACCCTAGAAACGAAAATAAGCATGGACATGTAATTCGCTGGAAAGAGGGGCAAACCCACACCGAATTCCATTGGGAGTTCTTTATCTTCGGAGCAACCTCTGAGTCTGATGACGCTACCGTCAACCTTTCTGGGCTCACCAATGCCAACGAATTTTCATCCGTTGATGGCATTAAGTTCGACCATAGAGGCATTTTGTGGATGCAGACCGACTCTGGAGAAAAAGACAATATCTCTAGCGACAATCAGATCCTTGCGGTAATTCCAGATAACTTAGCACCACAAGGCGAAGGCGAACCTGCACTAAATATCACCAACCAAGAACAGCTGAAGCGTTTTGCAGTGGTGCCTAAAGGCGCTGAATCAACAGGGATTACTTTTAGCCCAGACTTTAGGCACATGTTCACCAATGTGCAGCACCCGGGTAACTGGCCACATGAAGCGCTCGATGCGACCATACCGACTCCCGACGATGGTGAGAAAAGAGCGACCCGCTCGGCGACCTTAGTGATCTCCCGCTACGACGGTAAACGACTAGCAGAATAATCACACGCACCAATAAAAGCCCTGACATATCTGCTCAGGGCTTTTCTATACTTGCTACTTAAAGCATTAAATTCTACCATAAAGTACTAGCTAAGACTAGGCGACTTGGGGCATGCAACAAGATTGCAACCAAAAGCACGACTCGAGCACGGTTTTGCATAACAATTGACAAAAATTTAGTCCCTTGCCAATTCAATTTGAGAAATGGATCTCGTACAATGCACAGCAAATTTAACGCCTAATCCACCCACACGCGAATCTCCATGAAAAACGACAAACGTCCTTTGTATATTCCTCACGCAGGCCCTGCGCTTCTTAGTACTCCTCTTCTAAATAAGGGCAGTGCTTTTACCGCTTCAGAGCGTGCGAGTTTCAACCTTGAAGGCCTATTGCCTGAGGCAACTGAAACCATCGCTGAGCAGGTTGAACGTGCCTATCAGCAGTATCAACAGTTCGACAATGACATGGATCGTCATATCTATCTGCGAAACATTCAAGACACGAATGAGACCCTGTTCTATCGCTTGATACAAAATCACATCACGGAGATGATGCCAATTATTTACACCCCGACTGTAGGCGCAGCATGTGAGAAGTTCTCGAACATCTATCGCCGTGGCCGTGGTCTATTTATCTCTTACCAAAACCGCGATCGCATCGATGATCTACTGAACAACGCCTCGACTCATAACGTTAAGGTAATCGTAGTGACCGATGGCGAGCGTATTCTTGGTCTAGGCGACCAAGGTATCGGTGGTATGGGTATTCCAATCGGTAAGCTTTCTCTATACACCGCGTGTGGTGGTATCAGCCCAGCTTACACCCTACCTATCGTTCTGGATGTAGGTACCAACAACCCGCAGCGCCTTGCAGACCCAATGTATATGGCTGGCGTCATCCCCGTATCACGGGTGCCGAGTACGATGAGTTTGTAGAAGAGTTCATTCAAGCGGTTCAGCGCCGCTGGCCTGACGCACTAGTGCAGTTTGAAGACTTCGCGCAGAAGAACGCTATGCCTCTTCTAAACCGCTACAAAGACCGTATCTGCTGCTTTAACGATGATATCCAAGGCACTGCTGCAGTAACCGTTGGCTCACTAATGGCGGCTTGTCATGCGGCAAACAGCAAGCTGTCTGATCAGCGTGTGACCTTTGTGGGTGCAGGTTCAGCAGGTTGTGGTATTGCAGAAGCTATCGTCGCTCAGATGCAAGCTGAAGGCTTAAGCGAAGAGCAAGCACGCTCACAGGTTTACATGGTAGACCGTTGGGGCCTACTGCAAGAGGGTATGTCTAACCTTCTTGATTTCCAAAAGCCTCTGGCTCAAAGACTGGAAAACCTACAAGACTGGCAAGCAGAAGGCGCTGACTACTCCCTACTGGACGTAGTAGAAAACGCAAAACCTACCGTACTTATCGGTGTATCAGGCGCACCTGGCATCTTTAGCCAGCAGATTATTGAAACCATGCACAAGCACTGCGAGCGCCCTATCGTGTTCCCACTGTCAAACCCAACTAGCCGTGTTGAAGCTGTGCCTAAAGACATCATCGAGTGGACTAATGGCGCTGCACTTGTAGCAACCGGTAGCCCGTTTGAGCCAGTGCTTCATCAAGGCAAGCGCATCGAGATTGCTCAGTGCAACAACAGCTACATCTTCCCTGGTATCGGCCTAGGTGTATTGGCGGTTTCCGCTTCTCGCATCACTGATGAAATGCTGATGGAGTCAAGTCGTGCATTAGCAGAGTGTTCTCCGCTGGCACAACAAGGTCGTGGTGCACTGCTGCCACCTCTAGAGGAGATCCACGGCGTGTCTAAGAAGATCGCATTTGCGGTAGCGAAACAAGCTATCAAGCAAGGCGTGGCGCTTGAGATCACTGACCAAGCAATCGAACAGGCTATCGATAACCACTTCTGGCAACCTGTTTACCGTCGCTACAAACGTACCTCGTTCTAAGCGATTGGGCATGCTAAGGGAGTTAAAGCATCGCCTAACACAATGGCGCCAATATCTAAATTGGCGCTCATTGTATCGACTTGGCCTGTGGCTACTTTTAGTCGCTACAGGCATGCTTCTGTCGGTTATCATACTGCTTAGCTCAGTCGACGTATGGATGAGCTTCAGCGCACAAAACCGCATCTATAAAGACGTAGAAGCCGCCCCCCTCGCGATATCGCCCTAGTATTAGGCACCAGCAAATATATTGGTCGAACCCTCAACCCCTACTACACCTATCGCATCAATGCGGCCATCGAGTTATACAAACAAGGTAAGGTGAAAGGCTTTCTGCTAAGTGGTGACAACGCCCATCGTAGCTACAACGAGCCTTGGACCATGAAACGAGACCTGCTTAAAGCAGGCGTTCCTGAAGAGCTGATTTTCTTGGACTACGCCGGGTTTAGAACCCTTGACTCTATCGTTCGTGCCAAACAGATCTTTAATCTGAATGACTTTGCTGTGGTTACCCAAACCTTCCACTGCGACCGCGCTCTGTTTATCGCCAAATATTACGATGCAGACGCTATCTGTGTGGGTGTGCCTTCCCCTATGCCAACCTCATGGTTTAACGTAAGGGTGCGAGAGGTCTTTGCTCGTATCAAGCGCTGCTGGATCTTTATATCATCAACACCCAACCTAAGTTTATGGGCCCACAAGTTCCGATTTTGGAGCTGCTACCATTTCAATATGAACCTTTGATGCCACAGTATGTATTTCCTGAAAAGGTCAGTCAGGCGAGCGCGACTAATTAACGCTTCTTAATACATCAAGCACATCATCCACATCCTGGAGTGTGTTGTAGTGCATAAAGCCAAGCCTTAAGATCCTTCGCGCTCGGATAAGCCAATTCGCTTGATCAGCTCTTCGGCATACATATGTCCGGCCCAACTATTTACGCCCTGCTCTGCCAACTGTTTTGCAAGTCGTGGCGCATCTACTTCAATGTGGGATAGGGCAAAAGTTGGAGTGCGCTCGGTTGCTCTTCCATACAAGGTGAACTTAGGTAACCCTTTCAAGCCAGCTATAAAACGCTCACTCAGTGTCTGTTCATGCTGCGAGATTAGTTGGAAGCTCTTGGATAGCGATTGTCTTGAAAACGTCTCTTCAGAAAGAGTTCCAAGATAATGAATCGCAGCATTGAGACCGCTAAGAGCGGGAAAGTTAACTGTCCCAGTTTCAAAACAGTTAGGTCTAGCATCTGGCGCCGCTGAAACCTTGATTGGACTTATCTCAAGACTCGGCTTTACATAAGCTATGCCCACATGGGGGGCAAAGAACTTGTAACCTGAGGCAAGTAGGATATCCACATCCAACGCCTGCACATCTATCAAGCAATGGGGCGCTAAATGGACGGCATCAACAAACACTATTGCTCCATGTTTGTGTGCCTTTGCGATTATCGCGCTTAGGTTGGTGATTGAACCGGTAATGTTAGATGCACCTGTTAGGGCAACGACAGAGGTACTGTCATCAATGAGCGATAGAAGCGACTCAATATCTAACTCCCCCATAGCGTCACAAGGGGCTACCCGTAACTCACAACCAGAGTCTTTTGAAACCTGATGCCAGCATGAAACATTAGCGTGATGATCGAGTTCGGTGACTAGGATATTGTTATTAGAGCTGATCTTCTGTCCCAGCATACGGCTAAAGTGAAACGCCAAGCTGGTCATATTAGGCCCAAAGCTGATGCAGTTAGGAGATTCGGCATTAATGAGCGTCGCTACTGACTGCCGGGCATTCCCAGTCAACTCCACCAGCTCTCGGCTTGCCTCAAACTCCCCACCAAGATTGGCATTAAGAGATTGCATCTGACTAGTTACCGCCTCTATGGCAGATTGACAGAATTGAGCGCCACCTGGGCCATCGGCCAGAACGATGCCCTGATATCGGGCGCTCACTACGGAAGGAAACTGGCTCGCTAGTTTGTGGGCATCCATCATTTGTGGGCCGTTAGCACAAACACATCCATATGCCCCTCTTGCTCTGAATCGACACGATAGATAGGTTGGGCGTTGTGCCATAGGTCATGATCATCAAGAAGCGTAATCTCACCATCATTGAGGACCTTCCTAAAGAAAGGTGCCTGATGGCTATCTTCATACAGCATCACCTCACCGCCGACTATGTTGTGTCGGTGTATCCCAACTAGAGCAATGGCATCAAAGCCATCTTGATGCACACCTTCCGGAGCAACCGGAGTTTCATCATAGATAGCGTCTATGCGCATCTGGTGAATTTCAATGGGATGGCCATCTTCAAGCTCGTTGGCTTCAGAGAAAATCTGGCACATCTCAAGAAGGCCTTTACTGTTTAGAGTGTTCAGTTCGAGGGGTTCAAAACGGCGTACAACGTCCCCTTGAAAATGGTTAATATCTGAGGTTTGTACAAAAGTGTGTTGGTCTTCTTCGACAACTTTATCGCCGTTGAGTGTAACGACTGAATAACGCCTTAGTCGGTAATCACCATCGGCATGCTTGGTGTGAGGGAGTGCATCGAAGCTTGGGGTAAGCTCGTCTACACAGGCTTGACTTAAGTGAGCGATCTGCAACAAATTTTCATGTCCATGTAACATAGGTCACCTCCTGATGAGTTCTGTCTACTTACCACCGCATATAAACTTGCATCTTTACTAAAATGTTTATTATTTATACTCCCAAATCAAGTTTTGGCAGTTAAATTTCTCGACTTTATGAAATAAACAGAACAACAGACTGAATTGCGAACGCTTATCATTATAACAATCCAGATTTGCAACGAGAGACCTTGAAAATTTGGAATTAATCACCATGTATTAAGATAAATCGCTGTTTTTTAAAGAACTATTAGCAAGTATTAAAGCTGCTTTAATTACTTAGCCGAATTACATACAATCGAGTTATAACAAGGCGTTAGATACAGATTAAACGCCTTCTTTTTCGCAACAAGAATGATAAAAATCTATGACTACTGTTAAGCACTGCAAACTACTTATCCTTGGCTCAGGCCCTGCTGGCTATACCGCAGCCATCTACGCCGCGCGCGCTAATCTAAACCCAGTGATCGTAACTGGTATGCAACAAGGCGGTCAGCTCACTACCACCACGGAAGTGGAAAACTGGCCAGGTGATGCAAACGAGCTAACAGGTCCTCTGCTGATGGAGCGCATGCAGGCTCACGCAGAGAAATTCGATACTGAAATCATCTTCGACCACATCAACAAGGTAGACCTTTCGTCACGTCCGTTTAAGCTTTATGGCGACAGTAGCGAATTCACATGTGATGCATTGATCATCGCAACCGGCGCTTCAGCGAAATACCTTGGTCTTGAGTCAGAAGAGGCGTTCAAGGGTCGCGGCGTTTCTGCTTGTGCAACCTGTGATGGTTTCTTCTATCGCAACCAAGAAGTGGCCGTTGTTGGTGGCGGTAACACAGCCGTTGAGGAAGCCCTTTATCTTTCAAACATTGCTTCTAAAGTACACCTTATCCACCGCCGCGATACTTTCCGCGCCGAAAAGATCTTAATCAAACGTCTGATGGACAAGGTTGAGAGTGGCAATATCGTTCTGCACACCGACCGCACCCTTGCTGAAGTAGTTGGTGATGATATGGGCGTAACCGGCGTTAAGATCCAAGACACCAAGAGCGATGCAGTGGAAACAGTGGATGTAATGGGCGCATTTATCGCGATCGGCCACCAGCCAAACACGGGCATCTTTAAAGACCAACTGGATATGAACCACGACTATATCGTGGTGAACTCGGGTCTAAACGGTAACGCAACCCAAACCAGCATCCCTGGTGTGTTCGCAGCCGGTGACGTGATGGACAATCAATACCGTCAAGCAATCACCTCAGCAGGTAGTGGCTGTATGGCAGCCCTAGATGCAGAGCGTTTCCTAGACGAACAAGAAAACTAACTTCTCATTCTATTTCGCCCAGTTTGCTATAAACTGGGCGCTTTTCGTTATTCCCAAGAAAATTCAGGTTTCATGGATAAGAAGACCCAGCGAGATTTAAGCCAGTGGCTTAAGTCTCAAAGCAAACTGGCCAAGCGCTGGTTAACTATCTCCGTTCTTGCCGGCGTTGCCTCGGCTATCGCTCTGATCATACAGGCTGGGCTTATTGCTCATACCCTGCATAGTCTGATCATTGAGCACAGAGACAAATACGAGCTGATCCCCTACTTCATTGGCCTAGGTGTGACTGTTGTTATCCGCAGTGCTTTAGCCTGGGTAAGAGAAATCACTGGCTATCGCAGCGGTGAAGAAATCCGTAAATATATCCGTGGTCTTATCCTAGATAAAATGCGCCGTTTGGGGCCTGCCCATATTAAGGGTAAATCTGCAGGGGCATGGGGCACTATGCTCATCGAGCAGGTGGAAGAGATGCAAGATTTCTTCGCTAAATACCTACCGCAGATGACACTCTCTGCCATAGTCCCTCTGATAATTTTGGTGGTGGTATTCCCACAAAACTGGGTTGCCGGCATGATATTCCTGCTCACTGCACCCTTGATCCCATTCTTTATGGCATTGGTGGGTAAGAAAGCCGCAGAAGCGAACCGCAAGAACTTCAAAGCGCTCCAGCGTCTGTCGGGTCATTTTTATGACCGATTGCAGGCAATGACCACCATCAGGCTGTTTAACCGCGCCAAAGCGGAAAAAGAGCACATGCACGTAGCCTCGGAGGTATTTCGAGAGCGCACCATGGGCGTGCTACGTATCGCTTTCCTATCTTCTGCGGTACTTGAATTCTTTACTTCGATTTCCATCGCGCTAACCGCGGTCTATTTCGGCTTTACCTTTATTGGCGAGCTGAATTTCGGTCACTACGGTACGACCGTTACCCTGTTTACCGGTCTGTTTATCTTGATCCTTGCGCCTGAGTTCTATCAACCTCTTAGAGACCTTGGCACCTTCTATCACGCCAAGCAACAAGCGATAGGTGCAGCAGAAAGCATCGTTGATTTTCTAAATACGCCAGAGAGCGAGCAAAAGGATTCGAGCAATACCGCGCTTCCAGAAACGGATTCGCTTTCTATACAAGCAACCGAGCTTATCGTTAGCACTCCGGATGGCACTAAGTTAGTTGGCCTGTAAGCTTCAATCTAGATACAAGCAAGAAGACTGCTCTGGTTGGCCCAAGTGGCGCAGGTAAAACCTCACTGGTCAATGCTCTGCTCGGTTTCTTGCCTTATCAAGGCAGTATCAAGGTAAATGGTGTTGAACTTAGCGAACTGAACCTAGAGCAGTATCGCGATGCTATCAGTTGGGTTGGTCAAAACCCGCTTCTAGTACACGGCACTATTGAAGAGAACCTCAACCTTTCTGAAAAGCCATTTAGCAAAGAGCAGATCTCATCTGCGATTATCGATGCCCATGCCGATGAGTTTGTCGACCGTCTGGGTCTAGATTACGCCATCTCAGATCGCTCAGGAGGCCTATCTGTGGGTCAGGCGCAGCGTATCGCCCTAGCCCGCGCCATCTTGCAACAAGGCAAGTTCTGGATCTTAGATGAGCCAACCGCAAGCCTAGATGCTCAGAGTGAGAAACTGATTAATCAGAGTCTGGATAAAGTTCTTGAGGCGCAAACCACGCTTATGGTCACTCACCAACTCAATAACCTACAGAAGATGGATCAGATCCTAGTTCTAGAACGTGGTCAGATAACTCAGCAAGGTCATTTCGATGAACTCAAAGAGCAAGGCACATTCCAGACCATGCTTAAGCACCAAAACACAGAAGGAGGTGACCTAGATGCGTGATTTGCTTCCTTATCTGAAACTGTATAAAAAGCACTGGTTCGGTCTATCTCTGGGCATGCTACTGGGCTTTTTGACCCTATTTGCCTCTATCGGCCTTCTGACCCTGTCTGGCTGGTTCCTATCCGCCGCTGCAGTTGCTGGCCTAACGATCGCTCGTGAAACCTTTAACTATATGCTACCGGGTGGCGGTGTACGTGGCCTTGCTATGGGGCGTACAGCAGGTCGCTGGGGTGAGCGCGTGGTGTCGCACAACGCTACCTTTAAGCTGCTTACTGATCTGCGTGTATTCTTCTTTGAAAAGTTAACGCCTCTAATACCCGGTCGTGTCGCTAACGTACGTGATGCCGACCTGCTAAACCGCTTGGTTGCCGATGTATCCGCGATGGATCATGTCTATCTGCGACTGGTAAGCCCGGTGATCTTGAGCCTGATGGGTATCACCTGTCTTGGCGCTTTCCTGGCCTGGTTTGACCCAAGCGTAGGTATTACCCTTGCTGGTATCTTGCTGGTATTGGTTCTTAGCTGGCCAGTCATCTTTTATAAGCTAGGTAAGCGTAATGGTGAGCGTCTTACTGAGCATCGTGCCGACCTTCGTATTCGTGCATTGGATTGGATTTCAGGTCATAGCGAGCTTCTTATCTTCGGCGCAGAAAAACGCTATCGCGATAAGATCCTGAACGCTCAATATGAGCTGATGAAGAACCAAGCCTTCAATGCGCATATTACAGGCCTTGCTAATAGCCTGCTTCTGCTAGCAAACGGCCTTACCTTGCTACTGATCTTCTGGATTTCAGCTGACGGTATCGGCGGTGCTGAGCCGAGTCCAATAATCGCCTTGGTGGTATTTGCCACACTAGCGAGTGTTGAATTGCTGATGCCAATTGCAGGTGCCTTCCAGTACCTTGGTCAAACTTTATCGTCTGCACGTCGACTTAACGAGGTCATCAGTGCCGAGCCTGAGGTTCAGTTTCCTGAAAATAGCGAGCACCTAGAGACCTCTACTGCACCTGTCATTGAGTTCAATAAAGTAAGCTTTGCCTATGACCAAGCGGACGTCCTTAAGGAGCTTTCACTGACTATCAAGGGTGGTAATAAGGTCGCTATTCTAGGTAAAACAGGTAGTGGTAAATCAACACTACTGCAGCTCCTTAACCGCTTTTGGGATGTTCAAGGTGGCGAGGTTCGCATTGGTAACCGTGCTATCTCAAGCTTTGATGAAGCTCAACTGCGTAAGCTTATCTCTGTTGTGAGTCAGCGCGTTGACATACTTAACGGTAGCCTGCGTGATAACCTGCTTATCGCCGACGACAGCGCTGAAGATGATAGCCTGCGCGCCGTACTTATTGACGTAGGTCTGGCGCACCTTCTAGAGAACAAAGGGCTAGATCAATGGCTCGGTGAAGGTGGTCGTCAGCTATCCGGTGGCGAGCGTCGCCGTATTGGCATCGCGCGCGGTCTACTGCACAACGCCCCTATCCTGCTTCTTGATGAACCAACCGAAGGTTTGGATAAGAATACCGAAGCGCAAATTATCGAGCTTCTCGAATCTCACTATCAAAACAAGACGGTTTTGTTCGTTACGCACCGCCTAGTGGGACTGGATAAGATGGACCACATAGTTGTCCTCGAACAAGGCGAGATAGTTGAGCAAGGTAATCATCAAACCCTACTTAAACAGCAGCAGCGCTATTTTGAACTGCATCAGTCACTAGCATAAGCACCAAGGCCAGATTGTTATCTGGCCTTTTTATTACCCGCTATACTTCTATCCAAGCTTTCAAAAGGAGTTCCAGCCATGAGGGTTCTTTTTTCTCAGTATCTTGGTGTTGTTAAGCAGTTCGGTATTCGCAGACAGTAGTGATGGCATTATTACGGTCAAGAGTGTCCATGATGTGAATACTACGGTAGATAATCTCGAAAAAGCACTGGAGTCCAAAGGGATGAAGGTATTTGCGGTCATCGACCATTCTGCAGGAGCCAAAAGCGTTGGAATCGATTTAAAGCCCACAGAGCTAGTCGTATTTGGTAACCCCAAGGTCGGCTCTCCCTTAATGGTATGTGAGCAATCCGTAGCAATAGATCTGCCACAAAAAGCATTAATCTACGAGGATGAAAGCGGCGAGGTATGGCTTAGCTACAACGACCCTATGTATCTAAAGCAGCGCCATCAAATCGAAGGCTGTGATGAGGTGCTAAACAAGATATCCAAAGCACTGGCCAACTTTGCCAAAGCAGCAACTCAATAAAAAGGGCCTAGGTAAGCTATCGCACGCTTCTGTTATTTTGACCTAGCACATTTGATTTAACGCCCTACTAGTCTTTCTAAATCTAGTAAGGCGTTTTTTCTGAAACAAAAAATTTGTTTCATGGCCCTTCGAAACAAATCTCTAGCACATCAATGGACAAATACGAGTTAGCTATGGTCACGCCAACACCTGTATGGACAAAAGCAAATTAGCATTACCTACGTCACCGTGTCTCGGAAGATAAATCATTCTGTGGTAACGCTTTCTACAATCCTTAATTTGTTTATTGCCAAAAAAGAGGGTATTAAGTAATACCAAGCCCCTCCTTGGACTCGTGTTTACTTCGGCCAGGTAGATTAGCTATTTAATTTGCGTATATTTTCTGCTCTTAGGACTTCACCCTCGCAATTCTACCCTGTGACATCACATGTACCTTGGACGCCATAGCAGGAATAAACACCGACTGTCCTTTTGAGATTCGTAGCTCTTGCCCACGAGAATCTGTGAGAGTGGCATCCTTATCTATTGCAAACCAAATTTCCGCACTATTCAGCTCAAAAGTATCACCGCTTGGTGAATCTAGGACTGAAAATCTAAAGTCCGACACTGGTACAGGAAACAATAATTCTTCTGAAGTCTGGACAGGCTTGATTAAGAGTTCATGGGAGTTTAACTCAGTAAACTTACTGCAAGCCATTAGCTCATCAATATCAATATGCTTGGGTGTCAAGCCAGCACGCAGAACGTTATCTGAACTTGCCATCACCTCTAGACCTGTTCCGCCCAGATAGGCGTGAGGTGTACCTGCGTCGATAAACATGGCCTCGCCCGGATTCAACTCAACCACGTTAAGCATGAATGGCGCAACTGCGCCAATATCGCCC
This sequence comes from Vibrio ishigakensis, assembly GCA_000830475.1. Classification (GTDB taxonomy): domain Bacteria; phylum Pseudomonadota; class Gammaproteobacteria; order Enterobacterales; family Vibrionaceae; genus Vibrio; species Vibrio ishigakensis_A. The sequence continues at coordinate 106,242 of BBSC01000004.1, read as the reverse complement.
GGGTATTGCTCTAACAACGCACTGACAACCTCTCCCAATGCATTCGGGGTTCGCCCTGCCCATTCAGATACCGCGGCAATTAATGCGCGTTTCTTTTCACCCTCAAAAGACAGAACAGTCTTGAATAACTCGCGTAGGCCCTGTGCATCACACGCTTTAGCATACTGTTGTAATGGAACATCAAGTGCCGAGCTTTCCAAATCCACCAGCAACTCCATCACTTCGCCATAAGGCCTAAACCCATTCATTCCTTTAAACTTAGTCAAAGCATAGATAATCTCTGGCTTATGATTTGAGTCTTGATATTGGCGCTCTGGCGCTCCTAAAGACACACCTTCTGAATTCTCTCTCGCAAAGCCGACTTCGGCTTGATGCTTTGATGGATGCACTTGAATAGACAGCGATTTGGATGCCGATAAAACCTTGAACAAATAAGGCAACTTCTCATAGCGTTGATACTCCAATTCGCCGAGGGCCTGCCCCTTATATCGCTCAATGAAGTCCTCAAGGGATAGATGCTCTCCTTCCACTACAATCTCGGAGCTTGCTTTGGGATGAGCCCCCATCCAAATCTCAGCCATTGGTTTGTCATCAGGGTTCGGCAGTTCAAATAGCTCAGCCATAGCGGTCTTGCTTCCCCATTCATAGTGTTGAATGGCATTTTTCATTAGGAATAGATTTTCGTTTCATAGTCTTCTCATTGAAATAAACAAATAGTGAAAGCGATTTAGAAACCGAGCATGAGCACTAGCGACACGATGATCACTGTAAACGTCAGGGAATAGAGTTGTTGCTCGGTAAATTTATCAACTAAGCGAATTGCCACCGGAATGCCTGCAAAGGCTCCAACGGTCATCAATATGGCGGTGGAGAGCTCGCTTTGCCCGCCACTGCTATAGCTCACAGCCGTAATGCCGGATAACACAAGCGCCATAACCACCGATGAACCAATCGATTTTTTAAGGTCAACGCCCAATAGACTATTGAAAGCGGGCAACAGCATGACCCCTCCCCCGACACCGGTAGAACCAAGTACCGCCCCGCACACGCCACCAGCACACAAAGCCACAGGCTTTCCGCGTACTACCGTTGATGCATCAGTGGTCTTTTCAACGCTTCTCTTTTTCCAATAAAGGGATAACAAAGACACGAGCATCACAGCCACAATAGCTATATCCACCAACTGATTAAGCAAAGCGCCGTAGTAGTCATGAGCATTGAGATAGATAACCACTTTAGTGATGAGCAGAGTGCTAGGTACAGCCCCAAGCAACATAAACCAAAGTGAACCCCACTCGACATTACCGGCGCGAATGTGAGACACGCCAGCATTAACCTTAACTAGCGTAGAAATCAGGCTAGCGGTACCAACAGCATGATTGTTCCCATCCCAAAGAACAGCTGTAGCACGGGAATAATTAACACTCCCCCACCGACTCCGGTTAGACCCAAACTCAAGCCAATCAAGCTACCTAGAATTAACTTCAGCGCACCATCGGCAGTAAATACCAACATAGCGACATCTATCAGAACCACTATTTACTCCCAGACAATGGATAGTGAGAATTAAGAAACGGCATGATCTCTGCAGGCGCTCTCTTTGCCATTAAGAGGTCTCGCATGATCTTCATGAAAGGCGTGGTGTGTGAGTAATACAGCTGATAGCCCGAACACAAGTAGTTGTGGTGCGGCAACCCCTCTGACGACACGGTAAAGCGGTGCTTAGGCATCCGCCATGACAAGCAAAGCTAAAGAAACAGTTACGACATGTGCGGTTCATAGCAGAGCTTCTAGCAACACCAAACTCCACGGCTTGCTGACTAGTATTGAGTTGGCGGATTGTCTGGTGATGGATATTCCCGAGCTTGTATTCGGGATAGACATAATGATCGCATTGAAACAAATCGCCATTAGCCTCAAGAGCTAACGCGTGACCACACTCTGGAGAATGCACACAGATACCTGATGGCTTACCACACCAACTCGCGAGCGTTGCGTCAAATGCTTGAACGAAGACACTGCCCACATCATTTCGTACCCAGATATCGAATACATCACAAAGAAACTGCCCAAACCCTTGAGCCGTAACACTGAACGGAGCAACGTCTACAGAGCTCTCATTCGGATGGCACAACTTCAGATCGCCATTGTCTTTTTGGATTCGCTCTACCAAAGGAATAAATTGGATGTGCCTCGCCCCAAGCTCGCGCAGATGCTCATACACCTCTTGGCCTCGGTTGAAGTTATGCTCACCAACCACAGTCAGTACATTGAATCTCACGCCAAAGCGTTTTAGTAGAGCGAGTGTAGATACGACCTGCTCATAGCTACCCAAACCTGAGCGAGAGACACGATAGGTATCATGGACTGGCTGAGGCCCATCAATAGACAAGCCAATTAACACGTCGTTGTCAGCGAAAAATCGAATCCACTCTTCAGTTAACCCAACGCCATTGGTTTGAAAAGAGTGGTTAACGGTTTTGCCCGCTCGATACTTTTCAGCCAACGCAACGGCTTCTTGAAAGAAAGGCAAACCCCGCATAGATGGCTCGCCCCCCTGCCAAGTAAACTCGACTATCGGCCCATCCTGCGCCTCAATGTATTGCTTTACGTAGAGCTCAAGCGTCTCGCTAGTCATTTTCCAACGCTGATGAGGACGAGGCTCTAGCGAAGATTTATCAAGGTAAAAGCAATACTCGCAACTAAGATTACACGCATTGCTCGCCGGCTTTGCCATGACATGGCAACCAGATATTGAGGACATAGGCTTACCACCACCACCCGCGTTTCAATGCGGGGTGGCTGTTAGGATTTAATGCAGGAAATTATTTGACGGTGAAGCTGTTAGTTTCAGCCAGATCTTTAAACCAACGACCGTGACGCTTAGGAATGCGATTGCCAGTAGCCAGGTCAAGACGGTAGAAACCATAGCGACGCTTGAAAGAGTTGGTCCATGACCAGTTATCAATGAACGTCCATTGGTGAACACCAAAGCAGTTTGCCCCATCTTCAATCGCACGGTGCAATTGGATAAGGTGCTCTTTCATGAGCTCAGTTCGGAACGTATCGTCAATCATTCCATCTTCCTGAGCCTGACCCTCCGACTCTTCATCCATTGCAATACCAATCTCAGCTAGGAACCATGGCAGGTTCCATAGTTGTCTTTGATATTCTGAGCAATATCGTAGATAGCCGTTGGTAGAATCTCGTTGTTATCGCGATATGGGTTAAAACGACCCGTTGGGTTTACGTAGTTCTCGAAGTAAAACTCGGGCGTAAAGTAAGGCAGGTCATATTCTGCTTCTCGCGCCTTAACACGACGCGGAACGTAATAATTCACACCAAGGAAATCCACTTTAGCTGACTCAATGGCTGCCATTTCTTCAACAGATACCTCAGGAAGAAGACTGTGCTTTTCCAAAATATCGCACAGCTCTTGCGGGTAGCGATTCAACACCATTGGGTCGAGAAAACTGCGATTAAACAATAGGTCTGCGAGCTCTGATGCCTCGATATCCTCTGGACGGTCATCTCGAGTGTAACTAGGCGTCAAGTTGAGCACGGTGCCAATTTGACCCTCGCACTGCATTTCTCGAAAGGCTATAACCGCCAAGGCGTGCGAGACCGTAATGTTAAAGCCAACCTGAACGGCCAACTTTGCATCTTTCTTACAGGGATAGTGGAAGTCATACAGGTAGCCCCCCTCAACAGGAACGATTGGCTCGTTAAACGTGATCCAATGCTTCACCAAGTGACCAAAGCACTTATAGGCGGTTTGAGCGTACTTCACGAATAGTTGAATGACGTGCTTCGACTCAAAGCCACCATATTGTTCCTGTAACGCAGCGGGCATATCGAAGTGATACAAGTTCACCATTGGCGTGATGCCTTTGGCAATCATTTCTTCAAAATACGCAGTGTAAAAGGCAACGGCATCCGGGCATGGTTCGCCAGTTTCCAAGTCCGCAATAAGGCGAGACCATTGGATTGAAGTTCGAAATGAGTTGAACCCAACCTCTTTCATCAACTGCACATCTTCTACATATCGATCATAGGTTTCACACACTTTTGCAGGACCAATCTCTTTGTAGAATCGTTCAGGCTGATCACGATGCCATGTATCCCAGATGGAATCATGCACCTTGTTCTTAGTTCCTTCAGTCTGGACGCCAGACGCGGCCGCACCCCAGAAGAAATCTTTTGGAAATGTATAAGTTGTCATTATGACCTCTAATTATTGTTTTTATATCGACACAGCTGGGTGTCTAGAAAGAAAGTGGTATAGCGCGCCGATGAGGTTCGCATCATTGCCAGCGCTACATACCTTAATTTGTGGGCGAATTTTGCACGCAGGTTGCTGACGCATTAAATCGTCAATATAACCATTGAGACGGCAAACCAGATCTGGACGACTACTGATTGCGCCACCAAGCAAAATCACCTCGGGATCGAGACAGTACTGGATATTGAAAAGACCAACTGCGAGATGTTCGTACCACTGTTCAATGACCTCTGACATAACAGTATTTCCGCTCTCGGCCATCGCAAATATGCGTAATCCATCAAGTGATTCAATAGATATTCCGGTCGCAGAAGCAACGGCCTCTATCAGCCTCTAGTAGAGGCTACATCGCTGAACGTCTTTGATTTGCCATTACCATAACTGGCTATCATGTAACCGAACTCGCCACGGTGCAGTTGATGTCCATGAGTGATTCGTCGATCAAGCACCACCGAACCGCCAATACCAGAACCAATAACCACTAAACAGCAGTCATTGCTCTTTTTCGCCCCACCTTGCCAGAGCTCACCGAGTGCCGCGCAATGAGCATCATTTTCAAGCTCACAAGGCAGACCAAAACGGTCTATGAACATCTGTTTGATATTCGGACCATGCAGATATGGAAGTGCGCTAGAGCCATAGATCACCCCCTCTTCAGAATTCACCGCACCACAGGTACTTACCGCGATACCTTGCAACGAATAAGCTTCGCGTTGTTGGCACACATAAGAAGAGATAGACGCGAAGAACTCATCAAGATCAGACTTCGGGCTTGGCACAGACTCTTTCGAAATGATGGCACCGCTTGAGTCCATGACAGCGAGTTTTATGGATGAACCACCAATATCAACACCTAAGTACACGGCTCAACCTCTTTGGTAGAAACTGCCTCTGGTGGCAACCAAGCCGCTCCCCGCACTCCACTTGCATCGCCAAATTTCGCCTTCTTCACATCGACTACTGCTTGAAGTGAAAACAAATACTTAGGCACGGCACTTTCCACGTCTTCCACTAAGTTTGGAACGTTAGACATGCCACCACCCACAACAAAAGTATCTGGGTCAATGACATTGATGATACTGGCAACGCTTCGAGCGATCTGATCAACCAAAAGCCTGTATGCCGCGAGAGCTGTTTCATCTCCCTGATGACACAAATCAATGATCTCTGGGGCCTTATAATTAGTGCCGTGTTTCTGATTAAAGCCGGACCTAAATCCAGTTCCAGAAATGAAGCTCTCAATACAGTTCTTCTTACCGCAATAGCAGGTTCGCTCAGGCCCATCTACCTCTGGCGAATAGTTAGGCAAAGAGTTATGTCCCCACTCTCCGCTAATGGCGTTCTTGCCCGTTATTAGGTGCTTGTTGACCACAAGGCCACCACCGCACCCAGTACCGAGCACAGCGCCAAAGACCACAGAACTTCCCTTGCCTGCCCCATCGATTGCTTCCGACAAAACAAAGCAATTGGCATCATTCGCAATGTAGACTGTTCGCTCAAGATTAGTGGCCAAATCACTGATGAGATCATGGCCATTGAGAAAGGTGCAGTTTGCATTTTTCATCAAACCACTGTGCGGGCAAATAGCACCAGGCAAACCAATACCAACAGTGCAGGATACGCCTACCTCTCTCTCCGCTGAGAGCACTAGGTCGCAAACAACCGTAACGAACTGCTCATAATTCGCAGGGGTTTCGACCCGCTGACGAAACAACTCCAAACCACTATGACTGAGAACTACTGCCTCAATCTTTGTTCCACCAATGTCTAAACCGATTCTCATTACTTAACACTCATAATTAAGGGGTGAAGCCCATGTAGGGATTAGCTAAGACGCTTATGCAGTTCAATCATTTCCTCTACCAACTCTCGGCACAGCATCGATGTCATCAAGTGATCTTGAGCGTGCACAAGAACCAAGTTCATCTGGACTTTACCCTCACCCTGATCATGCTCAATCAACTGAGTCTGAACCGCATGAGCTTCATTGGCCGCAGCTCGGGCTTCCGTCAGTTTTGTTTGGGCAGCGTCAAAATCACCTGCCTTTGCCAGATGCAGCGCCTCAAAACAAAGGCTTCGTGATGTACCAGCATTAACAATAATGCCCATGACCAATTCTTCTAGATCGAACTTTTCCATCTTCACACCTCTAAACTAGCGAAATCGCCCAGCTCAACACTTTCTCACCATTCTGCATCCCGTAATCAATAGGATTAATCACCTCTACAGGCTTACCGTCCGCACGTGATGTTAGGGAATCCTTCATGTATCCAACCTGTGGGCCAAGCAAAATTACGTCATACTCTCCCTGCTTTTGGTCAAACTGATCAGCACCATGCGCGGCAATTTCTGCTCGATACCATTATCTGCAGCCGCCTGTTCCATTTTTCGCACCAACATGCTGGTGGACATACCCGCAGAACAACAAAGCATAATCTTGTGCATTTCATTAACTCCTTCATAAACTGAATGTTTGTTTCATCTGTTTTCATACTAATGAAAATACATGAAAACAATGAGCGTTTTTGCTATGATCTGAGATGTAACGCACACAATTTATCAGCTAGCTTTTCATTAATGAATAGTGTGATTTTTGCCAGGATACACATAAATCAATGATTTAATTGGGTATTTTAAATTAATTTCATGCTTTTCTTTTTTGATATAATAATGAAAACTTCCAATGACAATCATGAAATAAAGAAAACAGAGTGTGGAAACAGTGAATCCCCTCGGTTACAAAAGGACAAGGAACGCAGAAGTATGAGTACCATCACTGATGTATCGGTAATGGCCAACGTCTCAAAGGCGACGGTTTCGAGAGTGTTTAGTGGAAACGCCAAAGTTAAAGAAGAGACTCGAATCTCTGTGCTGAATGCCGCGAGAGCGCTGGGTTACAACCCAGAACAAACAAGCGCTTTGATTTCAGAGCGTGCCAGCTCAGCGAGCGCCACTTCAACCAGGCAGGGCACGCTAGGGATCATAGTGTCTCAGATGTCGTCTCAAAGTTTTGGGCAATTTTTCAACACCGCACAGCAATACGCCCAAGCCCAAGACGTAGAGCTACAACTATTCAACAGTTGCAATAACGCTTTTCAAGAGAAATCCTACCTCGCAATGCTTGTGGCCAGTGGCTGTGAGACTATTGTTCTAGTTGAGTCAAACTTGAAAACAAGCGACATCAACGAGTTTTCCTTTCTGAACAGCAAGCTAGTTACGTTTAGCGCTAAGGAAGAACTGAGCCAATTGAATATGGGCTATGACCATGCAGGGGCGTGTACTTCAGCTTGTAACTTTTTGATGGCACACAAACACTCAGACATTGCTTTGATATCAGGCACGGGCACCAATTCAGTGTCTTATATTGAGGGCTTTAAACACGGTCATGAACGCCGTTCTATGCCATTCAATTCACAACTCATTATCGACAATATTGAAGATGGAGCCGTTGCAGCTACTGAGTTGTGTAGCCATTTAGGTGACTTCAGCGCAGTGATCACGGCTACTGACAAAATGGCCGCTGAACTAATGGCCACATTGAGACAGTTTGGGTATGAAATCCCAAAAGACATCTCGGTTATCAGCCTTGAAGGTTCCGAACTGGCCCAGTACACGTTCCCAAGATTAACAGCGCTAGAAATGCCCCTAACATCAATGGCACAAGAGATGATTGACCTTTGCACCAAACAGGACACCGCTCAGCCGATCACCAACCTAAAACGCCTCACTGGTAAGTTAGTGGTGAGAGAATCTGTTGCAAAATTCCGACCTGCAAACACTCTTGACCCTGATAATCTGCCACTCACTCTGAGTAAAAACCTCTAGAGTTTCATTTCATGAAAATATGAAACAGCTATTTCCACTCTAAGAAATTTAGAGACGATCACACAAAAGCCTAGCACTGCTAGGCTTTTGTGTTTATTTACTCTTGATTCAGCTATTACTTCGCACACTATTCAGCAGAACTAACTTTTAGCGCTCGATCACACTCCATGAAACTTTATGAAAAATGAATTTCATAGTTTCATTCACCTGTATTATATTGCTCTCAATCCAAAGACAATCATTCAACGTGAATCAAAATAATGAAAATACTAGAAACTCTATTCAATAAGCATGGTGCGAAAATAAACGCCTTTGCGAATAACAAGTATGTATCATCAGTAAGAGATACTTTCATAAGTACCTTGCCACTGATCATGCCAGCGTCGTTCTTTATTCTTTTCACCCAACTTGCATTGAACAATATGTTTGGGCTGCCGACGTTTCTTGGTAAAGACCATAGTTTAGTAACCTACCTGACCGACGTATCCCAAGTGCTAGTCGATGGCACTCTAAACATGTTCGCGCTCTTTGCCTGCTTTAAGCTCGCATCATTAATAGCAATGAAAGAAGGGCGAGATCCAATATCTACAGGCTTAGTTGCCCTAGCCTCTTTCTTTATCATTACACCTGATTTCTCTATTGCTTATGCCAGTTCTCGCGGTCTTTTCTCAGCAGTATTGATTGCAATCATCGCAACTCGATTCTTCCACGCGCTTACTGCGAGCGACAAGCTGAAGATAAAAATGCCAGATCAGGTACCACCAGCGGTTGCTAAATCATTCGCTGACCTGCTTCCAGCAACAATCACTCTGTCTACTTTTGCGTGTGTCTATGGCCTTTTTGCCATCTTCGACACCTCGCTACCAGACATGATCACGATGCTGATTCAAGCACCTCTATCAAATGTTGCTGGTAACGTTTGGGGTATTCTTACTCTTGATGTTATTCAAAACATGCTTTGGATTTTTGGTATTCATGGTGGTGCGGTTCTTGGTGGCGTGCGTTCACTACTATTCGGCCCAATGCAAGACGACAACCTACGTGCGGTAGCTGAAGGCGCGTCAATGTGGGATCTACCGCATAACGTTACTTGGCTTTCTTACGACCTTTATGCAAACATCGGCGGCGCAGGTGCATCGCTGGCTCTAGTGATTGCAATCCTTATCGCGTCTCGACGCGCTCACTACCGAACCGTTGCGAAAATTGCAATCATCCCATGTATCTTCAACATCTGTGAGACTGCAGTATTCGGCCTACCTATTATCTTGAACCCATTATTTGCTATTCCATTCGTACTAGCGCCAACACTGATGCTGGGCTTTGCAAGCTTTATGACCTACATCGGTTTTGTACCCCCTTGGCATCCTCGTACCTTGGACGACACCTGTAGGGTTCGGTGCCTTCATAGCATCGGGTGGCGCATGGCAAGCATTCGTCGTCGCTATTGGCTGTCTCGCTATCGGCATCATGGTGTACCTACCTTTTGTTCGCTACGCCAACAAAGTAGCCGAAGCCGGAGAGCTCATCGATGATGAAAAGAACCCTAAAGAGCTTGAAAACACTTCTCCTGCTTCAGCAGAAAAGGCATAAGGAAACAAGGTTATGATCAAGCGACCAAATATCCTACTTATTTTCACAGATCAGCAACGCAAGGACTCGCTAGGGTGTTACGGCAACGAGGTTGCCGTGACTCCGAACATAGATATGTTAGGCAACCAAGGGGCTAAGTTTGAGAAGTTCTTTACCCAAAGTCCTATTTGTGGACCAAGCCGAGTATCACTACTGACCGGTAAATATTGCAGCGCACATGGTATTGGCACTAATGGGCCAGTAGTACCTGAAGATTTGCTTACTATCCAACATCGCCTAAAGCCTTATGGATACAAAACTGCAAATTTCGGTAAGCTGCATTTCTTGCCGCACTCATTCCGAGATCATCGTGAGCATCACCCTGAATATGGGTTTGACGAGCGCGTGATTTCTGATGAACCAGGATGCTATGACGATCCATACACCAAGTGGGTTGAACAAATCGCACCAGAGAGCCTCGACGCCGTTCGTACCGGACTGCCGTCTCAGGCAAAGCGATTTGGCAAACCCGAGTACAGCGATCGTAAGCGCGACCCTGAAACTCCTTTTGTATTTGAGGCTGACGAGCACCTAACGCACTCTGGCTTTGTGACTGAACTGACGAAAGACTTTTTAGAGCGCCATAAAGACAACCCTAATCCTTTCTTCTGCATCGCGGGTTACTATGCCCCCCACGCTCCGGTTAACCCGCCTCGCAGATTCCTTAACTTGTATAGAGCCGAAGATATGCCTTTACCTATCATTGGTAATGAAGAACAAGTCATGGATAAATTAAAGGGGATCAGCAACGAAGAGTGGCAAGAGATCAGACGCTACTATATGGCGCTTGTGAGCCACGTTGATGATTGCGTAGGCCAGCTTACGGATACACTCAAAAATAACGGGCTTTACGATGACACCATCATCGTTTTTGTAAGTGATCACGGAGAATATCTTGGCGATCACGGGCGAGTACAAAAAGGTATGCCGGGTGAAGATTGCATCACAAATGTACCTTTCATCATTCATTACCCTAAGAAACTACAAGCCCAATCTTATCCACAATTAGTCGAAAGCGTTGACTGGTTACCAACGATGCTAGATTTAGCAGGCATCCCCGTTCCAATCGAGGTTCAAGGCAAATCACTATTGCCACTGATGCAGGGCAAAACAACCGAGCACAAGTCTTTGATTTTAACAGAGCAGTTCGAACCCAATGGACTAAGGCAAGTCTCAATCAGAGATGAAGATCATCGCTATTACTGTGATAGTGAGGGGGAGAGTTATTGTTTGATCTTAATAAAGATACAAACGAAACCCAAAACCTTGTCAACGAACCAACATATCAACACGTCCTCTCAGCAATGCGTTTCAAGATGATAGTCAAGATACAACAAGCAGCCTATCCGAAACGTTGAAAAAGTCTTCGCTTACTAAATAAAAAAAACCTGTCTATGAGTGGTGGTTTCCACCACTCGATTTAAATATCCCATGCGCGCCCGTCGTAGGACTGCGCACGCCTGAACAATCTATTTTAATAACAACATAGTGGAACACATGAAAAGCTCAATAATAAAAATAAGCTCTACCCTCGCCTTACTATCTATCTCCAATTTTGCATTGGCCGAAAGCGCCATTGAAGTCGGTGATTTCAACTTTCACGGTTACGTCAAAAGCGGAACATTATGGAACGATCAAGGTATGGGGGGGACAGTTTCCGACTTACCGACATGGGTCGCTATCGCTTAGGCAACGAGAACGAAACAAAAGTCGACTTATCACCAGACCTGATGTTCCATCATAGTAGTGGTGCATGGGCGAAAACAAAAATACGTTTTCAAAGTGAAACCCGAAACACATCAGACTGGGCGACAGAAACCAGCTCATTCGTAACCCGTGAAGCGTTTGCTGAAATAGGTGGCATCCCTCACCTCGCAGATACACTGACTTTCTGGGCCGGTAAACGCTACATGAAAAACCGCTCCTCTCACATTCTTGACTGGGACTACCACCAAGCCAACGGTACCGGTGGTGGTGTTTGGGGCATCCCGGTAGCCAGTAATGTTCTGATGGACTTGGACTTGGTTTCTTGGGGTAAAGAAGGCTATACCAAAGAGCCAATCGAAGGTGTTGGATACGCAGATACGCTTATCTTTAAACCTCGATTTGAAATCACGCTAACTGAAAAAGACTCAGTAAAAGCAGAAGCTTTTTGGATGAACCTCGGTCATAACCCAATGAAAGAGTGCGATCCAGGTTATGTATGCGCTCCAGATACAGCTGATGATGGCTTTGCTGTAACCGTTGCCTATGACCGCTCAGGTGGATTCATGGGACTGGGTAACGTCGGTTACACAGAGTTTGTCGTTCAATACGGTACAGGTATGGGTGCAGGTACCAATATGAGTAAGTTTGGTTGGGGCGAAGCGAACTATAAAGACCACTCTTCTTATCGATTTACTCTATCCGGTATTTCAGAATTCGAAAACTGGGCACTACAACCAGTAGCCATCTACCACAATGACGACGACTTTACTCAAGCTGGAGGAGAACGTGTCTGGTGGACTGTGGGGGCTCGACCGTCTTACCACTTCAATGACTACTTCTCACTACAATTTGAAGCCGGTTACGAACATCTGAAACAAGACAAGACTACCCAAACAAGCAATAACGGTGCAAACGGTGGCATGACCAAGCTAACAATTGCTCCTACCCTTCACTTAACTAAAGGTTATTGGATGCGACCACAACTTCGAGTATTTGCCACTTACGCAAAGTGGGATGAGTCTCTTAAGAACATCAATACTGGCAAGCATGGCTATTCAGGTGATCAAGGTTACGGCCCTGGAGGAGCATCATATGCTGGAGAAACTGAAGGCTGGAACTTTGGCGTTCAAGCAGAGGTTTGGTTCTAAATACTGTAGTTAAACAATATAAGCTCGAATCTTTCGAGCTTATATTTTGATTAAACAAATATCACAAACCTAACTTTACCGATGCTAATAATGAGGTTCCGTAAAACGTTTTTGGACATAAACGAGTTAGAGCCTTTACCAAAAATAAGGCGCCGACAATTGCCGACGCAGTCTTTGCTAGCTCTATTACGACAGCTTTAGAGGGGACTAAAACAAGCTCTTCTGCGAGCAATCATGCTATTAGTAAGCCTAAGATAACTAATGATCCCGAGCTCCTGAGTCACCCGAACCGTCGATAGTATTTCCACTATCTGGGTTGGTTGGAGCACTATCAGTGCACTCGTCGGCATCTGGATTTAACTCACACACATCAACACACTTGTCTTGATACGGATCGACAGAACACTCTACCGGCGGACAGCTGGGGCATACCAATCAATCTCACAGATGTTGTAACAACCCGGATAATACGGGTCATCATCACATGAGAAATCAGGATAATCAGGCGTTTCAATAGTGTCATCCACCTTAAAACGAACTGAAAGCGGTAGCGCATCAGCTCCCGAGAATCCCAGATTAATAACCGATGAGACTTCCGCGTTCACAGGATTAGAGTTTCCGTTGAACAACACAGTGATCATACAACCATCTGTGGTATCCAATACGCCAGTGCAATCCTCTAGAACTGAGAATTCCGATGACTGTACAGAAGCAGAACCTACAACAAGCACTTCTTGCGTAAAGTTTTGAACTGGAATTTTAATCTCATGAGCTTGGTCATCACCTTCTTCAATAGACACACCGATATCGCTCGGAACCACCACCTCATCAATAGCATTTGCTATCCATCCCATTAGGTAGCCAACATCACTAAAGACCGAAATGTACTTCCCGTCAATTGGGTCACGATCACCACCATACATACTCCCGTAATAGTAATCACCATGAGTAATAGCAGCACCACTGTCTCCAGGTAAGCTTGCCGGATACCCTAACCCAGTATCAATGCCTACCACATCAATTAAAGACTGTGGTCGGAAGTAACATTCAGCTGAAGAAGGTTCACACATAGCTAAACGGTCCTCCCCAATATCAGGGAATCCATTTGAAACCAACGCGTGAGATTTCAAGTATGGACGATACATTCGGAACGTTCCTTCCTTCAGTGTTTCCGAAGGCATACCAGTTTGACGATCATCTTGTCCGTAACCCCGAAAGATAAAATGATCGGTATCCGAAAGATACTCCTCACCAGTATCCATATTCACCAACGGTGAAATCAGATGGCCCGTATGGTGTGGCACCACAAAATCTAGTACCAACATACCGAAATCATTTTGGTTGTGATTTTGCATCATCGGGTTTTGCTGGTCTTCTTGGGATTGCCCCAACAAGAACTCAATGAAACCATCGAGATCTTTTAACCACCAAAGTGCTGAATATCGGTCGTCCTCACCCCCAAGAAACGCCAACGGGTAACTTGGGCCAATCCATTTCTCCATCATTCCACGTAGATAGTATTGCCATGCTAACTTAGCCTCGAAACTACGACGCGCGTGCTGAGCCACCCCTGTTCGCTTGTGCGATGCTGTTGGATTGAGACGGTTAACACCTTGGAAGATCTCGACCTCAACTTCTTCACCAACTTCACTATCAAGACAGTGAGAGGCTGTTAAGAGATATTTACCCCCCATCAACATACCAGAACACGTTTTGAGTTGTGCACCGACATTATTACCCTTTGCAAGAAAGTGAATAATATGGTTTTGATAATCTTCCTCAGCAACAGGCGTTGAGAAAGAAACCGCTGCACTTGGCAGTGCAAAGATGGCTAGAGACGTAGCGAGTATTTTCCTTAATAACTTCATAGACATATTCTTATTTAGAACGCTGTTCGCTTCACTCTAGACAGGAAATGTGGATAAAAAACAAACAAGCTTCGCATTTCTATGCAAATTCCATTCAGTAGCTGAATATCGCCAGGTATAACCACTAGCTAGAACCATGAATATGAGTAATTTTAAGTCCACACTAACTGAAACAAAAACCAAATAAAATCAACATCTTAAGTCATAGTGGATTAAAGAAAAGAAAACTCGGATTAGTACTAAATAGAAGAGAAAACCTCGAGAGGCCAAAGCCCACTTTAATTGTAAGGGAACATTTCAATTTAGAGCTTTGAGAAAAAACTGAGAGAGTACCTACCCTACTAGATAGCTTTTGTTCCTTTCAATTTGGAATAGGTATTTATCCGGTAAGTACAAATGACCAAAATAAGAAAACAAGTTCATCCGAATACTAGCGGTAAAAGTCAGACGCTATCATTTAATAATCTATCTTACATAATAAAATGGCCCCAATCAGGGGCCAACTAATACACTCACTAATTAACTTAAAAGAACCACTTAACACCAATTTCAGCTTTGAGTTCAACATCTCCATCAATGTGAAGTCCTTGTGGGGTAACTACGTCAGAACTTCCATATTCAAGTTTAGTCATTAGCCACTGGGTACGATTTGATTTAATCGGAGCATTGAACATTATGTTGAATGACCTAGACTCCATTTCAACTACATCACCCTCTACTTTGAAGTACTCAGGCCAAGCTTGAATGAAAGCACCACTGTCCCCGATTTGCTGAGTCACAAATAGATTTGCCATATAACCGTCAGCAGACTCACCAAATACTTGACCTACCGTATAGGCGAGGTTTGGAAACACCATAGCGCCAGCAGTGTACTGAGGGTTAATTAAGCCAATTGCGCCAATAGAAAACAGGGTTGTGTCATCAAACCCTAGGCCTTTCAAAGCACCTGCACTACCGTTCTGGTGTATCAGATCAGTTGAGATACCTACTCTAGGCAGTACGGTATTGTTCATCGCGTGTACTTGAAAATACTGAGCACGACTGCGCTGATAATCAATACCAAACTTATCCTTGCCCTCTTGTTTCGCTTTATCATTCCCAAATGCACCCTCTACAAAACCAGCAAACTGTATATCTTCTGTCCATGCCCCCGTAAACATAGCTGACATACGAACATCAGCATCAGAGGTAACAAAAGCAGCAGCTTGCGTGTAAACGCGAGTTAGATCCGATGGATCAATAAGCTCAGACTCTTCTGCGTAAGCCAGAGGCGAAGATAAGAGTGCAAAAATTGAAGAAGCAATAATATTTTTTTCATTTCAATACCTTTTAGGTCGTCACTACTGTGCATCCCTTCTGTAGTATCTTTAATAAATTTAATTTAGATTGTTTGGCTTATTTTAAATATGAAAGGTCCTTCCACTTTAAAATCGTGAAATTTAAATATGACCTGATATTAATTATTCAAACGATAAGCAAATTAGCATGAACATGCTGTGTTTATGTCGATAAAAATGTCGCCCTAACCTAAACATCGAATAATTTGAGCTGATTACTCTTGCATATCAATTAGGGCGACGAATTTAGCGGTTTTTTACTTTTTCTCTCAGTGTCTGGAATATTGAGTAAAACCCTGGGGTCATAATCGAACCTAGAACAAGGACGACTATCATGCCCCTAATAGAGCTAGACCCGTGGTATTTTGAGATACCGCACCCGCACCTTGCGCAAATACCAGAGGCAGAATTCCGAGAATAAACGACCACGAAGTCATGTTTACGGCTCTGAAACGCATTTTCCCGCCTTGAATTGCAGCATCAACAATAGAGAGTTGTTCGCGCTCACGCTTGATCTTCGAAAACTCCACCATCAGAATTGCGTTCTTCGCAGCTAAAGATATAAGAAGGATTAAACCTATTTGACCGTATATCGACAAAGCTTGCCCACCCAGTAATAGTGCAGCATATGTGCCCATAGCCGCTGTAGGTGCAACAATGATAATCGCTACTGGTAAGGCCCAAGATTCGTACTGCGCAACCAAGAATAGATATATAAAGACCAAGGCCAACACCAAGGCAATCTGCGCCGTACCACTGGCTTGTTTTTCCTGAAACGCCATGTTGGTCCACTCGTAGGTATAACCGCTCTCTAAAACCTCATTCGCAACTCTCTCCATCGCAGCAATCGCCTCGCCAGATGAATAGCCTGGTGCCGGATTCATCTGTAAACGAGCAGCTGGTAGCATGTTGTAGCTAGTTACCAGGTCAGGCTCTAGTGTAGGTTCGATCTTTGCGACAGTAGCAAGCGGTACCTGCTCTCCTGATATCGATGGCACATGAATGCGAAGCACATCACTTAGATCATTACGTTGCTCACCTTTAGCCTGCACGAACACACGATAACTACGCCCATTTAAGGCAAAGTCATTCACATATGAAGAAGCTAAATGAGTCGCCATCGCATCATTAATTGCTCCTAGGGTCACGCCCATTTGCCTTGCTTTTTCACGATCAATAGCAACATGATAATGAGGAACATTCGCTCTGTACGTCGTCATCGCATTGGTGATCTCTGGCGCTTGATTCGCTGCAGCCATCAGAGCGTATGTCATAGATGCCAAGTCTTGGGCACTTCGCCCTGAAGTATCTTGAACCATGAACTCCAAGGCATCACCTACCCCTATACCCGGTATCGGTGGCAAGCCCATAGCAATACTCATAGCTTTATCGATAGCAAATAGCTGGCGATTAATCCTCTGTTCGACAGCGGCTTGCGTATGGTCACCGTCCATTGCCAAACGCTCATCCCAATCCTTCAAATTGACGAACATAGTCGCAGCGTTAGATGCAAGGCCTCCTGTTAAAACATTAAAACCAATAGCTCCGGCAAAGTTTTCAATTGCAGGGTCTGCATCCAAAATCTGTTCAGCTTTTTGAATGAGCTGTTGAGTTCTTTCCTTTGAAGCATTGTCAGGCAAGAACATTGCCAAAGCTAACACCCCTTTATCTTCGGAAGGGACAAAGGCTGTAGGCAGTCGCTCATTCATTACCACGACAGAGCCAATCGCAAAAATAAAAGTTACACCTAGGACTGCCGCCTTGCGGACCATGATGGATACGGCTTTTCCATATAACTCTGTGACTTTATCGAAGCCTTTATTGAATAGGATGAACCATTTAGCCGGCGAACTATTGCGGGTCATTACCAAGCACACAGTGCCGGTGACAAAGTCAACGCGTTAATTGCTGAGAGTACTAGTGCGATACATATGGTGATGGAAAATTGTGCAAACATGAGCCCGGTGATCCCTGGCAACATGGCTACTGGAATAAATACCGCAAGCATTACTAGCGTTGACGCAATAATCGGTCCCGTAACCTCCTTCATTGCTTGGATTGTCGATTGCTTTGCATCCCACTTTGGATTTTCGTTAAGAATCCGCTCAACGTTTTCTACTACTAGGATCGCATTATCAACAACAATTCCGATAGCGAGAATGAGACCAAATAGGGTCACAGTATTTATGCTGAATCCGCCCATTTGCATAAAGGCAAACGTACCTATAAGAGAAACGGGAATTGCAACTACTGGAGCAAGCGTTGCTCGCACATTACCCAGAAATAGATAGGTAACTGCGATAACCAACAGCACAGCAATAAACAGTGTTTGCACAATACTCCTGATTGATGCCTCAACAGATTGTGTCGTGTCATATGGGATCGCATATTCCATGTCTGCTGGCAGAATCGAAGAAATATCTTCTAATACCGCTTTTACCGCCGCACCAGTTTCTAACGCATTAGCGTCAGGGTTTGCTTGCATCGCCACCAATGCGGCAGCACCGCCGTTATAGGTTGCATAAGCATCATAAAACTGACTACCTATCTCTAGATCAGCAATATCGCCCAAGTAAACGTGAGTGCCATCCACCAGCGTTCGGACAATGATTTGCTCAAATTCTTGAGCAGTACTTAGACGCCCCTCAGTTATAAGGTTGAACTGCAGCGCACTGTTCTCACGGCTAGGTCCTTGGCCAATTCGACCAGCTGGAACAACGGCATTTTGTTCTCGAATCGCATTTTTTACCTCTACAGTACTCACACCTAGTGAAGCCATACGATCCATATCTAACCAAACTCGCATACCATAAGTAGCACCGATCAGATCACTAGTTGCTAGGCCAGGTATACGTGCGATACGTTCCATGAAGTTTGCTTCAACCCAGCTATTCATCTCAAGCTCAGTCATAGAGCCAGACTTTGAATAAAATGCGATGGCAAGCAAGTCATCTGGGGCCGCCTTACGAATCCGAATCCCCCTCGCACGCACCTCAAAAGGCAGCATATTCTCTGCAACGGCTACCCTGTTTGAAACGTTGACCATAGCCATATCTGAATCAACACCATTTTCAAATGTGATGTTGAGAAAATATCGGCCATCATTGGTAGAACGGGACTGCATATACACCATGCCATCAACCCCGTTGACCTCTTCTTCAATAGGGTTGCCAATGACTTCTTTCACTGTTTCTGCACTCGCACCAGGCATAAATGCAACTACACGAACCTGTGGTGGTGTAACACTTGGATACTCCGCAATAGGCATGGTTTTGATAGCGATGAGACCAATTAACGTCAGAAATATGGAGATGACAAAACGCAAATTTGGGACGCTCAATAAAAAACTTACTCAGCATTGCTTTTACTCCGAGATCACTACCTGAGCGCCTTCACCTACCCTTTGAAGCCCCCCGATTATCACTGGTACGCTAGGCTCCAAGCCTGCTGTAACAAATACGTTCTGACCAATTCGGTCTGCAATCTCTACATCAGCTCTAGCCACAACACCATCCTCTACAATCAATACGAATTGAGCGTTTGCATCTTGATGAACTGCCGCATGAGGAATTTTGACACCTTGGTACAACTCAGAAGGACTTAAACCAACTCGTATGTATTGATTTGGTCGATACACCAGATCTTCGTTTTCGAATCGTGCCGCGACCGCAATAGTTCCAGAAGCGGGATTTATTTTGTTGTCGACAAAACTTATCTCACCAAAAGCAGCCGTTTGTTCACCTTCAAGTTTCAGCGATACCTGATCACCGTCGTCAGACGCCAGATTATGTCGAGCAAGGTCACTCTCTTTGATTGAGAAACTCGCTTCGATTGGATGAGTTTGAACAAGGTCAATCAGGGGCCCAAAACTTGGTCCAACCATGTCCCCGATTGAGAAATTACTCTTACCCAACTGTCCGTCGTAAGGCGCACGAACCTTGGTTTGTTCGAGGTTATCTCTTTGCACAACAACATTTGCTCGAGCAGAAGATACTCTAGAATGTGCCATCGACAATTCTGCGGTGCTAAGATCAAGCTGAGCTTGAGATAAACCGCCTGTATTGAGCATATTTTGATTTCGCTGATGGTTCAGTTTTGCAAGCTCAAACGCAGCATTGGCTTCTTCATAGGCCGCAATAGCCGCATCCAAAGCAGCTTGATATGACGTAGGATCTATCTCAAAAAGTACTGCACCTTTCTCCACAGTTGCGCCATCCTCAAAGTATTTCTTTAGAAGATGACCGGTAGTCCTAGGAGTAAGCTTTGCTGATTCGATCGCTTGCATTCTGCCTACAAAATAATAAGTAGGGCTATGTTCGAACGCTTGAGCCTCAAAGACTGAGACTGGTGTAGATGTCATACCTTGAGGTGACACATTTGTTTCTTCAGAGTTACCGCAACCGACCAAAGCAAGCGCCGTAACCAAATATAAAGGACGTATTTTCATATTAATTCTCTTTTGGAAATTACTGCTCACTAACACTACCCCGCAGCCTCAACAGACAGAGAGCTCACATCGAAGAGATCTTGCTCAGATAATTCCCCTGTCAAAAATTTAAGTTTTAAGGAAGCCAATATAAAATCGATTTGTGAGGCAGATAGTTGCTGTCTGGCTTGGTACAACTGTGAAGTCGAATTCAAAACATCAACAATCGTTCTAGTGCCAATTTCAAAGCCCTGCTCGGTTGCCAGCAAAGCAGATTCCGCTGAACCGACCGCTTGTAGATATGCGTTCTGAGTACTTTGGAGTGCTATGAGATCATTTTGAGTACTGCGAATGTCTCGAGTCACTTCCCTCCATGTTTGCTCTTGAAGTTGCAAGGATTGTTGGTATTGAATCTTGGCTTGTTCAACCTTGTTACTTGTAGCTCCACCACGATATAGAGGTAAGTTCATAGCAATACCCGCAAAAATGGTGCTGTTGTTGTCTAGGTCTGTGAAGCCTGATTTATCTCCCGCTGCTGTTTTATGCTGCGACTGAGAACCAAAGGCATATCTATATTCAGCAATCAAGCCCAAGCTAGGGGCGTGCCCAGCTTCAGCTAATGAAATCTGCTCACGAGATAGTGTCACCAACTGTTGCTGGATTAGCATTTGAGGTTGGTGGCCTGCGCCTTTTCTTGCCATTGTGCTGCTGTACCTTTGGGTACTTGAAAACTGGCCCTATCAAGCTCCAGTGAAGACACCGAGGTATAGGTTTTCCCGGTAAGCTCGTACAACGCATCTAACGCCTGATTAAAGTTGTTCTGTGTAGAGATGACAGCTGCCACCGCTAGATCGTACTGCGCCTGCGTTTCTTTAACGTCATTTTCGGGTACCAAACCATTAGAGAAGCGATTTTCAACCTGTCTCAATTGTTCACCAATCGCCTGCTTACTCGCATTTGCTTGGGTAAGGTTTTCTTGTTCTTTAAGCGCAGATAAGTAGCCCAGGGCGACATTTAATTTCAGGCTTTCCAAGGCGACCTGATAACTTACTTGTGTCAATTTGACACCACGCTCTGCGACACGAGATGAAGCGTTGAGCTCTGAATTAAAAAGGTTCTGTCCAGCACTAACAGAAACCTCAGCCCCATGACTGTCAGTCTCAGTTAGAGTGGTCCAGTCATTCCTCAATGCCCCATAAGCTATGGAGGCGTCTAGCTGAGGTCTGTAGAGACCATTAATTTGATCGTGCTGGCGTTGTGCGCTTTCTATTTCGTAAGCGGCGGCTCGCAATGCAGGATTATTTTCCAGTGAATCTCGATAGAGTTCCGATAATTCAACATTGCTGGCGAATGCGCCGCTACTAAAGAGCACCGCGCCTATGCACAACGACAAGATGTTTCTATTGTTCATATTGATTGCCCATAAAGTGATGCAATATTCATCAATCGTTGACGTACATTGATGATTTGCGTTGGTTATTATTGTTAGCGGGCAATCACAGCCGAGGTTAGGTGCGCCTATGTTTGTTTTGGATCAGTTTTTGTCAGACAAAAGAGCAAATTTCGTGGACGCTATCAGTCATTTTTGCTATTTAATTTATTACTTATTAATTAGTTCTGTTGATAGATGCATAGATTAAAGGCTCAGGTTACTTGGTTTAATCAAGACAAAAGGTTTGGTTTTGCAGTCCCAGACATCGTTGCCGTAGATGTACTGATTAATCTCAATCTGCTGAATACACCAGAACTGGTACTGGAGGTTGGTGATCGGGTATATGTCGAGTTTCAACAAAAAGATGGCGCTTTTTACGCGACCAACGTAATCCCGCTATGATCATGGAAAAGAACCGAAAGGGTCGCCCAAGCTTAGACCTAAACACGAAGCTCGAACGCTCGATAGCTAGAGAATATAAAGTGCTACAAAAATTAAGAGCGGAACTACTTAACGAATTATCTCGCCAACATCCAAGTCTAGAAAGCGCTCAAATTGGAGAGTTGATTAGACCATTATGGCATCAGCAGAAGAGTACAGAGTTTGGTCCGAGTTAGATAACCAATTGCTGTCAGTGCAACGCCACCAAACACCAAAGGTTCGATACGAGGAGATTAGATTAGGCTTAATCCGTCATGTGCAAAAAATACGAGGAGACTATTCATTTGTATTGAAAAGTCGTGGCGATGAATTAAATAAGATAGCGTGTGATGTTTCTATCGAGAGCTTCGGCCAATTAGTTTCTGACTCAAGTAATCTGTCTTCTGGAGCGCAAACCCAGCATCTCTATCAAGTCTCAATTCTACTAGAAAAAATCTTTCTGGGCCATTATCATTAGTAGAGATCAAAGGTATTCGAACACTGCTCAGAAAGATCCTAGACCTGATCAAACATCAGCGTTTGAGCTTGTTGTATACAGCACCAGACAACGACAGAGCAGGACGCCCTTCGATACCACTTCCTATATTGATAATAAGAGCTGAGCAACGTGTAATTGACTCCCACCTACAGCTTTCCCACCTTCTGAAGCAAGTCCAATTACCCATACTCTCACCAAAAACAATCTACCTTAAGCATAAGTTAAACAACAATGTCGGACGCCCAAAACTCACGGAAGAACAGCGACTAACCAGAGACCTAAGAAAGAAAGAAAACGAATTAAATCAGATCATTAATTCTAAGACGACACCAGTTGAGGCACAAACCAAGAAAGCTAACGTTAGAGGACGTAGGCCCCTAAGTTACGAACAAAAATGTGTAAGGCTGCGTGCTCAAATTGCTGAACTGAGAGAGAAGCTCAATCAATGCAAATGAGGGGAATTCCCTCCATTATCGAGTTATACGTTTTTATTGCTTTCGTTACTATATCGTCACTAATAAACGAGGTGACTATGAATAAAGCAAAACTGATCATGTTTGTCTGTCTTTTAATATTCTCTCCGCTGCTGTTAGCTCGTATTGTCAGCCATGTATCTGAATTCCATATCCTAGAACATGAAGTGGACAACCGTTCACTATCCAATGTTTATGATCTACTTTTCTATCCGAGTAAATAATTACAGATGAGCTTTTACTTACTTAATCAGTCTTTTGTATTTAACGGGCTGACAGGGAAGCTAATTTCACTCAAGGACGGTCAACACATACAACTACGCTCTAACGAGTGGAAACTGCTCCAACTATTCATCGACAATGCAGGTAAAGATATAGATACCTCAAAGATTCTAGACTCCGTTTGGCACGGAAACAGAGCTCGCTCAAGCGCAATTACCGCCATTAAAAACCTGCGCTGTCATTTGAGAGATAGAGTAGAGACACCGAGCTTTATTCAAACTCAGGTAATGTCCGGATATGTTTTCATTGCCACTACATCTCGCTTGAATGAACATGAGTTCCAAGAGCTTATTGCACCTCTAAAATCAAAGCGAATTACGTTTTTACGAGGCGTTCAGAAATACAAATGGCTTCTTGCTACATCCGTATGCAATATAGCTAGTTTGTTTCTTATATGCTCCTCTCTCAATTCACTCTATCGATATGGCGCTTTCGAGTCGTTTCTAGCTTCCAAGCAAAATCAAAAAATAGTGCCAATGTTCATTGACTCAGAAAACGGACGAACACCGACGGAAAAAGAGCGACAGATCTGTCGTGCTTTGATCATCGATGTCGAACAAACTTCTCGATTAGCCGGACTGACCACAGAACCGTCTGAAATATTGAGTATGTTTCCAACACTGGTCTGGTCTAACGAATTAAAAGAGTCACTGATATGCCGTCTTCCTTCAATAAATCAATAACGTTACTGTTGCTCATTACGGCTGTTGCTCTAGTCGGGTTTAGTCATTTCTATCGCCAAAATTCTACATTCCACGCTGTCGATACGGGTACAACGTGGGAATTTAGCCATAGAGGCTACCCTAGTCATTTTGGCTATTTAAACCATCATTGGGGCTTGCGCGTTGTCGAAATTCAATCTCAGATCTCGGTGAAGACGGAAAAGGCAATACAAGCTATTGCCTTTAAATTGTATGACTCTGAACAACTTATCGGCGAATTTACCATTCAGTTTGATATTCACTGGCAATTAAAAAATCGCTATTTCTATGGAGATGTCATCGAATCTAGCATCGCTATAACACATGTCTCAGATGGGCTTGATATTGCTCCACTTGAGCGACTGCTGCTGGACTGGATACACGACCTGTATCGAGAACCAAGAGAACTAATATCTAGGACCCCACAGCAAATGATCGTAGATATTCCATATATTGGGATCACTCGTACCAAGCTAATTCCTAGCCCCACTCTTTTTTAGCGATTAGTAACACGTTCTAAACAGAGAGTGAAACCTGCCACCAACGGTATTAAACACAATGAAACTTCATAATTAACAGTAAGTTAGGGAAAATATAAAAATATACAAATTACTTTTCTAAACTACAGTTCTTATAAGCTCCTTGGCAAATTCAGCTTTAGTGACGCTTATCATGTTTCGATTTCAAGAACCAAGAATCAGTGATCTCATTTCGCTTCTGCAAGAGATCAACCTTTGCGTCAAGGAAGACCAAATTGCTATTTTTCCAAAGGAAAAGGAAAAACTAACTACAAAGTTAGACCAAATTATTGCTGCAACTAGCCACCAGCAGCAGTTTCATGCACAAGATTTTGACCAATCGCTTCAGCTACTAGAGCATTTAAAGCGAGTGGTTAATGTCGATCGTTATTTTCATTTTTCGGACAGCATCGACAGGGCTATAGCAACTATTAAAGCCCTTCAAGAAGGTCAGCCAAAACACCACTGCACTTTAGCACTTAGTGAGTACTTGACGACTCACTCAATTATATCCTCACCGCAAGAACTCTACAGTGGCAACCGCGCCAGTATCACATCCGCGTACAAAGCTGGTTTCCTCACTTTAACCGAAGCGATAGATGCATACCGAGCCATGGTTATGTGCTCACAGAAAATTCAGTTCGGCCAATTGACACGCCCTCTCTCCTAAATCAACAACACTAAACCGAGAAAATACTATGAAATATTGCGTTAAATCGTTCGCATGGATATTGCCTATCTTTGGCTCAATCAGCTTTGCACAAGCCGAATTTGGAGACACATTGACAAAAGACTGGGGTGGTTCGCGAAGCGAATTGAAGAAGTCTGGCTTTCATTTTGACCTTGAGTATACGAATGTGATGCAGTCTGCCTTGAGTAGTAGCTATGACACTAACCCAAGTATCTCTCACCGTCTCGACTTAATCAGTACGCTGGATCTTGAGTCCATTGGACTTTTACAGGGGGGGAAAATTCATTCTCAACTGGTTACTCGCGGTGGCAACGCCAATGATTTTGGCTTTACAGCTCTCTCTGCCCCCAATTCCGGGCAATATGGTGCCGACGATACCCTTTTTATATCGTCGCTCTATTATTCCCAGCAGTTCTCTTCAAACACCAATGTCTTATTAGGTAAAATTGATGCTTTCGAGCTCCTGCGCAATGCCCCGTTTTTCGGTGGAGCTACTCGTCATGGGTTTCTTAACCTAGCCTTTGCGGCTCCGCCAAGTGGTGTGACGCCGCCATCTTTTGTTGGTGTTATAGCTAATCACAACCATAATAACCTGCGCTTTACAGGTATGATTTACGATCCAAGGGATCGCTACACATCCAACCTAGACATGAATGGCCTATTTCAAGATGGTGTAAACATGAGCCTTTCTATGACCTATGGCACGCAGTGGTTCGAACGCTCTACCGCATTTACGATGGCTTACACTTACAGCACTGAAAAGGGGTTAGATTTTAGCTCCCTTGATCCTAACGAAGGTTCGTTTATTGAAACAGCCCAGTACAAATACAATGCCAGATTCCAGTTGTCACACAATCTAGTTGAGAGTGAAGATAATGCCGGAGGTAGTTGGGGAATCTATTTACGAGGTGCGATTGCAGACGGTAACCCAAACCTCATAGATGCTACTTTTGTTGGAGGCTTGGGAGGTAGCGCATTATTCTTTGATAGGCCTATGGACACTTGGGGCATCGGCTATTACTACTATGACCTATCGAACGATCTACAAGATAGTATTAATGGATTGCCACTTGAGCATAAACTGCAAGATGAGAGCGGTTTTGAAATTTACTATGCCTACAAAGCTTTGCCATGGCTAACATTCACAGCCGACATGCAATATGTCGTACCGGCTTTAAGCCTGATGCCGCGACTTGGCTCGCTGGACTTCGTACCAACATTACTTTCTAGGACAAGTGGAACAAGAGTGTCGTGACTGCGCCACTCTTGATGATCATTTAAGGAAATCTCTGGCGGACTTTTGGATAATCTGACCAACTTCTATGGCAGTATTATTGTCATGGAATGTATAGGATGTGAACATTGCAATATTCACTGAATAAGGCTGCGCAATCTCTTTGGTTTTGACTTCCTTAATCCAACCAGCTTCAAGATATTTTTTTGCATCCAGATTACTCAGAGCACTCCAACCGCCACTTTCCAACATGCTCACAATAAGGTCTGTATTACTGACAATGTGATGCCGACTAGATTGTTTCATCACATTCAAATTGACCGTATCAATGTTTTCACTGATATATTGTACCTGCTCAGAAAGGTCCAATAAGCTCACCTCATCTTTGTTAAACAGTGAAGATGACGGGTGTGCATAAGGAGAGAACTTTGCAGTTCCCAAGTAAGTAACCCCAACTGCACTAGACGGATAAAGCTCACCCTGTGTTGCCAATATCGCAAAATGTGCATCACCATTTTCAAGCGCTTCCATACTCTCTTTACGATTTCGATGTAATAGCTTCATCTTTAATTCTGGAAACGTTTTAGCAATCCTAGCTCTTACATCGGACAAGTAAGCAACGGGAACCAAGGTTTCATAGAATACAGTTATCTCAACTAAGTCCATGAAATAGTTAGCTAAGGCGACTCGCTCAAAGTCTTCCGTCTGTTTGGCTATATGTTTAGCTCGGGGATATAACTGAAGAGCAACGGGGGTTGGCTCTAGACGCTTTCCAATTACAACAAATAAGGGTTTCCCGATGTTGTCCTCCAAAGCAAGAATATGCTCTCTTATCGTCGCTCGGTCTTTTTTAATCGACGCCCTGCAGCACTGTATCCAAAGGTTTCATAAGCAGCACAAAAGCTAAGCAACTGGTCATTAGAGATCATATCCCACCTAATTCTGGACGGTTATCCCGTCCATTATAGGTTTGTATGTAAAATCAAGCAATCATAAACTCAGCTCAGGCCCCAGGGAGACTGATGCTGATCAACCCTCTCTAGAAACCTAGTTTTCCTTAAATACTGCCACCAATAAACCCAAAAAGGTTTTGAGATGACCAAACTTCGTAAGACTAAACTAAGCCTATTACTTGGCTTGGTAGGTTGCGCTACAACTGTCTACGCAACTGACAATGATATCAACGTATTAATTAATGCCGACATCATCACAATGAACCCAGACAAACCCTCTGCTCAAGCTATCGCATACGCAGACGGAAAAATTCTGGCTATTGGCTCCACGCAACATGTTCAATCGATTGCCGGTAAAGATGCAAATATAGTCGACTTGAAAGGCAAAACTGTAATACCCGGTTTGATTGAGACCCATGACCATATATTCCTCTCAAGCGCTACTGCAGTAATCACAGATGTGGCCCCTTTTACTACGCCCAAACTATCTGACGCACTCGTAAAAATTGGCGAGACTAAAGTAAATGAAGAAGGTTGGGTCATTGCTTTTGGTGCAGACCAAACTTTATATGAAGAGAAACGTGGTCCTCACATCACCGAACTGGATGCTCTTTTCCCAAATGATCCCGTAGCTATTTTTCATCTGAGTGGCCATGGAGCATATGTAAATAGCAAAGCTCTAGAACTGGCTGGCATAGACGAAAGCACAGCAGATCCACAAGGTGGCTTTTTTGAAAAAGACGAAAACGGAAAGCTAACCGGCTTCCTATCCGGTCAACCTGCAATATTCATGGTGACTAACTATCCCGCGGCCGATGCATACACCACTACAGTAGCAGCGAAGCAACGCGCAGCTGCTGGAATAACAACAGCATCTGACTTCAGTGTCATGAACGAGCCGATTCTTGAGTTGCTCTCTGACGTCACTGCGCAAGAAGGGTTTTCTACGCGCATTGTGGGAGGTCTATTCTCTACAGCACCAAACTTCGATGAACTAGCACGCTCAGTCCCTGATTACGAAAACGAATTATTCAAAGTACCTTTCGTGAAAACTTGGACTGACGGCTCTATTCAAGGAGGTACCGGTAACCTTACTCAAGGTTATTATGATGAAGCCTTTGGGGAAAGTGGCGCTCAAGGGACACAAGAATATTACAATCAGCAGATGCTTGATATCTATGCTCTGGGTATGTGGCCGGCATTCCACACCAATGGAGATGGAGCTACAGACATGGCGTTAAACGCAATTGAATTTGCACAGAACGAAACTAAAAACACAGATATTCGTCCACAGCTAATCCATGTGCAATATACCCGCCCAGAGCAAATAACAAGAATGAGCGAATTAAATACTCAACCTACATTCTTTACTACTCACATATATTACTGGGGTGACCTGCACTACGAAAGCACTTTAGGCGCCGAACGAGCTCAAAGGTTGAGTGCAATGAAAGACGCGGTAGACGCTGGGTTGAAGCCTGCAATGCACAACGATAAGCCCGTATCTGATATCGATCCTTTCTTGAACATCGAGCTTGCCGTTACAAGAACATCAAGTAGCGGAAGAGTTTTAGGAGCAGATCAAGCTATCACTCCTTACCAAGCTCTTGAAGCCTATACTACTCACGCAGCCTACCAGTTTGGTATGGAAGACGTTGCTGGTAGCCTAGAAGTTGGAAAGTATGCTGACTTTGTGGTGATTGATGCTAACCCGTTAAGCGTTGAGCCTACCTCAATCCGCAACATTCAAGTTCAAGGCACAGTAATGAATGGCAACGTCACTTATTCAGGGCTGGATGAACTTGACACATTAAACTCACAGTAACTTTCTACCTCGGCGCTCTCGCGCTGAGGTACTTTCCTTCTTCAAAATACACGATAAGAAACGTCTTTATGCGACAAATTGCCACATCAATACTGATTTCTCTGACATTGGTAACGCCTGCACTAGCGTGTGGATTTCATGAAGGTGCCGGAATCCTAAACGTACCCAATCACCCTGGGGTCATGATCACACTAGCTAGGGTAAATGCAGCAAAAGACGTAGAACTTATCCCGCTCTCCAAGAAGCCAGATGCGATGCTCAACTGGCAACTTGCCCAAAAACTATCTTCTACCATGCCGGTTGAAAAAATTGTTTTTTATCAAGTCAATGAAGGGCACTATTCCTTCGTTACCAAGGATAATTATCGCTGGCTACAAGAATATACATTAGATAAAAAACCTAAGCTTGGAGAGCTTATGATATTGAGTGAACTGAGTGTATTTGATGCCCTGTTCGAGCGCTCTATTTCTATAGACACGGCCCTTTCTGAAATGTGGATCAAGATCAATGGTCCAAAACGAGAGAGAGAGCTAGTAACTGAGTGGCTACGAGAAAACTTCGCTTAACCCGAATACACACTGCACAAATTACAATCATCTAAGTACTTCATTATGATAAGTTTAAACGTCGAGCACCTGCATTACTTCACCACTGTTGTAGAGACAGGGACATTCACTGCAGCTGGTCGCAGATTAAATCGAGACAGAAGTTCAATCGGACAAGCTATCGCTAACCTAGAAATTGATCTTGGGGTATCTTTATTCAATCGCAATGGCCGTGTTATCACACTAACAAGTGAAGGGGAAAGCCTTTATAGCCGTGCCCGCACGTTGGTACAAAACTACCAAGCGTTTTGCCAATTTAGCCAGAATATCTCTAGCGGTATCGAAGAGCATTTAAACATAGGAGTTGATTTCCTAACCACGAACCACGAAATAGCTTCGCTCGATAGAGCCATCAGTGAACAATTTCCTGGTATTACAGTACATTGGCAATCTCACCTGACCGAGCAACTAGACAAGCTCCTCGCAAACGGTGAGCTAGATTTAGCTCTTAGGATGTATCAGAACCGTGACTTACCAGAAGATTTCCACCCAAAACACATAGACAACATTGCTATGACCTGTGTGGTCAACAGTGAGTTTGGAGCAGAGAACAACCTTACTCATCACCACGCTGACCTTCGCAAACTTCCTTTGATCGTTTATCCGGGGCTAGAGAGCGTTATCCGTACAGATAGATTCGAACTGACACAATCTACCTTTTCGCCAAGTGCATCGTTGGAAATCATCAAACAAAAACCTTCTTGGGGAGTGTTCCCACAAAAGCTTATCGACAACAACGAAACCAAATATAAACAAACCAATATTGATACCAAAGCACCATTATATTCAAGACGCGTGCTTATTTGGCATCACAAAGCTAGCTTTGGAAGCGCAAAGCAATGGCTAATCTCTGAGATCGGGCCCCTTCTTTGTCAACCGAACTGAGCTGCAATTCGTTTATACCTCCGAGTGCTTTCTTTGCGGGGGAGTTTACCCCACTAACACATCGTTCGTGATTCAATAGATTGAGGATAGGCTAAGTAAAATAGTGGCCATCGAAACTAATATCCTTTTCCGGAGCAACTATGACCCTATATTCACACCTTAGGCCCTCAATTCTAGCCCTAGCAATGCTGACAGGTTTAACCGCTTGTTCAACAGCTGAGAAATCAAATACCTCCACTATTTTCGCCGAAGCAAGCGAATCACCCATTACGGTTTATTCAGCGTCGAGTGTCATTACTATGTCAGAACAAATCGAAACGGCTGATACCATAGCCGTACAGGATGGAAAAATACTCGCCGTTGGCACAGAAGCAGACATCCTCGCGAAGTATAAACAAACCGACAACTTTATTCATAATACTGACTTTGCAGACCAAATAATCACGCCGGGACTCATCGACCTCATGCGCATATTTGGTTGTTTGCTTTGGTGGCAAATACCCAGCTCATTACTCCTGCTGACTGGAGTCTACCTTGGGGGGATGTAAAAGGTGTAGTTGGGCAAGAAGCCTACCTAGAGCGCTTGAAAGAGCTCGATAAAACCACACCAAAAGGAGAGCTGATCATTACTTGGGGCTGGCACCGATATTTTCACGGAGAGCTAAATAGAGAGATATTAGACAAGGTCAGTCCAGAACGCCCAATCATTGTATGGCAACGCTCTGTTCACGAGCTTTTCTTCAATACTGCAGCTCTGGAGATGCTTGATGTTTCCCCTGAGGATTGGGAAGGCGATGATAACCATTTTAACTATATGGATTACGAAAAGGGGCACGCGTATGAGACTGGGCTGTACGCAGCAGCGCCATTGCTTTTCTCACAAATTGCGACCCCTGACAAATTTGCTGAAGGCATGGTAAAGGCTAATCAATACCTTCAAGCTGGCGGTATTACTACTGTGGTTGATCCAGGAATGCTACTTCCGGACGATATGGCCAAGGGTATGATAAATATTATGGAACAAGCCCCAATGCTTGATTACTACATGATTCCTGCAGGCAATACAGCATACGACCATCTAAACAAAGATGCACAAGCTGCGTTCAATGCCGTAGAGGCTCGTGTGAAAAATCCGGCGTTAAATAGCGAATATGTTCGCTGGCTACCAAACCAAATCAAACTCTTTGCTGACGGCGCCGCTTACTCACAGCTTATGATGATGAAAGATGGCTACACCGATGGCCATGAAGGCGCCTGGATACAATACCCAGAAGACCTTGAAAACAGTATGCGTCCTTATTGGGAAAACGACTACACAATCACAGTTCATTCAAATGGCGACTATGGCTAGAAGTGGCCGTAGATATCATGGAGCGCATGCAACAAGAATTTCCTAGAGAGGACCACAGAACTAGCTTTCATCACCTAGCCTATACCGACCCAGTTGATATCAAGCGAGCGACCGAACTAGGAGCAAACTTCTCAGTAAATCCGTTTTATCTTCATGTATTAGGTGAGCAATACAGTTTACACGGTATTGGCCCAGAGCGTGCCCAATATACTGCTCGTGGTCGTTCTTTCCTCGATGCTGGTGCGAAGCTTTCATTTCACTCCGATGCGCCTATGGCCCCTGGACGACCTCTCGCATTGGCATGGTCAGCAGTAAATCGAACAGGCCTGACCGGACAAGTACTGGGCGAGTCTGAAAAAATGACCATGGAAGAGTCGATGCGCGCCATTACTTTGGACGCAGCGTATGCAGCAAGACTAGAAGATGAGGTCGGTAGTATTGACTTGGGTAAACGCGCTAATTTTGCTGTGCTTGATGCTCATCCATATGAAGTAGAGGCCGAAAATCCGGATGGCATTAAAGATATTGGCGTTGTGGCCACCGTTTTTAACGGCAACCCAATTATGGTAGAGCAAAACAACGAAGGCTTGGTGTTGAATCAGGATAATCTAAACAAAATGATGCTTATTTCCAGATTTGATGGCATGAGTGGTAGAGGTGATGCTTGCGAAGCATCCAAGATTTACCAAGAAGTTCTGAACAAAATGTAGTTGATGCGTCCAGCAAGGCATCCTTGCTGGACCTAGTTACATCAACGTCAACCAACTTACCATAACTGAAGTTCGTTTGCGCATTATCTAGTTTAGGAGGCTTGGTTCCGATATAGGGTAAGTTTTCCGAGCCTAATAATTTAAATAAAAATATTGAGGCGGGAATGCAGTCTAGAGCTCAAAACTAATCATGAAGACGACTATAAAAAAATCTTTATCTGCTGAATCACGAATTCAGGAAGAATATGCGCTTAACCTCGTTAGCAGCATAATTCAAAACGAAATAGCGATCGGCTATTACTTGAAAGTTTCCGAAGTAAAAGAGTCATATATTGATGTGACAATCATCAGTCCACAAATCATCAGCCCGATTGATGTAAGGGTGCCTATAAAGTCTACTGAACTGTCTTACAATTCGAACACTTGGAACAGAATTAAGAGCGAGATTAAGAGAAACCTAAAGTAGTCATGTAGTTAATAACAAAATCAGGCATATGAATTCAAAACTGAGCATTTGGATAGTTTTCTTCTGCTTCAGAACCACGCTAGTCAAAATAATTAATTAGATTCATAAGGATATGAAAACTTTGGTAGATGACGGCTTTGAAGAAGACTCTATGACAAAGACAAACAAGACTCTGCCTTTAGACCCATACAAGCAATATGTTAACGACATTGTCGGAGTCGTTCTACTAGAGCAAACTCAAGCGCTTCAATACTCTCGACTGGCTCGAAATGGCGAACGGAACGCTAGGAGAATAATGATAGAGTCAAACCTCAGATTGGTAGTAAAGATAGCTCAGAAATATGAGCACAAACGAGAAAATCTTCTTGAGTTCAGTGACACCTATCAACTGACTGAGGAGCGAATCCGTTAACTTCAAAAGGAAAGACTCCTCAAACTTAAAAACAAACTTAGTTATGAAGGTTGGGATTAAAATTTGAAAAGCTACTGATAATTTATGACAGATTCAAACACGTTTAGGGGCAAAAGCGTGTTAGCCCGAAGCCCCGCTAAAACGTTTCTGGACATAAACAAGTTAGAGTGAGCAGGCTACAACGCTAGATAAGAATTAGAAAATCTATCGCAAGCTATTCACTTTGTATCTTTGGAAATTCAGAAATTGTTGGTAATAGAGAAAATAACCTGATCGGAACCATATTCTAAGTTTGAGTGGCCTAAGAACTTCAGGTGGTCCGTCTAATTACAAAAAAGGAGCACTCAGTGTGCTCCTTTCTAATTCTATTCACTAAGTAATCTCGATGGACAGCATGATTACTTGTCTTGCGGGTGAATACCCAGAGTTGTTGATTCAGCTTTGTTCACATCGAACATAGTGAAATTGTAGGTTTCAGCTAACCACGTATCATAGCGGTCGAGAACCCACTCGCCTTGGTTACGGTCAGTGTGAACTGTCCATAGCGTTGGGAATACGTTTGGTGTTTCTAGTGAGTGATCAAGTTGCTCGTAACCGGCAAATGTGCTGTTAGCTACCGCTTTCATTGCGTTTTTAGCTGCTGCGTTGTCTTTCACATCACGAGCATACATGTCAGCAATGATTTCTTTACCACGTAAACGACGGTCGATTGGGTGAATTGAGCCATCAGATTTCTTGCCGTTTGCTGAAAACTCCAAGTGCACAGCCAGTTCAGGGTCGTTAGACATTACATTTGCGGTGTCACCGCGGTAGACCTTTAGCTCACCTTTCACGAACTCTACAATTGCTGTGTCGCCGGATTTATCTGCAAACTGATAGTGAACCGGAGCTTGAGAACAGTGGCCTTGACCAGAGCTTGTTGGCAGATTACAGATTTCTCCTTCAATGATATCTACTTTACCCTTCTCGATAGCTTCCAGTACTTCCGCTACGGTGGCGAAGTTATCTGTCGCCCAGTTTGGTACTTCTAGAGCAGAGACGTCTGGAGTTTCCGCACTACCTTCTGGGAACGCAGAGTAAGCACGGCTCAAGTAAAGGATACGCGCTTCTAAACCCGCTTCGTTCATTGCTTCAGCAACAACTCCTGCTTTACTTGTGTCTGTGTTAGCGCCGTGGAAAGAGTTAATTTTCAGAGTGGCATATTTTGACTTCGCCTTCACTGCGTTGTCTGTTGCTGCGTAAACAGCTTCAACGCCTTTACCTGTGCCTACTACGGATGCCTCGTCATGACCAAACCAATCCATAGAGCGAGAAGAAATAGAAGCGTCGCCGTTGTGGTAAACCGCAGTTGTACATGCTTGTGCTGTACCTACGATAGCTGTGGTTGCTGTTGCCGCTAGTGCTAGTGCTAAAATTGATTTTTCATGTCGGTTACTCTCGTTTGTTCTTAAGTTGGGTGTAGATTAAACCGAGCATGAAAATAGGAACAACGAGGAGGTTTAAGTTCAGCTTATAGGTTGCATCCCAACGTTGATGTAACAGTGAACGTCAGATTATTGGTTAGGTTCTGCGTTCAATCAGTAGCTAGAATATCTAGAGCTAATCGTCAGTTCACTGTTGGCTAGTTCTCGTAAACGATGTGAGAGAATGAAACACCGCACTTGTGCGATACCGTTCCCATGGTTTTTACTCGTTGTGTCATGCTACCTCTCCTAGTTAATTGGTTATTGCATCTCCAAGTGACATCTTCCGTAATGACACTTGAAGCTACATTGTGACCATTAATTAAAATGCGAAGTGAACGCCAACACCTGCAGAAACATCCTCTTTGGTGTACTTGCCTGCAGTTTCCATATTGATAGTGGTAGATGAGGACCAGTTCTCATTGAAGCGGTATGATGCACCGATTGCTACAGCTTGCTTGTTGCCAGAAGCGCCCACACCTACACCAACAGCGGCCTTGCCAACGTTAGTGGCAATTGGGCGTGCGTTAGCAATAGCGTGCATAGATGCCTTTGTACCGTCTAACGCCTCCTGATATGCTTCACCTTGAGCAATCAATGCAGTAGTTAGATCTTCGATAGCGTCTTTGTTTGCTTGGATTCCCTCGGCATTGGTGCCAATCTTAGTGGCGTTCTTGCCAATACCGCCTTTAATACCAGAGATAGCACGAGTGTTGTTGTTGCGTTGATTATCAATGCGATCAATCTCATCACCGATCACCTTGCTATTCCTCTCCAGCCCAGTGTCAGTGTCAACACCTTTGCGTGAGTCCTGAAGCGCCTGACGCTCCGCTTCATTCAGTTGACGTCGCTTTGAGCGCTCAGTTAGACCGTGTTCAACCATCACATCATGCAGAGAGCGTGCCTTGCCGTCCTTGAACTGCACATACACAGACTTAGCGGCATTCACCTCATCTGGAGTGGCGTTCTTGATGTAATCTGTACCTGCTTTCGCTGAGAATTTACGGTCGCCGTCAATGATCTTGTTGAAGTCTTCACGTGCGCCCTTGTCCTGGATAAGACCCGAGATTACGTTGTAAGACGCAGAACCTGCCATGTCGCCGATTGGGTCGAACTCCCCGCCATTAGCAAATGAGTTGAAGGAGAAAGAAGATGCTCCGATTAAAACTGTTGCTAGAATATGTTTTTTCAATGTTAAATCTCACAGTTAATTGATGAGCGCGCATTCAATCACTGGAACTAAAAACCAAGTAATTAGCTACCATTAACATATTCGATAGGTGGCAGACGCGGAGTCGTATCCTGCTTAGCGATAATTGCTAGTCTGTTCTTCCTTCAGTTCAATCAACACGCGGTCACACCATTTGCATTCCACGCATCACTATTCGCATTGGGTTTGTGTGTATTTGGTCCTAAACTACTCATTGGTGTAGTTGCTGTTGGCTTTGTGCCAAAGAAAGGGTTTGCTGCGGTTGACTGTATTAAAGGCACATTTGCCTATCTCATTAGTGACTCATTCACAATACTAGCTCTAAGTAGGATTGCAGGCGGTCATAGCTTCTTTGGTCTTGCTGGTTGGACCACTACATTCGCTGCACTTCAAGTAGCTGCCTTGGTTTAGTCAATCCTAATGGCAGGAGTGGTCTTAGGCTAATGCCTAGTTCAACTGTTACATTCATCATGTCCTCAGCCATTTAGGACCTTACTCAAGTACTCCGGTGTCGGATCAAGTCATGTTCCTATCCACATGAAAAGATGCTTGGAATCTCAACAATCACTGAAGTCCCGTCAAAATCCTTCAGTAGTTAACGTAATGACAATCACGTTAGAATTAAAGCGCATCGGCCTTTGGCGACGTGTAACACTCGAACAGCTTGCTCATGCTCTCGTTCCTGTCGCTGTTAGCGGTTTCGTTATTTCGGTTATCTCAGATGTGTTGCTTTTTAAGGCTGGTCCAAGCGATTACTTCGCGCTAAGTATTTTTTTGTTCCAGTTGCTATACATCGCTTTCGCGGTGGCAATGCGGTCAACTTTGATTGGCGTATAGGTTATGCCGCCCCGTTCAACCAGCAACGCCTCGTCGGTTTTGTGTCGTTAATACTGTCGCTTTGCGCGTTAGTAGCAGATCGAGTTATCGCTTATGTCTAATCGTTGCGAACAAGTAGGTAGGGTCAGATTTTGCCTTTTGCACTCATTAGCTGAAGTTTCCTAAGTCCCAAACTTTACCAATCGATTTCGCATCAGCAATAACTCATTTTGGGGCAAAAGCGAGTTAGCGCTAGACCCACCAACACACTTCTAACAGAAACCTTTTGGCTACCGAGTGTTTGGTTATTACTCTTTATAGGTTTCTTGTTGAATATCCCATAACTTGCGGTAAAAGCCATTTTTTATCAGTAGATCGTCGTGCGTCCCTTGCTCAACCACTTGACCTTGACTCAATACCACAATGTTATCGGCATCAACTATGGTAGAGAGGCGATGAGCAATCACTAGGCTGGTATGCTGACTTGCAAGTTGATCCATAGCTTCTAAGATGGATTTTTCTGAGCGACTATCTAGGCTTGACGTCGCTTCATCAAACAGCATTATTGGAGCCTGTTTGAGTATGGCGCGCGCGATGGCAATGCGCTGCTTTTCACCACCGGAGAGTTTTAAGCCTCGCTCACCAACCGTGGTTTGATAGCCATCTGGCAAACTCTCAATAAAGGTTTTCAGGTGTGCCATTTCTATAGCTTGATAAATTTCTTCTTCGCTAGCATCCGGACAACCGTAGCTAACATTATTGAATATAGTGTCGTTAAATAGCACGGTATCTTGCGGAACAATGGCAATCTCTTGTCGAAGGGACTCTTGGGTCACGCTCGAAATAGATTGCCCGTCTAATCGAATATCACCCGAGTCGATGTCATAAAATCGAAAAAGCAGCTTCACTAAGGTCGATTTACCCGCGCCGCTGTCGCCCACAACAGCAACTTTTTTGCCTGCAGGCACGATAAAGCTGACCCCTTTCAATATGGGTCGTTTGTCATCATACGCGAAGGTGACCTTGTCAAACTCAATACTTCCAGAAGATAGGTTAAGCTTGGTGCTGTTTTCGTTGTTAACAATTTTAGGGGGCGTATCGAGTAGTTCAAACATACGGTCAATGTTGGCCAAAGACCCACGAATTTCACGATAGACAAACCCTAGGAAGTTAAGCGGAATAAACATCTGCATCATAAACGTATTGATCAGCACGAAGTCACCCAAGCTCATTTCTCCTGAATGTACGTTGAACGCTGCAAGCATCATCATCGCAGTCATTCCGGCAGAAATAATAAAAGCTTGCCCACCGTTTAGGGCAAACAACGACAGACGGTTACTTCGACGCGCCTGCTCCCACTTGTGCAGTGCCTCGTCATATCGGTTAGCTTCAAACTGCTCGTTGTTGAAATACTTAACGGTCTCATAGTTGAGTAAACTGTCGATTGCTTTAGTGTTGGAGTTAGAATCAGCGAGAGCGGCTTCTTTGACATACTTGGTGCGCTTTTCTGTGGCAACCACAGAAAATGCACATAGAGTGCGATGGCAATCAGCGTAATTAAGGCAAACCAAGGACCGTAGGCGGTAAAGAAGATAATGATCACCACGGCTATTTCTAAAAACGTGGGGACGATATTAAACACCATAAAACGCATCAAGAAACTGATACCAGAGGTGCCGCGATCTATGTCTCTAGACAGTCCACCTGTTCGCCTCTCCAAGTGAAAGTCCAGATCGAGTTTGTGTAGGTGTTGAAACACCTCCAGCCCCAAACGACGCATGGCTCTCTCAGTGACGCGACCAAACAAGGTATCTCGTATCTCTCCCAGTAAGGTATTAATCAATCGCACGACGCCATAAGCAAGCACTAATGCCACGGGCACTGCAATAGCTTGGGTTGTCGCTGCGTCCAAATCATCAACAATGTGTTTAAGGATGAACGGCAAACCAATATTGGCCGCTTTAGCCAGTACCAGACAAAATAGCGCAATCGCGACGCGCGCTTTGAACTCAAGCAGGTAGGGAGTGAGTTGAGAAAACACACGCCAGTTAATTGGGGTGTCAGGGCGGTCTAAAATCCGTGAAGCTCGCATAATTTCCTTATAACGACACACTCGTGAACTGAAACAGGG
Source organism: Vibrio ishigakensis (assembly GCA_000830475.1). Classification (GTDB taxonomy): domain Bacteria; phylum Pseudomonadota; class Gammaproteobacteria; order Enterobacterales; family Vibrionaceae; genus Vibrio; species Vibrio ishigakensis_A. Next base: position 66,943 of record BBSC01000004.1, on the reverse strand, counting down.
AAAACCATCTTATTTGAATGAGTGACTAGCAATGTTACGCCTCATTCGTTCGCTAGAGTATTGTTTTAACATCAAAAAATCTTTGTAAGAGTGATGAATATTTTCAAGATATAACCCAAACTCTAGGACGTAAACATGAAAACCGCGTACCCATTAGTAGGAGAAACATTATGAAAACGCTGCATCTTGCAATGATCACTGCAACTGCCCTATTTACTTTGACTGCCTGTGAGTCAATGTCTACGACCAGCAATATGGACGGCAAGGATATGGATGCGAAACAAGAGATGAGCGATAACATCGAGCAACAGGAAATTGGTTCATTGATGGGACACCCATTGCGCACCTACACCAGCGGATCAATGCTGACAATGGATCATAACCCCGATCGAGTAAACATCGAAGTCGATTCAGAAGGTAAAATCGTCAAAATTTGGAAAGGTTAAGACAGAGGCTACTGTCCAGATAACTAAAAAAGGAGTTCGCAATGAACTCCTTTCTATATTCTGCACCACAAACGCCTGATGGCTTGTGTTATGGCCTTTCCGGTTAGAAACCTTCTAACACTATCTTACCGCGAGCCTGCATCTTCTCAATCAATGCATGAGCGCGCTTGAGGTTTTCAGCGTTAATGGTGCCGAAGTGCTCTCCCAACGTAGTCTTTAGCTCACCAGAATCGATCATGCTGGCTACTTTGCTTAGAATCTCATGTTGCTGCGCCATATCTTCGGTCTCGAACATAGAGCGGGTGTACATAAACTCCCAATGTACTGAAACGCTCTTGCGCTTAAACGGCATGATGTCGAAAGACTTAGGGTCATCAATCAAGCCAAACTTACCCTGAGGCTTAATCACTTTATACACCTCTGGCATATGCTGTTCAGTGTTGTTTAGGCTCACCACGTAGTCGACACAATCCTCTAGACCCAGTTGTTCACTTAAAGATTGGTTATGGTCAATGATCTGATCCGCGCCAAGCTCTTTTAACCACTCAACAGATGCAGGACGTGACGCTGTCGCAATCACCTTAAGATTGGTTAGCTTCTTAGCTAGCTGAACCATGATAGAGCCAACACCACCAGCGGCGCCGATGATAAGGATAGATTTCTCACCCTCTACCTGAAGACGGTCAAATAGCATCTCCCATGCGGTCAATGTCGTAAGCGGAAGCGCTGCCGCTTGTGCAGAGCTAACCGAAGCTGGTGCCTTGCTAACAATACGCTCATCAACAAGTTGGAACTCTGCATTACTGCCCTGACGAGTCAGGTCGCCGGCATACCAAACCTTGTCACCCACTTGGAATAGAGAAACGTCTTCGCCCACTTGCTCAACGGTGCCAACCGCATCCCAACCAACAACTTTATAACCACTTTCTGGGGCAACATTGCCGCGGATCTTAGTATCCACTGGGTTTACTGAAATAGACTCCACCTTAACCAAGATATCCTTGCCCGAGGCAATAGGCATATCCAGTTCGATATCTAGAAGTGAGTTAGGGTCTTCGATTGGTAGATTCGCTTCATATCCAACAGCTTTCATTGTTTTTCTCCACGGGTTACAACTGCTCTAAATCTGGGTACTATTCTAATTAACACGAATTGGTTGAAAAACCTCTCATTAGTCAAAACACTTATTACAAATATTTAAAAATGAAGTCTCTGCATGACATTAAGGTCTTTCTGGAAACCGCAAAGCTTGGCAGTTTGTCCGCGGCCGCTAGAAGTTTAGACCAAACCCCAGCCGCCATAAGCCGAACTATCCAAAGATTGGAGACGGAATTGGGCGCGCCACTGTTTATCCGCTCGACAAGAAAGTTGCGCCTCTCGCCTCAAGGGGAGAAGTTTCTCCCTCGGTGCCAACAAGCCATGAGTATCTTTGAACAAGGAGTGAGTGAGTTAAGAGAAGATGAGTTCGAACTTTCTGGCACCATTAGCCTCTCCATGCCCTCAGATACAGGCCGAGGTGTGCTCGCACCACTAATAGACAGGTTTATAGAACTCCACCTAAAGTTAGCGTGCATCTTCACCTATCTGATGGTTATGCAGATCTGTATAAGCAAAATGTCGACCTTGCGATACGTATAGGTAAGCCGGAAGATTCGTCCATGGTTGCCCTGCCCCTTTTTAAGCACAACTACCGCGCTCTGGTGGCCTCCAAAAGCTACCTCGACACTCATCCAAAAATACAGTCGCCTGAGGATCTTCAGCAGCACAATTGCCTTTGTTTCACTCTGCACGATAAGTGGCATAACCGCTGGCAGTTCACCCACCAAGAATCTAAACAGCAACAGCTAATCCAAGTGACTGGTAACCGAAAATCTAGCGATGGTGCGTTGGTGCGACAATGGGCGATAGACGGATTTGGTGTAGCGTATAAATCTCTACTAGATGCACACCAAGACCTAGAAACGGGAAAGCTGATTCGGGTTTGTGAAGAGTGGCAGGGAGAGCATGCGCCTTTGTATATGGTGTTCACCGATAGGATTCAGTACAACGCCATATTTAAAGCGCTTAAGGTGTTTTTAGAACAGGAACTAGAGCGTTTCTATCCAAATAAATAGCAAAAAAAGGGCTCATCTGAGCCCTTTCGTCGATTATGCGTTTTTCGCTTCAAACTCACGCATGAACTGAATCAGCGCTTCTACACCCTCTTCAGGCATAGCATTGTAGATAGACGCTCGCATACCGCCTACTGCGCGGTGACCTTTAAGAGCCTTTAGACCCGCCGCTTCCGCCTGCTCCAAGAACAGACCATCAAGCTCAGGTTTCGCCAACTGGAATGGTACGTTCATCAAAGAGCGGTTGTCCGCATGTACGTCATTCTTATAGAAGTCTGATTCGTCAATCGCCGAGTAAAGTGCAGCTGCCTTACGACGGTTACGCTTTTCAATCTCTTCTACGCCACCGATAGATTTCAGCCACTTGAACACTAGACCAGATAGGTACCAAGCGTACGTTGGTGGCGTGTTATACATTGAATCTTTCTCAGCTAGTTCTTTATAGCTAAGCGTGCTTGGCAAGTACTGGCTCGCCAAACCTAGAAGATCGTCGCGAACGATAGCGATAGTGATGCCTGCAGGCCCCACGTTCTTCTGCGCGCCTGCGTAGATAACACCGAACTTGCTCACATCAATCTTGCGAGAAAGAATGGTTGAAGACATATCCGCTACGATAGGAAGGTCTGTCTCAGGCAGGTCGTTGATCTCAACGCCATCGATGGTTTCGTTCGGGCAATAGTGAACAAAGGCCGCTTCTGGGTCGATTTGCCATTCAGAGGCAGGCAGAACCGCATGTTTGCCATCGCGCTCGGTAACAGCATTAAATGCCTGAACATCACAATACTTCTTCGCTTCAGTTACCGCACTTGCTGCCCAATAACCAGCATCAATGTAGCTTGCCTTGGTTTTATCACCTAGAAGGTTCATCGGGATTGCAGAGAACTGCGCACGCGCACCGCCCTGGCAGAATAGAACCTTGTAGTTATTAGGAATGGACAATAGATCGCGCAGGTCTTGCTCTGCTTGGTCTGCTACCGCAATGAACTCTTTACTTCGGTGGCTGATTTCCATTACCGAACGGCCTAGGCCATTCCAATCAACAAACTCTTTTTGAGCTAATTCCATTACCGCTTTCGGTAGCCCTGCTGGGCCTGCACTAAAGTTATAGACTGCGTCCATTTGTTCCCAATTCTCCTGAAAATTTTTAGCAAGGCTTTTGACTATAACTCAGCTCGAAACAAGATATAAGTCACTTTTATAACAAACGTAAAAAACGGCCCGAAAGGACCGTTTTTATTAGGTTTTACAATACTGTGTAAGGCTATTGAGGCTTAGGCATCAGCATCGGCATCATCAGCGCCATCATAGGCACCTCTTTACCATTGGCGAAGGCCACCTTGCCGTCATGCAACTTAAGGTTTACTTCGTAGCCTTTGTCAGTTTGTGTGGCGATTTCCATGATCAGCAGTTCATCAAGGTTTTGCTGAATGTATGGATACGCCAGAACCAAATCGCTAGAAACAAACGCATTCATATTGCCCTGCATCTGCTCAAGTAGCTTAAAGAAGTCTTGAGTTGAGTTTTCTTCGTTCTCTGGCAGGCGAATGTCCCAACTTGAATCGAAGTGTCCCATATCCACATCTACGCTGAATTTCTTAAGCGACAGATGGAAGCCTTTCTGAAGCAGTGCGTCTACCTGAGGTAGCGCCTTCACTGTATCTTCGTCGGTCCACATTGGGCTCTGCTTATACATATCGCTAAGTGCCAGGAAGGCATCCTTATCGAAACCGCCAGCGGTGAATTGCAGGTCTAGGTTTTGCGCCTCACCATCCACATTGCTGAATTCATCCAGAGTCAGGTGATAATCGCCCTGTAGAGTATTGGTCGTCTTATCTTCACCTGTCTCGAGCTGGTATTTCATGCCATTCATTTCAACAATAGCAACGCGCTCCGGGTCACTTACCAAGAAGCCGTCTAGGCCAAGGGTCTGCTGTCCTAGCCACATGCTCTGCTCAAAAGAGCCAACGCCTGCGCTAGTTAGACCATTGAAAGACATGACTGTGCCGTTGGCATAATCAAGCTCTAGCCTTGCCATAGAAAAATCGTAATCCAACTTACCCAATACAGAGATTGAGCCTTTTAGGCTGGATTCGCCGATAGAGATAGACTCTACTTCATCATCTTGGAAGGTAAACTCTTGTGCTGGCATGTCTGAGTTAAACTCTGTGTTGCCATTTAGCTGAGTAGTAGTGATTAGCTTCAGCTCAGGATAGCCATCCACATGGGTTTCACCGCCTAGGCTAAACATACCGTGCGAAATCTGGTGCTTCAGCTCAAAGCTGTCAGGCAGACCATAGGCATCAAGCTGAGCTTTTGCTTGTGGATCTACCACTGTGATGCGAGTCGTAGCCGTCGAACCAAGATAGCCTCGGTCATACTCCACCAACTCAACATTGAAATCTGTGTTATTTACATTCTGGATAGCATCAGTCAACACGGTTTGACCAATCTGACCCACAGCCAAAGGCCAAATACCAATGAGTGCTACTGCGCCACCTACCGCGGCAATTGATTTAAGTTGTCGCATATTTAACTTTTCTAGTTTTAGGACCGAGCATGGCTCGTATCTGCAAAGGGTTGTGTATCTGTTTAAGTCGACTCTAATCCAACTCAAAAGCCATTGTACAGAGCCCAGATTAAAATATTGAGATAAATCAGTATTTTCGACGATATTTTTGAACAGGAGACAGAACTTTAACTACCTCTCATACAATCTTGGTCAAAATTGGTACAGTAGTCGAAAAATCTGGGGTAATTATGGCTCACCATTGCATATTGTGTATTGAAAGCGATCCAAAATCCCTGCAGTCGCTGCAATGGGCTTTGAACCCGTTTGCAAAAAAATTCTGTACCCGCTTCGTCAAAAGACGAACATCAAGCTCGCGTTGAAATTGCGGATATCAAAGCACAAGGTAAGCACCTGGCTATGATCATCGCCTCTCAATCTGAGTCCACACAAGCGGCCGAGCTTTTAGTGGAACTCGAGCACTCTCAGGACAGGTGTCGAAAGGTGCTAGTGTGCGAGCTACCCAACTTGCCAGCATACTCACCGCAGTCAACGAAGGTCGCCTCGACCACTGCTTTACTAAGCCGTTAGAGATCGAAGAAGCGATCAACATCATACGCAAAGAGCTGACCAGCTATATCCTAGATACACCCAAGCTCGATTGGCTGGGTTTTGGCTCAATTCTAGACAGCCAACGTATCATCAGGCGCACATCGACCGCCGCATCCACGACTATCGCCAAGACTTCATCAAAGACTACCACTCCATCAATGACGAAGAGTTATCAGAAAAGGTGTGCACCGCCCTTGAAGAGTTCTTTTCCAAGGGTGACGAAACAAGAGCTATACGCCAATACTCCCCTTCTCACCTGCTTACCCGTGAAGGAGAAAGCAACGAGTTCTTGTGGTTTATTACCAAAGGCGAGGTAGCCCTGTATAAAAAAGATGAGCATGGAAAAAGCCGTGAGGTAATACGTCACACCAAGGGAGGCATCATCGGCGGTATGTCATTCGTAACCGGGGAAAAGTCCTTCTCTACCGCCATTACTTTAAGCCCAACAAAGGTGATCAAGCTGGGCAAAAAGACCTTTACCGAAGTAATGCACTCCAACAGCGCTCTACTGCCACTATTCACCAACCTTTTATTACGCCACGCTAACAGACGACTGCAAAGAAGCATACACACCAAGATGCGTTTGCAGCATACCTATGAATCTCTAGCGGCAGCCCAGGCTCAGCTGGTTGAAAATGAGAAAATGGTGGTGCTTGGTCAGCTGGTTGCTGGAGTGGCGCATGAACTCAATAATCCGGTAGCGGCAATACTGCGAAGCTCAGACACCTTGAAGAGTGAATTTAGTCGCGATACCGAGGCCTTCCATCCACTGAGTAAACAGCTCGGAATCGAGGTGCTAAAGCGTGCTCTGCAATCTAATCCAATTCCGACCTCAACCTTGCGTAAAGAAGCCAATCAAATTGTCGACTTGGTTGGCGACAAACAGATGGCACGCAAACTAGTTGCAATGGGACTAACCGATAAAATAGAAGAGCTCAGCAGTCAATCCACCTCGCTCACGACATTACTAAACGAGCTTGACTACTTCCATACCTGTGGGGCGACCCTGAGGTCCATTAATGTCTGCTCTGAGCGCATAGCCAATATGGTTAAGAGCCTAAAAAGTTACTCTCGCTCCGACGAAGAATCGGTGCAAACGGTCGATATTCATGAGGGCCTTGAGGACACCTTGGTCATCTTTGAAAACAAGCTCAAGAAGCTCAAACTCACCAAGGATTACCAGTCGCTGCCGATCACTGAGTGTCAGCCTATCGCGCTGCAGCAGATATGGACTAACCTCGTCGCTAACGCGATAGATGCTATGCCAGAAAAAGGCGAACTGACTGTCCGTACTGCTCTTAAGGACGACGCTCTGATAGAAATCAGTTTTGAAGACAACGGCTGCGGCATTCCCCCTGAGCTTCAGGCTCGAATATTTGATCTTAACTACACCACCAAAACCGAAGGCGACTTTGGTCTGGGCATTGGGCTGTCCGTTTGCCAACAGATCATCCATCGCCACTCGGGCTCGATACGGGTTGAATCAACCCCAAATATTGGAACCAAAATGATAGTCACCCTGCCCCTAAAGCAGGCAAATAACGAGAATAATTATGGATAAATTACTTCTGCTCTGTGTGGATGATGAAAGAGATGTATTGGATAGCGTAGTGCGAGATCTTGGCCCGTTCACCGCTTTCTGCGAGGTGGAAGCCACAGAATCTGTTGCAGAGGCTCGCGAAGTGATAGAAGAGTACCAAACGGAATCTGTGCCCTTAGCACTGATATTGTGCGACCACATAATGCCTGAAGAGACAGGTATCCCTTTCCTTATCGAGCTCAACCAAAAGAGCGAAACCAAGGCGTGTAAAAAGATACTGCTCACGGGACAGGCAGATCTGAATGATACGGTCGAGGCGGTCAATCATCACTGTCTAGATTTCTTCGTCGCCAAGCCATGGAAAGTGGAAGAGTTGCAACAAACCATCAAGCAGCACCTGACCGATTACGTTATCGAGCAATTTGAGAACCCAATGCAGTGGGCACAGCACCTAGACAGCGCAAAAATTCTACAGGCAATGGCGGATAAACGCATTCAGTTTGGTGAATAAATCAACAACTTTTGTTTGATTCCGTGAATTAACCAAAAATTGTCTTTCCTAGGGCTCGGTTTTTGTGGAGCTAAACATTTGCTTCCTTTACTATTGAGCCCTAACCATAAGATTCACCAAAGGTTTTTCAAAGACTATGCGTAAACTAGCTTGTGCTGCTCTAGCTGTTGCAGCCACTTTTTCAGGGACGGCGTTTGCAAATAATCCAAACGTAATGAGCAACTTCAACTACGACTATTTCGACGCTCGTATAGGCATGGCACCATTGACCTTTGGTGCAGGTTTCAGCAAGTCGATTCACCCAAATGCGCACTTCATCGCGACTATCGACTCTGAGTTCGAGAGCGACTTCAACGCACGTACCGGTCTTGGCTTCCACGCACCAGTGACTAACTGGGCGGATATCACAGGTCAAATGCTGGCTCGTATCGTAGACAAGAAGAACATGGATACGGAACTAGGTATGGAAGTGAACCTAGGCTGGCGTCAATGGCTTGGTCCACAGTTCGAGATGGGTGGTAACGTAGGTTACGTGACTATCGACAGCAAAGACGATTGGATTGGTAGCATCTACGGCCGCTTCCACGCAACAGAACTGTTCTCTCTTGGCCTAGAAGGCAAGATCAACGACTTCTATGGCGATCAGTTCATGCTGACCACGCGCTTCGTATTCTAAAATACGACAAACATCAAAAAGCCCGCTTTAAAGCGGGCTTTTCTGTATCTGGCGTTTTAAAACTCGTGAGCCTTAAACTGATTGGTCAAAGGGTCGTAGTGGAAGCCACCATTCCCCAGTTTATCGGTTAGCACATTGGCATCTAAATCATAGACGCTAGCTAACTCTTCTATGCTGTCACACTCAAGACGCAACTTCTCGTTGACGATACCAAGCAGTATGTTGCTGTCCCAGTTCTTAAGGTTGCTCAAGTCCATAGTCCACCTCTTTGCTTATGACCTAATATCAGATTAGCTCTAAACCAAGGGATTAACAGTGATCTTTGCCTAAAAAAGAGGCAATAGCATATACGCACCGACTAGGTTGCTCACAAGTGCGATGGCAAGCTGTGGATTGTTCGGCTTAGCATTTCTAAACAAATGCCAGCACCAAACGACAATAGCAGTTAGCAGTAGAGGGAATGCCCCCAAAATCGCGTCGACTACCAAGTCAGAATCGTCACCAAAATGGCTGTATGCTTGCAACAGCACCACAAGCACTAACACCATGCGCTCACCACTCCACTGATCGGCAGGATAGTATGGAAAGCCTGCAAGCGAGTACGAGCTAGAGTCATAAGAAGATGCGTCAGGCTCGCGCCTAGCAGTGCAACCAAGACGATAATGTATAGCCCGCTACCCAGTGTCACTGTCGGCCAACTGTAAAATGTTGAAAAAACAAGGGTTACGACAGATGCGTACAGAGCCCAGATTGGACCTTCATCTCGGGTCTTGCCTCGCTTGGTTTGGGAGACAAAGAAACCCACCAAGGCAAATGGAATTATGGTTGGCCAGCTATTTGGAATACAAACCGCTAGCAGTCCAAGACAAACCAATAGCTGCTTATGCAATCGACCCCTTTGACCCGGGCAGATTTCACCCTTGGTCAGCACCAAAATAAACAAAGCTAGGGTGCCGATCAGCGCTGGTGACAAAAAGGCTTGAGTAAAGTTGGTATAAAGTTCCATTTCAATCTGTACGTACGGGAGTTCTGGCTCGGCAGTTTACCTACAGCTAACGATCAGCTCAAGACTAAAGCCCTGAACCTACGTTAAAGTAAAATGCGCTGTCGTCTTCACTAAAGCCAAAGTCCATACCAAAATGCAGACCGTAGCGTCTGGCAATCATATAGCGAAAGCCGGCACCATAGGCGTATTCCATATCCTCAAACATATCTGACGCGCTGTCGTTGTTCACTCCACTGGCCCCGCCGATACCCGCAAATACAGACACGTGCCAACGTGGGTTTATTTGATACATGATCTGAGATTGGTAGGAGCTGGTGTAGTTACCCTGATAGCGATTGGTTGGGATACCCCTTAGGTTGATATCAGGATAAGCCAATGGCGGCAAACTGCTTTCGTCAGTGCTTAAATAGTTGTACTCCACACCAAAGGCGAGCGTCCATTTGTCACTCAAAGGCACATAAGCAGTCGATTCCACCAGCAAGGTATCATAGTCATTGTCACTGCCAATACCATCCCGGTACCAAAGATACTCTGCGTTTACATCCCACCCTGAGGTTGGAAAGAAAAAACTGTTTTTAGAATCATACTGAAGGTTGATACCCAAGCCCGATGATGTGGTGTCACCGAATTTGTAGGTTCCAAGGTTGGCAGGCAGTTTTACACTGACCTCACTATTGGCATAGAACTGCTGTACACCCAAAAATAACTTGGTATCAGCAATACGAAACTGAAGCTTCTGCATTCCGCCGAACCCTTCCGTTTCTATCTCAAAACCCACATCTTGCAGTGCTCCTTGCGAGAACGGATAGTAATCCATTATCGCCGTGCCCATTCCGATACCACCGAGATAGCGAATACTGTCTTCGCGCCACACACGCCTGTGCCCTAGAAGCGCAAACCAAGTGCCATTCTCAGTGGCCGCACCGCCCGCTACGGTTACTGCTGGTGGGATCAACTGAGCACCACCATCTAGCGAGCTCATCGCAAGCTTCCTGCGCTTCTCTTTCTGCTCTTCTGTTTCATGTAGGAACATACCAGCAAAACCGCCACCGTATCCCACAGCAGGTTCAGTGATGATGATTGGAATAGGAAGAAATCCGTAGGCGTTTTCAGCAAGGTACTCCCCCATATCCAGCATGCCATCCACAGGGTCGGTAAAAGAAACCGCAAATGCATCAGCGCTAAGTAGCGAAGACGCAATAAGAAGGGGCGTAAAACGCGGGGAAGGCATAGAGAAGGACTCCTTTCCTTACTATAGGAACTCAATTGAATACTAGTATACCTATTCCCTTTGTGCGTTAAACCTCTGAGATATAAAAAGAAAAACCAGAGGCTGGGCTCTGGTTTTTCAAGGTGATATTTATAGGCTCAATAAATTATCGTCCCAAATGTTATTGGCATCAGTGCGTTTAATTACTGAGTTTGGTATTCCATTATGACCAAGAAGATCATTCACGTTTTTGTAAGTTGTGCTCGTTGGAGATACCGTCCAAGCAGACTCGTCTGCGTTATGCTTAACGAACCCACTTTTGACAACTACCTCTTCACCATGTTCTTTCGAAAGCGAAATAGTAATCTGTCGGTCGTATCCTTTTACGTCCTTCTCTGGAGAACGCAAGGTCACTTGGCCATAATCCTTAACACCTACAGAACTGACAAAATCTTGTTTCACTTGGAAGTTCGCCCAACTGCGCATGATTTCTAAAACATCACCGGTTTGATCATCAAATTCGACTTGTACGTCTTTCACTTGTGAGTTCACCCCCACATCAGAACAAGTGTCACCAGTTTTAGTCGAAACCGGCCCATATCCCTGTAATTTCTGAGCATCAGATTGAGAGACACTGCCCGCAATTTCATCAGCATTTGTTCTGACGTAGCAGGTGGCCACTGGCTTTAGACTTGTTAATGGTTTCTGGAAAGTCAACGCAACTTCTGCCGCACTCAACTCATCTAGATGACGAAGCACCTCTTTTTGTGCTTTGGTTTCGATTTTATCTGCCACAGAGTCCGGATTACAACCAGCTAGTACAGTAGCTCCAACAACAGCCAATGCAATTAAATTCAATTTTCTCATATATTCCCCCTACCGAAATTAAATCAACAAAAAGCAAGTAATTACTCTAAAGTGTGCATTTAAATTACTGCATAGTGAGGCATAAGGCTTAATGTAATCTAAATTTGTCGATCACGTTATTCTACTGTGCACATAATTTAATTATATTTGATCTTCTCAACTCAGATATCATTAAAAAAGCCAGATAGAATATCTGGCTTTCATTTCATTTAGTAATTATTAATTCCATCAACTAACGATATATCCCAGTTGTCATTGGCCTCTTTCTGACTGATCAGCTGTGCAGGTACTTCATCCGCACCGCCCTTATCTAAAAATTGCGCAAAACTTGAAAAGCTAGTCTGCTCTTCATCACTAAAGTTCTCTTGATTGTGCGCAACAGTAGCCGTCGTCACATACAGTTGTTTGCTGTTTGGAGCTTTTGATTCAACGACATAGCTCGCATCATTATTTGAATCGTCTTTCTCTGGCAAACGTACAGAGATTTTACCGTAGTTTTGTGACTTATATTCTATCTGATGGCGGTCAGCAAACTCTTGTTTAGTCTCTACACCACCCCAATCGCGATAAAGCGTGTTGACGCTACCTTGGTCGTCAAATTCTACTTGTACAGTTTGCACCAAATCCTTTAAGCCAAGCTTTTGGCACTGCTCTGCACTATCGATCTTTTTAAAGGATTTAATTAACGAAGTGGATAGTTCTCGATCCTGCAGATTAGTAAGGTCACGTGTTGCCCAAAAAGAACTTGAGATCCCCGTTACCGATGACTCAGCGATCGCGTAACAACTGTTAGCTCCTCCCACGAAATACGTGTTCGTCAACGCAGCCGCAAAGGTGCTTGCGACCAGATCTTGAGTAAGATGATCGACTTCTTTTTTAACAGACTTTTCTATCGAATCTGGATTACACCCAGCAAGCAAAGTTGTCGCTCCCACAGTTAGAGCAATTAAACTTAATTTTTTCATTGGCTTCCCCCCGGAACCTCAATTATTAAACACAGGGCATTTAACCCTACAGATTGTGTGCATAAGTTACTTGAGCATATTAAATAGGGAAGAAATGAAATCTTACTTTGTAATTTACACATTTAAATTAGGCATATATCGATACATTTAATCTATTAAAACCATAAAAACTATTTGTTTTATTTCCTTATCGCTTTTCATTATTTTCACTCCTACAGAAAGCAGCCTGCTTTTTTGGAGGAAAACATGATAGATACAAAAATTAGAGTGGGTGAAAAACGGTATTTTGATAACAAAGCCTTCCCACGTGGATTCGGTAAGTCTGGTAACTTCACCTTTGTTGAAGACGATGTTCTGAGCAGCTATGGTCAGACTCTAATTCAGCTAGAATCAGGCGAACTGCTACCTATCAACGCAGAGGAAAAACACTTCCTCAAGGTTTTGAAAAACCCTGGTAAAGCTCGCTCTCGCATTGAGCAAATCTGGCTTAAATACCTGCTTCTCTCTAGAGGAAGACGAACCTTCTATCCACTTACTGGAATGAGTAAGCGCTACGACCGACCAAAAGTGGTTGAGAGCGAAATGGAAGAAGAACTAGAGATGTACTAATTTAGCAAAGAAAAGGCACCATCGAGATTAGGTGCCTTTTTTATTATTCGCTGATATCTGCTTCACCGGCCTGCGCCAAGCTGTACGCAGAAGACGGGTCGATCTTGTTCACCAAGGACTCCACTTCGAGGATAGCCTCAATAGAGGTGCTGTTCTTACGGTAGCTCATGTATAACGGTCTCATCACAGATTCGCTTCCCTCTACTATCTGCAGCTGTCCACTATTGATGAAAGGTTCAACCAGAGAGAGTGGCAGATAGGCGCTTCCGCCTTTTTCCAAAATAAAGTCCAACGCAATCTTACCGGTTGAGGTTCGAAGATAAGGTGCCGATTTTTGCGGATGTCTCAAGCCATGCTCAGAGGCAAACGCTGTACCCCAGTCTACATACACGTAACCTTGGCTAAGCGCATTCTCCACCGAGGTTTGATTGGTTGACACCAACACAAGTTCAAGGTCTGACACACGCTTGCTTTCCAGCTCATCAGCGCGAAGAGGATCAAACAAGAAACCGATATCCAGAGTGCGCTCCATCAAGCCGCGGTTCAGTTGCTCGCGACTCAATACCTCCGCATTAAAGCCGTAGCCACTAAACTTAGCAGTGATCATGCTAAGGCCATTTTGCAAATACGCATCCCAAAGGTTTGGTGTACCGGCAAGGGTAAGTTGCAACGCCTGTGAGTCTTCTAAAGAAAGTTCATACTTGGCCTGTTGCAAAGTAGATACCATTGCTTCCGCGTAGCCTATCAAACGCTCACCTGACGAGGTCAGCTTAATGTTGTTTCTATCACGGGTGAACAGCGTGGTGTTGAAGTAACCCTCAAGCTGTTTGATACGGGCACTCACTGCTGCTTGGGTAATGTGTAGGTTCTCTGAAGCGCGGCCAAAATGGCGAACGCGCGCCACCTCTAGAAAGGTGCTTAATACTCGAATATCCACGAAATTCTCTTCTAAAACATTCAGTTATCTTGATTGTAAATGAAAAAGCCAGAATCTGCTTCTGGCTTTTTTAAATCAATCGCTAAGCAAGGTAAACGCCTTGCTTGGGTCCACATAAACTCGGCTGCCCATCCCTTCTCTACCCAATAGCATGGAGTAACTCATTTCCATTCTATTAGTAAGAGAGATTTGGATCGGCCATTCCTGACCACCGAGGGAGAACAGAGTCTCGATAACATACCTTTGCTCTGACTCACCATTGGATGACTTAATTTTTCGAGAGTCGACCACAGGTGCGCCACATCGAACCGTCTGCTTAAGGTTGTAGATATCCGGATGCAGGTCGAAGGAGACATAGAGCTTACCCTTCTCTCTGTAACGGCGGATATTATCTACATGCAGAGACGATGTTTTTGCCCTGTATCTACCCGCACTTCGAGGTCATATATCCCAAGCTGAGGCAGGTTGCACAGCTCGAGGTTACCGATTACCAATCTGTCCACTTTATCGTGCACTCCTAAATCATGGTCTCTTGGATCAATTCAATATGTTCCGCCACATCCTGCGCTTCATCCCCGAAATAGGCGACATGGAACATGGCATCACCTTCTTGAACCAATGGGATATTCTGCTTACCGATAACGATCCTGAGCGGGTTGAATAGATTTTCTCAATCAGATTACCCATTGGAGAGTAGATCTCAGCAAGCACTTGTTTCTCGTCTACATGCTCACCAAGCTTTACCAGCTCTTGCACGAAGCCACTGCCAGATGCGCGAATCCATTCACTCTTGTTTGCCACAAACGGCTCAACTCGGCGCTTGCTGCGTCTGCGTTTTTTAAGCACGCCCAGATTCTCCAATACGTTTCGAACGCCGTTCACACCAGCTTGTATAGAAAGCTCATCGAAGCGCAACGCTTCGCCTGCTTCATACAAAAGCACGCGGGTGCCGTTTTCTGTTGCTGCCTGACGTAGCGAGCCATCTCTTAGCACTGAGTTCACCAGTACTGGCACGCCAAAGGCTTGCGCCAGCTTTAAGGTTTCTTCATCCTTCAAATCTCCACGGATCTGAGGGAAGTTAGATCTGTGTATCGCCCCTGTGTGCAGGTCGATTCCGTAATCGCAATGCTCGACAATATTCTTCATAAAGTCGTTTGCTAGCCGTGCTGCTAGCGACCTTTTTCAGAGCCAGGGAAGCTGCGGTTTAGGTCTCGCCTGTCAGGCAAATAACGACTCTGGTTAAGTACCCCATAGACATTCACCATAGGCACCACGATTAGGGTGCCTCGGATCACATCCAGATCAGCCGCCATTAAGCGACGAGTAATCTCGATACCGTTCAGCTCATCACCGTGAATCGCCGCGCTAACAAACACTGTTGGACCTTCCTTGCGAGCCTATGAACATGTACAGGGATCGACAACTGGGTGTCCGTATAAAGCTTGGCAACCGGGATATCGACTTTACGCTTCTCTCCCGGTCTAATGGTTACATTCGCTATGACTAAATCTTTGTTCATCAGCCTTTGCCTTTGGTCTTGTTAGCATTTGGGCGTGCGTTTTTCTCGATTAGGTCGTAGATAATGCCAGCCACATCTTTACCGGTTGCAGTTTCAATGCCTTCTAGGCCAGGAGATGAGTTCACTTCCATCACCACAGGACCACGTTTTGACTGAAGGATATCCACACCGCATACGTTCAAGCCCATAGCTTTTGCTGCATTTACCGCAGTCGCGCGCTCTTCCTTAGTTAGGCGCACAAGCTCAGCGCTACCACCACGGTGCAGGTTAGAGCGAAACTCCCCTTCTTTCGCTTGACGCTTCATTGCTGCAATCACTTTATTGCCCACAACGAAGCAGCGAATGTCAGCGCCGTTTGCTTCTTCGATGAACTCTTGCACTAGGATGTTAGCTTTAAGACCCATGAAGGCCTCGATAACACTTTCTGCCGCTTTATCTGTTTCAGCCAGTACTACGCCGATGCCTTGAGTACCCTCTAGAAGCTTGATCACTAGCGGTGCACCACCCACGTTTTTGATAAGGTCTTGGATCTTATCTGGACGGCTAGCAAAGCCAGTGCGCGGCAGACCTATGCCTTTACGAGACAGAAGCTGCAGTGAGCGAAGCTTGTCACGAGAACGGCTGATCGCCACTGACTCGTTTACGCAAAAGGTACCCATCATCTCGAACTGACGCACAACCGCCGTTCCGTAGAAGGTGATAGACGCACCGATACGCGGAATAACGGCATCGTATTTTGGCAACTCTAGACCTTGATAACGCATCTTAGGGTTACTGCTGGTGATATCCATATAGCAATGCAAAGGGTCAATAATGTCCACTTGATGACCTCGTGCTTCGCCAGCTTCTTTTAGACGACGAGTAGAATATAGAGATTCGTTACGAGATAGGATTGCAATACGCATGACGTTTATTCCGATGTTAGGGGTTTCTGTTAAGGATTGTTGTTTTCGAGCGGATAATAATCAGCCACCCAAAATAGACAAACAAAACGTTTTTATCGTTACGACAAACAAAAGCAACTGGTTCAATAACCCTTATTATAAAAGGGTTTTCGCCTGGTTTTTTAACGAATAATTAATGGCTTAGGCTAAACTTTCATAAGCGCTAGCGGTCGCCACGACAAATAGCTATAATGCACCGCTTGCTAAAAGAGGTTAAAAAATGCACAACCAGATTACTCCAATCCATGAGCACAAAAAATATTGGGCAGAGTGCTTCGGCACGGCTCCATTTTTGCCTACCAGTCGCAAAGAGATGGACGCTCTTGGTTGGGACAGTTGTGACATTATAATCGTGACCGGCGATGCCTATGTTGACCATCCAAGCTTTGGTATGGCTATCATCGGCAGACTGCTCGAAGCGCAGGGTTTCCGCGTCGGCATCATTGCTCAGCCAAGATGGAACAATAAAGACGACTTTATGTCTCTTGGTAAGCCTAACCTCTTCTTTGGCATTACTGCGGGTAACATGGACTCCATGATCAACCGCTACACCGCTGACCGTAAACTGCGTCACGACGATGCCTATACCCCAAACAATGAAGGTGGCAAGCGCCCGGACCGTGCAACCCTGGTTTACTCTCAGCGTTGTAAAGAGGCCTATAAAGAAACACCTATCGTTCTAGGTGGTATAGAGGCAAGCCTTCGCCGTATCGCTCACTACGACTACTGGTCGGATAAAGTACGTCGCTCAGTGCTGTTTGACGCAAAAGCAGACCTGCTTCTATTCGGTAACGCAGAGCGTGCGCTAATCGAAGTAGCCCATCGCCTTGCTGATGGCGAAGATGTGTCGACCCTGACCAATATCCGCGGTACCGCAGTTAATCTTGCCGAGGTGCCAGAGCGTTACACCGTCATCGACTCAAGCCGCATCGAAAAACCGGGTAAGGCTTTCGTGCCGACCAACCCTTATGTGGTTGAAGAAAATTGCAGCGATAAAGCGACAGAGCAAAGCGACGTGGTCGAAATTAAACCTGCTGTCGCGCGCCCTTCTCGCCATGATGCCACCAACTCTGTGGTTCGTATCCCGGCATTTGAAAAGCTGAAAAACGACCGAATTCTCTACGCTCACGCAAGCCGTATCATGCACCTAGAGACCAATCCGCACTCGGGCCGTGCTCTGGTACAAAAGCACGGTGATCGCGAGCTTTTGGTAAACCAACCGCCAATCCCACTTTCTACTGAAGAGATGGACTATGTGTTTGGTCTGCCGTACGCGCGTGTACCACACCCTATGTATGGCAAGGCGAAGATCCCTGCCTATGACATGATCAAGACCTCAGTTAACATCATGCGTGGCTGTTTTGGAGGTTGCTCATTCTGCTCTATTACAGAACACGAAGGTCGAATCATTCAAAACCGCTCTCAAGAATCTATCTTGGAAGAACTAGAAGACATCAAGCGCAAGGTACCAGGCTTTACTGGCACTATCTCTGACTTGGGCGGTCCAACGGCGAACATGTATCGCCTTGGCTGTAGCGTACCTAAGGCAGAAGAAACCTGTCGTCGCCCATCGTGCGTTTTCCCGGGTATCTGTAGCAAGCTAAACACAGACCACAAACACACCATCGACCTGTATCGCGCTGCGCGTAAGGTAGATGGCATCAAGAAGGTGATGATCGCCTCTGGTGTGCGCTATGACCTTGCTATCGAATCGCCAGAGTATGTGAAGGAGCTAGTGACGCACCACGTAGGTGGCTACCTGAAGATTGCTCCCGAGCATACCGAGAAAGGCCCTCTGGACAAGATGATGAAACCAGGCATGGGTACCTATGATCGCTTCAAAGAGATGTTCGAAAAGTACTCGAAAGAGGCTGGCAAGAAACAATACCTGATCCCTTACTTCATCTCAGCCCACCCGGGTACCGAAGATGAGGATATGGTGAATCTGGCAATGTGGCTTAAATCGAATAATTACGAGTGCGATCAGGTTCAGAACTTCTACCCATCGCCTATGTGTAACGCAACGGCCATGTATTACTCAGAGACCAACCCACTTAAGCGCGTGAAGTATAAGAAGCGTGAAGAAGTGCCAGTGGCTAAGGGTGAGCGTCAACGTCGTCTGCACAAAGCCCTGCTTCGCTATCATGATCCAGATAACTGGCCAATGATCCGTGAGGCGCTAATCAACATGGGTAAGAAATACCTAATTGGCGACAAGCCAGGGTGCCTAGTGCCAGCAGAAGACATAGATAAATCGACTCCTGCTCAGCGTCGCAAATCAGCCGTCACGGCGCCAACCGTTTTGCCACTAAGCACACCAAGAACCAGCCAGATATTCGTAACCCGAAATCAAATGGCAAGCCGAAAACAAACGGTTCTTCAGCTGGAAACAAACAGCAAGGTGGTAATAAAACCGGTCAAGGTAAGCCAGCGGGCAACAAAGCCCATCAAGGTAAACCGGCAAGACCTAAGCGCAGAAGATAAAACTAAGGCATCCAATTGGATGCCTTTTTTATGGTTCTTCGCGGATTAGCGGGAACAACTACGAATTCAGATTCATGTACTCACTCTGCCTGTAATGCATGGCAAGCCGCCGTAAATACTTCCCTGTAGGCTTGGTTTCGGCATCCTTGCCTCAAACACTTGCCCTGCACCACAGCCTGCCGCTAACAACTCCGAGATATCAGCAATGACTTTGGGACTTTCTAAGCTGGGATTCCCAATTGTGCAACTCCTGGAGAGTGATTGATGGAGCAAGGTGTCGCTCGCAGGGAGGCGAGCGTCAAGCGCCCACGGATGGGTTCACCGCGGCCTTGTGAATCAATCGCTCGGAAGGAGCAACTGGCTCAGAAGGAGTTCTCACGAACTTCCTAATCTGTGATGAACCTTTTTTTATTGCTAAACCGCTTACTCGTCTCCAGCCCAAGCTCGATTTGGCTCATGATGGGTAGGTTCAAATCGATGCAAGAACGCTGGAAGTATAAGCAGGCTAAAGCAAAGCACCGCGGTCAACGCCACCGTTAGCAAGAACCGATAGAGTGCATGCCTTGGTGCTCTGCCAGTGTTAGAGCGCCAAAGGTAGCTATGGTGGTTAAACAGCTTATCAGCGTCGCTTTCGGCGTTGAAGATGAGAAGAATCTCGTTATCGTCTGCTCGTGTCTAAAACGCTTCACGATATGGATGCCGTTATCCACCCCAAGGCCAAAAATAAGCGGCACTACTATGATGTTGGCCATATTAAGGGACTGACCAAACCAATGCGCTATTGCTAGGGTCGTGGTTGTGGTTAGAAGAAGTGGAATAAAGATAAAGATGATATCTAGCTTGTAGCGCACGCTAAACAGCAAAATCACAGTGATCCCCGCCAGTGAGATAGCGATAGCGGTATAAAACGCCTTAACGATGATCTTTCCCACCTGCTGCTCGGCAACCGCACGACCGGTCGCATCAGGCACCACACTTTGTACCGCCGAGATAAAGGCGTTCAATTCGGACACATCACGCATATCGCCAGATGGTGTCACTGACACCAGCCATTTGCCATTGGCTGAGATGTAGTTATCGAAAATAGAGCCTGGCAGGTCATCAACCGTAGGCGTATCACCTCGCCTTGTTCTGAAAGGTCTGGCAGTTCTGCAGTCAAATACCCTAGCAACTGGCTTTGTGGGGTATCTCGCTCCCCATTCCAGCCTAGTAGTGACAGATGAGAGCCATATTTGTCTAAGAAGGCATCCAGGGATAGGGTTGAGATCTGGCTTGGGTCTGGCGTGGCACTTTCTCTCAACTCCGCTACTCGAGCGTCAAAGTCCGTCGGCATAAAGCTCATTGCGCTCACGGTATTGGTTACCTCTGGCATGGTCTCAAGCTTTGCTTGCCAATCTAGTGCCTGCTTCTCATCATCTGCAATCGCAAACAGCTGATAACTCGAACCTAGTTTGTTGTCTTGCAGCCATTGCAGGGTCTCGACAGACTCCGAGCGCTTGTTTTTTAATACTAGAGTCGAGAAATCAAACTGGAATTTACTCGCTACAACGCCAGTTACCACGGCGCCAAACAAGGTTAATACGATAATTCGGGTATGGCGACGGGCAATAAACTCACTGAGATCAAGCGCCAGTTTACTGCGCTTAGCGTTGGCAACCTTAACCTTTGGATAGCCAAAGAACTGGAAGAAGAGCGGAATAATGAGAAAGGTAGCGAGCAAACCCAAAATCATGCCAGCGGCCGAGATAATGCCAAGCTCTCCAAGACCGGTATAAGCCGTCGGGTAGAAGCTCAAAAAGCCGATAGCAGAAGAGAGCGCACACAGGCCCAGAGGTGAAATGCAGTGCAAAATAGAGAGCTTCAAGCTCTCGTCGTTATCATAACCCTTAAGCCGCTGCTCGTAGATATGCAGACTGAGGTGCACCGCAAAATCAACCCCAAGGCCAATAAAGATCACCATAAACACGATGGAGATGGTATTAAACGCACCCACCAGCAGAAGGCCTGCGGCAAAGGTCCACACCAAGCCCACAATCACCGCCAAATAGCTGGCTAGAATAATGCGTAGAGAGCGGATACCGATAGCTAGGATAGCAATTAGGCTTACCAATGAAACTGTACCCGCCAGAGCGACACTCTCATTTGCATCTTGTATCTCATCGTAGTCCAGCGCGGTTTGCCCTGTCACTCGAACCTGAACACCGCTAGTTACATCTGCCTGATCTATGGTGTCATGCACCGTCTGCATGATGAGTTTATTTGGCTCGGTAGCGTTAAAGTCTGGGCGGGCGTTGAGGTTGATCACATACCCTTTTGGCTTCTCTACGTTAGAAAATAAGACTTCCTGCCAATCGACATTTTGTTGATTAAGGGCCTCCACTAGAGGTTGCAAGAGTGTCGTGGCCTCTTCCGCGCTCAGTTCATTGGAGCTAAGTTTCTTATCTAAACCACCGAGATAAGGCTCGATACTTTGATACTGAGCCGACACCATCAAGTCTGGCAAGATTAATGACAAACTCTGCCTTAGCTCTTCAAACTCGCTTTTAGACAAGAATCCCAGCCCATATTTTTCAAACCAGTCATAGGTAGAGGGGGCAAACACCTCTCTGAATAACGACTGCTTTTCAAAGGCTTGAGCAAGATCCTCGGTTACTTTCGCATTGACCGCACTATCCTCACCGGAAATCACCACTACCACGTTTCCTGACTCAGGGAACTCTTTCTCTACGGCATCTAGATTGTCACGCCACTCCCCTTGTTGCTTCACAAGGTCACTCAAGTCGGCGTTCATCGCAAAGTGAGTCTTGCCATAATAGGCGGCACCTGCTGTAACTAAGATAAGTAACAGAGCCAAAAGTTTTGGGAAACGGATGATGATATTGGTGAAAGCTTGCAAAGACCTGAGCCTCAAATAGAAACGAATAAAAGCGCGGAAATTATTGAACAGCAAATCCTAGTGCGCAACGGCAACGAGTGCAATGATCTGGGTTTCAAATTTCGTTAGCAAAAGAGTCATATAACCTTCACTTATCCCCTGCACACTGAATCTTCCCACTCGCTGCATGTTTGTCTGCCTTGTGTAAAAGCCCAACAACTCGCTACAAAAACGAACTCAAAAGGTCAACAAACCCTAATGAAAAGCTTAAAGCGCTACCAGTATGAGCGTTACGCGGTGTTATGTCGCCTCGCCTATCCCCGCGTGTTCAAACAGACCGCTTTTGGCTTTGACCCGAATGGACAAAGGGTTGTACGAAACGTGCAAGGCAAGACCATGGCACGCATCTTATGGACCAAGAGTCGGAGCGAAGTCATTGTGGTATTAAAGGGCTCCCACAGCGTCAAAGACTGGCTATTAGCTAGCCTTCTGGCAACGAGGTTGCCACAAATGGCAACTCGATTATTCCATTCATGCGGGGTTCCACTATCTATTGTCCCAAGAAAGCCCACCGTCTCACAAATCAGACAAACTCGGCCAGTCGGTATTCGAACGGATTGTCGGTATCGTCGAGCCACTAATAGAACAAGGGATGCGGGTCGCTATTACCGGTCACTCCTCCGGTGGCGCTATAGGCTGCATCCTAGGTGATTATCTTGAACAAAGACATCCAAAATCCATAAAACGCATTGTCACCTTTGGTCAGCCTGCAGTAGGAAATTGGCATTTTAAGAAACGCTACACCCTCTCTCACCGCACCTATCGCGTCTGTTGCGATCTGGATATCGTCACCTTCTTGCCCCCTGTTCCCCTTGCCTACTGGCACGTGGGCAAGATGCTGTGGCTGTATAACGGTCGCATCTACGAAAATACACCCACGCAATACGCTTCGGCCGCTCTATTGTTAGTTGCTGATACGTCCCTTCTCCTATCACCTGATGAGTAAGTACATACGAAATAAAGACTTCTTTGACGACAGATAGTCTGATCGCTGTCTGTTGTTGGTGCGTAAAGTTAAACAGTGCAACCGAGCAGTGGAAAGCAAAAATGAAAAAGCGCATAGGACTTATTTGGTTTGGGGCAGATTGTAGAATTGAAGACAACAACCTACTCATCCGCGCAGCACGAGACGTAGAAAGTCTCATCTGCGTATATCTTCCATACCAGAAAATAAGCGGGCAGGATTCTGAAATGGGATTCGGTCGCTCGGAGCACAACAAGCGATTTGAGCATCAGTCTGCGGCGAATCTCGCTCAGTCTTTGGCGAGTTTGGAGCAGGTCTTGTACAAACCATGCGACCTTACAGAGCTTGCTGGCATCATCAAAAGCCAGAATGTGACCGACCTTTACCGGGCCTTCCATCCCGGTGACTATGAAAAAGAAGGGCTTCAGCACTTGATGGAGAACTGCGACCTGGAAATCCACACCGCTTACTCGCTGTCTCTGTTACACGAAAGCCAACTGCCATTTGGAAAGGACAAGCTTCCTAAAACCTTCACTCAATTCCGTAAGCAAGTGGAAAACCTTGCCGTCGTTCGCCCACTGCCTTCACCAGATGCGCTTCCGCAACACATCGAGCTCGATGTCCCGCGTGTCTGCATGCTATCTGAGGTCAACGCCTCTATTTTCTACCAGTCAACGGTGGTGAAACGCAAGGCAAAGAACACCTGGCTACTTACTTCGAGTCTCAGCACCCTCAAACCTACAAGCTAGTTCGAAACGAGCTAGATGGATGGGACAATTCCACTAAGATGTCACCGTGGCTGGCTCAGGGTAACCTGTCCCCTCGCCAAGTGTGGTATGAGGTTAACAATCACGAAGCCCATCACGGCGAAAATGAATCAACCTACTGGATCAAATTCGAACTTCTATGGCGCGAATTCTTCCATTGGTATGCTCATTGGCACGGCAGAGACCTATTCAAATCATCGGGTTTGAAAGAAACCGAGCGAGACTGGGGTCAAGATGAGAGAGTCTTTGAAAACTGGTGCTCAGGTAATACCGGCTATGACATCGTTGATGCCTGTATAAATCAGCTCAATCACACCGGCTTTATGTCTAACCGAGGAAGACAACTGGTTGCCAGTTGCTTAGTCCACGATTTGGGTTTGGATTGGCGTTTGGGGGCACTCTACTTTGAGCACAATCTCATCGACTACGACTTGGGCTCAAACTGGGGTAACTGGCAATACATCGCCGGAGTCGGCGCTGACGCTAAACCCGTAAGACGCTTTGACCTAGAAAAACAAACCCAAATGTACGACCCAGAACGCAAATTTATCGATTTCTGGACAGATAGAGAGGAAAGAAAATGCGGATAGTCTTGATAGGAGCAGGTGGAGGCATAGGGAATGCGCTTTTAAGGCGCTGCGCTGACATGCTCCCATCAACCAGATAGAGGCCACGTACCTCAACAGACATCCGGATATTAACGGCGGTAAGGTCAATTGGCATCAGCTAGATCTTACCAAAGAAGACCAAATAGAGACCTTTAGCCACCAATTTGAGCAGGTGGATTGGCTCATTAATTGCGTAGGTATTCTGCACTGCAAGCACCATGGCCCTGAGAAAAGCATCAGACAGCTCGACTCGGATTTCTTCATGGACAACATCAAGCGCAATACCTTGCCTACTTTGCTTCTAGCTAAGTATTTCCAAGACAAACTGATGCCCAACTCGACCAATCCGCAAACTTACGCCAAATTAGTCACTCTCTCAGCACGCGTGGGTAGTATTGGAGATAATCGTCTTGGCGGTTGGTACAGTTATCGCGCATCGAAAACTGCACTCAATATGGCAATTAAAACGCTACATCTAGAATGGCAACGAATGAACAGAGACATCGCGGTGATGGCGCTACATCCTGGCACCACAGATACCGAGCTATCGAGGCCATTTCAACGCAACCTGCCAGACGGACAGCTGATGAGTGCAGAGCTAGGGCTGAACACCTGTTTACCCAGATAGCTAACCTCTCCCTAGAAGACTCGGGCAGTTTCATGGATTTCAAGGGCCAGCCTATTCCTTGGTGATTGCCTTTCTCTTATTTCGACGACAACGTTCAGAGCAGTACTGCACTTCATCCCAGCAGTTCTGCCATTTTTGCGCCAACTAAAAGGGCGCCCACACACCTTACAATTCTTGCTCGGTAGGTCGCCCTTTTTAATCATGGATTCAGCTTCTTAATATACAAGTCTTTAGAGTAGATACGTCCTTCAGCATTATGAAGGGGCACTCCTCCGACATTCGGTCTAACCAAGCGCGCCTGCATATAGTAAAAGATCGGCGCTATCGGCATATCTTCACTCAAAATAGTCTCGGCCTTATCGTATAAAGCCATGCGTTTTTGCGTATCGGTTTCATGCTGAGCTCGATTTAGCAGGTCGTCATACTCAGGGTTTGAGTAGAAGGCGTAGTTTCTATCATTGCCTGTGGTAAACAGAGAAAGAAACGTAGAAGGCTCATTGTAATCGCCACACCAAGAGGCGCGTAGCACATCAAAGTCGCCACTCTTTCGAGCTTCCAGATATGCCTTCCATTCTTGGTTTTCTAGCTCAACATCCAGATCTAGCGTCTTGTGCCACATCGAGGCAACGCCAGTCGCGATTACCTTGTGACTCTCACTGGTGTTATATAAAAGGTGCAGTGGTTTACTTTGCTCTAGAGCCAAGTTGCCCGTCAGCATTTGCGCCTTTTTATCACGCTCCATCTGACTTAAGGTGGCGTAATTTGGTTGTGTAGCACTAAAGCCTGCGACATCCTTATGGGTAAAGGTAAACGCAGGCACATTTCCACTATTTGTGATGCCTTGGGTGATCACATCACGCATGATGGAATAAGAGAGCGCTTGGCGCACCTTAGGGTTATCCAAAGGTGGCTTCTTGGTATTAAACGCATAGTAGTAAGTGCAAAGAAGTGGCGAAACCTGATACGCCTCAGGCATCTCTTTTTTCAGCTTGATCCCCATCTGCGCCGGCACATCAGAGGTGATATCCACCTCGCCCGCGCGATATCGATTCACCGCTGCCAACTGATTCTCAAACGGGATATAGGTAACCTTACTCAGATGCGTGTCCTTGGCATCCCAATAGTTTTTGTTTGGTACCAGTTCTATATATTCATTCACTACCCAGTTGTTCAGGGTAAACGCCCCATTCGATACTAGGTTTCCGGGCTTGGCCCAATCTTTCGGGTGTGCTTCCACACTCTTTTGATGTATTGGTATCATCACGGTGTGCCCGGTCATCGCCAAGAAATAGGGTACGGGTTTATTTAGTGTGAACCTTAGAGTGTGATCGTCTATCGCTTCAACGCCAAGGGTTTCTGGGGACGTCTTACCCTCGATAATGGCTTGTGCGTTTTTAATCTCAGTAAGTTTTAGATACCAGGCATTGGGTGAGGCCGTTTTAGGATCGACCGCTCGACGCAGACTATAGATAAAATCGTTAGCTGTGACAGGGTCACCATTAGACCACTTTGCATCCTGTCGAAGATAGAAGGTATACACCTGATTGTCTTGATTAGACCAACGCTCAGCCGTACCAGGAATGACATTGCCAAACTCATCCTGGATAACCAAACCCTCAAACAGATCACGAATCACATGCATCTCTGGCATGCCCTCCGCCTGCAGTGGATTCAGAGTCGCCGCTTCGGCATCATTGCCGCGCACTAACTCCTGCTCCTTGGCTAGGGTTACTCCTTCAAACTCGCTCGCCTGACTGGAAAAGGCGGTCGCGCACATGATTGCCAGTGCGGTTAGTCCAAAGCGTTTCATCTATCTTCCTTGAGGTTCTGTTCAGGAAAATATTGTTACATATTCGAGTCAAAAATCGAGAATGATTAGCTGTATTAGCTCACATTTCTGGGTCTATCAGTCTTTTTATGAGCAAGGTTAAGCAAGAAGTTTCGCATCAGTTTCAAGCTAGGAGTGTCGGGCTAAGAAAAGGTCCACGCAATCTCGGATATAGGCGTGACGTTGAGCCTCACTCTCCTTTGAATCCTCCCCCAGAAAACCCCAATAGACTGCCCGACCATGAAACATCAGCAGCAGTTGCATTGCCGAGTCTTCAGCAGCGAGTGTCAGTTTAAGCTCACCCTTTTTCTGTTTCAGCTCAAGGAACTCCCCTAACACCTGTGTGGTGCGTTTAGGTCCCGACTGAAGGTAGATCTCCGCAAGTTGAGGGTGAGTCTCTAACTGACTTACTGCATTACGAAAGGTTTGATGCACCACAGGTTCCATTAACATTTCTTGAAAACGGATACCAAAGCCTACCAGAGCCTGTCTTAGTGGCGCGTCAGCATTAAAAGAGTTTTCATCAATCTGGTTAGCAACACATTTTGACTGGATACAGGTCTCGAACAGTATGTCTTTGGTTTTGAAGTGGGCGTAAACGGTTTGTTTGGACACATTGGCCAGTTTAGCCACGCTATCCATGCTTACCCCATAACCCTGTTCATTAAACAGTTGACCCGCAGCTTCTAAGATTTGAGCGCGTTTTTTCTCACTACGACTACTCATTTGCTCGCCTTCCACTCGTACAAAATCTGTGATGTAACTAACTTTTAACACAATCAAACTGGACAGTCTAGTTTGATTGGTTTTAATTTATAATATGCAATGAAACTCTCAAGGAAGTCATGATGTCGTTACTTCGCCTCAGCCCAATTATGTTGGCAATGGCACTGCTCACTGGATGTGACAGCAGTGAAGCCCAACTCGCCGCTCCAGAACCTATCCTATCCGTTGAAACTCACTCTTTGGTTCAGAGCGATCACTATCAAGTCATGCGTGAATACGTGGGCACAGTGCGCGCCGGTCAGCAAGCACAGCTTGGGTTCGAGCTTGCAGGCAAGGTGTCAAACATCATGGTGGATGTCGGTGACAGAGTGAATCAGGGTGACGCCTGATCCGCCTAGATACTCAGCTTCTCGCCACCGAGGCCAGACAACTTCGTGCTCAGCAAAACGAAATAAAAGCACAACTTCAACTGGTAGCCGCTAACCTAAAACGTCAACAATCCTTGAAAGCGAAAGGCTTCAGCGCAGAGGCTGAGATAGACTCCCTTACCAGCCAACAAGGCGTACTAGAGGCCAATGCACTGCGGGTAAACGCAGCCTTGCGCGCAAATCAACTCAAGATAAACAAATCCACCATCAAAGCGCCGTATGCAGGAACAGTTAGTCAACGCTTTGTCTCTCTTGGCGATGTTGTTGGCATGGGCACCCCTACTTTGACTCTACTGGCTGAGCAGGACAAAGAGGTCTTTATCGGTATTCCCAGTGCTCAGCTAGCCAAGATTAATGAGCTTAATACACCAGAGATACGCGTTGGCGACAATCTGTATCCGGTAAAACTGCTTAACCCCGGCGCCAGGGTTGATCTGAATACCCGCAGCTAGGTCTTAGATATCTTCTGCCCGAGTCTGCCAAGGTTCTGGATGGGCAACTGGCTTACCTAAGATACCCAGAGCAGATCTCTGAATCTGGATTCTGGATCCCGAACTCTTCTCTGACCGATGGGCTTCGCGGTGTTTGGAATGTGTTTGTGGTTACCGAGCAGAACATAGTTGAGCGTCGCAGTGTGCAGGTGCTGTATGCCGACAATCAAGCCGCCTTTGTTCAGGGTGCGATAAGCGCAGATGAGATGCTTATCTCAAACGGACTGCATCGAGTGGTTCCCGGTCAGCGCGTTCAGCCAAAACTGGACTAAGGAGCGAACATGAAAATCGACTCCATCATAGCCAATAGCCGACTGCTGATTCTGATTACCGCTTTCATCATAGTGAGCGGTTTCTCGGCCTTTAATAATCTGCCACGTGCAGAAGACCCAATTATCAGTAATCGCTTTGCCAACATCACCACCTCCTTTCCCGGAGCCAGCGCTGAACGCGTTGAGGCCTTGGTTACCGAAGTGGTTGAGAACAAACTTCGTGAACTGGCAGAAGTAAAACTTATTACCTCTACCTCCAGACCCGGTGTTTCAATTGTTACTCTTGAGCTTAACGACAATATCACTGAGCCTGAGCCGGTATGGTCAAAAGCGCGGGATAAGATCACCGACTTAATGCCACTTCTGCCCCAAGGCGCCATGCCCCCAGAGCTCGACAGTGACCATACCTACGCCTTTACCATCATCACTGCTCTCACGTGGGAAGGAAATTCCCACTCCGATATATTGACTCTTGGTCGGTACTCCAAAGAGCTCGCTTCACGCCTTCGCGCTCTGTCAGGCACTGAGTTTGTAGACGAATATGGCATGCCTGAAGAAGAGGTACTGGTGAGCCTAGATACCCCAAGCGTGGTGGCTCTGGGGCGTTCAAGCACCAATATTGCCACGGCTCTAGAAGGTGCGGATGCGAAAAATTCAGCTGGCGAACTGGTCAATGGCTATACCCGATTCGGCCTAGAAGTGTCATCAAATTTGGATTCACTTGAACGAATTCGTCAGGTGCCAATTAGTATCGACCTCAAGGGCACATGACCCGACTTGATGATATCGCTACCGTGCAGCGCTCTTACAAACAACCGGCGGAACAAATAGCCATCATCGATGGAGAACCTGGGGTTATTGTCGCGGCGCGTATGTTACCCACGTTACGTGTCGATAAATGGACCGAGCGTGCGATGGATCTTATCGAGCGTTATCAGGCCGAGGTTCCAAGCAACATCAAGGTCAATGTGCTGTTCAGTCAGCAGGGTTATACCGAGACCCGCCTGGTTGATCTGAGTAAAAGCCTGATCTTAGGTTTTAGTATCATCTTGGTGGTACTGCTGATCACGCTGGGCCTGAGGGCTGCCATCATGGTGGCAATTGCCCTGCCACTAACCTCTATGCTGACCCTGCTTCTGATGAAGTTTACCGGCATACCCATCAATCAGATGTCAGTTACCGGGCTCATAGTAGCGCTAGGCATTATGGTCGATAATGCCGTGGTTATGGTGGATACCATACAGAGCTATCGCTTGAAGGGAATGGAGAAACTAGAGTCAGCGGTTAAAGCGGTGAAACACCTATGGGTACCGCTACTCGGCTCTACCCTCACCACTATCCTAGCCTTTGCGCCTATCTTCCTCTCACCGGGCGCCACTGGTGAGTTTGTAGGTGCGATTGCGATAACCGTATCTTTCTCATTGGCGGGCTCTTATCTTATCTCACATACCATAATCGCCGGTTTTTCGGCGCGGTTCCTACCAAGCCACACCAGCTCAAACGCTTGGTATCAGACTGGGCTGTCGATTCCGCCACTGACGTGGGCTTTTTCAGCTTCAGTACACTTTGCTATCAAGCGCCCATTATTAGCCATCGCTTTAGTAATGCTGGTACCGCTCACCGGTTTTTGGAGTGCTTCACAGCTGACCGAGCAGTTCTTCCCACCATCCGATAGAGATATGTTTGAGATCAGAGTCTATCTGCCTCCTCAAGCGAGCATCTTCGCCTCGCAAGATACGGCAATGAAGGTCGATGAACTGGTGCGTGAGTACGACGGCATCGAGCGTATCGATTGGCTGGTTGGTGCTAACTTCCCATCCTTTTACTACAACCTAATAGTCACTGATAACCGCGCCCCTTATTTCGCTCAAGCTATGGTTAAAACCGACCATTTCTCTAGCGCCAACGAGATTATCCCTAAGCTTCAGCAGCAGCTAAACAGCGCAGTGCCTAATGCGCAGATCCTAGTACGCAAGCTAGAGCAAGGTCCTCCGTTTAATGCACCTATTGAGCTTCGTGTTTACGGTGAAAACCTAGATAGACTAAAAGCCATAGGCGAGGATATACGCCTTATTTTGGCTAACACCCCATATGTCACTCATACCAGAGAAACCCTACAGCCTGGTACCCCTAAGGTGTGGTTAAAGGTGGATGAGGATACAGCCCAGCTTAGTGGCATCACCCTTAGCCAGTTTGCTAACCTGCTGCAGGCCACCTTAGTTGGCCGTGAAAGTGGCAGTATTATCGAGGGCAGCGAATCTGTACCTGTGCGAGTACGTGTAGGCGATAGCGAACGTGAGAATTTAGATAGCCTCAGCAACCTAAGACTACCCATTGCATCGGAAACCTACACCACAGGGGTGAATATCTCGACACTGGCAAGCCTTGAGCTTACTCCGAGTCGTGGCGCCATACCTCGTCGCAACGGTGAGCGCGTCAACACCATCGAGGGTTATATCCAGGCCGGTGTATTGCCTCAAACGGCACTAAATGCATTCCAAGATAACCTTGCTAAGTACCAACTGCCGACCGGCTATCGTATCGAGTTTGGTGGCGAATCTGCCGAGCGAGATGAGTCGGTAAATAGCCTAATAGGCAATATGTCGATGGTGATCGTGCTGATGATCCTGGTGGTAGTGGTGTCTTTTAACTCCTTTAGACTAAGTAGCATCATCTTCAGCGTAGCTGGATTGGCGTCAGGTCTTGGCTTGCTATCGGTATACCTATTTAACTATCCGTTTGGCTTTACCGTGATCATCGCCATGCTGGGTATCATAGGTCTTGCCATCAACGCCGCCATAGTTATCTTGGCAGAGCTTAAGGCTAGTCCTCAGGCTATGCTTGGCGATCAAGACGCCATCTTAGAGGCCGTTATGAGTTGTACTCGTCATATCACCTCCACCACCATCACAACCGTAGGCGGCTTTATGCCGTTAATCATCGCCGGTGGTGGCTTCTGGCCTCCATTTGCAGTGGCTATCGCGGGTGGTACTACACTCACTACCCTGATCTCTTTCTATTTCGTTCCAGCAAGCTTCCGCTTGTTCATGAAGCCAAGTAAGAAAAGGCTTCAGGCTCAAACCGCAAGCTAGGCCCTCTAATGTGTCAGGCTGTGCATAAACAGCCTGACACTACATCCTATAAGGAATAGAAACTTAAATTTCGCCTCAATGGTTGCGCACCCAATTTGGATACATGCACTTGTGAACAGCTAGGTCACAGCACAGCCTAAATCATCCATTCGACTAAACTTTACTCTATAAACAGGTATTGATTGCACAAAATCAGCCAGTGTAATTGGTTGCTCATTTATGATTACGCAATCATTTATATCTAACTTACCGCACAAGAGTAGACATTTATATTCATAAAAGTACCCTATCCCAGTTTCATAAAACAAACACAACTATTACAAATAGCAGGTTCGTTTTTGACGACACTTGCAATCACGGACAGACAATTATGCAAAACACTCTCCTAGCACGCATGGCCAAGGGCAACCTGGTAATGCAGATCCTCGCCGGTATCGTTGCCGGTGGCGTACTGGCTACAGTCGCACCCGATGCGGCGGTTAAAGTCGGTCTTCTTGGTGGCCTATTTGTAGGCGCACTTAAAGCTGTGGCTCCCATTCTGGTATTCATTCTTGTTGCAGCTTCCATCGCAAACCAAAAGAAAAACCAACATACCTATATGCGCCCAATCGTGGTGCTGTATCTGATTGGTACTTTCCTAGCAGCCTGACCGCCGTTGGTCTGAGCTTTGCTTTCCCTACCAATCTAGTTCTGGTTGAAAGCGCAACGGGTGCAACACCACCACAAGGTATTGCTGAGGTACTACATACGCTTCTATTCAAAGTGGTAGATAACCCAGTTAACGCACTGATGAGCGCGAACTATATCGGTATCCTTGCTTGGGGTATCGGTCTAGGTCTGGCTCTGCACCACGCTTCGGCGACCACTAAAGCGGTATTTGAAGATCTGAGTCATGGTGTTTCGACCATTGTTCGCTTCATCATTCGCCTAGCACCATTTGGTATCTTTGGTTTGGTTGCTTCTACATTTGCAACTACCGGCTTTGAAGCCCTATTTGGCTACGCAAACCTGCTGTTTGTACTGCTAAGTGCAATGGCAATTATCGCCCTAGTGATTAACCCAGCTATCGTTTACTGCAAGACCAAGCAAAACCCTTACCCTCTAGTGCTTCAGTGTCTACGTGAGAGTGGCGTAACCGCCTTCTTCACTCGCTCAAGTGCGGCGAACATCCCAGTGAACATGGCGCTGTGTGAAAAACTAGACCTAGATGAAGACACCTACTCGGTATCTATCCCACTAGGCGCAACCATCAACATGGGCGGTGCGGCTATTACCATTACCGTACTGACTCTAGCGGCAGTTCATACTCTAGGTATTCAAGTAGACTTCCTGACAGCGGTACTTCTGAGTGTGGTTGCTGCGGTATCAGCGTGTGGCGCCTCTGGCGTTGCGGGCGGTTCACTACTGCTTATCCCTCTAGCATGTAGCCTATTCGGTATTCCAAACGAGGTGGCGATGCAGGTGGTAGGTGTTGGCTTTATCATCGGCGTTATCCAAGACTCTGCTGAAACAGCACTGAACAGCTCAACCGACGTGGTATTCACCGCTGCAGTTTGTCGCTCAGAGCATGCTAAAGAGCTAGCGTAAGCGCTAATCTAACCTTTGCTACGAAAGCCTGCCTTGTGCAGGCTTTTTTATTGGCTAGTGTTCAGGGTCTTTTCGGGTTTTCTTTGATCAGAAGATTCCCGCTCGAATGGCTTTACCATTCGTCGGGAATGACGAAATACTTTTCGTAGCAGTTCGACCCCTGCTGATGAATAGAAAAAAGACGTCACCCCGGCAAGCTTTAAGCCGGGATTCTCAGTTGCCCCGATAATTTATAGGTAACCCCCAGAAGCCTCATTTTATTAAGTCCTTCTCCACGCAATGCTGTTGTGCTCTCGCGAACATAAAGATTCCCGCTCGAATGGCTATGCCATCCGTCGGGAATGACGATCTAAATTAATTGCAGTGCTCTCTCCACTGAGTTATTAAAAAAGACACGTCACCCCGGCAGGCTCTAAGCCGGGGTCTTTATTAACCAGTGAACCCCACCGTCATCCTCACGTTTGTATCTTCCTAGTCGACCTGCTCACCTCATAACCACGACCATGCACCCACTCGCATAATACGCTCAACTCTTAATCTGCAAAAATGCAATGTAAGTTTCTGGCACGCATTTTTCACCCGATGAATCACTATTCACACCTGTCAAAACAAGGGGTTAATCCCGTCAACCCTCTCAGGTGCAGTATTTTGTGACAATTGATAACAATTCATTTCATAGGTATATCTATCCCAAGTCATCCCTGGGGGGAGACAGTGTTTGCCTTGAGCCTTTTCTTCGCAGCACCTCGGGCAAAGCCCGCGATTTCTAATAAAAACATCTGATACAAACACAACTATGACTAATCAAAAAACTATTATGGGCCACCCACGTGGGCTCTTTTTGCTTTTCAGTACTGAACTGTGGGAACGATTCTCCTACTACGCTATGCGTGCAATCCTGGTTCTATACCTAACAGACACCACTATGAATGGCGGTCTAGGTTGGAGCACCAAGGACGCACTTGATCTCTACGGCATCTACACAGGTCTTGTGTATGTAACCCCAATGATTGGTGGTTGGATTGCTGATAACTATCTAGGCCAACGAAAATCCGTCATGATCGGTGGCATCCTAATGGCACTGGGCCAATTCTCTCTAGCACTGCCACCGGGCGCGTTCGGTGTTGATGTGCACACCTCTTTCTATCTAGGTTTGAGCCTGCTTATCCTAGGTAACGGTCTATTTAAGCCAAACATCTCTACCATGGTGGGTGATCTATACGAAGAAGGCGACAACCGTCGTGACGGTGCATTCACCATCTTCTATATGGGTATCAACCTTGGTGCGCTAATCGCAGGTGTTGTAGCTGGCTCTGTAGCAAACAACTTCGGTTGGAACGCAGGTTTCCTAGCAGCGGGTATCGGCATGGTACTGAGTATCGTACTTCAGCTAACCCTAGCAAACTCTTGGCTTGGCAACATTGGTGTTGAACCAGCAGCTAAGCGCGATGAGCGTCGTAAAGCAAAAGCGAAAGCACCTCTTACTAAAGAAGAAGTGGACCGCATGAAGGTTATCCTAGTGATGGGTCTATTCGTAATCGTATTCTGGGCGGGCTTCGAGCAGGCTGGCGGTCTGATGAACATCTACACCCAACAATACACAGACCGTATGATTGGTAGCTTCGAAGTGCCAGCGGCATGGTTCCAGTCTCTTAACCCATTCTTCATCATGGTTCTAGCACCACTGCTAGCCGCGGTATGGGTAAAAATGGGTCCTAAAGAGCCAACCTCTCCTGT
This sequence comes from Vibrio ishigakensis, assembly GCA_000830475.1. GTDB lineage: Bacteria > Pseudomonadota > Gammaproteobacteria > Enterobacterales > Vibrionaceae > Vibrio > Vibrio ishigakensis_A. Next base: position 31,937 of record BBSC01000004.1, on the reverse strand, counting down.
TAAGTTTGCATTTGGTCTTTTCTTCCTAGCAGTAGGCTTCCTATTCATGATTGGTGCAGTACTACAACAAGGCGGCGACGCAACGGTTAAGACCTCTATGCTTTGGCTAGTAGGCGCGTTCTTCTTCCACACCCTTGGTGAACTATGCCTTTCTCCAATCGGTCTATCTATGGTAACTAAGCTAGCGCCGCTTCGTCTGTCATCTCTAATGATGGGTGCATGGTTCGGCTTCAACGCTATCGCAAACTATGTAGCTGGCCTGATTGGTTCTCACGTAGGTGACCTTGGCGCTATGTCTATCTTCGGTGGTATCGCAGCAGCAGCGACTATCTCAGCGGTTCTACTACTTCTGATGTCGAACAAGCTTGTGCACTGGATGCACGGTGCGGAATCTAAGGCTGAAGTTGAAGAAGAAGCAGGCAAACCACAAACTGCTTAATCTAAAAGTCTATATATGATTCAAATCCCCTAGCCTAGCTGGGGGATTTTTCTTTGAACACCCAAAAGGTATTTAAGGCAAAATTACTGCAAAGACCGGTGGCAACGCCTAATACGAAAGCAAGCATATGGGTAATTACGTTTTCACCCAAATAGGCAAGCACTAGGTGGAATACCAAAAAGTTAGGCACCATTGAAATAAAAGCGGAGATAGCAAAGCGCTTTAGCTGAGGCCAAACATCGGCACTGCTGCCAAAGGTGTAGATGCGATTACCAAGCCAGGTAACGCCAACAGCGACAAGAAAAGCAACCACACGCGATAATGTAGTCGGCATATTCATCACATACAGGCAGAGACTGAACACCGAAATGTCCACCACAAAGCCAACGCCGCCCACTACAGCAAATCGAAAAAACTGTCTTCGCATCCTTTGCATCCCTTTTCCATTGCACTACTATGTGCCGGCTCTGATTTATCCATAACCAATATGAAACTCGAATCCAGTCCAGTTACCCAGCACCATTTTCGCGACCTCACGTTTTATTTAAAACGCGATGACCAATTGCATCAACATTTTTCCGGCAATAAAGCTCGAAAATTTATGCAGTTACTGCAAGAAGCTCAGCCTGGAATCGATACTTTGATCTGTTACGGCTCGGTTCAAGCCAACTCTCTTTACTCTTTAGCGGCCCTATGCCGTGTTAAAAGTGGAAGCTTGAATTCTACGTGCATCGAATTCCGGAGTGGCTAAAAGCAAACCCAAGTGGTAACTATCGCGGGGCAATGGAGCTTGGCGCTGAGATCATCGAGTGTCGTGATATGCACCCGCTCGATTTCATAGAGACAGTCAGAAAGCCAGAAGAGAACTGCTTAGTTCTACCGGAAGGTGGCCGCGCACAAATTTCAGAATACGGCATTAAGGGCTTGGCTCAAGAGATAGTGCACTGGACTCGCTTTCGCAGCGACAAGCAATTTGTAGTTGCCCTGCCCTCCGGCACTGGTACTACCGCCTTGTATCTGCACAAGCATCTACAAAGACACAATATTCCAGTAATCACCTGCTCTTGTGTAGGTGGTAAGTCCTATCTAAAAAACAGTGGCAAGAACTCGGAGCAACCGATACTCCAACTATCTTGCAGGCCGACTACAAGCACCATTTCGGTAAGTTGTATGAAAACGAATATCGACTTTGGCAGGAACTGTTTGATTCTACGCTAGTAGAGTTTGACCTTCTGTATGACCCATATATGTGGCAATGCCTGCTTCCGTGGCTAGCGAACAATTCAGGCAAAGAATTACTCTATCTTCACCAGGGTGGCATATTGGGCAACGAGACCATGTTACCGCGCTATCAAAGAAAATTCGGCCAAACACAAAAAGCATAATAAATACATAGCGATATTTTATTTAGCTCGCTGAGTTCACAGGATAAAGCAAAACCAGACTGCGTTTGCGTTACATTTTGCTACATTTGTCGGGTCAATCCTTTTCTGTGAATTTTTACTATGAAAACCTCACTAAAACCAATTTCTATCGCCGTTCTGGGTGGCCTTCTAGGATGGCAAACCCAGCTCTGGCTGACACCATCAAACTTCGTATCATCGAAACCACCGACATCCATACCAACATTATGGATTACGACTACTACAAGGACTCGCCATCTCAAAAGATCGGCCTGACTCGCGCTGCAACGCTTGTAAAAGAAGCGCGCGCAGAGGTGGAAAACAGTGTTCTTGTAGATAACGGTGACCTGATTCAGGGTAGCCCAATGGGCGATTACATGGCTTCAAAGGGCATCAAGCCAAGCGAAGTGCACCCTGTTTACAAGGCAATGAACCTGCTTGATTATGATGTTGGTAACATAGGTAACCACGAGTTCAACTACGGCCTTGAGTTCTTATTTGAAAGCATCAATGATGCCAACTTCCCATACATCAGTGCCAACGTATTTGATGCGAAAACCGGTGAACCGCTGTTTAAGCAATACATCATCAAAGAGCACACAGTTAAAGATGTGAATGGCGAAGAGCACACCATCAAAGTGGGTTACATCGCTTCGTACCGCCACAAATCATGGTATGGGATAAGAAACACCTTGAAGGTCGTGTAACTACTGCTGACATCACTGAGACAGCCAAAAAGCTGGTTCCTCAGATGAAAAAAGAAGGCGCAGATGTGTTGTTGCTATCCCACACTCTGGCCTATCCACCGACCCATATAAGCTAGATGCTGAAAACTCGGTTTACTACCTATCAGAAGTGAAAGGTATCGATGCTATCGCATTCGGTCACTCACATGCAGTATTCCCGGGCAAAGGCTTTGAAGCAATCCAAGGCGTTGATAACGAGAAAGGCACCATCAATGGTGTTACTGCAGTTATGCCAGGTCGTTGGGGTAGCCATGTGGGTGTTATGGACCTGACTCTATCGCAAAAAGATGGCGGCTGGGTTGTAACCGACGGTGAAGCTGACGCGCGCCCTATCTTTGACACCGCTAACAACAAATCTCTGGCTGAACCTGATCAAGAGATGGTGAAAGCAGTTAAAGAAGACCACGACGGTACTCGCGAGTTTGTTAACCAGCCTATCGGTAAAGCTAACGATGTAATGTACAGCTTCCTTGCGCTAGTGCAGGATGACCCAACCATTCAGATCGTTAACCTTGCACAAAAGGCTTACGTTGAGCGCTTTATCCAAGGCGACCCAGATCTTGATGGCATCCCTGTACTTTCAGCGGCAGCACCGTTTAAAGTAGGTGGTCGTAAGAACGATCCAAACAACTTCACCGAGGTTGAATCAGGACAGCTTACCTTCCGTAACGCAGCCGACCTCTACCTATATCCGAATACGCTTGTTGCAATGCGCGTAACCGGTCACGAGGTACAAGAGTGGCTTGAGTGTAGTGCAGGTCAATTCAACCAAATCGACGTAAACAGCGGCAAGCCTCAATCTCTTATCGATTGGGACAACTTCCGCACTTACAACTTCGATGTGATGGATGGCGTTGAATACCAAATCGACGTGACTCAGCCTGCGAAATACAACGGTGAATGTCAGGTAGTGAACAAGGACTCTCAGCGTATCAAGGGCCTAACCTATCAAGGTAAGCCTATCGATCCTAAACAAGAGTTTATTATCGCAACCAACAACTACCGCGCCTTCAGCGCTAAGTTCCCAGGCACAGGCGCAGACTTCATTGCGTTCGAATCTCCAGATGAAAACCGCACCGTTCTAGCGAACTACATCTCAGAGGTGAGCAAAGAGAAAGGTGAAGTAACCCCAAGCGCAGACAACAACTGGCGCTTTGCTCCAATCTCAAGCGATACCAAGCTAGACATCCGCTTCGAGACAGCTCCGAGCGACAAGGCAGCAGATTTCATCGCTGATAAAGGTCAATACCCAATGAAACGTGTAGACACAGACGAAAGTGGCTTCGCGATTTATCAGATTGATTTGAGTAAGTAAGAAAAAAGACCCCGGATGGGGTCTTTTTTAGCTGTAAGCTACAAGCTGTCAGCTTTCAGTTCTAGGTGCGTCATTCCCGCAGGTTAGCTGGAATCTTCTTATGCCCTATGTCGAAGCTAAGGTACATAATCGTCTATCTTTTTCCCCCAGTATTCGACCTCAGATTTTTTATCCGAGAACACCTTCAAGAGATCAGCCGTTAAGAATACACCGACCTCACCACTTCCCCGTGCTGTCACACCAAAGGAATAAGAGTTCAGTACATGGAACATCGCACCATAAGCAACATCATCCACGCCAGCTCTATCTGAGAATGTTACGACCGCAGAAACACCAAAAGGAAAGCCAATCCAATCAAAGGAACCATAGCCACCATTCCAATAGTTTACTCCTATAACCTCTACTGATATCGCTCCCTCAAACTGGTTACCATCATCAGCATCTCCAACATACTCCATGACAAACCAAGGTCTAACCAAGTGAATTTGATAAGGTGGAGGGGGAACAAACTTGTCCTGCTTCAATTCATCCGAATACACCCAAGCGGTAAAAGACTTCTCCCATAGGTATTGGTAGCGAGACTCGTTAAAGAAGCGCTCCCACTCTCTCTCACCCGCTATCAGACCTTTTTTCAAATTCGCAAGAGTCTCGTTTCGCTCTGGATTGCTCGCACTATCCGCAGCTTCAGCCCATTTACTTACAAAAACGACACATGCGTTGCCCTTAACACCTTCCGACCCCTCAGCTGAGGTACACTTCAATTGCTCCTCACATTGCGCTATAGCGTCATCGCTAAACGTCAGCTCTACCTCAGTACTACCATTTTCGGGATACGGGACAATCTCCACAACGTACTCCTGGTTCTTTGGCAGTTTCCGTCTAGTCGGGTCATCCCCAGTGAACTGCAACACATCTCCGCTGTTGTCACTGCTTTTATACCCAACCAAATCAGAATCAATTGTGGTCTTTATATGCTTAGAGATATCGTTACCTGTAGTAATATCGACATTCGCTCCAGACTGCATTAATGCTACCAAATAACGCTGATAAGCCTGCTCTGCAACCCCAGCACTCGCATAGTATGCTTGACTCGCCTCCTCTCGTACTTTTGCACTCAGCGACTTGTCGTCCATTTTTTCCTTTAATTTTTTGCGCTCCACTTGGAATGAACCAAACTCACTAGCAGGCGCATACAGCCGCGATTTCCAGTAGTCCTCACCAGTTTGAGGCTCACACACATCATCAGCCCATACACCAAAGCTGGTCATAAACACCCCGCAAAGAAGGCTAAGGCGTATCGCTTTTCCAAAGCATTTCATAGCACTCTCCTTAGTGAAGCTGTCACTCTTTTGGTTGAGGGTCTTCTTGGTCGAAGTCTTTTACATACTCTCCATATTCCTTAAGCAACTTAAACCACTCAACCACATCTTTCGGCTTCTCTATTTCAGCTAACTCATCAATAAGCTCGTCTGCACCTTTCAATGCCGCATCAAGTTTCTCATCAATTTTTTCAGCTGCAATTGGGGAAACATTGAAATCACCCGAGTCCATAGTTCTTGATAGAAACAAATAGGACACCTCAGGATTGCAGATATATTCTTTCAAACTGTGCGGGTCGAGTTCTTCATAAAAATCTTCGGTTTCTATAGAACGGAACTCATACATCTGACTTGGCGGTGGCATCCAAGATTGAGGGGGATTAGTCGAAGCCAACGACTCACGTAGTCGTATTCATGAGATATGTCGTAAAACCTATACAAGCAACCCTTTTTGCCTGGAGCTGGTCGCACAACGGATTTAAGGGGGTCTGTGGTAGACGTCATACCGTCTATGAGCTCACCAAAGAAATGAAACAAGGGCGTCACATTGGCAAACATCCATAACGTCGAGAGCTTATTTTTTGAAGGGTCTAAAGAATAAGTTTTCCCCTTCTTTTCTGGATCGGAGACGCCACTACCGTACATTTTACGAAGCGTGTCGTGCACAACCGCCGTCCCCATAGAGTGCGCAACAATATGAACGCCCTTCAATCCTGATTTGTGTATTTTTTCACCTTTGGCCTCTTCAACGGCTTCAGTTATCTTCCTAGCGACTTTGTAGCGAACCAACTCAGAATGTAGGCCAGCATAAAGAAGAATGTCTAAACCATGCGTCGTAAACCAATTGTCATCGTCTATTTTTTGAGCCACTTAAGCATCCCGGCACTTGCAAGCCAGCCGACTTTAAAAGGGTAAAGAATTCATCACGATTCTCTTTAATTCTTTTTCTTTCTTCCTCAAAAACCTCGTCATACCCAATACCAACTACTTTTACATACTTAGCATACTCAGCATTCTTGCCTTTAAGGCCGTACCTCTTGAGGCAAATATTGCCCGCCTCATTAACCGTCTCCTCAATACTTTTTTTTGTATGCGTGCCTATCCCATGTACCACCAATAATAGTTCCATAGTCATCACCTATCTGCCATTCTGACAGCAGATAGCTTAGTAGATTTTCAACCGATACCAATTAAACAAAGGCCCAAGATAGCGCAGTATCACTGAGCCTCTTGATTTAAAACAAGGTTACAATTAATACACTCAACGCATTAAATAATTGATTCACCTAAATTTACTACAACACCGAGTGAGTCAAAGTGAAGCTAAAAGGCCTGACTCCGATAGGAAATCGAAATCAGGCCTTAAAAGTCGCTCAACAGAAATGTCCAATTTTAAGGGGTGGTTCTTCGAGTGCACAGGGTCAACGCTTTGCACCACAACAGATCACGGATAAGCAAAGCTTTCCGTGATGACGATTGTGTATGGCACCGTTTCGCAACAGTTCCCCTGTCTGATCGCTGATAGCTTACAGCTGACAGCTATCTCTTCTACTTTAAGCACCCTCTCAATCTCCTGCAAACTACTCGGGTCATCGATGGTCGATGGCACCACATACTGCTCACCATCGGCTATCTGACGAATCACCCTGCGTAAGATCTTACCTGAGCGGGTTTTCGGCAGCTATCCACCACCAGCGCTTGGTCGAAGCAGGCTACGGCGCCTATCTCGTTACGGACCTTACCAATGAGCTCCTTACCAATGGTGGCATCTTCAACCGATACTCCATCTTTAAGCACAACCAAACCAAGGGGTTTCTGGCCTTTAAGTTCATCGTGGATACCAACAACCGCACATTCCGCAATTGCAGGGTGGCTACCTACTACCTCTTCCATCTCACCAGTCGAGAGCCTGTGGCCTGCCACGTTAATCACATCGTCAATACGACCCATGATGAATAGGTAGCCATCTTCATCGATATACCCGCCATCGCCTGAGAGGTAATACCCTTCAAACTGGCTTAGATAACCCGATTGAAATCGATCGTGGTTTCGCCATACCGTTGGCAAACAGCAGGAGGCATGGGACGTTTTACCGTGACATAACCTTGCTGATTCGGCGTGCAAGTCTCACCGGCTTCATCCAAGATCTCTACCTGATATCCAGGCACAGGCACCGTTGCTGAGCCAGGTTTCACCGGCAAGGTCTCTATACCCGTTGGGTTAGCAGCAATGGCCCAACCGGTTTCCGTCTGCCACCAGTGATCAATCACCGGCTTGCCACTTACCTCTGTCACCCACTCTAGGGTTGGTGGGTCTAAACGCTCCCCTGCCATAAAGATGGTTTGCAGCTTGCTAAGATCGTAGTGTTTAATAAACTCCCCTTGCGGGTCTTCCTTTTTCACAGCTCGAAATGCAGTAGGAGCAGAAAACAAGGCCTGCACGCCATATTCCTCACACACCCGCCAGAATGCCCCAGGGTTTGGCGTTCGCACCGGTTTACCTTCATACAAGATGCTGGTGCAGCCATGGATCAGCGGTGCATACACGATATAAGAGTGCCCTACTACCCAACCCACATCAGATGCGGCCCAAAACACGCCATCCTCGGGGATGTTATAGATGGTGCTCATTGAGTATTTCATCGCGACCGCGTGACCGCCGTTATCTCGCACCACACCTTTCGGCTTACCTGTGGTGCCCGAGGTATAGAGGATATACAAAGCATCGGTCGCTTTAACGCTGGTACATGGCGCTGGCTCAGCTTTTGCTACCTCGGTTCGCCAATCTAGGTCTCGCTCATTACTAAGCTCAGCTTCCAGCTCTGGGCGCTGATAAACCACCACATTAGACGGTTTCCAACGGCTTTCCATGATGGCTCTGTCCACCAGCGGCTTGTATGCAAGCACTTTCTCGATCTCTATGCCGCAAGAGGCGGTTAGAATCACTTTCGGCTCTGCATCTTCAATACGCACCGCAAGCTCACCGGGAGCAAAGCCGCCAAACACTACTGAGTGCACAGCGCCAAGCCTTGCACAGGCAAGCATCGCCATCGCAGCTTGCGGGATCATCGGCATATAGATGACTACGCGGTCGCCTTTATCTACGCCTAGCCCTGCCAACATGCCAGCGAGTTTTTCAACTTCAGTCAACAGTTCGCTGTAACTGTACTTTGCTTTTACTCCGGTCACCGGAGAGTCATACACCAGCGCCGTTCGGTCACCTCGCCCTTGCTCCACATGATGATCCAACGCCAGATAACAGGTATTGAGCTCACCATCGGCAAACCAGCGCTCTATGCCATGCTCGTCCTTTTCAAGGATGGTTTTCGGAGTAGTAAACCACTCTAGTTTTGAGGCCTGCTCCGCCCAAAAAACCTCAGGATCGGATACAGATCTTTGATACTCGGTTTGATAATCAGACATACTAGGCTCCTAGTTAATGACTAGAGACTGCATAAACTCGTTAACGCTTGTTTGCTCAAGCTTGGTTTGGTCTTTACAAAGCTCATAAATAGCTTGGCATTGGGCTTCTGGGTAGCGCGTGCGCAAGTTCGACAAGAACTTTTGCTCAAGAACTGGAATGCCCTCAGCGCGACGTCTTCTATGCCCAATCGGATACTCCACCTCCACTTTTTGCGTGGAACTGCCATCTTTGAAGAACACCTGAATTGCGTTGGCGATTGAGCGTTTATCCGAGTCCAGATATTCCTTGCTATAGCGCTCATCTTCTATGATGGTCATCTTAGATCTCAACTCATCGATGCGAGCATCGCCCTTATGGAAGCTATCTTCGTAGTGCTCCGCAATCAGGTCACCATGGATAAGCGGCACCGCAATCATGTATTGCAGGCAGTGGTCTCTATCGGCAGGGTTTGCCAATTCACCGACTTTAGAAATGATGCGAATGGCAGACTCATGGTAGTCACCTCGATGCGCTCTATCTCAGAGAGCTTATCTTTAACCTCAGGGTGCAAGGTCACCGCCGCCTCTACCGCTGTTTGAGAGTGGAACTCCGCAGGGAAAGAGATCTTAAACAGCACGTTCTCCATCACATAGCTCTCAAAACTCTGGCTTACCTTAAACTGCTCACCCTTAAACAGCACATCAAAATAGCCCCAGTTTGGCGCTGAAAGCACTGTTGGAATACCCATCTCTCCCTTCATAGTAATCATCGCAAGACGTACCGCGCGAGATGTAGCATCGCCAGCAGCCCACGACTTACGTGAACCGGCATTCGGCGCATGGCGATAGGTACGCAGAGCGCCGCCATCAGCCCAAGCGTGTGACAAGGCATCTATCACCTGATCTCGATTACCGCCTAGCATCTTGGTCACCACTGCGGTCGAAGCCACGCGCACCAAAAGCACATGGTCTAAGCCTACTCGGTTAAAACTGTTTTCAAGCGCTAGCACGCCTTGGATCTCGTGTGCCTTGATCATGGCAGTGAGCACATCCTTCATAGTTAAAGGGGCTTTACCTTCAGAGACTGCGAGACGGCTAAGATAATCCGCCACCGCTAAAATGGCGCCTAGGTTATCCGATGGGTGGCCCCACTCTGCCGCAAGCCAGGTATCATTAAAATCCAGCCAACGCACGATACATCCGATATTAAATGCAGCGGTAATAGGGTCTAGCTCATGAGAGGTCCCCGGCACGCGCGCACCGTTAGCTACCTGCATGCCCGGCACAACCGGTCCTAGGTGCTTGGTACATTCAGGAAAGCGCAGTGCCAGCAAGCCACAGCCAGGGTGTCCATCAGGCAGTTACGCGCCGTGTCATACGCCTCGCTGGATTCAATCTCGGTGTTCATCACGTAATCGGCAATTTGAACAAGCAATTCATCCGGCGCTTGGCGCTCGTTTAGATCTACATTTTGACTCATCATCTATTCCTTTAAATTAACGTTGTTCAATTGGTAGCCAGTCTTGATGCTCAGGACCATCGTAATCGGCGCTCGGACGAATAATGCGGTTATGCTCTCGCTGCTCATAGATGTGCGCAGCCCAGCCAGTCAGGCGACTCATCACAAAGATTGGGGTAAACAGCTTGGTTGGAATATCCATAAAGTGATAAGCCGAGGCATGGAAGAAGTCGGCGTTACAGAACAGGCCTTTCTCGCGCTTCATCACCGACTCTACTCGCTCAGATACCGCATATAGGTGGGAGTCTCCTACCTCTTCAGAAAGCTGTTTCGACCAATATTTGATAAGCGCGTTTCGCGGGTCTGACTCTCTATACACCGCATGCCCAAATCCCATGATCTTCTCTTTTCGCTCCAGCATTCCAAGGATGTTCTGCTCCGCCTCCTCTGGACTCTTCCAGTCGCTGATCATATCCATGGCGGCCTCATTCGCACCGCCATGCAGTGGACCTCGCAAGGTGCCGATAGCGGCAGTGATACAGGAATGGATATCAGAAAGGGTGGACGCGCACACACGTGCGGCAAAGGTAGAGGCATTGAACTCATGCTCGGCATATAAAATCAAAGAGCAATGCATCACCTTCTTGTGCAGCTCAGACGGCGCCTTGTCCGTAAGTAGTTTTAGAAAGTAGCCACCAATGCATGGCTCACTCTGATCTTCGGTATCTACGCGCACGCCATCATGACTAAAGCGATACCAGTAGCAAATGATGGCAGGAAACAGCGCCAACATTCGCTCCGTTGCTTGTTGCTGCTCATCAAAACTCATCTCTTGCTCTAGGTTGCCAAGCACCGAACAACCTGTACGCATTACATCCATTGGATGTGCGCTCGCAGGAAGCAACTCTAACGCTTGTTTTAGCGCCTCTGGCAGACCACGCTGCGCCACTAGTGCTGTCTTGTAGTTATCCAGTTCAGTTTGATTTGGCAGGTGCCCCTTCAGCAGTAGGTGCGCCACTTCTTCAAACTCAGCGTGCTTAGCCAAATCTGAGATATCATAGCCACGATAGGTTAAGCCCGTACCGACTTACCCACGGTACATAGGGAGGTTACCCCTGCACACTGGCCTCTGAGTCCTGCACCTCCGATAGGTGCGGTAGTTTCCAACGACATAATCACTCCTTGTGACCTGTTTACGTTTGTACTACTTCCAACTCAAACGCGTCAGGTTCGCTCAATTGTTATCGACGAAATAGCTCGTCTAGCTTCTGTTCAAAATCATGATAATTAAGGTAGTTATACAGCTCGGCTCGAGTTTGCATCTGCTCCAACAATGCTTTTTGATTTCCCTCAGATAGCAGATGACGATAGGTGGTTTCAGCGGCCTTATTCATTGCGCGAAACGCCGATAGCGGATACAGCACCATATCCACGCCCACCTCGGCTAGCTCTTCACAGCCATACAGTGGCGTCTGACCAAACTCGGTAATGTTGGCCAAGATAGGCACATCTCGGCCTATGGCAGATTTAAGCGCGGTAGAAAAATCGTGGTATTGAGACAGTTCATTCATCGCCTCTGGAAATACCATATCCGCACCCGCTTCCACACAGGCGATAGCACGCTCTATTGCTCGCTCCATCCCCTCTACCGCTAGCGCATCGGTTCTTGCCATAATCACAAAATCACTATCTGTTCTGGCATCCACGCTCGCCTTGATGCGGTCCACCATCTCTTCTTGGGTCACTATCGCTTTGTTTGGTCTATGACCACATCGCTTCTGCGCCACTTGATCTTCGATATGCACCGCAGCCACACCTGCTTTTTCCATCGCCTTAATGGTGCGGGAGATGTTAAACGCCCCGCCAAAGCCGGTATCGATATCCACCAGCAAAGGCAGATCACAGGCATTGGTGATGCGCGAAGCGTCAATAAGCACATCGCTAAGCTCCGTAATGCCGAGATCCGGCAATCCATAGGAAGCATTCGCCACCCCAGCTCCCGACAGATAGATAGCCTGATGCCCCACCTCTTTTGCCATCAACGCACAGTAGGCGTTCACCGTGCCGACGATTTGTAGCGGATCGTTTTGCGCCACCGCCTGTCTGAATTTCTTACCCTGACTCATCAATTTTCCCTTACTCAATCTCTGATTCGAGCAAGCGTCTGCTGCCCGAGATATGACGACGCATCAAGATTTCAGAAAGCTCTTCATCTCGATTACGGATCGCCTCTAATATGAACTGGTGCTCGGCTAGCGCCTTATGAGGGTCGTTATGACGGCGCGGCGACTGATAGCGATACATGCGAATTAGGTGGTAAAGCTCTCCGCACAAAAGCTTAATAAGATGCCCATTTCTACTGGCATGAATGATCTGATGATGAAAGTCGAAATCTCCTTGTTGCAAAGCATACGGCTCACCATCTTTGTTGTTGAGGTGCTCAGCATGCGCTTGCAGCAAAGAAGACAAACGCTCAAGTTCTGGCTCAGTAATGTGCTTGGCCGCAAGCCTTGCCGCCATTCCCTCTAGAGACTCGCGCACTGTGTAAAGCTCTATCAAATGCTGTTTCGAAACGCTGATCACTCGCGCGCCAACATGGGGTATTCGCTCAATAAGACCTACCCCTTCCAGACGCATCAAGGCTTCACGCAGTGGCCCACGACTCACCTCAAAGCGTTTTGCAAGCTCGGGCTCGGAGATCTTACTACCTTCTGCTATCTCACCACACACCACGGCTTCGATAAGAAACTCGGTGAGATTCTCTGATTTAGTAGTGTCTTTTACTAACTGCGGAATATTCATCTAAGCCCCAAGATTGTCGACAATCTGCTTTTTCTGATTAAAATTTAGGCTTATATGCAACTAATAACAATCAAATTGTTTACAATTTAGACTAAAGGCTAATGCTGCTGGTCAAAAATAATGTGGTAGATCACATCAATTCCGCCTTTAACTCTCAACTGCGCCTGTTAATTCACAAAAAACTGATTCATCGCAACTCTTTGCACCATCCAGAGGAGGATACTGATCCGACAAATCAATAAGTTACCGTGAGTGAGATATGGACAACCTAGTAGAGCGCTTTCTACGCTATGTAAGCTTTGATACTCAATCAGATCCCGAAAACAATCACTGCCCGAGCACCGAGGGGCAGCGTCTATTCGCCAAGCAACTAGAGAAAGAACTCAATGAGCTGGGCCTTTCTGACGTATCACTGGACTTCAATGGTTATCTCACCGCACGCCTGCCTTCCAACGTCGACTATCCAGTTCCGGCTATTGGCTTCATTGCTCATATGGATACCGCGCCAGATGCGTCTGGTAAGGGTGTACAACCTCAGATCGTTGAGAACTATCAAGGGGGTGATATCGCCCTAGGCATTGGTGATGAAGTATTGTCACCTGCGCAATACCCAGATTTGAGAAAGTTGCTCGGCCATAACCTGATCACCACAGACGGAACCACCCTTCTTGGTGCCGACAACAAAGCAGGCATTGCCGAAATCATCACTGCGGTTTCGCACCTGATTGCCAATCCTGACATCAAGCACGGTGACATCTGTATCGGTTTCACCCCAGATGAAGAGATAGGGCGTGGCGCTAATATGTTTAACGTTGAAAAATTTGGCGCGCAGTGGGCTTACACCTAGATGGCGGTCCTGTGGGTGAACTGGAGTATGAGAACTTCAATGCGACTTCAGCGGATGTCATCTGCCATGCGTAAACGTGCATCCAGGCACCGCCAAAGACAAGATGATCAACTCAATGAACATCGCCGCTCAGTTTCAGATGATGATGCCAGCCGGTCAAACCCCAGAGTGTACTCAAGGCTATGAAGCTTTTATCACCTTAAATCCATGAAGCCATCGGTAGCTCGTACTGAGCTTGGCTATATCATTCGCGATTTTGATCGTGAGGGGCTTGAACGTCGCAAAGCCTTTATGCAAGCTCAGGTTGAGCAACTAAATAGCCGGCTAAGTAAAGGCCATGTTGAACTGAAGCTCACGGATGCTTATTTCAATATGCGTGAAATGCTTGAGCCCCATCCGCACATCATCGAGATAGCCAAGCAGTCTATGATTGATTGCGATGTTATCCCAGAGATCAAGCCTATCCGCGGCGGCACCGATGGCGCTCGCCTCTCCTTCATGGGCCTGCCATGTCCGAACATCTTTACCGGTGGCTATAATTTCCATGGCATCCATGAATTCATCACCATAGAAGGCATGGAACAAGCAGTTAAGGTGATTTGCAAGATAGCGGAAAACACTGCCAAACAAGCTAAGTAACATCAATGCCCAGCGATACTAGCTGGGCATATTTTTATCTAAACTTTTTATACAGACACTTTTAGTCTCTTTTACAACTAGGATAGAGGCATTTCCAAAAAACTGAGATAAACCATGAACACAGCATCGCATCCAATTCTGTTTGATAAGCTCATCGACTGGCATCAGCATAAACACCCAGAGTATGCCAAAGCCAATACGCCCAATCCGGAATCGGAAGCCTGCTTACATGAACTGGTATCAGAGATCTTAGAACCATTACAAAAAGCCTTCGGCGAAGTATCTATCACCTATGGTTTTAACAGTGCCGAACTCAACCGTTATGTTCAGCGCATCAACGCCAAAGATACCGGCCCAAAGGAAGACCAGCACGCCAGTAAAGAACTGAACCTCAAAGGAAAGCGCATCTGCACTAGAGACGGCGCATCATGTGACCTTTATGTGGAAGGGTATGAAAACCAGATGCACAAGGTCGCCCTCTACATCACCCAAAATCTGCCTTTCGACCGCCTGTATTTCTATGGCAAAGACCGCCCGTTGCACGTGAGTTTTGGACCTGACCATAGTCGATACATCCAATATCGCCGCACCAAAGAAAACGGCGACCGCGTGCTAGCAAAAGTAGTGACGAATGATAAGGCTCGCGAATACTTCGCTGATTTTTGATTCAGCCCACTTTCTCAATCCACTGGCGCGATATGATAAGTAACTGTAAGCCATAGCCCATATAATAGCCGCCGTACACAGCAGTATCTCCACGGAACTGAGGCTCTGTTGCTTGGTAAAACCTTTTCAGATTTTAAACAGGTGGCTAAATATGTTTTCAGTAAATCTCTGTCCTACAAACAACCAGACTCTTTCTCCTGAGCTAAAGAACAACCTAGTTGCCAAGCTACAAGACTATTTCTGCGAAACCGAGATCTCTTTCTGGGAGTCAGACTTTGTTACCCAAAGCGGTAAGTTCAAAGATAGCGAAGAGGTATCGTGCCCACGTTGCGACCATGAACACACAGTCGATACGGCCGAGCTAATGCAATTTAACAGCAAGCTGGCTATCGTTCCAGCCGACCAAATTGCAGTGCAGATGCCATGTTGTCACCACGACACCAACCTAGCAGAAATGAGCTTTGAAGAAGCCGTATTCTCAAACTGGGGCATCACCATCAAGGGTAAAAACCGGACCGTGCTAGAAGAGTTCCTTCATCACCAAGCAACTCCAGTTGCATTAACGGCAGTTGAGATGCCAGCTTAATCAAAGCAAACGACCCGAGCTAAGCTCGGGTCGTTTGTTTTACCATTCAGAAACTAAAAGTCTTTTTTTGACTCCGCGAACCTGCAAACTCATTGCCTCAAAAACGTCCTCGAAGTTACGACATTCGGGTGGAATATTTGGTAAAGATAAAGTCGCTTCGTTGAAAAACCTTCCTTGAGTATTATCATCCCCCAAGCCAGCTCCCACCAATTTAAAATTCGCTCTCTAGAGTCTTTTAACCTTTCCAAACTTGGTAATCTATCACTTTTATTCAAGTTCTCAGATGCTAAGACCGGAAATAGATTCCATCGATCATTGTTTGGCCAATAGGCAAAAGGTAAGCAATGATCAACGTGATAATTGTCCTTTATCTTTTTCCCGCTCCAAACACTCTCAACCTTTGAGTTTTCATCAACTAGTTCTGAAACTCTTTTTCGCACGATCTTGGTATCGTGGTCTTTTTCGTGCCAAGCTAAACAAGCGTGGTATTGCTCCAATGTAATCTCTCTGCTTTGATTTAACTTGTAGCTTCGCATTTGTGTGACCCACTGATTGATTACCAAAGGCTCTATCCAAGAGTGATAAATTCTCAAACATTCCCAAAAACTTTCATCCAGAATAAAAAGTTCCAAAGCTACTTAAATATTGCAAATCGAGAACAATACTTTCTGCTTTCTTAACTCGTTCAGTTACGATCTGAAAATATGGTTTAGACCTATCTCCTTGATACGTATAAGTTACTGGTCCATCCTTGATAGTAGAAATACAATCTTTGAAGGTTTGCTGGATCGCTTCTGCATCACCATTTAAAAATATCGACCCTATAGAAAGGTCATCAGGTCCAAATTCAGAAAGGTTACTCCATCCTTTTTCACGGACAAAGCCCAGTTTTTTATCTCCATTTTTCATTTGTTGGATAGAATGCTTGTCCAACAAACGCTTGTACTGACGAATCCAGTAAAGTGCTACCAGACCAACGGGTAACACAACTTTCCCATCGTGCCTATCAATCACAGCTCCAGGGTGTGCATCTGCTATCCGAAGCAAAGTTCTTAGAAGGGCTAGCTTATAGGTTGCTGTTTTATTGTCGTTGACAATCACATGTCTAATTTTTGTTAAGTCTCCAGTACCATCATCGGGTAAAGACAATACAATAGTTTGCCATCGTAAATCTTCTCGGCTCAAAGTATCTGATTGCACTTCTGAAGAAAAAACCTTCAGAAGTGCATTATGCTTGGCAAGTTGGTCTATCTCTGTCTCAGAGACTCCATAAGAAATACGGTTGTCAGAAAAATCTCCATATCTTAGAGATATGACTAGTTTTCCATTGAGGGCTAGGAGATTTGATAGTTTTCGGAATGCTCTCTCCCGATAAGAAGAAGGAATATGCATCCAAACTCCGCTTAACAAGATGACATCAAATCTAACTCCGAGATTGATGACCTTAGATAAGCTAGGCAAACAATCCGATAGCCATGTCACTTCATCACCTGTATGTTTTTTCCCTAGTTTCAGCATCTCTTTTGATGGTTCTACGGCATATACATCAGCTCCCAATTCACTCATTCGAAGAGCATCACGTCCAATACCTGCTCCAACATCTAAAACCGTATCTCCTTCAAGAGGCCAAAACGATTTCCAAGATTTGTGAACTTCGCTAAATGTGGTCGATGTATACTGCTCATAGAACTTAAGAGCAAACTTGTCGTAAACTGATGACTTATCAGACATAATTCTACCTATCAAGACAATCTCTTTATTAAAAGACAAAACTATCTTTGTGCCAATATTAGTTTCTTAAAACATTCTCTCAGCATTTAAATTGTTGCTGTTATCTAACTTACTTTTTGAATTCAGATGCTTAAAATCTCCAACACAGTAGTCCTAGCCGACTGGGAAATTGAAATGACTGCCATCCGTGCCCAAGGTGCGGGTGGCCAGAACGTCAATAAAACATCATCGGCGATACACTTAAGATTTGATATCAACCGCTCTACCCTACCCAGCGTTTACAAGGAAAAGCTGTTGGCATTATCGGACAGTCGCATCAGTAGCGATGGCGTCATTATCATCAAAGCGCAGACCTACCGTACACAAGAGCAGAACAGGCAGGATGCACTGGATAGACTGGTCGAGCTTATAAAGAAAGCTATGGTGGTTCAGAAGAAGCGTCGCCCTACGAAACCGACTAGAGCATCACAAAAGCGACGACTTGAAGGCAAAAAGAAACGCTCAACGACTAAATCATTGCGAGGCAAGATCATTTAGAACCCTACAAATCCCGTTAAATGATCTCGGTTAAACTTCGCCTCATTCCTTGTAGCAAGACTACTTGTCATATCTTATGATGCATTTTCTCTACACCTATGGTGTTCTGTAATCAATGCTTTAACAAAGGAATCCGTGTCGTGTCCGTAGTCTCAATCTCTGTAAACCTTTGGGGCAAGCTTACCAATAGTTTTGACACTGTCACTTTTGAAGATGGAGCAATAAACCTTTATCGAAAAGGTCGTCGAATAGATACAATCGATACTGACAACTTTCAATCGTTCACTGTATCTTCAACTTCGTGGTTGGGCGGTTCGATAACACTTCCTGAAAGCACATGTCTAAATGGTTTAAACCCAAAGCATGTTGCATCGTTTACCGAGGCCATAAACACTGTAATCGAGAAGAGAATTGCTAGCCAAACTCTATCAGATATCAAAGATTTTGAGCTTAACGCAGTTAATACATTCCCAAGAGATTCTCAATCCGGGCATCTCGCACAAGTCTGCGAATCTATCCACCTTCTAACCATACAAAGACCAAGCTTGTTATCTAGTTTCGGAGACTCCGAACGGAACCTAGTTCGTTTGATCGCTGACTTCTATCCTCTTGATATAGCATCTCTTCGAGCATTTCACGAAGGGCATCAACTTCAACAACGAGAAGAGTTTTATGATGCTGTGGAATCAAATCCGCTAACCGAGGAACAACGTTTAGCGGTTATACGCAATAATGATCGCAACATGGTGCTTGCTGCAGCTGGTACAGGTAAAACCTCAGTGATGGTGGCAAAAATACTGGATCTAGTTGACCGAAAAATCGCTAGCCCAAGTCAAATATTGACGATGGCTTACAACAAAAGTGCAGCAACCGAGCTAGATGAGCGTCTCTCTGAAAAAGCACAAAAGAGCAATGTTCATCTTGAAGAAACACCCCAAATCTCAACTTTTCACGCTCTTGGCAGAAAAATACTCCAAGAAAGTGGTATCGACACGCGACTAAGCCAACTTACTCAAGATAGCGACAAATTAGACATTTGGGCCTCACGCTGGTTACAAACCTACCTCTTACAACACTTCGATAAATTACCGACCCTAGTTGAAATGATTGCTCCCCCAATCGACCCAATGAGCTATCGCAGTGCTGCCGCATTTCAACGTTATCAGCGAGATAACACCTTCAGCACAATCAAGGGAGAGAAGGTTAAAGGCTTTCAAGAGCTCCTTATCGCAAACTACTTGTTCATAAAAGGGGTTGAGTATGAATACGAGCCTCAATATCCAGTGAAGCAAAGAGTCTCGGCTGGGGTCGATTATCGACCTGATTTCTACCTCCCTCAAGCAGATATTTATTTGGAACACTTTGGAATCAGTAGGGACGGCTCCACACGCATCGATATTGATTCAGTGAAATACAACAGTGATATCCAATGGAAGAGGCAGTTTCATGAGTTGAATGGAACGAAGCTGGTCGAAACTTATCACTACAACTGGGTAGAGGGTACCCTAAACAATCGCTTAGATTCCTTAATATCTGAGCTCGAGATACCAGTACATCCGAAGAACAAAGATGAAATTCTTAAACACATTAACGAATCTGACTATATATCTGATGGGGCAAAGATTTTAAGAAAGTGTCTTTCTGCCATCCGCTCAGAAGGTTTGTCGTCTACTGCTATATTCCAGCGACTTGCCCATAACGGCATCATAGATGCTAAAAGCACGACTAGCTTGCTAACTCAACTTCAAGACGACTATATAGAAGAACTTAGGTCGAACGAAAGTATCGATTTCGATGACATGATAAGTCTGGCAACCGAAGTGGTTGCTTCAGGCGAGTTTATTCCCTCCTGGAGCCAAATACTGATTGATGAGTTCCAAGATATCTCAGCGTCGAGAATGAAGCTAATCACTACTGTTATCGAAAAGTCGAAAACCAAACCCGCTTTAACGGTTGTAGGTGACGACTGGCAATCTATCTATCGTTTTTCTGGTGGGAAATTAGAACTAACTACTCGATTTGCAGATCTCATTGGTTCCTACAGTGAAACCAAGCTGCAAAAAACATTTAGGTATAACAATAGCATTGCACAAACAGCTGGTCTGTTTGTTATGGAGAACCCAGAGCAGTATCAAAAGCAAATCCAAACCCATACCGTCGTCGACACACCTCAAGTTTACTTGCTCGATGATAAGAAAAATGGGAAAGATGCCCTTGAGGCTAAAATATACGAGGTGGTTAGCAAGATAAGAAGTCATGACAGCCAAGGCTCTATAGCAATAATAGGTCGCTACAATTATTTACTTTCTGAAGCGAACATCACGCTAGGTAAACGTAATGCTCGAGACGGAGTAAAGTTCTGGACTTTTCACAAATCAAAAGGCTTGGAAGCGGACTACTGTATCCTAATTGGGTTCAGTCAGGGTAAACAGGGGTTTCCCAGTGATACTGTAGAAAATACAGTGGTTGAGGCGCTCCTTCCCTCCATAGACAGCTTTCCGGACTCTGAGGAACGCAGGTTATTTTATGTCGGGGTGACTCGAGCAAAAAAGAAAGCCTATATTATTGCTGATCCTAGCTCACCTTCTAAGTTCGTGACTGAGCTACTCAACCCTAAATTTGGCGTTGGTATACATTCTGAGTCTTTCAAGCAGGCCTACCGAACCACCTTTAAATGTAAGCACTGTGAAGAAGGCTTCTTGAAACGAATAGAGGGTCAATATGGTGACTTCTACACTTGCAGCACAGGCAATGGGTGCGCTGTTAAAAACGTACGAAGCTGCTCCAAATGTGGGTCTCCTTCTTCCGATACGCGAAGCCACAGTGTGTGTCACAACCCAGCCTGCGGACATAAATCCAAAGTCTGCCCTGCCTGTGGCAGACCTATGGTAAAACGAACAGGAAAAAAAGGGATCTTCTGGGGTTGCTCTGGTTACAGTTTATCGCACGACCAATGTACCTATACAGAAAAACTGAGCGCTTCAGATACAGAGACTGCAAGTAGTCGAAAGAAGAAAGCATAAAGGACCTCCAATGAATAGCACTCACACTCCAATTTTTATTTAAAATTGAATGTGTTTAACTTATTTAAGAATGTACACACCCAAATATGAATATCTCTAATTCATCGTCAACCTAGACCAAATCAATAATCATGCGTCTCGAAAGAAACATATATCTTTGGAGAAAAAATGATTAATAAATTTAAGTACTCTTTGGTTGCAGTGTTGACGACTACTGCCCTTTCGGCGAATGCTGGCATTAAGATCTTGGACAATGACCAAGGGCACTTTTCTATCGGTGGTGATGTGGAGTTGGACTTCAACTATCAGGATAGAGACTCTACCAAGGCAGTAGCAGTGAGTTTAACCAAGACGGTCGTATCCTAGTCGAGTTTTCTGGTGAGAGATACAGCGACAGCGGTCACTTCGTGGGCGTGAATGTAGAGTCGCTATTTAGGACTGACGGTGATGTGGGTGTTGATGACGTCTACCTAACCTTCGGTAAAAAAGATGGCTGGGCCATCACTGCTGGTCGCTTCGAGGCTTATGACATGTTCCCTGTTGGGCTAGATGTATTCCTTGAGTATTCGGGCGATACCTCAAACGACCTATACACCGATGGCAGTGCTATATCTATCAGATGAAAGAAGCACATGGCCGTGGTTCTGACGGTCAAATCATGTATAACCAGAGTTTTGGCAATCTGTATCTTGAGCTTGCGACTATGATTGGCGACCGCTCATCTCTATTCGCAGACAGCTATCAAGGCGTTCAAGTGGATAGAGACAATGTGAAAGACTCCTTCTTGGTGCGCCTGTTGTGGCTTATCAGCTCGGTGATTTTACCTTAGCTGCGTCGATGGAAAGCAACCTAGTCAGCGATGCGATTGTTGACGTGAACGGTAGAGATATCTCCGATCGTACAGGTTATGGCGCAACGGTAAACTGGGCGAATGATGACTGGTCTGTTAATGCCAACTTCGCTTATATGGATGCGGTAGATGAAGAGAACATGTCTATGGGTCTAAACGCCATGTATAAGAACTTTGGCCTAGGGCATGTCTATGCCACCAATGAATACGACAACAGTAGCTTTGCTGTGGGTGACGTGAATGTACACACCACCTATGCCTCGTATCAGTTAAAGATGTGCTAGACATTCAAGACTTCGGCATCGCTTTAGGTACTTACTACACCACAGTTGAAAATAAGACCGACAACATGAGCGTGTTTTCCGAGGACGATGATTTCGGTGCTCGCGTTAGGCTGACATACATTTTCTAATATATCTGTGAGACATCAAGTTTATAAGTAGCTATATTCCTTTGGCAAAATATACCCCCTATTTTACTCGATTGAATATTGAACATTTAAATAACGATACTGATGTACTTACTTATTTACAGATATTAGAAACAGAAGAAGCCTGCTTATTACAGGCTTCTTTCGTCTTTGATATATAGCTAGATAGACACTATCACTCTATCCCCTGTGCGCTTGCTGATCTTCACCAAGGCGCTGTCTTCATTTAGGAATACATAGATAAAATCCTGATCGGCAGTAATAGCCTCAGCATAATAAAGAGAAACACCTTTCCCTACCGTCTGATGTCCTTGCTCATCTTCGTAAAGTCCAGAAATAGATTCTGTGGCTTGAGTGACTGGTCGATAGAAAGAACCAGTTCATCATTAATGACTAGAATTCGATTGCTGTATTTGTCATAGGCTATATCTTCGACGGTATCCAAATCAACTGGCACAGAGTCTATGGATATGTAGTTCTTCTCACCTGTAGCGAGATCAACTTGGAATAGCCTGTCTTCTACCGGGCGAAACCCTGTCATTCCGTAAAGAGTTTCTTCATATTGGAATAACTGTGTCACTTTATACAGTACCGCATCACCTGCTGAATTCTCATCTGAGATAAGGGTTTTCTTACCGGTTTCAATGTCTACAAAGACAATCTGGTCACCCTCGCTATTACGATCTGACGCACCTTCATCTCCAACTACCAAGGCGGTTCCATTGAAATGCAACGCCGTGATGCGGTCGAGAACCAGGTCGCCATCTATGGTATTAGACGTAATAAGGGTTCTATCACCGCTGGTGAGGTCAACCTCAACAATACTGTTGTCTTTACCAACCCAGACTCTTTGTGAGGCCTCATCAAAAGCCATAGCATCGAACGAGTTTATCTCTTCCCCAACACCTACACTTGAGCCGCTAAGCTCAACGCGATTACCGAGAGAATCAATGCTGTATAGAGCATCTTCAGTAAGCACTATTACCCTGTTGTTCAATGCATCAAACTCAACTTTGATAGCTTCGATGCCAGAATGGTCGACAGTAGAAAAATCATCGCCATTGCCTTTTAATAAGCTCTCAACCTGCGATGTATTCATATCAAAAGCAACAATACTATCTAGTTCTTTATCTAGGATATAAGCGCTCTGCTCGCCTACGTGATAATCCACATCGGTGATGTCATCAATCAAAGCTCCCCCCGTCGCCTTGTCTAAGAGCACGGTTCGATCACCGCTGATTAAGTCCACCGAAAATAGCTTATCTTGACTATCATCTGCTATCAGCGCTTTGTCTCGAGTCGTGTCGTAAGCTAAGCCCTCAGCACTTTGAAACTCTTCTCCCGAACCCACTAAAGCCTCTCCACCGTGATACCCCGAGATGACAGTACGATCACCACTGCTCAGCTCGACCTTGACCAAACGGTCTTCACTGTCGTCCGCTACAAAAACATGGGTGTTATCTTGAGAGATAAACAACTTTCTGGCACCGGCAAAAAAATCACCATTACCAGCGTTGTCAGTACTGATTTGTTGCTTCAATCCGGTATCAATATCTACAGAATAAACGCCGTGATCGGAGGAAGATTCCGCTACCAGCAGAGTATTAGCATCTAGATAAGCGATCCCCTCTGGGCGACTGAGTGGATTACTTGGGTCGATATCATCGTCGGTGATTCGAGTACGTTCACCAGTTGCTACATTAATTTGGGTTACCGCGTCGGCATCTTCATCAACTAGATACAAGGTATCGGTAGCGCTGTGATAATACATATCTCCCGCTTCTTCTACCCATACACCGCTGCCTGATCCACTGCCTGATAACAATTGACCATACCCAGATTCAAGGTCGAAGATTTGAATCTCCTTGGCATTATCCTCAAACACGAACACTCGATTATTGGTTTCGTCTATCTCTAGAGCTATCGGGTAATGAAGTAGCGAGGTGTTGCTAAGGGAAATTGACTGCTCAGCCACACTGCCGTCGGTAAAAGTAGCAACTAAAGTATATTCACCCTCACCTACTGACATAGGAGCTGTAACCAAGAACTCCCCATTTGAATAGCTCCCGAGAGTGGAGTCTTCCCCATGCTTTAGCTCTATTTTCTCGACAACAGATTCATCGAATACTCCACCAGCCTCGTTAGCAACTGGTCCATAAAACGTAAACTCTCGCATGCCCGCGAGATTTGAATTGGCTTGGGGAAAGTCGAACGAAATTTGAGTGCCACTCGCCATTTCTGCTTCAGGATCAGGCGCCGTCACTAGGCTAGTCTCTGGAGAAGAAGACTCCGAATCATCGCAGCCTAAAAGAAGAAGTGACGTAACAAGTATCGCCAAGGGTGCCTTCGCACCTATCATTTTTTGCATAAGCGTCATCCTAACTAATCTTGGAGTAAATCCTTTACTCTCTCTTTAATCATAGATAAGAATTCACTCAATGTAAGTGGGAAATGCTCATAAATTCATACACTTAAACCACACATAAAATAAGGTCAATACAATAACAATGAGGAAGAATGAGGATTTATAAGCTTATAAACCTTCATTTAGTGTTTGGCATTGATATCATCCCGGCCACTAAACCAATAATCAGGCCTAACAACTGGCCATCACACATTTCGAGACGCTTACAGTGACCAAAACACTCAGTATTGCAGCACTTTGTACAACCCTACTTGCAGGTTGTGCAATGGGCCCACAACCTCAAACCGCTACCTACAGTTCCGGTGAAACTAAAGAAAATTACTTAATCGAAAATGACCAAAAGAACGGCCCTTATACCAAGTACTTTATGTCCGGAGTGCTTAAAGAAGAAGGTTCTTATAAAGATGGTCAAATAGATGGCTTTATGACCACCTACCATGAAAACGGTAATAAAGCCGAGGTAGCAAAGCTTCATAGGGGTAAGTACATAGAGACCAAGTCGACCTATGATGAAAATGGCAATCTCGTCTTCACTGGCCCTGTGAATAGCCAGGGCCGCTTTGACGGACTCGTGCTTCAATACGATGCGAAGGGTATCAAACAATATCGCTCGCACTACAAAAACGGCGTACTTGATGGCACCACACAAGCATTCAACGGCGATGGCAAAGTCACCATCTCTTATGAATACGTTAATGGCGTTCCACAAAGCCTGACCACGCTGTACGACCTCAATACAGGATTCAAACGAGAAGAGTACCAACACAAAAATGATGGCGCGAACGGCCCATTTACTCGTTTCGACAACAAGGGCAACATAATCGGTAAGGGGAGCTACATCAAGGGTAAAGTCGACGGAATCTATACCGAGTACGATGATGGCGGCATTAAGACAACAACTACTCCCTATAAGAATGGCGTAATCGAGGGAACACAGATCACCTACTACCCGAGTGGTGCTGTGTTTATGAAGCAAGAATACCACAGTGATCAACGCGCTAAGGATTGGAACACATACTACGAAAGTGGTGAACGTCACTCAGAGTATTCGTTTTTATCCGACAATCGCTTCTATGAGACCCAGTACTATAAATCAGGCAAGGTAAAGCTCTATCGGACCATAGACGCAGACCAAAAACTGCATGGTGAGTTGGTCGGTTTCTATGAAAACGGTAAAAAGAAGCTTCAAGGCAACTATAGCAACGACGTTTTAAACGGATCATTCACCACATGGCACGACAACGGCAAGATAGAAAAACAATTAAATTTCAGCAAGGGTAAAGCAGACGGTGTAGCCCAGAGCTTTGACTATGCGGGAATCCTTATTGAGCGAACTATGTATACCGAAGGAACCCGTACCGGCCTGTCTTATGTCAGAGAATTAGATAATGCATGGGGATTCTACTCCAACGGAAACATTGCTACGGTTCTATCCAACGCCACCAAACATGGCAACACTGTAGTTAGTTCGTGGAGAGAGGGAATGACTGCGGTTGCAGACGATAATCACGCTATAAATGTAAGTATCAGCTCAAGCCAAGGTGGTAGTCAGGAAGTTTATTTTAGCCTGTACAACGCCTCACGAAACGTCTGCTCTGTCGAATCCAAAACCCCTGAACAAAAGGTAATAAAGGTGGGTAACCAAAACATCAAGGCTCTTCGTTGGTGTCACAAAGTCGGTTCCGAAAACGTGTACTACTACAACTACGTGGCACAAACCCCATCTGGAAAAAGCTATGTTGAGAAAACCTTTAAGGCGACATCCGGTAGCCTCAAGGTTACTTTGGAAGGTCAAACTTTCGGTATTCCAACAAATGGTTTTACCAAGCAATGGAATAGCGCAGGAGGCAATGCCCTGTAATAGGCTTGGTGATGCATTTTCAGTATTGACTGCCAACAAAGTAAGTCAGCTCAACAAAAATGGCTTCCTGTATTAGGAAGCCATTTGTAAAAACATCTCTTTGAGACCTTAGCGCCTTTGCTTGCCTCTATTACGAGCCTTAGCTGCCTTATAAGCAGAAGCCGCTTTCGCTTGAGAGTCCAAGATCGAATCTACAGTGAGTTTCATCGGCTCTCTTGGTTCAATTCCATCGGCAAAGGTTCTCATACGTGGAGGAATGCCCTTCTCTTCTTCTGTCGGACGAGGCATTCGCTTGAATCGAGATAGATAAAATGCTTCTAGCTTCTCACGAGCAATCGCTTTTACGTAGGTATTTAACGCTGCTCTTAATCGAAGGGTTGGTGTGAAAGCAGTTGAAACGCATGGCGGTATCTAGGATATCCCAGCCGTAGTGTTCCACTAACTCAGTCACCATTTGTTCCAATCCCAAGCCATGCAGCGGATTGTTTTGTAAGCCTTCTCTATCGATTGTCATAGTATGTTCGCACCCTATTTTTGTTGGGCTAAGTCTAACATGTCTCATCGAGTTAGAATCAATATTAAAGCACCCATCTTTTCCCTCGGCAGAAACTACCCCCTATATCTGATAGTTAGCCTTGTTCCCGATATCAAAGTGAAGGGGCATCTGCCATTTCTTGATACTCATAAATCCTATGATTAATCCGACAACGAGCGCGCTAATCGCGGTTAACATATCTAGGTAAAAGTACTGACCGACCAAGGTTAAACCTATGAAGAAAGGTATGAGTTTCAAACCAGGCACCTTGAAGCAAAAGGACTCTTTTAGAGCAATGCCTGAAAAGGTAATACAGAAAAGAAGTTGAGAGATGAGAGGCTGGCCTATGACAGCAATAACCAATAAGCCGAACCAGGAACTCCACACTATGACCGCTCGAATATTCTTATCATAGATATGAAGGTTTGCTGCTATCGAAGCGGCACTTATGGCGAGCAAACTCACTACTGATGCAGCGACTTGCGCGATGGTTATATAAGCTAAGTAAAGGTAAGAGAATGCCAGTAATGAAATGCCGAAGCGATACCCTATGACACTGAGTCTATCAAGGGTATCTAATTTCTCTTTGTGCTCTACATCAGCCATTAGTGTTCGTGGTGGGTATCAATGCGTTCAATATCAACACTGCCAGTCAGCGAATCTACCACTGCCTTATAGTGGACGGTTGGAGAGCTTTCAGATTTGAACTTGTATTTAAACTGGGACACGGGCAGTAATATCGGCGTGTCTTCGTAATAACTAATGCCGTAGCCATCAGCTTGATATTCAGGCGAACTGGTTAGAAAAGCCATAGCACGTTTTTTATTTGATTCTTGATTGTAGCGAGGCATGGTGGATGGGTTGCTTGGATAACTCGTACCATCATGCTGAACCATTCTTAGGGAACCATTACTCCACACGATCAGATTCTTCCAACCGTTTGTCTCACGATTACCCAACATTACTGGCAGTTCAGTGACCGTCATACGCGCTATCTGTTTGTTGTCGCTATCGATGATAAAGGCGGTACACCCACCTGTGCCACAGTATTCCATCCCCTCCATCAAGATAAGGATTTCATCACTGCCGTCACCGTTTAGATCCGCTTTACCAGAATTGTACTTAGTACCATCTGCCGTTTGCCCTTCAGGAAAAGTAACTTGCGCATAGCTAGGCAAAACATCTTGGGTTTTAGCTTCAACTTGAGGTTGCTTACTAGCTTCAGGAGCAGATTGGCAACCAGCAAGAAATAGCGCTAGCGCCACACCTGAAAAAGTTTTGATTCCGTTCATCACTTAATTCCGATATATCAGTCAAAAAACGAGTTATATCAGAAGTTTAGATTAGATTGGCTCGACATAGTAATAAATTGCTAGAAAATGACATACCGCGCCCGCCAATACAAAGCAGTGCCAGATGGCATGGTTAAATGGAATGCGCTTAGCCACGTAAAAAATCACGCCTAAGGAATAGATCAGTCCACCAGCAGCTAAAAGTACTAACCCGCCTACTTCTAAATGCATTGCCAATTGATAAACAACGATCAAAGACAGCCAACCCATGGCCATGTATGAAATGAGCGAGAAACGCTTGAAGCGATATACAAAGGCGACCTTCATTATGATGCCAAGCAGAGCAATGCTCCAGATAACAACCATGAGACCAATGGCTAGCGGGGTTCTAAGGCTCACCAACAAAAAGGGAGTATAGCTTCCGGCAATCAACAGATAGATAGCGCTGTGGTCGAAGGTTTTTAGCCAGCGCTTGGCTCTTTGATACGGGATCGCGTGATAGAGAGTCGAAGCGAGGAACAGCACTATGATGCTTGAGCCATATATAGCCATACTAGTTATAGTAAGACCATCTGCTGAATGGTCGATGGCCTTGATAAGCAACATCACCAATCCAACGATACCAAACACCATCCCCACCCCATGGGTGATAGAGTTTGCAACCTCTTCTTTAACTGAATATTGGGTCTGTAGTTGCGTCATTTGCTCGCCCTCATGCACGATTACCGAGCTAGTATGTCATGTTTAGCGAACAAGTGTAAGCTGAAATTTTATTCTCTGAAATTGGTTGTTAAGCAATGAATACCACATCTATTGAACTCCCTTAAGGAAGTCGCGCCACGCCCTTGAATAACGCGTTAACGCATCTAGTGCTATTGTTATTTCTACGGTTCTCTTTGTTGTATGACCCCTCCCCGTTTACTAGAGAGGAAAACTCATGGGCAATTTCATCTTTGATAACCTTCTTATCGTCGGTCCCGCAATCGTGGCGTTGGTCTCCTGCTTTCTGCTTTTACAGAACATTCGAAAGTACCAACAAGAACTGAACAGCCTAACCCATAAAAAACAGGTCGAAGCCGAAACCGAGAACGAGGCTGAGCTAGAAAGTGAGATCCTCGAGCATCAGTTAGAGAGTAATACCGAAACGGATACCCCTTCTCCTTCGAGTAACACTGTTTATGGTGCGGCATTGTTCTTATCAGTGTTGCTGCTTACCTTGGCGGGCATCTCAGCGCAATCTAGGGTGAGTATTGCTAAGGTAGGTTTTGAAGAGCTTGAAACTTCGAATCAGGAACTGCGAGACAAAATTCAAGTGTTCGAAGAAGAACAAACAAAACTAGTTACCGAGATCAATGACTACAAGCAGAGCCAGAAGACTCCTCTGGAGAGGCTCAAGATCGAGGATATGGTGGACGGTCGAATGCAGGTCGCCTTTGGTTGGGTACCAAGCTCGGCAATATTGTCCCTTGAGGTTGTCACCCCGAGCGGTGAAACCATCAATGAAGCAAGCGCTAACGGCTCAAAGGGTGGTCATTTTACTCAAGATCCGATGAATGGCACTCAAACAGTGATGTGGTCAGATAAGCGTACACCCAAAGGCAAGCATCGAATCATCATTCGTCATATATCAGGTGGCGCAGCGCAACTTGGTATCAAGATAGGCATGAACAACACCATTCAAGAATATGAAGATGTATTGACCGCATCCGACGGAGTCTTAGAACTCAATATAGAAGTGCCATAATCTTTCAGCGCAAAAAAAGAGAGCATATGAGCTCTCTCTTTTTTATTAGATATAAGGTCTAGTTGCAGGCTTTAACTCATAGAGTTCAATACTCGCCATACCTTTCTCTAGCTTAATTCCATGACCATTAGTAAACACTCGCGCGCTCATCACCTGCTCACCACCGTTAATAAACAGCTCCAGGGAAGAATTGTCAGAGAGGATACGAAGTTCAACTTCCTCACTCTCAAGTTCTAACTCACGAATCGTATCGCCTTGTTGGATCTGAGTATGGGTTCTATCCAACAGCAAGATGCCGTCTTCTAGCTTGATAGAAACATACTGTTCACCTGAATCATGCAGTCGAAGTTCAGCGCCCTGATCTAACGTCACATTCAAATCAAATGACTTGTTGGTTAGGACGTTATATGTCTCGCCTTCGCTAAGCTCGATGTGCTGTTTTTGAGTTCGAAGCGAATCAATCTCAGCGACTGGCCATTGGATAAGTTTGCCATTGGTATAGTTCAACTCACGCAACGCAGTAAGTTGATGAACCCAATTGTTGCTTGGGTGTTTGATCTCATCTGGAAGTCCCATCCAGCCAGACATAATGCGGCGACCATCCGCTGTTTCCATCGACTGTGGCGCGTAGAAGTCAAAGCCCATGTCTAGGTTCTGGAACTCACTCAGGGTGATATTGTTGTCTTCACCAAACTCAGACTTAAAGATACCGTTGTGGTGCGGGATAGTATGATGCTTGCTCTCAGACTCAATTCCTTGAGGTCCAGCAACCACAAAGCTTTGACCGTTTAGTTCGAAGAAATCTGGCATTCCCACATATAGCCAAAATCACCCTGCTCTTCACCAAACAGGCCTTTGAACTGCCACTGTTTTAGGTCAGTAGAACTATAGATAGCAAGGCGACCTTTCAGGTCTGTGGTCTGGGCGCCAAGGAACATCAGCCACTCATCACCACGCTTCACTATCTTAGGGTCGCGAATATGCTCGGTCACACCTGGGGGTAATTCAGGAACAACTGGACCGAGCTTTTTAAAATCAATCCCGTTTTGAGATACAGCCAAACACTGAGTAGTTTGACGAACGCGCTCATTACCGATGCGAGTATTTCCGGTATAGAAGAGCATTAACTCTTCGCCATTACTTAGCGCGTGGCCTGAGAATACGCCGTGACTATCGAACCAATCAGAAGGGGTTAACCCTAGCGGTTTCCACTCCCAGTTGATCAGGTCTTTACTAGTCAAATGCGCCCAGTATTTATCTTTGTGCACACATGCGTATGGATACCACTGATAGAAAAGATGGTACTCGCCGTTGTGGTAGATAAACCGTTTGGGTCATTAAGTAGACCTTGTGGCGGAGCCACATGCCAACTTGGACGGAACTCACATTCAGTCGGCTGAACGCAAGCATCGGCAAGCGCTCTCAAGTTTTCATCAATCAAGGTACCAAGCTCTAGAAGCTCAGAGTCAGTTAGTTGACGCTCATTCGGAAGAACAATTTGAGTCTCTCCCAATACATCCAACTTCACCCAGTTTTCAGTATGTGAGGTAAGAAGACCTGCATCTACAACCTCAATAAACTGCTGCCCTTCTGCCTTTAGCACTCGGCGAAGGTTAGATTGACCACCACAAAACTCCACCAGTTCTAGTACTGACTGTGACTGATTACTCATTGAAATACCGCATATCATTTTTGGGAACGTTTGCAATAATATTCATGGAACTGGGAAATTACAACGCTCACTTGATATGCAGATTAAAAGTGTGATCGTGATCTAAAGTTATTTGGTGGCTTTGATGAGGGGGTTGGTTGAGTATGTTCAGTGGTAAAGATGCCGGATAGATTCCGGCATGACGTCGGTTTGAGGCTGTTTAAGTTCGTGTGCAT